>NZ_CAXSNO010000008.1:0-337772 GCF_964238835.1 Parabacteroides sp. 20_3 | reverse complement strand
ATATAGTTATATTGCTGTGTTTTTCTGCATTTTTCTTTTTACCCACATTTTCCCCACTTTAATTATTTCAAATGCGGAGCCGCAATCGTCGTAGATACTGTTGACACATTACTACCCCAATTCAAGCCGTTGAGAGGAGTAGAAGATGAATAAATATACAAATTGTTATTCGTGCCAGAATATGCACCTCCCGTAAGAGCAGAAACAGAAGATCCATCAAATACGAAATCCTTATTCGTATTCTTATCCTCTACTTTCGTGTTTTTCTCTATAGCCGTAAAGCCGACATTAACCCTTAAAAGCTTTCCTGTCTCAACATTCGTAAAATTGTAAGAGAAGAAGCCTTTCGGAGATTCAGTTATGCCAACAGTCCAAACATACTGTTTAACATCATCATTATCAGCAAGAGGCGTAGATAATCCTATCGTAGACTCTGTAATGGTGCTACCCGATAGCTCATGACCATAAGCCTCATTATTCGTCTGATCATTAACAAATACATACTGGTGTCCAGCCTTCAATTCCGTAGCAGGCGTTGCGGTAAACGTCCCCTGTCCATTCACAAAGCCAGCCAATTGCTGAATAGAACTTTGCGCCCAAGCACTACCGCACAACGAACCCGCCATCAGCAGACCCGCCGTAAACAATGTAGAAATCTTTCTGTTCATAAATCGAAAATTTAAATATTAATAATAGTGTTAATTGAATATCTATCAAATCCTTAATCATCCTTCGTCTATACCGAAACGACTAGTTTAAACGATCGTTTAGATATTGCGTTTTTAAAGGAGGAAAAAGAGAGGTTCGTCTGCCGAATCGGTTGTTTCGTAAAGGATAGGCTATTCTATTGATAAGAAAGCCGATAAGGGGCAAAAAAAATAGCAAGGAAGGGTTGCAAGTGTCAAAGAAACGCGTACCTTTGCAAAAGACTAATCTAAACGATCGTTTTCACCGTTCATTTTCATGTATATAATATAATGTACGTGCGTACATTGAATAAAGGCTTACTAAAAATCTTCCTACAATAAATAACATATTCAATATAAACTGCCCTGTTTTGGGTCTCCCAAGTGAATAACTAACGGCTTGTCGAGTGAATAACTTACGGCTATACCTAGTGAATAACTTACGGCTTGGGAAGTGAATAACTAACCACTTACAAACCTTTTTTCCTACCGTTGACCAAAGGAATTTCCTATCACCACAATGCCCATTATAAGGTCTTTACAATAGGCATTGTAACACCTTTATAATGCCCATTGTAAGCCGCTTATAACTGCGATCATTAGAACGCTCAAAAAGGACACTGATAATCAATACATTAAAAACGCCATTACCTTGTCCAGAAAACACGTACGACTTTTACAAAAAACACGTACATGTTTTCTCGGAAACACGTACGTGTTTTTCCAGAAGCAAAATCCAGTCAAAAGCAATAAAGATTCTGATAAAGCCATTATCTTTGCTTCAAAATCAATATACAACCACGATGAGACACTTAAAGTACTTGGCTTTTGTAGCATGTCTGGGAAGTCTTTCCCCGGCCTTCGCACAAAACGCCTCTAAAAGCTTGACAATCGATGACCTAGTCACTTGGCAACGAATCACAGACCGGGAAATCTCGGACAATGGAAGATGGGTAGCCTGCAAGATGGAACCTTGGGAAGGTGACGCTACCGTTTATTTGTATGCGGCCCAAGGGCAAGAGACCGCCACTTTTTCTCCGGCCGATAAGTTCGCGTTCTCCGCTTCCTCGGGTTATCTGGTTGTCACGCAAACACCCGGAAAGTCTACGGTAGATTCCCTGAAAGTATTGAAGACGAAAGAGGACAAGATGCCGATGAACACCTTGGTAATCTATTCCGTCGCCGGTAAAAAGGAGACGATAGACTCCCTCAAAACCTTCAAATTAGCGGACAAGGCGGATTGGATCGCTTATCAAAGAGGCCGGAAGGACTCCACTTTGTACGTCCGTTCGCTGGATGGAAGCAAGACCTTCCAGTTCCCGACCGTAACGGATTTCCAATTCGCCAAGAAAAGCGGTATGCTATATTACACGAGCGCGGCGGAAGGAGAAGCAGGTATATTCACCTTGAATCCAGAGAAAGGAAGTCCGGCGCTCATCAAAGAGGGAAAAGGCGTATTCAAACAAACCACGTTCGACGAGAAAGGGGAACGGCTAGCTTTCTTATATTGCGCCGACAAAGATTCTTCTTACAAAGCGTTAAGTTTATGGCTATCCGAACATAACGCTCCCGCAAAAGAAATCGCCACCCGTGGAAACAAGGCTTTCCCCGCTGAATGGGTAATCAATGAGAACGGGATGCTTCAATTCTCGAAGTCCGCTTCCCGCCTATTCTTCGGTACCTCACCGGAGCCGAGGCAAAAAGACACGACCCAACTAGCCGAGAATCGTCCGAACGTACAGGTTTGGAGTTGGGATGAGCCCGTACAATATACCGTACAGAATTATAACAAGGAAAAAGGCTTAAAGAAAAGCTATCAAGCGGTTTATAATCTGGGCAACGGCTCTATCTTCCAATTGGCGAATGAGGAATTACCGAATATCCAATTGGGTAATGAGGGTGACGCACCCTTGGCGCTCCTTTCCACTTCCCGTCCCTATTCTTTGTCTTCCATGTGGGAGGCCCGCACACGCAGCGACTATTATACCGTATCGTTGGATAACGGGGAGCGCAAGCAAATCGCCCAAGCGGATTATGGCCGTTTCCGCCTCTCCCCACAAGGTAAATATGCATATTGGTATGGCGAGACGGATAGCTGCTGGTACACGATCGCCTTGGCGGAAGGTAAGCGATATCGCCTAACCACTCCGGAAAGCTTCCCGGCTTGGGACGAGGAGAACGACGTTCCCGATTATCCTTATGCGCATGGAGCCGCCGGCTGGACCGCGAATGATCAAAATCTCTTGATCTATGATCGTTACGACATCTGGAAATTCGATCCGACCGCGGCCACCCCACCGATCAACCTGACCGTGAACGGAAGGAAGGAGAAACTTTCCTACCGCTTGGAACAACTGGATAAAGAGGCTCGCTTTATCGACCTCGGCAAACTGCAATTATTAAAAGGATTCAACGAGGCCACAAAAGGATACGGATTCTACAACGCACGCCTCTCCGCTCCTGCCGCCCCGAAGACTTTGCTGGCGGGTAATTATATGCTGCGATCTATCAACAAGGCGAAGAATACGGATGACGTGATCTATACGATGGAAACCTTCCAGCAATACCCGGATATCCACTATTCGACCTTGGCGTTCAAGAAATCCGTGCAATTGACGCATGGAGACAAACAGCAGGAAGGTTTTATCTGGGGTACCGCCGAGTTGGTATCATGGATTTCCTTGGACGGCCGTCCACTGGAAGGTGTCGTTTATAAGCCGGCGAATTTTGATCCGAACAAGAAGTACCCGATGATGGTAAACTTCTACGAGCGGAATTCGGAGACTTTATATAATTACCGTATGCCGGAACCGCATCGTTCTACGATCGATTATCACTTATACAATAGCAACGAATATGTCATCTTCAACCCGGACATTCGCTATGTAGATGGTTATCCGGGAGAAAGCTGCTATAACTGCTTGATGCCGGGTATCACCATGATGATCGCCAAAGGATATATCGACGAAAAAGGGATCGGTGCGCAAGGACATAGCTGGGGAGGTTACCAAGTAGCTTATTTAGCGACTCGCACGAATTTATTCTCCGCTATCGAGTCTGGGGCGCCTGTCGTAAATATGTTTAGCGCTTATGGCGGTATCCGTTGGGGTTCCGGCATGGCCCGCTCTTTCCAATACGAGCATACACAAAGCCGTTTAGGAGCTACGCCATGGAGTTCTCCGCTTCGTTATCTGGAAAACTCGCCGTTGTTCACGATGGATAAGGTGCAGACCCCAATATTGATCATGCACAACGATGCCGATGGTCATGTGCCTTGGTACCAAGGTATCGAGTATTTCGTTGCCATGAAACGGTTAGGTAAACCTTGCTGGTTACTAAATTATACAGGCGAACCGCATTGGCCGATGCATATGGCAAACCGCATCGATTTCCAACGCCGCATGTTCCAATTCTTCAACCATTACCTAAAAAAGGAGAAGATGCCTAAATGGATGTCCGAAGGCGTACCTGCCGTAGAACAACCATTTGAGTTGGGGTATTGATCAGACAATCTTATAAGAGATTATGGCCAAAGCTATAGTCATACCATAAGCTTTGGCCATAATCTCTTTTTCCATTTAAACAGGAGATCTTTTGAAATAAATACGTATATTTGCCAATAACATAAAAACAAAAGATATGAGAACGACAAAAACCAGACCAACTAGAAATGTTTCGTCGCCCAAGATGGCTAAACACAACATTTCCAACCAAAGGAAAAGCGATAGCCAACCTTTCAGTTCTATGAATGAGAAAGATTTATTTCTAGCCCATTCCAGACAATCCATGGCTGCATATATATCCAAATATCTCATCGAATGAAAATACATCAACGAGATGTTGTAGAAGTCAATTATCTATTTCCTAATGGAATAACCAAACCTCACATGGCTATTGTCATCTCAAACGATGATTTGCAAGCAGCTGAAGATTTCTTTTACCTAGCTATGATATCTTCCAAAAACTATAATCCACAATATACATTTCCTTTAGAAGACTCTATGCTAACAAAAAACTTAACAAAGAAAAGCTTCGTTATTTGCCAATTAATAGGAGGTTACACAAAACGAGACGTTGTGAGAATATGCAGCCATGTAAAAGCCGAGCCTTTCAACTTGATTGTTGAAAAAATCAAGAAAGTCATATTCTAGAACGTCATACGAAACTCGGTACGGACACCAGGCAAGGAATCAACGGTTAAATCGCCGCCATGCAATCGCATTATGCGGTGGGAGATACTGAGACCGATGCCGCTACCACCGGACTTCGTAGAGAAAAAAGGCGTAAAAATAGCAGACAATAGTTCCGGAGAAATGCCGGGGCCATTGTCTGTTATAGTTATATATACCCTACCATCAGCCTCCAAGGCTTCTACGGAGACGATGGCATCCGCTTGCCCCTCTATCGCCTGTAATGCGTTACGGATCAAGTTAATCAGAGCCAGCACAATCAAGTTTTGGTCCGCATGTACCGTTAAAGCTTCCGCAGAGGAGAAACGAATACGGTCGCTACCCGCCTCGGCACACAACAACCGTTCCATCTTCCGAAATAAAGAGGTTATAGGCACCTCGGTTCTTTCCGGCTCCGGAAGATGCGTCAGACGATGGTAGGAATCCAAGAAAGCGGATAGATTTTTCGCTTGCCCATGAATAACCTCCAAACCTTCCCGTAATTGCTCCGGAGTATATGTATCGGAATATTTCAACAGATCAGCAGATAAGGAACGGATTGGCGTAATCGAATTACGAATCTCATGCGTCAGTACCCGCAAGATGCTCTCGTAATACAAGCGCTTCTCTTCCATCTCATTCTGGTTTTGACTGAATAGGAGGATAATCCGATTCATTTCCGCATATAAGTCCTTTACAAAGGGATCATTCGTTTTATCCGGGTATCGCAAAGTTGTATTCCCATTACGAACCGACTCGAAGAAAATAGCGATCTTACGATTTGTACCGTTTATCCACTGGATTAGCAACAGAGTTATCAACAGGATAACACACAGACATACAAAGGATAAAAAATAAGAAATACCGGTTATCAACAATACAGATCCAAGTAACGCAAAAAGTACGATTAAGGAAACGCTCCCTATAATCTTCAGGTATAAATTCCGGTTAACCATGGTTACTCTCCTTATAATCTACAACCCGTATTTCCGCATCTTATTATAAAGGGTCTGGCGGCTAATATCCAATTGTTGAGCCACAAGCGTCAGGTTCCCTTTCTTTTCTTTCAATACCTCGGCGATAAACTGCCGCTCCATATCCTCCAACGTACAAGGATGGGAGACTAGAGATTCTGCCACAGAGGAAATCTCTCTCTCATCTGATTCCGCACGACGTTCCAAGACGTGGGTAAGTGCTTGAATCAAATTCTCGTTATCCCAAGGTTTCACGATAAAGTCCGTGGCTCCCTTTTTAAGGGAAGATACAGCCAACTCGATATCCCCAAAAGCGGTTATCAAGATAACGGCCGGAGGATTCTTAAGCTCCAAGATACGATCCAACCAGAAAAGTCCTTCCCCTCCGCCTTGCTTTCCAGTGCCGAAGTTCATATCCAGTAAAACCAAATCCACATCTCCATTCCGCAAAAGGGCAGGCAATAATACGGGAGATGATACGGTAACGATCGTCTTAAACTCATGGGACAAGACCGTCCGCAGACTTCTCAATATCGCCTCATTGTCATCTACGACTATAATCTTCGCGTCACGCATTAAGCCTCCTCTTTTTTTCGTACGCAAAGATACGATCTTTTCCCGGGTCTCAGTGTCCAATATTTAGACAAATCCAGTTCTTTACGATCGTTTCCTCCGATTTTATTTGCCATATTCCACGCAACCGGATAGCTTTGAACCAACAAACAGATAAAACCATGGAATCCATATCTCTAAAACTTATATTCCGTAGCTGGTGGCGAAACAAGACGTTCGCCGTCATTTCCTTATTGAGCCTGGCGGCAGGCATCACTTGTACCAACCTACTGATCTCATACGTCATTTATGAATCTAGGATAGAAGCCCATAATCCCAATAAGTCGCATATCATCTATATGGCACAAGACTCTCCCTTGACCTCCGGAGAGAAAGTATCTTTTATTAAAGGGCCGATCCCTGTGCAGCTAAAAGACCAATACCCGGAAGTTGAGGATTATTTACGACTGAACATAGAGAATGCCGCCTCCATCACGATAGGAGAAAAGCGCTTCGACCCAATCTCGATCGTCAGAGCTGATCCCTCCTTTCCTCGCTTTTTCCCTTACAAGGTAATGGCAGGAGATATAAACAAGGCATTAACCCAACCAAACGCAATTGCGTTGACCGAATACCAAGCGAAGATATTCTTCGGGAACGAGGATCCTATCGGTAAAACCTTCTTGGCAAAGTACGCTTATGAGAACGAGACGATTACCTACGAGGTCGCCGCCGTTATCAAAGAGTACCCTCAATCATTCTTGAAGTTCAACGCATTGGCAGGCACTACCTCCCAATTCAATGGCGGCCCTACCTTATTACTGGTAAACGATCTCTTCAACATCGATACGTTCACTCAAAAACTAAAGGATGATAAGGTACCTACTTTCAACGGAACCGGACAGTATTATTTCTATACCCTCCAAGAGAGTTATTTCCAAGAGCAAACCTATACACAAGAATACATCCCCTATATCCACCGAAACCAGAAAGACTTACTGTACGTTGGTTTGTTCTCGGCCATCCTAATCCTCGTGATCGCCTGTTTCAATTATGCCAACCTAAGTTTCTCCCGCATTTTGCAACAGGTAAAGATGATCTACACCCAGAAAGTGATGGGAGCATCGGCTGGGCAAATCCATCGCCAGCTATTCTTGGATACTTTCCTTACCGTGCTGATCGCTTTCTTTTTATCCTTATTACTTACACTGGATTTCCTGCCGGCTTTCAACCGGATCGTTTCCGGACGTATCTCCTTGGGATTTTTCTTCAGTGGACAGGTCTTACCTGTGATCGTGGCACTCATCCTAGCTCTATCCATTATCCCCTCATTATATATGAGCCATAAGATCAACTCCCTTTCCCATTCCGAGTATAAATCATTCACCACCGGTACCCGGAAGCGGACAATCATAGGCGGGCTCTCCATCTTACAATTCGCCATCTCAATAGCTCTGGTATTCGCCACGCTGATCGTACGGCAGCAACTAACGCTCACTCAGACAAGCGGTGAACGTTACCGAGATCTCATCGAAATAGCCGACTGGAGTGGGAACCATATACAGACCTTCTCTGAAGAGATCCGGCGTTATCCTTCCATAGAAGAGATGTGCCTTTCGAAAAGCGGGATCATACAGTTCAACTTGCGGACAATGGTCTTGAAAGACGAAAACGGAAACGAACTAAATTATACGCTAGGCCAATACGAAGGTGATAGTACTTTCCTAAAGGTTATGAAGATAAACATTCTTCAAGGACTCTCAGAGCGAGAGGCTCTAAAACAATACAGCACACCCGTCTATATTAACGAACAATACGCACGTTTGCTCGTGCCCAAAGGCGAGAATCCCGTGGGTAAGCCTGTCCGCCTTTACGACACTGAATTCGGGAAGATGGAAAAGGAGGGAGAACCGATAGCGATTATAGCAGGGATCGTGGAGAATCTATATACAGGAACCTTACGACAAGAGGTTTACCCTAGCTTGACCTACCTAACGCATACTCCCCCCTATAACCTCGTCCAAGTCCGACTGAAAAAGGAGCACAGAGCCGAGGCTCTAGCTTTACTGCAACAAACATGGGAAAAGATCAACCCCAACGTACCTTTCGAATATCAAGATATATACGAGGAATTTATGTTATCTAACCGAAAAACGATCGAACTGGCACATTTGCTCATCATGTACTCGATCATCAGCCTCCTGCTAACCGCCTTCGGATTATTCGGCATGGCTCTCTATGCCATCCAGCAGCGTACGAAAGAAATCGGTATCCGTAAGGTAAACGGGGCTACGGCCGGGGAGATCTTGTATCTATTAAATCGTCGGTTTATCGGCTGGGTAGGGATCGCTTTCGCAATTGCCGTTCCTATCACGTGGTATTCGCTGAGTTGTTGGCTGGAGAATTTCGTATATCGGGTAAACATATCCATAGGAACATGCCTGCTATCCGGCGGTATCGTATTGATGGTTACGCTACTGACCGTAAGCAGGCATAGTTATAAGGCGGCATCCCGCAATCCGGTAAATGCCTTACAGAGCGAATAGCGAAAAGGAATATTTTGGATACTCACCTCAGTGTCTTCTCATCAAGGAATGCATCACAATCATCATACAAATTGAAAACCAATTCCTCGGGAATTACCGACCTTGATCGCCACGTTTCGATGGAGGAATAAAAACGTTCGAATAACTCCTCCTCCAATCGCTCGGTTTGCTGCATATACCCATTGCCGCTTAGATTGAAAAGTAATTCCCAATGGAAATAACTTTCCGTATTCGTCCCCCGATGATAACTGTAAATCTTATCTCGAAGCATGTTCGACGCGTCACATAACGGAGCATGTTTATTTTGATCGACAGTTAACGCCTTGGGCAACTTCTTATCGGCGCCTTTCAACCAAACCGGAACCGCAGGAGTAACCGGTGGGTAACCGATAACCGTCCACATCGTAGTGAACGAAGCATCCTCGTCCGGCCGTACACCTTGAATAGCCACAGCGCAAGAGGTACTTCTACGAGCGATAAAATCCTGCTCCGCAAACCAACCGGAAGTCTCTGGCTTATTATGTTTTCCATCTTTCAAGTCGATACCCATCAAAGGATTATGGAACGAGCGAGATAAATGGGACCGCACACAATTCTTCAAGTTTTCCGCATCGCGATTTTTCCACATAATCGGACGTCCGTCAGGTGTTACCTTGCCAGAAATGATAGCCGACGTGCAAGCATTGGCAAATTCCATGGCTCCTGATAAAACAAGAGCCATGAGACACAATATATTTCGTTGCGTACTCATCCGACAACTACATACATTTGTTATAAAACAACGCATTCATGAACAACTTACTAGTTCCAAAGAAGTAAGAACGGAAATTCATATCATCAGCAAAAACAATCACCTTACCGCTTCTATAAGGTTTCACCATTATAGCAGGCTCCTCTCTCAATAGGTTCGCATTATCCGCCGACAAGAATCCCGACAACAAGGGCTTCTTGGTATAATATAAAGGCGAAACATATGGATCCCTATCTTTCTGGAAAATGATATCATTCGTTTTTATAACAGCGATCTCATCTTGATCAAGTCCCCAAGCTAGCGGATGCGTCTTATCCAAATGACAGTTCAGAATTACCCCTTTGATCAACTTTCCGGCTTTTGCTTCCGCCTTATCCGCAAAAGAACGATAAACCGATAAGCTGTCCGCCTTTTCAAGCAATGTTTCCTTTGTCTTTAAAGAGATAAGCCCTTGTTTGCTAGCCCATGCGCTAGCCTTTCCGGTAGCGATCAACACTCCTCCGGCAGCAACCCACTCCTTCAAGGCAGTCTCGGTACCCTTAGTTAGATTTGGAACACCATTAGCCAAAATGATAACATTGTAAGCCTTCAAGTCCTTGCCTGTCAAAGACGGGTTCTCTATCAATACCGGACGCATCTGAAAACGCTTATCCAACAAGAACCAAATCTCACCCGATTCCGGGATACTTACGCCACGTCCTACCAACATAGCCACTTTCGGCTGCTCCAATGGTTTAAAAGCCGGGCTGCCAAAATCCACATCAGCCATCAATCCCGTGTTGGCCGAATAGATATCCACTCCCGTATTTTTCGCCAACTCATCCAATGTCGCATAGAGCACATCCGAAGGAAGCGGCTGATTATGCGTCAATACCTGGTAGGTACCATAGCCCATCGTCCATTCTCCCTCTTCGTTCTTAAATTGGAACGGACGGTTGGTCGCACTGACCCGAATCCCCTTACGCTGCAACTCATAGACTACCTTAGGCGCATAAAACTCCCGGTTCTCAAACACATACCCCACCCGGCTTTCCCCGCCGATGAGCCGTCCTTGCGGAAAATCATTTCGCTCAATCCGATCACCCATCAATCCGGCGACACTCTTCACCGGAGCACACTCCAAGTTAAACGCATGCGGGAACGTCCATGTAGAGATATCATAGAAAGTACTATCCGTATATTCTAAACAATCCTCCATAAGCACCTTAACCATCGTACTGTATTTTTGCGCCACCGGAATGACATAGGCTGAACCTTTTTGGAACTCCTTGTTACCTGCGACTTGATAGTCCTTCGCCAACTGATAGACCTCGATATGATGACGGGCCATATTCTCCAAGAAATGAAAAGCGACAGACTTAGATCCGCGTGTATCGAACACATAGCCCTGTACCGCCTCCTTCCGCGCCTCAGAAGCCGTACGTTCATAATATTCCTTCTGATAAGTCAGCAAACGGGTACGCATCGCCTTGGCCGCTTCCAGCGTAGCGCAAGAGGCTAGGGCCTGATTCCGGATTGTCCAGCCAAAGGTCCATTCCCCGCTCGGGGTATTACGCAAATGTCCGCGCGTGGAACCTTGCTCATATAGCAGGCAAACGGATCCATGCGCATCTCCATAAGCAGCCCCTTTTCCGTAATAGAAGTCATCATAACCCTCCTTCGAATAATAAGTCGTCCCAATCCGATCGAGTGCCTTTGCCGTATAAGAAGAAATCTCGGCTGTCAAGTCTTGATTAAGCTGGGGAGTAAACGGATGGGTACGCTTAGGATGTCCCGGACTGAAATAATAAGGACGTAACGCCCCTTGCTCATGTTGATCCACGACCACATTGGGCAACCATTCAAAATATCCATTTAAGCCATTGATCCCCTCGGGATGTTGTGCCATAAGCAGGTCGCGATTGCAATCGATCCAATAATGGTTCGTACGACTGGAAGGCCAAGGCTCGGTAAACTCACGTGATTTTATATCGCTAACATTCGTGAAACTTCTAGAGGAATTCACCCACGACGCAAACCGATTGATTCCATCCGGATTGGCTCCGGGAGTCATCACGACAATCTCTTGGTCTAGTAATTCCTCGATCTCAGGCCCTTGTGCCGCCGCCAAATGATAGGCAACAGCCAACGAAGCGTTCACACCCGATGCCTCATTTCCATGAATGCTATAAATCAAGCTTACGATCACAGGCATGTCGTCTATCACTACGCTTCTCGATTTCGCCACGTCGCTCAACTTTAAGTGCTCCTCCTTCAGTCGATCTATATTCTTTTGGTTCTCGGCCGAAGTAAACACGACCTCTATAAAAGGACGGTGCTGATAGGTACGCCCCGTCTCCCTAATCGTGACACGGTCGCTGCATCGCGCCAATGTTCTCATATATTCCACTACTTGATCCCATCCGGCATGTTGTTCTCCAAGCTGGAATCCCAAGATTTTTTCCGGGGTAGGAACCTGAGGGTCATAAACCTGAGAACCTTCCGGTAAGAAATACGTCAAATCATAAGGATACTCATCCGCTTGTGGTTGAGCAAAAACACCTGTCGCCAAGAAGATTGGCAACAGGCACATTAAAAAAAATCTTCTCATAACTATTTATTTACTTTATGGATTCGGTTCGCAAAGCGGATTCAGTTGAGTCTCCTTATCAGGAATAGCCCATTGCCAATCCCTATGTCCGGCCGGACGATATCTGTTCCCGTTACCCGTCACCGTTCCATCTCCATACATATTGTAATTAGAAGCTTCTGGATCCACCACTTTAGGCATTGCGTCTTTGTTCCAATACTCAATCAAACCATTCGGGAAAAACTCAGGACGAGGAGCCGGTCCACGGTCCAAATCCATATTCAAACGTTTCAAGTCGAACCAACGGAAACCTTCCCCCCAAAGCTCTATGCGACGTTGAGTCATCACCTCTTCGATCAAGTTTTCGCCCGTTTTCGTAGACAATGTATACTCCGGATCCCGATGACTTGCCAGCGGATAAAGAGCCTGAGCCGCTTTGCCTGGCTCCCCAGCACGTGCATATCCCTCCGCCATGATCAACATCATCTCCGGCAAGCGCATGAAAGGAACATCCCGGCCACCTTTCGTCGTAGGATCCGATACGATAAACTTATTGGCCATATAATTAGCATACGCTTTACTGTTACACTCCGCCCGGATCGGTCGCGGAAGAGTATTGGGATCGGTCGCCCTCGGAAACCAAATTCCTTTACGCACATCGGTATCACTGATCTTGTCGTATAACTTATTATAAATCGCACGAGGGGTATTGCCATTATACGAAATGATCTCATTCGACATATATCCATGGAAGTGAGTCAAGTTCGGAGCTTGCTGCAACAAAGGATTCGATCCCCACAACCATTCTGTATTTGATTGATCGCTAAAACGATCATTCAATGTCGTATAGGTATCATCTTGCAATTTGGCTCCTGATAGATCAACGACCAATTTAGCCATTTCAGCCGCTTCCAACCATTTACCTTGCGTCAATAAGATACGAGCCTTCAAACCGCGAGCCACGTGCAAATCAATATGCGACTTATTAGTCCGTTTCTCCTCCGTAGCACCCAATAATTGGATCGCCAAGTCGATATCCTCATTGATCTGCGTATACACCTCCTCTACAGAAGCTCTCGCTCTCGGCTCCGTTGAGTTATCGTTACGAATTACCACACCCAATTGCGTGTTATCGCCCTCTGCCTTATAACGGCCGCCATACATCTGTACCATCGTGAAATAGGCGAAAGCCCGGTAAAAATGGGCTTGTCCCTTGATATAATTCCTCTCGCTCTCCAAACCTTCCGCAGCATCGATATTATCGATAATCATACTACTGTTAGAGATAAAATATTGCAACAAGCGATAAAAATGGGTCGCGCTACCGATCGTCGCATTCCGATGGCTCGACCATTGAGCCTGCTTTTGGAACTGCGCATTGCTGTACGTATATACCAAATCATCCCCCATCACCTCATACCAAATCATCAACATATCGTAACCGCCATAAAAAGCCGAACTAGACAGATCACCCGTCCACATCAATTTATGCAAGCCATTTACAGCCAACATAGCCGATTGGGTATCATTGAACACTGCTTGCTCATCCACCGTTTGTGTGGAAGTTGTCTCCAAAAAATCCTCCCTGCAGCCATTGAATAATACCACAAGAGATAGCAACACTACTATATATATATTTTTCATATTGAACATGATTTAAAAAGTAAGATTCAAACCAAAAGTAAATACTCTCGCAGGCAAATAAACATCCGCATTACCACTATATCCTGAGAATATGTTTGAACGAGGGAAAATACCTTTTCGTTTCGTCAGCAAGAATAGATTCTCTCCTGACGCATATACCCGGAGTCCTTGCATGGAAACCTTCTCCAGCCATTGCTTCGGCAGATCATAGCTCAAAGTAGCGGAAGCCAACTCCAACATATTCGAGCTGATCAACCAACGAGTAGAAGTTCCCGCATTCATATTCGTATCTGCGAAATCCTCGATGCGAGGCACATTCGTGACATCGCCCGGTTTCTGCCAACGATTCAAGATATCCACATGCTTGTTGGAAGTCAAGGATGCGGATCCTGAAGGCTGTGTCATCAAATCGGAATATCCTACATCATACATCTTGCCACCTAGCTGGAAGTTAAACAACAGGCTTAAAGAAAGATTCTTCCAAGATACGTTCGTATTAAGACCTCCCGATACCTTCGGTGTAGATTCTCCGGCCCAATCATAAATGGCCTCATTCACGTTAGTCGTATATGTTTTTCCATCCACCTCTACAAGGTCGACAGACTCCACCGTCAGTTCCGGATCCGGCACATAGATAGAGTTTCCGGTAGCAGGGTCTACTCCCGCCCACTGGCGAAGATAAAACTCATAGCGCGAATGGCCCTCTTCCACCCGATGTACTCCGCTGTTATAAGGTTCTACCGGCAAAGAGGTAATCCGATTTTTCAACCATGTAGCGTTAATTCCCACAGACCACGTCCAATCCTTTGTTTGGATGACCTTTCCGTTCAAATCAACCTCCACACCCCGGTTGTACATCGTACCTGCGTTTTTATATGCACTAGTAGCACCCGTATCCGGAGCTTGCGGGATCGAGAACAATAAGTTACTGGAACGACGATCGAAATACTCTATACTACCCGACAAACGACTTTTAAACAACTCAAACTCCAAAGCCACGTCGCCATTGCGAGACACCTCCCATTGCAAATCCTTATTACGAACGACACGTTGCTGGATATAACCGGCCTCCAATCCGTTCATGGCCTGCTCGTAAGCCGCTTGCCAAGCATAGTAGCTACCGATGGCATCATTACCCACCTCACCGTAAGCGACACGCAACTTCAGCAAATCGATGAAATCAAGATCTTCCATGAAACGCTCCTCGTCAATACGCCAACCAGCTCCTACCGAGAAGAATGTACCCCAACGGGAATCCTTATAAAAGCGGGAGGATCCGTCACGGCGTACGGATGCAGAAAGGAAATAACGGCTGTTATAGTCATAGTTCGCACGGGCAAGGAATCCCTCCGTCTTGTAGGTATTCGTATAAGAGTCTTGCTCGTCCGGCACCGAATAATTGCTGAACTCAAAGTTGCCATTATGGATGGTCTGGTTTTGCATAGAGCCTTTCAGGTAATTGTACTCATAATCATAACTCTCATGTCCTAATAAGACATCGACATGGTGGTTGCCGAAATTCTTTGTATAGGAGAGCAATTGGTTGAACGTCCAAGTTGTCTCAAACGAAACGGTCTTCGTGCTCGACCCCACCTCAGTCTTCTCCGGATAATAGATACTGGCCGAATGCCCTAAACGAGAGCTTGTTCCCACGGCTCCGTTCACCGTAAACTTAAAATCATTCAAGAAACGGATCTCTGCATACAATTTCGCGTTCAATTGATTCCGCTTGTATCCGTTGCTGATATTTTGCAACTCAATAGCCGGGTTATTACCAGAGATATACGCACGCGAAGGCGCTTCCACACCCTCCTCGATCGTATAGGCCTGACCGAAGTCGTACACTTTATTGCCATTGGCATCCAGCACATATTCTTTGGTACGAGGATCGTGTACATGGATCGGATAAATCGGTCCGATATAGCGAGTGAATCGGAAAGGGTTGTTGTTATTTCCCGAAGCTTGCGACTGCTGCCCTTCCGCCTTGCTGATATTCCCGGAGAGCGTACCGCCAATCTTCAAGAACGAGGTGATCTGCGAGTTTACATTCGTATTCAAGGTATATCGGTCGAACTTCGATCCGATGATATAACCACCTTCCGTCAGATAACCGGCGGAAAGATAATAATCCGACTTATTATTACCTCCGCTCACGCTCACGCCTATATCCGTACGGCTGCCCGTGCGCTGGATAGCGTCTTCCCAATCGGTATCATCCGCCCACATGAACGTAGCGTTCGGGTTAAGCACACCGTTCGCATCCACGACCTGATCGTCCGGCACGTTAAACGGATTGAAGCCCAGCGTTCCTGAAATCAAGTTTTGAGCGGCTGCCATTCCCGCTTGCTCTGGTGACGCACCACCACTTATCAACTGGTTGCGTGCGCTCTCCCAATATACTTTCAAATAATCATTCACGCCCAATCGTTCATAATCCTGACTTTGCCGATTCGTGAATCCTTGGTTGATTTTCACATTCACCGACATACGATCCTTACTACCCGTCTTGGTGGTTATCAGGATAACACCATTACCACCTCGTGCGCCGTACAGAGCCGCAGATGAAGCATCTTTCAAGACAGACATACTCTCTATATCACTGGGATTGATACTACTGATACTCTGATCGTAGGGCATGCCGTTAAGTATAATCAAAGGGGTATTCGTCGCAGAAATAGAACCCAATCCGCGAATATAGATATCCGAATCTGAACCGGGCTGACCACTGGCTGAGGCTACTTGCACACCCGGCGTAGATCCTAGCAAAGCTGAAGTTGCCGATGTAACAGGACGAGCCTCTATCTTCTCAGACTTCAGCAAACTGGCAGATCCAGTAAATGTACTTTTCTTAGCCGTACCATAGGCCACGACCATCACCTCATCCAATGTTTCCGAATCATCCTCCAGAAGTATCATCATCTCTGATTTGATCGGAAGCGTTTGCGAAGTCATGCCAACAAAAGATACGGTAAGCGTACGGGCATTTGCCGGCAAGTTGTCCAATGAGAAACGTCCCTCCACATCTGTAATTGTACCGATTGTTGTACCTGTCACAACAATATTAGCACCAATGACCGGCTCGTTATCAACTCTTTGCAAAACACGTCCTGCAACTTTCCGGGATTGTTGTTCAATGCCATTTAAATAAGATGCAGGCAAAACCTCGGCGGAAACACTACCTGCCACTGAAAAAGCCAATAAAAAATGAGCTAAAAGCACGTTTTTTAAAGTCAAACAACGAATGCATCCTTTTAGTCCGTGCACATTGTTAAAATGATTCATAATAATAGTTTTAGATTTTAATTTATCAAACACAATAACATCCGCAAGATCAGAATAAATATTATAACATCAAAGTAGGAAGCTCATTTTATTTACATTCTCGCATAAATAACACATAAAAAGTAGCGAATTTTCGTGAACGTACTCCATAGAAACAAGCCTGCTATCCGGCGGTATCGTATTGATGGTTACGCTACTGACCGTAAGCAGGCATAGTTATAAGGCGGCATCCCGCAATCCGGTAAACACCTTGCGAAGCGAATAGCGAAGAGGAATATTAAACTCTATTCGCCCATTGGCAATTTACTTAACTGAGATATCGCCTGTAAATTGGAATAATCGTATTGGTAAAGGCCATCATCGGCGATCATCATCAAGGTATTCTTAAAAGGGATTACATCGTAACCCTCCATACCTGCATAATGAACAAGCTGATTAGCCAGCAAGGTCATAGGATCTTTCGCGTTGAAGACCTTTAACCCTTCGTCACAGAGGAATAAAGTACCGTTATCGATACCTAGTCCTTTCGGGCATTTCATGCCATAAGTAACCAGCAAGTTCGGTTGGTCTACATCACTCACGTCTATGAGCATCAGTTCATTGGTATTTTGCCCGCAAGTATTTCCGGAATGCACGGTCACATACGCTAAGTCATCCTCCACGACAACCGGATCACAACCAAAGACATGACTTACGGAAGAACGATACTTAGGCGCTAGCGGATCTTCCAGCGAATAGATCAACATGCCGGTCGGAGTTCCCATGAACATCTTATCTTTATAGTTGAAAAGAGTCTCGACACCACGTTGCAACCAAATGTCGTTTGTCGTCAAGACAGGCTTGTCTCCAGACAGGTCGAAAACACACATGATATTCTGTTCTACCGTATATAAGTACTTACCATAAATAGAAAAACGAGCCATAGATCCGTTCACGCCCTGCGTGGAAGTACCCGGCGCCGCATCGTTCGCCATCAGATCACCGCCATAACTCGGATAATGGTAAATGGTTTCCTCCCGTTCCTTCGGCTCCCAACCAACCACGACACCTTTCGCTCTCGCTTCTTCCGAATAACACATATTATAATCGAACCCATAGCCATTCTCTATGGTCGGAAGCGCATAACGGAAAGCGTTCTCCACACGACCTTCCAATTCAGGTCTCTCCGGATCGGAGATATCGAACCAGACCAGATCCACATACGAATCCGCATACAATTTATCATCCTTGATCGAGAGATCCTCGTTACCGATCAACTCTACAAAGCCCGCTATCCGGGGAGATGCCGGATTCCTGTTATCCACGATATGGATGCCCTTATCCGGGGAAGAAATATACAGGTAATCCTTATAGAAACAGATCTTACCCCGCTTGGTGATTGGCACCACCTCATCCGTCACCTTCACTGAATTCCGAAACTCGGAGATCGACATGAATACCGGTTCGTTGATAGCATACCGCACGACCTCCATTCTCACTCCATCATCCTTGCATCCCATTAAGACGCAAAGGCTAAAGGCAAACGCCCAATAAAAAAGTTTCCGCATAATTATAATAGATTTAATCATTAAAAAGCATATCGTATACCTGCGCTCAACCCAAATCCCAACGGCTTGTCTGTACGAATACTAGCCGGTTGATCACAGTCGAAATAATGGGAGAAGCGAGGCTCGAAATAGAGACTCCAATCCCCATAGAAACGATAAGCGGCACCGACCGAGGCATTCACGGACCATTGCATACCGTGGATGCCCTCCTTTTTGCTCTTAGAGATAGTCGTTCCGTTTCCGGCGATATAACCGCTATGCACGGCCTGCAAACCCTTCTCCATCATAAAGCCTCCGGAGAGATAGACATTCCATCGCTGATTCCTCCATACATAAACCACCAGATTCAAAGGAATACCCAGATAATGCAAAGACGATTTCACCTCCGACGGGCAATCCCCTCCCCTCTTGAATGTAGTGGATAAATACGTATACATCAATCCACTTTCCACGGCTATACGCCGGCTCAAATCCTTCCGTACCGTAAAACCAAAAGATATCGGAAGGGAGTAGCTAACGTCCGGATAAGATTCGAACGAACGATTATCCAAGAAGTTCTCATCCACCTTAGAACTCCGTAATACCGGGGCATTACGGAATGAGGCCGTTTGGGGAGGCGTATTGCCATTCTCCTTCTCATTATCGTCTTTATCCGGCTTATTCGGATCAGGATCTTGGGAAGGAACATTCATATCTCCCGGAGAAGAAACATCGCCATAACTCATATCCGTATTTAAAAAGCTATCTACATAACCACTAGAGCCAACGGCGGCGGCCAATAACCACTTATTCCGTTTACTCTTCTTGGCTTTCTTTTTCAAAGAGGCTTTTCGTCGGGGACTTCGTTCGCCTTCCGGTAGAGGAACCGTAGAGTCACCTCGCTTAACGACTATGTCCGTCGAATCCTCAGACGCATCCTCCTTCGCAGACGGTTCTTCTACGATAGCCGCAATCGCATCCTTCTCAATAATCTCGATAGTCTCACACTTCTCATCCTCCCGGATCGTTTCCTTTTCCCCGACAATAGCGGAAAGCTTAGCCTTTTTTTCCCATTTCAGCACTTTCGCTATACGTTTCTTTACAGGCTCTACAGGTAAAACGGGATGCTCCGGAAGAATATTCATTTCCTCCGCTTTCTCCGATATCTCTTTCTGAAAGGGGCTCAATTCCTCCAATGGCATCTTCTCCGGGGAAGGTAGCAGCCAAATAACCAAAGCCAGCACTGCGGCGGCGGCCAAGCCTCCCGTCCACAACCAACCCCGTGATCTCGCTCTCCGGTTCATCCGGGCCTCCACCTCATCCCAGCAGCCGGCATCTACCGGCAACCGGTGCTCTTCCAAGCGCTGCCGCATATAGCCGCTGAAATCATCCAGCCGTTCGT
This sequence comes from Parabacteroides sp. 20_3, assembly GCF_964238835.1. Lineage (NCBI taxonomy): Bacteria > Pseudomonadati > Bacteroidota > Bacteroidia > Bacteroidales > Tannerellaceae > Parabacteroides > Parabacteroides sp. 20_3. The sequence goes on along the minus strand of NZ_CAXSNO010000008.1, from coordinate 317,671 downwards.
TATGATCCTTATCGTCCCGCATTTTCATGCCTTATTAAAGATTGTACACTCTTTTGCAAAGCGTTCCTCGCCCGGATAAACTGGGAGCGGGAAGTCGCCTCCTGTACATGCAGCATCTCGGCGATCTCGCTATGCGTATATCCCTCTATCGCATATAAGTTGAAGACCGTACGATATCCCGGCGGCAATTGGGCCACGCAAGCCAACAAGTCGTCCGCCGATAAACGGTCCAATACGGAATAGTTGATATCTTCCAAACTGTCGTCATAGCCGTCCAGACCTACACTTAGCCTCGTGTTCTCTGAAGACCGGAGATATTCAAGAGCCGTAGTGACAAAGATCCGCCGTATCCATCCCCCGAAAGCCCCGGAGCCGGAATACGACCGGATCTTCGTAAATATCTTCACGAACCCGTCCTGCAGAAGATCACGGGCCGTCTCCCTGTCACCCACGTAACGCATGCAAACACTCATCATAGCAGGAGCATATTGCTCGTACAATTCCTTACGAGCCCATGATTCGCCTCGCATACATCCATCGATTAACAGTTGTTCATCCATAAGTACTTATGCTCTCTATTATATGGATGAAATAGGTATCCTAAAAGTTGCATCTTATTCAAAAAAAAGTTACCTTCACATCAAAAATAGGAGGAGAGTGTATGAGACGAGGATTATTTATATTCATGGCATGGATATGTGTCGTTGGAATCCATGCACAGTCTGACTTTTCGTTTATTTTAAATAAAGAAGGTAAAATCATCGTCCTGCCTAAAAACAAGACGTATGAGTTGAACATCCCGAAAGCCTCTTATAAGACATTTACCCCTGCGGGGACACGGGATATCGATATTAAATTGCGGGAGTTCACGCCCGATATTCCCCATACGTCCCTACAAGAGCGTCCGATGGATATGCAGATATCTTCCGCCGCCTATCAGCCGTTCTTTAACGTATATACCCCGATGCTTCGGGAGGTATCGCCAATGGCGTTGGATTTCAATGAGACTTATATGAAACGGCTAAACGAGAGCTTCGATCTTATCGCTAACGGTGTTCAATATACATGGCCGGGAGTCGGAGGCATGACGATCATGAACGGGGGTATTTCTTGGCACAGCGGCAATTGGAGTCTTTATGGCGGAGGATTCGGTGGTCGTTTCTTTAGTCCCTTCAACCCTAGTCCCGGAATAACAGCGGGCGCAAACGTACAAGTGGAATATCAACCTACTGACTGGTTGAAACTGAAAGGCTGGGGACAATACGCTTATTACGCCGACGAGTACAACAACCCCCATATGCTCAGCAACCCTTTTCTCTACCATACCCAAGTGGGCGGCTCAATGGAGTTCAAGGTTACTGATAATTTCTGGATGGGAGCCGGTATCAACTATGAATACAACCCGGTACGACGGAAGATGGAACCACAGTTCCTAGTCTATCCCGTCTTCAAATCGGGCCGCTTCAAGATTGGAATGTGAGGAAGACGCTATTTCCGTCTCAAACATTCCTACATGGCAACTGCCTAGGATACCGACACCACCGTCTATATTGCTAAATACACGGATCGGTTCGGCCAGACCGCCATCGATCAAAAGGTTCGAAACTGAATCCGTGTCTTTATCTTGCAAAACTTTCAGATATCGATAGTATTCCGCTGAGATAGCATATAGGTGTACCCGTAGGTGCTTGGGAGGAATCGGAAGAAAATCTTCCTCATTTAGATCTTCTATCCCTATCGAATCCGGGACTACTTTTAGCGGATATGATCCATAATAAGGTTCATAATAATACTCATCCGTTAAGTGCAAGGTATATTCTTGCCCGTTTATTAACTCATCAGAAAAGACCTTCCCATCATACCCATACATCCAGTCATTGCCAAAGATTTGATCCAAGGCCGTCAACGATTGGCCAAAAACAGGTTCAGTCGCATAGTTTGGACTCACCGAGAACCATTTATATTCTCCTGTATATTCCTTAGCTATTCCATCAAAAACAGGAATGCCCTCTTCCATACGGAGTAAATAATAATTCTCCTCGGCAGGGTTATCTTTGAGCGTTACCTGATAAATCGCATTCTGGCGAGCAGAACCAAAAGAGCCAGCTACCGTAGCATAGGTTACCCCCGCTTTCAAGACCTGAGCAGGCGCTGGCATGACCGTCTCAGCGCTTGCCACCCCATATTCCGGATAAGAAGCTTCCACACGGATACGATCCCCTTTCACCGGTATAAAATCAGACTTGAAATAACCTTTCGTGTTAAATGCCTCATCCCCCTCCTGAAAGCTCATACGCTCTTTAAAAACGCCATTCACGAATAAATTCACCTCGGCTTTATCCAAAGTCACGTTCGGATGATCATCCGTGAAAAACCAAGTACGGGAGACACTTACGGTTAAGGGTTCGCCGGTTATAGCGACACAGTTCACTACCAAGGTAGGATCCGGCCGTAAGGATTCAAGATCGATCTCCTTGATGCAAGACATCAAACCAAACAGGCTTACTATACAAATCGTATTTATTAGGATACTCTTTATCTGTTTCATCTTCCTAGAATTTATAAGTATATGATATGGAAGGTATGATAGGCATAATACCTATCAACTTAAAACAAGGTTTTGTTTTACCGCTATAGGGAGAAGAAGAACCCGGGACTAAGTTATTCGTTCGTTCCCAGTTATCACTTTTATAGACCATAAACGGATTCATCCGGCTATATACATTATAAATACTGATATTCCAGATGCCCATTCGTCCCTTCTTCTTCGGACGGTAAATATTAAGTCCCAAATCCAGACGATGATAAGCCGGCATCTGGTAATTATTACGACGTGTATACAAATCCACCACTTCCCCGGATGGTTCCCACCAGTTATTCATCTTGTATTGGTTGGAAATAGTAAGCGTACCAGCTTGCTCATAACTCTCCAACGACAAGGTCATTCGATTGCCGGAAGTATACGTCCAAGCGGCTGTCAGTTCCACCTTATCCGACAGTTTATGCGAAACCACGATATTCAGCTTATGCCGGTTATCGTAACGTGCCGGAAAGCGTCGCCCGTTATCGATCTCATCGAAACGCCGATCCGACCATGAAAGTGTATATCCTATCCAACCGGTCGTACGTCCGCTTTCCTTGCGAGCCAAGAACTCCACGCCATACGAACGTCCCTTGCCGACCGCCATTTTTTCCTCCCAAGCCGCCGTACCGGGCAAGAAGGAATAGCCGTCTTTATAATCCAACAGGTTCTTCATCCATTTATAATACCCCTCCACCGAGAAACTATAAGAACGCATCAGATTATAATAGAAACCAGCGGAGACTTGATCGCTGATTAAAGGTTTCAACTTACGGGTAACAGGCATCCACGCATCCGTCGGCAAATTTATATAACTGTTGCCCAATAAATGGATATATTGCCCCATACGGGCGTATGAGGCTTTGAAGCTAAGATCGTCACGTAGCAACCATCTCAAGGAAGCGCGAGGCTCCAATAAGGTATAAGCCTTCCGCTCCACATTGAACAGGCTAAACCGAAGCCCCGCATTCAAACGCAAGCTAGGTAAGACATTCCAATCATCCTCTCCGAAGACAGCCGCCTCACGGGCCCATAGCAGATCATTCGTATATATTTTCCCTATATTCGAAAACTCCAGCATACCGGAACCGGCTGCTTTCACCTCATTATACTCCGGGCGGAAACGGTGCATCAAGAAATCCCCTCCAAAACGAATCACATGCGACGTAGAAGGCGTGTAATCAAAAGAGGAACGGACGCCCATATCCAAGATAGAGGTAGAACTACTCGTTTCCGATGAAGAAGAGAGATAATTATCTTCTCCTTCCACACCATAATTATATTCTTTTGAACTCCGTACATTCGAGCGATACCGTGAAAAGACCCCGGAAACCCGTCCGAACAAACGGTTATTGAAGACATAAGTCCAGCCCAAGGTTCCCATCAAATTACCCCAACGCAGCGATGAATGGGTACCATCCGTATAAGGGACTTGCTCTTCTTCTGTTGAGAAATCCGTTCCCCCTCCTTTTAATACATCATTCCCGTTATATAAGCTGAAAAACATCCGGCTGCGATCGCTGAAACGATGATTAAGCTTTAAATTCAAATCGTGAAAAGCGTAACGAAGGTTGATCCGGCTCCCGTTCTTTTTTATGACCCTGTTTACGATCGCTATCGTCGGGGCAGAGAATACATCTAGCCACGAGCGTCTAAGCGCTATCTGAAAAGCCGTGCGATCCTTGATGATAGGTCCTTCCAAGCTCAGATTACCGGAGATCAGCCCGATCGTAGCGCTACCATGGTACTCTTTCATATTGCCCTCTTTGGTATGGACATCTACCACAGACGAGAGTCGCCCGCCATATCTCGCAGGGAAACCCGCCTTGAAAAAGTCCAGATTACGGATCGCCTCCGGATTGAAAGCGGAGAATAGCCCGCCGACATGATTGATCTGGTAAACCGGATTACCGTCTATCAAAAACAAATTTCCATCTTGGTCGCCGCCACGAACATATAAACCGGCCAGTCCCTCTGTCCCACTGGCTACACCCGGAGTCAGTTGCAAGGTCTTCACGATATCGGACTCACCAAACAGGGTCGGTGTCGCCTTGATCGTCTTCTGGCTAAACTCCATCGTTCCCATCAAGGTGTTATTTACAGACAAACGATCCCGCTCCGAGGCCGTAACTACCACTTCCTCCAGACGGGCGTTCGGACGCAACTCAATATTTAATATGGTATCCCTATCCAATTCCGTGAAATTAAAGGAACAGCTCTCATAACCAATGTAAGAAGCATGCAAGCGGATATTCCCCGGCGGAAGCGTCAAACTGAAAAAACCATAGCTATTCGTAGCCGAGCCTTTCCGGCTGGCGACCTCATAAACAGAGGCTCCGATCAGAGACTCCGAGGACGCTTGGTCCCTCACGAAGCCGCTGATCGTTACCTGTCTCTGTCTACGCTTCAGAATCACGATCTTTCCACTCACCTTATACACGATCGGATACGACTCGAACAAGCGGGTCAAACAATCCGTCAATGCCTCATCTTTCACTTGGAAACTGATCTTCGGAAGCTCTTTCAACAAAGAAGACTCATACGAGAAGGTCACGCCCGCCTGTCTTTCGATCTCTGACAAGACCTCCGGCAACGAAACCTCCTTCATACGCAACGTAATCCGGGGATCATCCTTCGTCTTGGCTGATTGGGCCAAGAGGTCTGGAACAGGCATAAAAATCATCCAGCAAAAAATGGCCATAAGCCATTTATTCATCCACTCTGTCATCATTCTACTTTATTGAGTTCATTGATAAGACAGGATCTCCCGGAAATACCCCTATCAAGGAAAAGCCTTTTTTTCATACCTCGTGAACTTACCGCTTCATGATGTATGAACCGGCAAGCACAGGTCGTCAACGCGGGATGGGCTTATCCATCCCAAGGATTCCAATAAGGAGGCACCGTGTCTCTCGGCATCGTGATACGCAATTTATCCTCTTGATATCCGGCGACAATCCCAAAGCCGTTCTCCACATTCGAATACGTATCGGCAGGCTCTATCAACGCCCCGAAATTCGCATCGCCGATCGTGATAGAGTACCCCCTCATAATCTTCATATATCGATAATAATCCTCGGAGATAGACAACAGGCGCACATCGTAATGAACGTCCATAGAAAGGGTATCACTCTCATACGAGTATTCAACAGGAAAAACAGAAACCTTAATAGCATTCGTATTAACCAGATCCTCCCCTCTAAATACACCCATACAGTAACGCCCATCCATCTGGCTCGTGATAGGACTACCTCCAAAAGACTGGAAAACAGGATCCTCATAATCCACGCTAAAACCAGAATAATACCAACTATATCCTCCTAAGCTACGGAAAGAGGTTACGGTACGGGTACTATCCCCCTTCCGGAAGTCCAAGATCTGCTCCACGATTAAACGATAATAGGAATCCGTCTCAACCCCGATTTTAACAGAGAAACGCAGATATTCGGCATTGTAGGCAGAAGATCGATAGGATAAGGTATCCACCTCATAAATCCGTGCCCGACCGGGGATACGAGTTTCCCCGGATACCGGCTCATACCCATCGGCCTCGGCCTCTATACGCAAACAATCCCTCTGTCTCACGAAACAACCGGGCAGAACATATTGCCCCCGTGAATGTATAGAATCTTCCGGCAGGTCATCATTGCGCATAAGACCTTGAAACTCATCATTGACATAGACACGGACTTTTGCGTCGGATAGCTCAAAATCGGGAACGCTATCCATGATAAACCATGTTTTCGAGAGATGAGCACACACCTCCTTTCCGGGACATACCGATGCGTTCAGTACAATCCGATCCGGCAGATCCTCCAAATCAATCTCCACATCCCGAACGCAAGAGACCATCAATAATCCTAACACAAACAGGCAAGGTAAATATCTTTTCATAAGCTAGAATTTATAAGTATAAGAAACCGAGGGCATGCAATAGAACAAAATCGTCTCCTGTAGCACCACCTGATATCGCTGATTTATATCCTGGTTTACCATAACCTCCGTCATGAAGGGATTCGGTTTCAAATACGTATTGTATATGCTTATGTTCCAAATCCCCATCCGACCCTTCTTTTTATATCGATAAAAATTCACGCCCAGATCCAAACGGTGATAAGGAGACAATTGATAATTATTACGAGCGCTCAAACCTGAATTCATCGGTCTGTATGAATCTACTCCGGCATACCCGTTCTCTTTCTGATAAATCGGAGACAGATATTTATACTCCGGCAAGCTAATATGGTTTCCTGAGGCGAACACCCAAGCTCCCGTTAACTCCACCTTCCGGGATAACTTACGAGAAACGACCACATTCACCTTATGCCGGTTGTCGAAGCGAAACGGGAAATGACGCCCCTTATTCACGGAACCATCCGGAAACCACCGATCCGACCAAGAGAGCGTATACCCGATCCATCCGGTTGTCTTCCCATTTGTCTTTTGCGCCATAAACTCCACACCATAGGTCTTACCCTTTCCCAAACCGACCCGGTCTTCCCAACCGGAGAAATGTGTCTCAACCGGCCAATGATCCTTATAATCAATCAAGTTATTCAACCGTTTATAATACCCCTCGATCGAGAAATCATACATCCGTTTCAGATTATAATAAAGCCCGGCAGTAATCTGGTGAGAACTCATCGGAGGGACTTGCTCCGTCACCGGGACCCAAATATCCGTAGGCTGGTTCACATAGGTATTCGATAATAAGTGGACATATTGGTTCATCTTACTGTAGGATATCTTCGCCGATAGATCCGGACGAAGTAAATAACGTGCCGACAAACGAGGCTGAAAAGAATGATAGATCTCATTCTCTACATGAAACAAGGTATACCGCAATCCGGCATTCACCCGCAAGCGATCCGTGACCCGCATCTCATCCTCGGCAAACAAAGAGAACTCATGCCCTTTTATCAAGGAATAATCATACAAAAGCTCATATACGGGATTTACTAACGAATCGTTCACCCAAGACCGTTGCTGGCTATTCTCCGGACGAAAATTATGATACAGGTAATCCGTGCCCATTCGTATCCGGTGATTCATTGAAGGACTGTAATCCACTGACAGCCGTACGCTCAGATCCTCCATCTCCGATTTATAACGGCTATCCCGCTTAATTGATTGCCGTTCTGCCCTATTTCCTTCGATTTCATACCCCTTCGCCTCTTGCCGGATATGCGAGCGAAAACGGCTGTAGCCCACCATTAGATTACCAAACAGCTTTTGCCCGAACACGTAGTTCCACCCTGCGGAGCCGATCAAGTTTCCCCAACGCCAGAGAAACATATCATCCGAATCCTCATGCTTCTCCTTGCTTCCCTGCCGAAAAGCATCTTGCCCCATATAAAAGCTCAAATAGGCCCGGCTACGTTCCGAGAAAGAATGGTTCACCTTCGCGTTTATATCAAAAAAGTGATAACCGAAACTCTCCTTGGTATCACTGTTCTTATTAACGATCGCCAAAGCCGTCCCTGTTATCAAATCCAACCACGTACGGCGTACCGAGACATTAAACGAGGAGCGATCCTTAACAATCGGCCCCTCTAGATTCGCCCGTGCGGAAAGCAACCCTACGGAGATATTCCCGTGATACTCCTGCCGGTTACCGTCATTCATACGGACATCTACAACCGACGAGAGCCTTCCCCCGTATTCCGCCGGAAAGCTCCCTTTATAAAACCGGGTATTCTTTATCGCGTCCGGGTTGAACGCCGAGAAAAACCCCAACAAATGGTTCACATGATAGACCGGATTTCCATCCAGCAGATACAAATTCTCATCGGCCCCGCCCCCACGAACATACAAGCCGGTCATTCCCTCGGTGCCTACCGCCACGCCCGGCAACTGCTGTAAGGTCTTCACCAGATCCGCCTCCCCCAGCAAAGCGGGCATCGACTTCACCCGCTCGGCAGGTACGTCGATCACCCCCGTGCGGCTACTCAATATCTCGTAGCGAGGCCGGGTCCCCCGAATAACGACCTCGCCTAACGAGGCCAATGACCTCAACGGGAAGTCGATCATCGTATCCCTTTGCAAATCGATCTCTATCTCCATCGCCTTAAAGCCCACGTACGAGGCCCTAAGGCGGACCTTACCGGGTGGAAGTATCAAGCTGTAAAAGCCGTAATTATTAGACATCGTCCCTCCCCTCGAACTTTTCACCAGAACCGAGGCCCCCAACAAACTCTCATACGAGGCTGAATCCCTGACGAATCCGCTGATCGTATATTGACGGGGCTTTCGCTTTAAGATGATATATTGCCCCGTAACCCGATAAATAATCGGTAATGGGGAAAATAAGCGCTTCAAGCAGTACGACAAGGATTCATCCCGGACCGACAGGGAAACCTCTGGCAGCTCTTTCAGCAGAGAGGACTCGTACGAGAAGAACAATCCGGTTTGTTTCTCAAGCTCCATCAATATATCCAACAGGGGAACCTGCCGCATATCCAACGTAACCGTCGGCGTAGGTTCGGGCATCTGCGCATATAGATGTCCCATCCAACCGGGAAGCAAAAGAATCCCTATCAGCCATACAACAATAGATCTCATAAATGATCTGATTTTATTTCTTCGAAGTGGAAACCAAATGAGCGTCCAATGTCTGGTTAACAACCTGCAAGACATCCTCCAAAGGCAGATTATTAAAAGTAGCGGTCAATCTCGCTCCCTCATTCTTTGTCTGGTTCGCAATCTTGACTTGATAATAATCACTCAAGTCCTCAATCACCTTATCCAGCGGTGTCTCCATAAAACGAAGTTGCCCTGTCCTCCAAGCTAACTTGTTCACGTCTTCTTCCGTCACTACCGTTATCTCCTTGTTCTCCATAGAATACTGAGCCGACATTCCAGCGGTAAGTATCACATTCTCCTTTTCCTCCCCGGCGGTAAAACATACCTTGCCGGTAACTACATTGACTTCCGTAACGGTAGGCTTCTCATCTATCTGGAAACTTGTTCCCAGCACCGTAACTTCCGTTTGGCTCGTTTTCACTGAGAAAGGGCGTGCCTCGTTCCTCGTCACTTGGAAAAAGGCCTTTCCATTCATCTCCACGGCACGCCTCTCTTTATCATATCTCTTCGCGTCATACCGGATCCATGAATCGCCGGCCAAAGCGACCAAGGTACTATCCGGAAGGTAAACATCTTTCATTTGTCCGGGGGCGGTAGTAATCGCAACCCAATCCGGGGCGTTTCTCTCTACCGTAAACCATGTCCCCAAACCTACGAGCACTAACACGACAGCGGCCGCCCCGATCCAATACCGGCGAAACGAGACCTTCCGGCTAATCGCATGCTCAGAAGCGAACTTCTGCCATGCCTTATCCGGGTCAAGGCTTCCTTCCCGATAGCGTTTCGCTACGAAACGGATGCGTTGTTCCAATTTATTGTCATGCTCGTTATTATTCATAACTATTCCTTCTATTTAATAAGTCCTTCCAGTCTCATACCATTGGAATCCGACATTTGGGGCCTGCCCCTTCTTCAATGGAACTCCCACGCTCATACTCGGCGAGATCCTAGACGATACGCAAGATGAGAAAATCATCATCGACACCGCGAATATAAATACCCACTTTATACAAACCATCGCTTTCATCCTATTTTCTCTTTAAAATGTGTATCCCAAGGTAAAACTAGCCGTATGATAGTTCAGACCTATGTTATAAGCATATCCCTTGTATTGCTTATCTATACCCAGATCATAGCCAACCTTAAAAGCGACCCGTTTCACCTCTATACCAGCCTCTATGGTAGCTCCCCAGTCAAAACGAGGCGCTACCGCATATCCTTGGCCGGGATTAAACGGGTTATATGATATTTCCTTATTATAGGGCAGCTTTCCTTTTAAAGAATAATCACTTTCCTCATACGTCACTTTTCCTCCCAAGCCAACCGCCAAATAGGGACCGACCGCCAAATGTAACCGAACATCCTTACTTACCTGCCAATCGAAACGAGCCAAGATCGGTAATTGGATATATTCACGATGCTCCTTCTGACTGCGATGCCTTATACCTTCTACATCAAAATCCTTAATTCCATAGGTATCATAATAGAAGCCCGTAAAGCCGTAACCATTACCATAACCGTATCCCCACAGATTCAAATAATCACTGGAAACGGGATAGAGAAATATACTCGTACCTTCCCGTCCCCCATATGGACTCTCACTAGTTCCATAAATCTCACTATAAGAAGACAGCCCCTTCCCCCGTCGCACATAATACAAACCGGATTGAAGCGAGAACCAGCCCGATCCGAATGTATAAGAGACTGCGGCCCCAGCCTTAAAGCCTACCTTAGCGGCATCTCCCTTATACTTTGTCACGTTCATACCGGCTTCCGGCGTCACTTTCCATTGCGCTTGGGCCGAGATCACGCACGTCATCAACATCACAAATACCACCAACTTCCTCATACACTCTCCATGCTTTAATGAAATAAACAAGTAACCTTTATCTCTAAGACAGAGAAATATGAAAAACCCCCATTCCTTTCTATAAAATTTATCCGAAAAAGAACATATAAACACGGATAGCGGTCTCTCGCAAAGCTTTCAATGCCTTGCTCATCTGGTTCTCAACCGTTTTTACCGATAAATTCAATTCCTCCGCGATCTCTTGGTATTTCAAGCCATCCCGTTTGGATAACAAGAAAATCTTCTTCCGTTCGGGAGGCAACCGATCGATAGCGTCCCACAGGCGGGCGTCACGCTCCGATCGCAGGATGTCTTCCTCTTCCGAGGTATCTTCTACGTCGGGTAACTGCTCGGTGGCCTCAGCGTTTACGGGTTGTGAGGTAAATGAAAGAGAACGGTTCCTCACCGCTTGATATAAATAAGCCTTGAGATTCCCGATCACATTACCAGCCCGGTTCTTATCCCATACATCCGCGAAGGCCTGTTGCACGATATCCTCGGCATCGTCCACCTGATCGGTATAACGAAGCGCAAACAAACACAAGGGCTTATATAAACTCTTGAAATGATGTTCAAATTCTTGGGTGGTAATAGCAGCCATACGTTTGTTATCTGTAACTATTCACCGCAAAGTAACAACCTTTTCTTTTTAACAAATCGCTTTTCAGGTTCTTTATAATGGTTTTAATAAAAAGAAAGCGTTTAAGGACTTATCCCTAAACGCTTTTTCTTATTTTTAATTAATAAGCATCAATATGGACGAAAACCGATAATCTGGCGTACCTCATTTAAAGTCTTAGAAGCGCTCTCACGAGCTTTCTCCGCACCCATACGGGCTACCTTATCCAGATATTCCGTATTGGCGGCCATATCCAAGATACGCTCACGGATCGGAGCGCAGAACTTATTGATATCCTCGGCCAACTGCTTTTTCATATCGCCGTAACGGATCTCGCAATTGTTGTATTTCTCATTAAAGAAATCATAGGTCTCTTTCTCGGAGACAATTTCCATCATCGTGAATAAATTGGCGATCGGCTCGGGCTTCACGCTATTCGGCTCGGTTGGTCCCGCATCGGAAACCGCTTTCATAACCTTCTTCTTGATTGTTTTCTCATCATCGATCAAGTAGATCGCGTTACCCTCACTCTTACCCATCTTACCGGAGCCATCCAAGCCCGGTACTTTCACGGACTTATTGCCCAAATGGAACGACGCAGGTTCCGGGAAGAAATCTACTCCATAGGTAGAATTGAAACGGCGGGCGAAACGACGGGCCATTTCCATATTCTGCTCCTGATCCTTACCTACAGGAACCTTCAACGCCTTATGGATAATAATATCGGCGGCCATCAAGGTCGGGTAAGTCAACAAACCAGCGCTTACGCTATGTTTATTACCTTCATTAAAAATCTCTTTCTCTACATCGCCTTCACATCCTTCCCGGCTGATATGCAACTGCTGACGAGCCTTATCCTTAAAGGAAGCCGTACGCATCAACTCGCCGATACCGGCGTTCATATTCAAATATAGATACAACTCTACCACCTCCGGCACATCGCTCTGAATATAAATGGTAGCTTTTTCCGGATCGATACCACAAGCCAGATATTCCGAGAGGATCGTCTTTACGCTATTTCGTATATTGTCAGGATGCGGGTGAGTAGTCAACGAATGCCAATCAGCGATAAAGAAGAAGCAATTATACTCATCTTGCATCCGCAAGAAACTCTTTACCGCGCCAAAGTAATTGCCTAGATGCAGATTACCTGTTGGTCTGATTCCACTTACTACTGTTTCCATGTCTTGTTATTTTTAGTTTTCAAGTGGCGGCAAAGATAGTAATATTCTCACAATATACATATATTATATGCCGCAGATCCTCCTAACCACCTATTATAACGGTGGGACATCCCAATACGATTTGCCCTCCGTGAGCTGTCGTATCTCCCATTCTGGCGGCAGGTTTACCGCAGATCATCACGGTGGAAGATCCTTTAATGATCGTATCCGGAGGGCCTACACAAACGCAATTATCTCCCATTACCGCCGCCGGTAGCTTGCCGATTAGAACAGTCGCCGCTCCCGGCCCTACAATAGGACCGCCTACATGGGGTATCGGTGATGGCCAAGCCGGGGTTTGCATAGGACATGTATGCATATCTGTCAATCTTGCTGCTGGAGGCATATTTATTACTTTTTAGTTAACGATTTATTGAAATGATAATCTACAAATATATAATATTTATCATGAATATACTACTTTTGCGCGCTAATATTTTTAATCATGAATGCAAAAGCAAAAGGATATGTTCTAGGGGCTATCGCCGCCGCGACTTATGGAATGAACCCCTTGTTCGCCCTACCCTTGTATAAAGCCGGTATGAATCCGGATTCAGTCCTGTTTTTCAGATATTTATTCGCGATCCCGGTATTGGGTATCATGATCAAAGCGAGAGGGCGGAACTTTAAGTTGAAACCCAACGAGATCGTTCCTTTAATCCTCATGGGGCTGTTGGTTTCCTTCTCTTCCCTAGCGTTATTCCAAAGCTATAATTATATGGAAGCAGGCATCGCCTCGACTTTGCTGTTTGTCTATCCGATCTTAGTGGCGCTGATCATGGCGTTTGTCTTCAAGGAGAAATTAACGTTACAAACCATCTTTTGTATCTTGCTGGCATTAGGCGGTATCGGCTTACTTTATAAAAGTGGCGACGGAACGACTCTTAGTTTAACCGGTGTCCTGTTGGTCATGGCTTCCGCTCTTTCCTATGCTATTTATATCGTAGGCGCGAATCGTCCGCTATTAAAGAATATCGCTACGTTGAAACTTACGTTCTATGTCTTGCTTTTCGGAATGACCTTGTTTTTAGTCCGTATAGATTTCGGCAGGAGCCTTCACATTGTCCATGATTGGTATTTATGGGGTAACCTGATCGCTCTAGCCATATTCCCAACCGCTATCTCTTTCCTTTGCACGACACTGGCGGTCCAATATATCGGCTCCACCCCGACGGCGATCCTCGGAGCCTTGGAACCGTTGACCGCCGTATTCTTCGGAGTGACTGTCTTCGGTGAATCATTAACGTTACGATTGTGTTGCGGAATCATCCTGATCATCCTAGCCGTTACCCTCATTATCGCAGGAAGTAACGTAACAAGCCACCTAGTTCGTTTTCGAAAGCTTTTCCCAAGGCTTCCGCTTAAGAAAAAGAACGCTAAATCATAAAATCATATACAGGCATCATTTCTAGATACTATTCTACGGGGCTATCGCAAATCTATGATAAATTCGTAAAATCATTTGTTACAATCAATTATTTTACATATGTTTGCGACAAACAATACGTATCCAGCCATGATCACCAAGTTTGCGACATGTTTATTGTTCCTTGCCTTACTCCTAAATAGTTGTCAGCAAAGGAATCAACCCACCTCTCCCCAATATGAAGCGGAGTATAATCGTTCGACGACTCCGGCCCTCATTGATATAGAAAAGGCGCTGGGCCATCCGGCGATGTTGAAACTGAGTCAAATAGCCTCTAAGCTGGAATATTATAATGTTGGAGACGCTCGTTACACGGTAACACAAGCGATCGCTATTCCGGATAGCGACGCTTTCATCACATTCAATAACCCACGTATTTATTATCGTAAGCAAGGCATTCCCAGCAAACGATATGGATTTAAGGCCTTGGATTATAAATGGAACCATGGGATGAACGGCCTTAATCTATTTTACGACAAGAAAACAACCCGTATGTACTGCGCCTTGAGCGGCCTCGACCAAGACAATAAAAAAGATTCGACCACATTCAACGATATAAGGCCATGTATCGGGGAATTACCCACATTAGATACGATGCTGACCATTCAGAATTATATATTCCCCGAAAACCTGCCTACCAAATATTCGATAAATGCGGATGCCAGTCAAATAGTAGGCTTCTCCTCCTCGGGATATATGCTTTGTGATTACGCGGAAGGCTCTAAAATCCCGAAAGGAATAACGACATTCAACCTTCGAGGAGATACGCTTTGCAAATTCATCCTTGCGGATGCCAAAGATATTAACGTCTCTCCGGATACGATCACCCGGTTTCAAACCTTTTATTGGAATACGGATCAAGACCGAATAAATTTCTTGATTCCTTATCGAGATACGGTATACCAGCTTTCAAGTTCCCACTCGATCACCCCTTTATATGCGCTTCATAAAGACAATCAAGATAAACCGACCGGTCTTCGTTCTTTCTTGGAGAATCCGAATGGGCTATTTATGGGAGTCTTTCAAAAAGGTTCTCCCGCCATCTATAATTGGCTGGGATGGCTGGACGATTACAAACCGGTTATCACCCATCGAGTAGTCTATCTCAAGAAAGAGAAGAAAACATACGCCTTACCCAAAAGCTCCGGAGGATTTATCAATGATATAGATGATGGACTTCCGTTCTGGCCAGACGGACAAACCGATGACTGTGTTTATATGATTCGTACCGTCACCGAAATGCGTGAGACCGTTAAACGCACAGGCTCCTCCCGCCAAAAAGACCTGATCAAATTCTTAGACGATCCTAAAGTGTTCGAGAGGGATTATGTAATGATCGTGGCAAGACCTTGATAGATATGTGACAGATAATACAATAAACGAATGAAACTACAACCATTTTTCTTATTCCTATCACTCTTGCTCTTTATCCTCTCTTCTTGTGAGCAAGCAGAGAAAAGTAGGTCTTATCAATTAGTAAGATCCGATCAGACCTTGGCTTTCACCTTGGATGATAAGACAAAAAACGTAACCCCTTTCTTATCGTACTATCGTGACAAAAAGGGAAAGGAATATATTGTGTTACAATCTTACTCCATGCAGTCCCGTAGCAATAAATTCTATTTTTATGATAAGGATAGTCAAGAACTAGCGTTCAAGATAGAACCGGAGATCGAGGGTTCTAATGGAGTAGGCCGTGTATTAGGATGCTATATACAGGATTGGGACAGCCTATATCTCACCAGCTTATTTGAACCAGAGATCATACGCATCAATAAGGATTGCCAAATACTAGAAAAAATAAATTATGAGGAAGCAAATGATGGCACAAGACTTTACAACAGTAGTTTCCTAAGTTTCAGAACCGCCACCCTGATGGGGAGGGATCTATATATCTATTCAGATCCCAACCGTTTGATAGAGAAAGATTATGTCTCCGCTACTATCAATCTCGACACGAAGGAGATCAGAGCATTACCTTTTGTTTATCCGGACTATCCCGGCTCTTCGGTCAAATTGAAACGATACGGGCTAGAGGGTAGCTATAGCCGTTCTTTTGATGGACAGCGATTTGTATATTCTTTCATTTACGATGAATCTGTCTATGTGGCGAATATCGCACACGACTCCATCCGCAAGGTATCCGTGAAAAGCGAGTATATCGACCAAGTGCAATTGCCAGACGAGCTAACCGCCCAAGCGATCGATTTCTGTCAAAACGCGATGTATGGAGACTTGATATACGATCCTTACCGAGAGGTTTTTTATCGGATCGCTTATCCATCCACTACGATCGAGAAAGGGGTTAAAGCTATGGAACTTATAGAATATGGACGAAAGACCTTTTCAATCATAATCCTTGACAAAGAGTTAAACAAGCTAGGAGAGACTCTTTTCCCTAATTACACGTACAATTCAAGACAATTATTAGTTTTACCCGATGGCCTTTACATATGTAACAGCCATTTCATGAACCCCGATTTCAACGACGATATATTAAGTTTTATTCGTTTCGATCTAGTTTCTCGATACGACCGGAGATAAACAAATACTGTATATCAGCATATTACAGCAAGCACAGACAAGCCTTATTCCAGTGGATTTCCTAATAGATATTCAATAGATAAAGCCAAACATCCATAAAGGAATCATATTGCGGAAAGCATACTCTATGTCATCTTTCACCACATACCCATCCGCCGCTTGCTTGATCTGTTGCCGCGTCTTATTCTTTCCCCCAATCTCAAAGGTTCGGCCATCTATCTCAAAGTCTGAAATCGCAGAAGAAGTAACGAAGCATACGACTCGCATCCAAGATAGAAAAACCGTCTCACGCACGGAACCGATATCCGGTACCTGCTCCGACAACGCATAAGCCAGATTCGTATTATTCAGATATATCTTCTCTACTTTCTCCAATAATTTCAAGCCCTGCGCTTTTTCTCGCAGTAAATTAACCAGACCTGCCTTCTCCAAATAACTCATGTAGTCGGGCAACACATTCCGGCTGATATCCAAATCTCTCGCCAACTTCGTATAATTTGGTTTGAAAGGGACACTTTGAGCTAATACATATAATAATTTCTTCAACTTTACGGCAGAAGCCACCGTCATATCCGCAAAAATCGGAATATCAGATTCCACCATTTGGTTAATCACGCTACGCAGACGCAAGAGATATTCCGTATCTTGAAAAAATGGATAATAACCTGTCGATAAATAATCATTAAATAATTTGAGTGGACGAGCTTCCTTATAAGGGAACTCAACCTTCCCAGCAAGAATCTCTTCCAACGAATACGATGGAAGCTGCCACCCCTGCGATATATTCAAATATTCCCGAAAAGAAAGTCCGGGTAATCTATACTCTACCTTCCTGCGACTTAAATCCGCACCACCTTTCTCCAGATCAAGAATAGACGAACCTGTATAGATAACTTGAAGACCAGGAATTTGATCGTATATATTCTTCACCTCCCTAGACCAATCCTTGTATTTATGAATCTCGTCAATATAAAGTTTTTTCCCACCCAGATTATAAAATTGATAAGCCATGTCGAATAACCGATACTTGGTAAAATAGAAATCATCTGCCGTAACATACAAAGACTCATCCTCACGATCATACAATTTGATATGCTGCAACAATAGGGTAGTCTTCCCAACACCACGAGCACCTAAAATCGCAACCAATCGGCTATCCCATGCGATCTGATCGTGAAGAAAACGCACGACTTCTGTCGAAGTATGCTCTAATTGAGTTCTAAAGGAACGAAATAAGGTCTCCATATTGATTCATGTTTAAAGGACAAATATACAAAATTGCACGATGCGATGTGCAATTTTCATACAAAATTGCACGATGCGATGTGCAATTTCCTTTATATAGGTTGACCATGTTCTATCCTATTGATGAACGAGGTTTACCCGGACAAAAATAATTAACATTGTTTGCACAAATTCATTCAACTCACGATATAAATAGGTGACCTTAGATTGGCAATCCTAAGAGCAATACTGACTTGGCTAAGTAATATATACTGACTTGCCCGACACAGTATATATTACTTAGCCAAGTCAGTACTACTGCCGATAGCAAGCTCATCACACAAATAAACCATCAAATGAACGTTGAAATGGAGAATTTACTCTCCCGAAACGATCTTTAGTGAATATCCTTTACCCCGAGCACTCTCTATCACCAAACCCGGAATAGGAGACAAATCCTCTTTAAGCCTTTTAGCCGTAACGGTAAGATGCACGAAAAGTACTATCTAATGATAATATCTGAAGTGCCCCCCCTGTATAAGAAAAACAAAAATCATCCCCAAGTTCTTTGATACGCCGATCTGTATCCTCTTGGACTACCTGTTGAAATGATAGCAATACAAATACATAACTTTATGCCAACAAACCCTCATTTTTTGTCTGTCAGCTAAAAGTCAGCTAAAACAATTGGCCATGAAAAGGAATAAACTTATGTTTGTGAAAAATTAAATACGATATGAAACGAGCAATCTATTAAAACACCGTCCTTCGCAAAAAGAACAAATAAAACGAATGAAACTCTTTTGGATCACGCTACTTATATCTAGTTTAGTCTCTTGTCACAATTTCAAAGAAGACAGACAACTCTCATTCGCTCTTGAAAGAGCAGGCGAAAACCGCCGTGAATTAGAACAGGTATTGGAACATTACAAAAATGATTCCTTGAAATATCGTGCAGCTTGCTTTCTTATTAAGAATATGCCCGGGCATTATTCTTATTGCGGGAAAATCACCAACACATATAATAAACAAATTGACTCTATAATACTTCAAACACAAAAAGAGGGGCGTTATCATGATACACCTTATCTTGCCAATCGCATTGATAGAATCTCTAAAATCCACGAGAACACCTCATTCCCGATACAAGAAGACATTCGTATAATTACAGCTGATTTTCTTATTCAAAATATCGAGCAGGCTTTCCACCTATGGGAAGATGCCCCTTGGAGCCGACATTTAAATTTTGATGACTTCTGTGAATACCTATTGCCCTACTCTATCGGAGCCATGGATGTACTGGAGGATTGGAGGACTGGCATGTACCAACAAATAGATTCTACGACATTAACAGAACTCAACGACTTCAGCTATTCTTCCGATATGCAAAACTCAGCATTTTGGGCTTGTAAGCATATCAATCAGTTTTTAGAGAAGAAATTAGTTCCTGAAAACTCGGTATATTCCATTCCGTTCATAGCAAAAACCTCCACTAGGAGCATGATATCATTCGGCACTTGTAATCAATTCTCGTTAATAGCGTTAGCTATGATGAGAAGCATAGGAATTCCCGTCATGCTAGATTTCACACCACAATGGCCTTTCCGCTCGATGGGGCATTATTGGAATGTACTTTTAGATAATACAGGAAAGAATCTAGCGTTTGGAGGATGCGAGACAAAAACAGATCCGGATATACTGCATAAACCTAGCCAGAAGATGGCTAAAGTGTATAGGCGAACATACGCTATTAATCAAGATCTCGTAAAGCTGAATACAACCGAAGAGGTCGTGCCCGACCTCTTCCGGAATATTTTCATGAAAGATGTTACCTCCGAATACATGAAAACTTGTGATATCATGATTCCAACACAAAAAAAACGAAACCATAAACATGCCTACCTAGCCGTTTTCGACAATCAGAAATGGGTACCTATATGTTACGGTACACAAAAAGGAAAAGTTTGTTACTTCAATGAAATAGGAAAAGATATTGCCTATCTCCCACTTTATTATGACAATCAAGGTATTCATCCTATTACAGATCCATTCATACTTGATTCACGAGGTAGAATAAAATATCTACATGCAGATACCAGTAAACGAAAGAAAGTTATATTATCTAGGAAATACTATCTCGCAAAACATATTTTCGATTATGCAAAAACTCTCACCGGAGGACATTTTGAAGCTTCCAATAATCCGGATTTCTCCGATCCTGATACAATACATACGATTTCTCATTGGTTATTGTCCGCAGATTCTTTCGAGATAAAACCTCAAAAAACATATCGCTATTGGCGCTATGTATCAGCAAAAAACAAGGGTTGTAATCTAGCCGAACTCGCTTTCTACTCAGACAAGGAGGAAAAAGAATTAACCGGCACAATCATTGGAACAAATGCCTCGGTTCGTTACGATACTATGCCAATGGATAAATCCAAAGTATTTGACAAAGATATCCTAACTTACTATGAAGCCCCTTCTACGGTTGATTATCCATGGGTAGGCTTGGACTTCAACAAACCGGTATCTATCAATAAGATCATTTATACGCCAAGAAACGATGATAATAACATCCACGCAGGTGATCTATATGAGCTATTCTATTGGGAATATAACTATTGGATGTCATTAGGCCAACAAAGAGCTATTGAATCAAAGCTAACCTATACAAATGTACCAGACAATACTCTCTTGTTGTTAAAAGACTTAACCAAAGGGGAAGAAGAACGCATATTCACATATGAAAATGACAAACAAGTTTGGTGGTAATCTTTATTATTCCATGAGAACCATATTAAATTAATTACAACAAGTAGGCAATTTTAATTTTATCTATAAATAACTGATAATCAGCGTGTAAAAAACATCATTATATTTTCCGAAAAACTCGTACGTGTTTTTACTAAAAGTCGTACGTGTTTCTAAAAATTCACGTACGTGTTTTTTAGAAGACGAAGTCGAGAAGAATATAAACATTCAAAAAAATACACTAACCCACCTTGTAAAACCTACCCACCACACTTCAGCACATAGCCATGCCCCCGAGCACTCTCAATCACCAAACCCGGAATAGGAGACAAATCCTCTTTAAGCCTTTTAGCCGTAGCGGTAAGAGCGTCTTTGGACACACTTCCATCCGGCCAGATTTCTTCTTTCAGCCGATCGGACTCAATGAAATATCCTTTATGTTCTAATAAAATACAAAACAGTTTCAGCCGTTGATTTGCCAATTCGATACGATGCCTATGATAATGCAATACGCCATGTGTTTCATCGAACAAGATATCTTCTGTTATTTGTATCATCTCTTTAGGTGCTTCTTGTAGCGGTAAGATATTTATCCTTGGTCTTTTCCATGTCAAGACAATAGCGATAACCCAGAGAATAACCATTGCCAGAATCCAAAATATATTTCGCAAAAACACTTCACCTACTATATAAAGGAAAGGAAATTGAACAAACGCTCGCAAAACGATCGCCCGATTCGCTCCAAAAACAATTTCTTTTAATGGTATGAAAGATTGATAAAAAGAAGTATCTGAAGAGCTACATTCCGTCTTGTCTATAAAGGTATAACAAGTTACGGTCTGAGCCGAAATCGCATGTTCATACAAAGATGCACGAAAAGCACTATCCAGTAAGGTTACTTGAATCGGATTCTCCATGGACAAACAATGTTGGAGACAAAAATCAGACTTCTCCTGTGAAGACATCCTCCGTGCCACCTCCTTATTATTCCTCATATGTATAATCGCATCGGCAGTCTTGATTGTAATGCTATCTCGTTCCAATCGATTAGCGCCTGAATAGGAAAAACAAAAAGCATCCCCTAAATCTTTTATCCGCCTATTTGTATCATCTTGAACTGCCTGCTGAAATAACGTTTGAGACTCTTCTTGTAATTCATACTTTACATTTTGGTATGATTTATAAAAAGACAACAAGCAAATCATCGTCATCAGAACAAATACACTCCACTTCCAATAAAATTTCCAATTTTGCTTCTCCATAATTATTCCTCGTTGAAACTGCAAAGATACGTTTTCCATCCCTTTCTACGAATAAATTCATTCAACTCGCAAGATGAAAGATGACTATAGGTAGACAAAAGGCTTATTTTTCAACTGTCAGCTAAAAGTCACCTAAAAAGATTGGCTATCCAAAGACCAAGCCGTACGTTTGTAACAAAAATTAGAAACGACATGAAACAAATTACTTTCAAGAAAGCTTTCGCTATCATTTTCATTTGCGCCTTGTGTGCTTCGTATTTTCTTTTGAAAGAAGGAAAACAAAATTTCTCAGATCTTACTTTCTCTAATATTGAAGCGCTAGCTTCCGGTGAAAGTGGATCCAAAGATTGTTATATGGCTGGCTCTCTATCATGTAATGGAGGATATTACAAATATATATACAACCGTTAAAACAACACATGAACTACTACGTGTACATAGTTCTATTAATAGGTAGTCTGGTATCCTGTTCGGAATCCTCACGGCACTTCCCCCGCTACGAGGATTTTCCCGATGAAAAGGCATTAAATGCGCAGGTTATCCACCTAGATACCGCCTTGTTCCGCTATCCTTTCCGGGTAGCGGTCAAGGATGGTATCGCTATTATCATGGACTTGCACAACGTAGATTATTTCTTCCATGCCTTCTCTTACCCCGAATGGGAATATATGACATCGTTTGGCAAACGAGGCGAGGGACCCGAAGAAATGGTATCGGCAGATTGCTTCCGGTTTATCTCCAAGGATTCTATCTGGACGCTCGATGCGAACAAAATGCGAACAACCCGGTGGAAGATTGAACAAAATATGAACAACATCATCCCCGTAGAAACGATCGATATGGACAAGCGGCTGGTTAGGGCATTGGACTTTTACCCGATGGAATCGGGCTTTTTAGTATCTGACTACCTCGGTGAATATAGACAAAAGTGGACAGACCGAGAAGGGAAATGGATTCACTCCGCTAATCAGATCCCGACCGAAAATAATTATGAAGACATCGCACGCCCTGCATTGGCGCAAGCGTGGCGAAGCTTCTTCGACTATAATCCCCAAAAAGGCATCTTGGTCATGGCAACCCAACTAGGAGAGGCATTAGAAATATACAACTTCACAGATACTACACAAACCGTACGATACGGACCTAATGGAGAACCTCAATTCGCAATCTCACAATCGGAGGGAATTCCAACGGGTATCATGGGATTCAGTGATGTTCATATCACAGACCATTTCATTTATACCGTATTTCATGGCCGTAGTTTCAAAGATATCGAGCAGGCATACCAACGAGGGGAAGATATCGAGGATGGCGGGCGATACATCTATGTATTCGACCTCAAAGGAAACCCCGTCCGGAAGTACGTGCTCGACCATGCCATTTATGGTATCGACGTAGATGAGGATACGGGGACGATCCTTGCCACGGATGTAAACAGCAACGATCCGATTCTTTCATTTAAAATATAACGACAAAATATCATGAAATACTTAAATCTAATCATACTATTATTATTCCTTCTAGCTTGCCAAGACAAGAAAAAAGACGAGATCAAGCATTTAGTATCCGAATGGCAAGGAAAAGAGATACGATTTCCGAAAGACATGGTCTTTGCACGGTTTGCAACCGATACGGTAGACTTCACCCTGCCAAAATCCCCCCACAAGGTGCTGGTTTTCGTGGATTCCATAGGATGTACCAGTTGCAAACTCCAACTGCACCGATGGAAAGAACTGATTCAATACACCGACTCCATTACCCAAGGAACGGTTCCCTTCCTCTTTTTCTTCCAGTCCGATGACAAGAAAGAAATACGGTATCTATTGAAAAAAGACAATTTCGACAAACCTATCTGCATGGATCAATCAGACAGACTGAACGAACTGAATCATTTCCCGGCCGACGGGAGATTTCAAACCTTTCTATTGGATAAGGACAATAAGGTCGTAGTGATAGGAAATCCTATCCACAACCCGAATATCCGGGAGCTATACCTAAAAGAGATCACCGGAAAACAACCCGCTTCACAAATACAGACCACCATGAAAGTGGAAGAGGCATCCATACAGCTAGGAACTATCCAAATGGGAGAAAGCAAAGAAGCTGTTTTCCGATTAACAAACACAGGAAACAACCCGTTAGTCATACTAGACGCGGCTACAACCTGCGGCTGTGCCCGCCCATCTTTCGACAAACATCCCGCCAAGCCGGGAGAGATCCTTCAAGTAAGAGTCATCATGACACCGAAAGACAAAGGAGTCTTTGACGAGACGATTTCCGTGAAATGCAATACGAATCAACTGATAAAATTAAACATTCGGGGGATGGCTCAATAAATAAAAGAGAAGGGAGAGCTTGCCGGATATATTGGAACGATCACAAGCAAGCCTCCCACCCCACTTTTACTCATGAAGCAGAAAGGAGGTGACACAAAAGTAGTAAATTAAATTGAAAGAGGAATTCGAGAATATCCTTATCTTGCAGAAGAATAGTAAGCAAGAGATTAAATTCTCAAAAACATAAACTATAAAAAAGAAATATCATGAGAAAAAAGATTTTAGGAATAGCCGTAATGGCAGTCGTAGCAGTAGCTGCGGCATGGAACATCAACCAGAGTGAAAACGAGATTAAACTCTCTGATTTAGCGCTTGACAATGTGGAGGCATTGGCTAGTGGGGAAGGTGGAAGCGGATATTGCAGTTACTCTGGGGGAGGATGTATTATCAAATATTCCGATGGGACATCCACTTACATACCGGGACGTTGGAACTAAAATTTAATCAAAGGAGGGTGTGCCAAAACGAAAAAAATCACAATGGAATACAGTCGGTAAATCAATGGAATGCAGATGTTTTCTCATTGATTTTTAATTTGTATTTCATAGACTCTAGGTATCTTGAGCAAGAAGAAAATGTGTTCAATCCCTTAATTTGGCATGCCCTCCTTAAAAAATCAGTATCATGAAGAAATACATTATCTTACATCTTTCACTCATCCTATTAGTATTCATCGCTTGTACCGATGATCAAAAACAAGATGACAAAAACATAACCTTCCAGAGAAGTGATTTCAAAGTCCGAAAATCACTATCCGGAAAAACTATTGAATTTGACAGTCTTATTTTACGACCTTCACAAATCCAATTATTCGACTCCTTCCTAGTTACTTGCAATCAAGGGGCGGAAAAACAATTCCACATCTTCAACCTCAATACGGCACATAAGGAAGGAGAATGTATTCCTGTAGGACAAGGGCCTAAAGAGATGATGACACCATGTTTCGTCAATCGGAACGATTCCGTAGTCATTTTTGATATGATGACCTCTACGATTTTCACTTACTCTATCCCGGAATTTACCAGTGGAAAAGAACCGGAATACGCCAGCCGTATCTCCCTAGATACAAAACCGCTATGGAGCAATATTCGAAGCTTGGGCAACGGGTTCTTAGGCGTATCCTATCAAGAGACGAGTCCTGGATTCCTTTTTGATCAAACAGGTAAGAAAACGATGGATTTCGGTACTTATCCTAAAACTGAGCAGGAGTATACTCCTGCCGAATTAATCAATGCGTTTCGGGCAGACCTAACCACCAACCGAAAAGAGAAGGTTGCAATCACTCACTACTTCACTGATTTAATTTGCATCTATAACGTGAACGGGACCTTGGAAAAACAATTACGGGGACCGGATCATTTCGCATCTGTTTTCAAAGAATTTAGGGATGGAGACATTATCGGAAGTAAAGCGAGCCCGCAAACTTATAGAGACGCTTTTTATAGTCCTGTAAACGTGGGGAATAGTTTATTTGTTCTTTATAATGGAAAAATGGTGACAGAGCCTAATTACAATATATTATGCAAAGAATTATTTGTAATCGGATGGGACGGTAGCCTTGAATGCCATTACACATTAGACCAAGGAGTCTCCTCCATCGCTGTAGACAATCAAAAACGGAAGATCTATGGTATCAGTGATGATCCGGAATATCATATCGTAGTGTTCGACTATTGATGACTGATATCCAAAGAATTTGGATTTAGGAAATGAGGCATAAACATAAAAGAATGGGAATAGAAAAACGTATATACAAAACAAATATAAATCAGATGTTACGATATCTGACACTTATATTTTATGGGGTATTTGGTATTGGTTGCATATACGCATTCCTCCTCATCTTCTGTTTCAGCACGTTCAAAATCCCTTCCGATTCCATGGAGCCTCAACTCCAAACCGGAGATCAAGTATTAGTAAACAAATGGATAGCCGGACCTAGGTTATTCAATATTTTCGCATCTATGAAAGGGAAGCGGGTAGATATATACAGAGTACCCGGAGTCGGGCAAATCAAACGGAATGATATTCTCGTATTCAACTACCCGCATCCCTATTCATGGGAGCGGATCGAAATGCACATCATGCAATATTATATCAAACGCTGCCTCGGGTTACCGGGAGACTCCATCCGGATCGAACAGGGATTCTACCGAAACAACCATACAAAAGAGCCTTTGGGGAATGTGGAAAGTCAAGCGAACCTATCCAGACAAAAAGCGGATCGGATGCCGGACGGTGTCTACCGTTGTTTCCCTTTTGATTCTACATTCAATTGGAATGTTCATGATTTCGGTCCTTTGTATATCCCCCGAAAAGGGGATAGAATTACCGTGAATCAAACAAATTATAAGCTATACAAACAAATGATCGAGTGGGAATCAAAAGATTCCCTATCGTGGAAAGATAGTAAAGTTTATATAGGAGACAAACAGGTAAGACAATACCGGTTCCAAAGCAACTATTACTTCGTGGCCGGAGATAAGACAGAAAACTCTAGAGATTCCCGTTATCTCGGACTTATACCGGAGGAATTTATCGTAGGGGTAGCTTGGAAAGTGTGGAAATCCGTTGACCCTTACACGGGGGAATACAGAAAGGGACGTTTTTGGAAAAATATTCGAAACAATTGAAAAATTATGAATAAGCTTATTTTATATGTATGCGCTTGGATCTGTCTGCACTCTTGCGGTTTCTCAAAAAGCCAAGAAGAAAGTATGTTGGAATATGCGTTGTCGCAAGCCGGCGATAACAGGAAAGAGTTGGAATATGTCATCAAATACTATGAAGGGGATTCATTAAAAAGAGAGGCCGCCCGCTTTTTGATACGCAATATGGTCTATCATTTCGGATATGAGAAGCGAGAGAGGGTATCAGACATCACCACCCTATCCTCGGACTATCTAATCCGTAATATCGAGCTGGCGTTTCAGGCGTGGCCCAAGCCCTGGAATAAATCGGTAAGTTTCGAGAATTTTTGCAGGTATATACTTCCCTACCGGGGGTTATACGAACAGCCCTCCGGTTTACGTGAGGAGCTGATGCGGACGTACCTCCCTTTGCTGGATAGTTCGCATATTGATAACACGTACGATGCGGCCGTGAGGTTACAAAAGATACTACGAACCCGAGTCACCTATCAAACGGAGATACCCATCCACTATCCAACCGCAGAGGAGATCCACCGGACAGGGGTTGGACGTTGTGATGGGGTAGTCTTGTATGGTATCCAGCTGATGCGTGCGGCCGGTATTCCCACTGTAGCAGAACATACGATCTGGACTCGTAGGAACGGGGAACATTATTGGTGCGCATTCTTAAACGAGGATGGGCGATTCCTACCTTTCGCTCCGGAGTACGAAGGCCCGGATTCCTTGATCTACAACCTAACCAAGCCGTTCTTGACCCCGGCCAAGGTTTACAGATACGGATTCGCCCCCTTACATCCGGTAACGACCGAGTCGACCGATGAATACCGTACGTTCTTAAAAAATCCGTTATTGACCGCTGTCACGGAGCAATACCTACCACCTGTCGCAGATATCCATACGACTTGCGACCTCCCGGTGAGATCAAAAAGAGCACCTATTTACCTCTGTACCTATAATCATGGTAACTGGAGGCCTTTCGCCATGAGCGAACGGATCGGCAACCGCTGTACCTTCCCGAAGATCGTAGGCGATGATGTGTTTATCATCGCCGAATATGACAAAGAGGCTTATGGCTCACTACGCTTCATCACATCCCCTTTCCATGTGAGCAATACGGGGATCATCACGAAAATTAAGCCCGATCCGGCCCGAACCGATTCCATCTTTATCGCCTCGGACAACCCGTATCAACAGCAAGTGCCGTATACACTCGCTTATTGGGAACAGGAACAGCAGTGTTTTAAAAACGGATATTTCCCGACAGACACGATACCCGGTGGCATCCTCATTCGCAAGATACCTAAAGGGAGCCTGTTGAAAGCGATGATCTCGCGACCGGAAAAGGCTGCGGAAGATCGTATCTTTTTGGTGGAAAACGATACGGTAAAAAGATATTAACCATGAAAGAGCTGTTGAAACTCGGCGTATATACCCTACTCGGGACACTTTTGCTAAGCGCCCCTTTCGCAGGATTGGGAATGCTATCCACACACTTGGTGACAGAGAAAACCTTTTGGATTCAACTAATCGCCCTGTTCTTATCCGCCGTGTCCCTACAAGGTTTGTGGTTGAATCCAAGCAAGGGGCTGTGCCCATGGACTTACGTGGATATCCTCCCCCTTTCCCTCTTGGGGCTTATCCTCCTCTCTTATCCCTACTCCATACACCCGGAGCCGGAAAAGCTCCTGTTTATCGGACAAATGGTTGTCTTGTGGTATCTGCTTCGGCAGGTGTTCCATGAATATCCGGTGCTCATAGGATATTTTTCAATGTTCTTTATCGCGACAGGCCTTATAGAAGCCATCTGGGGCTTCCGTCAATTACAGGGATGGGCCTATTCGAACCATTCCCTGTTTCGGCTGACCGGCTCTTTTTTCAATCCGGGGCCTTATTCCGGATATTTGGCGATCACATTACCGGTGGCTCTTGGCATCTTGCTGGAACAGTCCAAACGAAATATGCCCTATTACCTGTCCATGGGATGTATAGGCACAGCGATCGTTGTACTTCCTGCGGGAATGAGCCGATCGGCATGGATAGCGGTGGTCGTTTCTTGCGCCTGGGTATATGCCCTGTACCGCCTTGACAGGAAACAGGCAGCGACCAGACTGAGACAACACAAAAGGTGGTATATCATAGGCGGTATCCTAGGCGGCATATTGCTTCTTGGCGGGAGCGCATCACTCTATACATTAAAGAAAGATTCGGCAGACGGAAGGTTTCTGATGTGGAAGATCACGACGAAAGCGATACAAAAACAACCGATTACAGGTACCAGCCTAGGTGGGTTCCCTGCCGCTTACGCTGAAACACAAGCGGAATACATGGCTTCGGGAAAAGCGACTGAACAGGAAAAGTTGGTTGCCGGATGCCCGGAGTACGCATTTAATGAATACTTGCAGATTGGATTAGAACAGGGGTTAGTAGGATTAGCCCTATTTATAGGCTGGCTGGGGCTTCTATTTTATAAAGGAATAAAGAACAAAAGGTATGCTTGTTGCGGGGGATTGATGTCTCTGGCTATATTCGCCTTCTCTTCTTATCCATTACAATTGCCGGAGTTTTGGGTAGTATTGATATTCCTAGGGGTGATGAGCGTAACACCGGACAAGGATGAGATCCGTGAGAACCAAGCCGAATCAAATGGCCATAGATGGGGCAAACAGATATTTTTTATGGGAATCGCTATCCTTGGAATTGGTTTGTTCTGGATGCAAAAAGATCATTATAAGGCTTATCAACAATGGAATAAGGCGCAAATGTTTTACAATAATAAAGCTTACGAAGCGGCCTTGGAGGTATATGAACCTTTGTATCCATTATTGAAGCATAAACCGGAATTCCTTTTCGAGGCCGCTCAATCTCTTAGCAAAACCGGACAATATGAGAAAGCGAATGAATATCTGGAGAGAGCTGTCTTATTAAGCTCCGATCCCATGCTTTATTACGTAATGGCTAAAAATGAGCAGTGTTTAGGTGAATACCGACAAGCGGAAAAGCACCTGTTACATGCCATTGATATTTTACCGGAACGTATCTATCCGTATTATCTGTTAATGAATCTTTATACGGAACCATCTTATTTTCAACCTGCAAAATTGAAAATGGCGATTGATTCCGTATTAACTAAGAAACCCAAAGTGGAAAGTTCCGCTATTAAAGAAATGAAAGAGAAAGCACGAAGTATGTTAAACAACACATCAATATGAATACAATATCCTTATTTTTATAGCAATTACGACTACATCGTAACAATAAATACTTATATTTGCGAATGACAAATTGTACAAACCGATCAATCATACGAGTATGAAATACTATAAATTGTTGACCTTTACGCTTTTATTCTGTTTAAGCGCATGCGGCGGAGAAAAGAAAGATACAGATACCACACAGGATTCCGTAGAAACCGTATTGCCGGATGAGGCGAACGAAGTCACGATCATGACTTTGAAGCAAACGGAATTTAATCATGAGTTGATAAGCAATGGTAAACTGTCCGCTCGCAAGTTGGTGGACTTACAATTTGAGTCGGCAGAACCCATCGCCCGCATCTACGTGAAGAACGGAGACCGGGTAAACAAAGGACAGAAAATAGCGGAACTCGCTACTTTCCGGCTCACGAACAAAACAGCGCAAGCCAAGGATGCCCTAGAGAAAGCGAGGCTTGAATTAAAAGACGTATTGATCGGTCAAGGATATATGCTGGAAGACTCAGCGAAAGTCCCGCCTGCGACGCTCAACCTAGCACGGGTAAAAAGTGGATATGATCTGGCGCTCGCCCAATATCAACTTGCCCAATATGAGGAACAGAACGCGACGCTAATCGCGCCTTTCGACGGTATTATCGCAAACCTTTTCGCTAAACAAGAGAACGTGGCGTCTACGACGGACGCATTCTGTACCGTTATCGATCCTCATAGTCTGGAAGCCTCTTTCACCGTATTGGAAAGTGAGTTGCCGCTTATCCAAAACGGAGATAAAGTGGAAGTTACCCCTTTCGCCACCACCAGCTTAAAGACTGAAGGACGTATATCCGAGATCAACCCGCTAGTGGATGAGAACGGGATGGTACAAGTGAAAGCGGCGGTAAACGACAAAGGTAAATTATTCGAAGGCATGAATGTACGGGTTAGCGTACAACGCTCGCTCGGGAAGCAATTGGTCGTACCGAAAACGGCCGTGGTATTACGTTCCGGAAAACAAGTCGTATTTACTTTAATTGATGGGCACGCTTATTGGAACTACGTGCGCACCGGACTGGAAAACGCGGATAGTTATACCCTTTTGGAAGGATTGAAAGAAGCGGATGTCGTGATTACAAGCGGCAATATTAATCTGGCGCATGAGTCACCGGTCAAGGTAATTAAAAATTGAGAATTGAGAATTGAAAATTAGTTGCGTATGATTCGCTTCCTGCTACAACGTCCGATAGCGGTATTGATGGCTTTTACGGCTTGCTTTATCGTGGGGTTGGTGACTTATTTCACCATACCGGTCTCCTTATTGCCTGATATCGCCATACCTGAGATTACCGTTCAGATATCCGGACAAAATACATCCGCACGGGAATTGGAAAACACCGTCGTGAAGCCGGTCCGTTTGCAATTGATGCAAGTGGCAGGATTACGGGATATCCATAGCGAGACTCGTGATGGAGCGGGTATTATCCGCCTTAGCTTCGACTTTGGCACGAACACGGATCTTGCCTTTATAGAGGTCAATGAGAAAATAGACGCCGCCATGAATTACCTGCCCCGTGAGGTAGAACGTCCACGGGTAGTCAAGGCGAGCGCTACGGACATTCCGGTGTTTTGCCTCAACCTCACACTCAAGACAATTGAAAATGATGCCGCTTTCCTCGATCTTTGCCAATTCGCGGAAACAGTAATCAAACGAAGGATCGAACAGTTGCCGGAAGTCGCAATGGTGGATATCACGGGCATATTAGGACGGCAATTACAGATCGTACCGGATATGAAGCTCTTGGATATGGCTGATATTACGTTAAATGAGTTGGAATCAGCCTTGTCTGCCAATAATATAGAGCCGGGAAGCATGACCGTACGGGATGGTTATTATGAGTACAATATCAAATTTTCTACCTTATTACGTACACCGGAAGACGTACAAAATATCTATATCCGTAAGAATGACCGGATCTTCCAGATAAAAGATCTGGCAAAAGTAGCTGTCGTACCGGAAAAAGAAACCGGCTTATCGCTAGCCAACGGGGAAAGGGCCGTCACGTTAGCCGTTATCAAGCAAGCGGATGAGAATATGGACAATATGAAAGAGGCGCTTGCCGAGGTTACCGATTATTTCAAGTCTATTTACCCGGATATTGAATTTACGATCACAAGAAACCAGACCGAGTTATTGGATTATACGATCTCCAACCTCAAACAGAATCTATCGTTAGGTTTCTTATTTATCTGCATCGTGGCGATCCTTTTCCTCGGGGACGTAAAAAGCCCGGCGGTAATCGGACTAAGTATGGTAGTCAGTATCATCATTAGTTTCTTGTTCTTCTACCTTTTCAATATGTCCTTAAATATCATCTCCCTATCCGGATTGATTTTGGCATTGGGTATGATGATAGACAGTTCCATCATCGTGACGGAGAATATAGCGCAATACCGGGCAAAAGGAGATAATCTGGAAGAAGCGTGTATAAAAGGGACCACAGAAGTAATCACCCCCATGCTTAGTTCCACATTTACCACGATCGCCGTATTCGTCCCGCTGGTATTTATGAGTGGTATAGCGGGAGCGATTTTCTTCGATCAGGCGTTTGCTGTTACGGTTGGTTTAATGGTCTCTTATTTCACTGGAATCATGTTACTGCCTGTACTTTACAAATTAGTTTACAGCATACCGGAGATCAAGCATTCCTTTTTCAATCTGAAAATAAACAATTTGATCAAGGAGCATACGCTAGACCGATTCTATGACGGAGGGGTTGATTTCATATTCAGGCATAAAACCACTAGCCTACTATTTGTAGCTGTCACTATCCCCCTTTGCGCGATCCTATTCTATATGATCCCCAAAAGCCGGATGCCGGAAATCGATCAGAATGAGTTAATCGCACATGTTGAATGGAATGAGAACATCCATATTGATGAGAATAGAAAGAGAGTCACCGAATTATTTGGTGAGGCCGATCGGTTAGGCGCGCAACACACGGCCTATATCGGACAGCAACAATTCCTGCTAAACCGAGACAGGGAATTATCCATCTCGGAAGTAGAGCTTTATTTCAAGACAGAAGAGACCGATGCTATCGCTCCTTTACAACAAGAAATCTCCGCTTGGGTAAAGCGAAATTACCCGACAGCCGTATTATCGTTCTCTCCGCCGGAGACTGTGTTTGAGAAACTGTTCGTAACCGGTGAGGCCGATATCGTAGCCGAGTTCTATGCCCGTAACAAAGAACAAGCTCCGGATGCCCCTACTTTGCAAAAACTAGAGAAAACACTAGAGAGTAAGACCGGTCTCGCTCCCGTTGGCGTAGCTTTCGAGAATCAATTAAACATATCCATAGACCATCAGAAACTATTACTTTATAATATCTCCTATGAAGAGGTCTACCGGGTACTTAAGACGGCCTTCAAGGAAAATGAAGTCGCTACCTTACGCTCTTATCAACAGTATTTACCGATCACGCTAGCCGGAAACGAGCAAACGGTCGATCATATCCTACATAATACGTTAATCCGTACGCAACCGGACGAAAACCAAAAGACGAATCATGTCCCTCTTAGCGCAGTAACAAAAATTACTCCCGGAGAGGATTTGAAGATACTCACCGCTGGAAAGAACGGGGAATATATTCCTTTTAGCTTCTATCAAGTAGAGAACGCGGAACAGTTAATGGAAAATATTCGGGAGCTCGTCCGCTGCGAATCCAAAGATAAGACGAATTGGGACATCGATTTCTCGGGAAGCTTCTTCTCGAACCAACAAATGCTGAATGAACTGGTCGTCATCTTGTTCATATCCATTCTCTTGATGTACTTTATCTTAGCGGCGCAATTCGAGAGCTTCTTGCAGCCCTTGATCGTCCTGCTGGAAATACCTATAGACGTAGCCGCCTCCTTACTGGTATTATGGATATGCGGGCATACCTTAAACCTGATGAGTGCTATCGGTATCGTGGTAACTTGCGGTATCATCATAAACGACTCTATCTTGAAACTGGACGCAATCAATGAGCTTCGGAAAGAAGGTGTACCCTTGATGGAAGCGATCCATGAGGCGGGTCGTCGCCGTCTGCGCCCGATTATCATGACCTCATTGACAACTATATTCGGTATGGTACCGCTACTATTCACGTTCGATATGGGAAGTGAGTTGCAAAAGCCACTCTCCATTGCCATGATCTCGGCGATGCTGATCGGTACGGCTGTCAGTTTATTTATTATCCCTTTGGTTTATTGGTTTATCTATAGGAGACATGCATTATGAAAAAAAGATACAAGAGGACATTCCTAGTTTTATATGCGTTCTGTTCGCTATTAGTCGGAGGAGTATCGGCCCAATCGCTCGTCCTTTCCCTTGAGAAGACGATCTCATTGGCCGCCGATAGCTCGCTGGAGGCTTTTCGTACGAAAAACCTATTCTTATCCGGTTACTGGGAGTTTCGCAATTACAAGGCGGAGCGACTGCCTAGTCTTACGTTGAATATCACGCCCGCCGAATATTACCGGGATATCACGAAACGATACGATTCAGAAAAAGACATCGACGAATACCGTAAGCAACAGTCCTTTTATGCGGGAGGAAACTTAAAGATCAAACAGAACTTCGATATGCTGGGTGGTAGTTTCTTCGTGGACACGGATCTGGGGTATATGCGCTATTTCGGCTCGAATACTTATAATCAGTTCACCTCCGTTCCAATCCGTATCGGATACAGCCAAGATTTATTGGGATACAATCCTTTCCGGTGGGAGAAGAAGATAGAGCCTCTAAAATATGAGAAAGTAAAGAAAGAGTTGCTTTATAATATCGAGACCGTCAGCGAGCAAGCCACCACCTACTTTTTCTCTTTAGCCATGGCTCAAGTAGAATATGATATGGCTAAAGAAAATGTAGCGACAACCGATACGTTATACCGTACCGGCCAAGAGCGGCATAAGATCGCGGCTATCAGCCAAGCGGATTTACTGACACTCAAGCTGGATGCGATCAATGCCCGCAACACGTTACAAAACGCCGATATAGCCTTGAAACGAGCCATGTTCAGTCTGGCCTCGTATCTGAATTTCGATAAGAATACGGAGATACGGCTTCGGTTGCCGTCACGCCCCCATGATATGGATATTCCGGTGGATCAAGCATTGACGTTAGCCCGGGAAAATAACCCCAAGTTTCTGGAAGTGCGGCAAGAGGTACTAGAGGCCGAGCAACAAGTAGATAAGACCAAGAAGGAAACCTTATTCAACGCATCCTTAAATGCCAGTATCGGTTTCAATCAAGTAGCGACCCAGTTTAAGGAAGTTTACAAGAATCCGCTGCAGCAGGACTTGGTATCGATATCTATCTCTATTCCCCTTATAGACTGGGGAGTACGGAAGGGTAAATACAATATAGCCAAAAGCAATCTAAATGTTACGCAAATATCCGCACGGCAGACGGAAGTCACTCTGGAGGAAGACGTAATCATGACTGTCGGCGATTTCAATGTACAGCAAAACCTGATCGCCAGTGCCGAAGAGGCTTTGGACATCGCGATCATGGCCTATAACGAGACCAAGCAACGTTTCATGATCGGCAAAGCGGATATCAATAGCCTTACGCTCTCCTTGAACCGACAGCAGGAAGCGCAACGTAATTATATCACGGCCTTGCAAAATTATTGGTTGAGCTATTACAAAATACGTAAGCTCACCTTACATGATTTCGAGACAGGCATCTCATTAGCCAACGAATTTGATTACGAGCATGGGTTCTAAGCCGAACATATCATCCTTTACGATCATCGTCACCTTCCTCTGTATCGCATTGGCGGGGATCGCTTTCGTGCCTTTATTGCCGATCAAGCTATCTCCCTCCCGTACGCTGCCGAAATTAAGTATCAGCTATAATATGCCCTCCAACTCAGCGAGGGTTATCGAGATGGAGGTAACCTCCCGGTTGGAGGCGATGCTTGCCCGTATCAAAGGAATTAAAGAGATCTCCTCGACCTCGGGAAACGGATGGGGAAGGATTACCTTAGAACTAGATAAACATACGAATATAGACGCCGCACGTTTCGAGGCATCAACCATTGTAAGGCAGACGTGGCCGGACCTTCCGGAAGAATTAAGTTATCCGATTTTAGAGATGAGCCGTCCGGACGACAAGGAATCACGCCCGTTCATGAGTTATACCTTGAACGCTTCCGCTACCCCGATATTCATTCAGCGATTCGCCGAGGATCAGATAAAGCCCCGGCTTAGCAGCGTGCAAGGTATTTATCGTATCGATGTTAGCGGGGCAACCCCTATGGAATGGCGCTTGGAATACGATAGCCGCCAGCTACGGGATCTGGGGATCACGATAGAGGATATCCAATCGGCGATCAGCCAATATTACAAAAAAGAGTTCCTTGGAACCGCTAATATGGGACAAGGAGATATCGGCAAGGAATGGATTCGTCTGGCGTTAATGCCGGAAAAGATCACGAATGGGTTCGAACCATCGCATATCACCGTCGCAAACAAAGATGGTAGCTTAATCCGGCTGGATCAATTGATAAAGGTAACCCGGCAAGAAGAGGCCCCGCAAAGTTACTACCGGATCAATGGTTTAAACTCTATTTACCTGTCTATCCGTGCGGAAGAGACTGCCAACCAGTTGCAATTAGCCAAGAAAGTGAAGGAAGAAATGGAACATATCCGCACCTTGCTTCCTCCCGGTTACGAGATCCATACCAGTTACGACGCTACCGAATTTATCCAAGAAGAATTGGATAAAATCTACGTCCGTACAGGCTTGACCATCTTGATCCTCTTGCTCTTCGTTCTGCTGATTACCCGGAATGTACATTATCTATTCTTGATCATCATCAGTTTAAGTATCAACCTGTGTATAGCCGTTATCCTTTATTATTTATTAGGGTTGGAGATGCAATTGTACTCGCTGGCGGGTATCACGATCTCTCTCAGCTTGGTGATCGATAATACGATCGTGATGACTGATCACATCCGGCACCATCATGACCGGAAAGCTTTCTTGTCTATTCTGGCGGCAACTTTGACGACTATGGGTGCCCTCGTGATTATCTTCTTCTTGGATGAGAAGATACGGTTGAATTTACAAGATTTCGCCGCTGTCGTGATCATTAATCTGGCCGTATCTTTGTTCATCGCGTTATTCTTGGTTCCGGCATTGATCGATAAGATGAATTTGCACCCGAAGAAAGCCGCTTCTTCTTCCCCAAAAGCTCGAAGTCATTGGAAACAACATCCGGTGGTCCGTCCGATACGGTCGTTCATACACCGTTTCCCAGTCTATTTCTCTCATTATTACCGGGCGCAGATCCGTTTCCTTTGCAATTGGAAAAAGCTGGCTTGCCTTATTCTAGTACTGGCTTTCGGACTACCGATATTTTTATTGCCGGAGAAGATCGAGCCGGAAGAGAAGGATCTATCCGCAAGGGACTCTTTGTGGATCGCCCGCTACAATGAATTCGCAGCGAAAGATATTTGGAAGGAAACGATAAAACCTATCGTCGATAAGAGTTTGGGAGGAACCTTGCGGCTATTTGTCCAAAAGGTATACGAGGGAAGTTATTTTACCCGGAATGAAGAAACGGTATTAAGTATCAGCGCTTCCATGCCAAACGGTACGACCCTTGATCAAATGAACCACTTGATCAACCGAATGGAGGCTTACTTGAGTACCTATAAGGAAATACGGCAGTTCCAGACCAGTATCTATAACGCACGTCAAGCCAGTATCAACGTCTATTTCACCCGTGAGAACGAGCGAAGTGGTTTCCCCTACACCTTGAAAAGCAGGGTGATTAGCAAAGCGTTGGAATTAGGTGGTGGAAGTTGGGGCGTATGGGGACTTATGGACCAAGGTTTCAGCAATGATGTCCGTGAGAACGCAGGTTCTTTCCGGATCGAGATGTACGGATATAATTATGACGAGCTATACGAATGGGCGGAGAAACTGCGGGAGAAATTGCTTACGTATCGCCGTATCAAGGAAGTATTGATCAATTCCGAGTTTTCTTGGTGGAAGGATGATTATCAGGAATTCTACTTCAACTTGAATAAATCCCGTATGGCGCAAGCGGATATATTGCCTATCGATTTATTCGCGTCTATCCGGCCTGTTTTCGGTAAAGATATCTACGCAGGTACCATCGTCGTTGATAACGAGACGGAAAAGCTAAAACTTTCTTCCCGCCAATCAAAGGAGTTCGATATATGGAGTATGCAATATGTACCTCAAACCATCCGTGATAAATCCTATAAGTTGTCCGAACTCGCTATCGTCGAGAAAAGCCAGACCCCTCAACAGATAGCGAAAGTAAACCAGCAATACAGGCTCTGCCTGCAATATGAATATATCGGAGCTTCCTCACAAGGCGAGAAGATACAGAAAAGGGAACTTAGAGAGTTTAACAAGATCCTGCCTATGGGGTATACGGCTAAAGCGGAAAAGAACTATTGGTCATGGGATCAGAAAGATAATAAACAATATGCGTTATTATTCTTGATCATCGTTATTATTTTCTTTACGACCAGTATCTTGTTTAATTCCTTGAAACAACCGCTGGCGGTCATTTTTGTCATACCGATCTCTTATATCGGGGTATTCCTGACCTTCTATTGGTTCAAACTGAACTTCGACCAAGGTGGATTCGCCTCCTTCGTTTTATTATGCGGTATCACGGTAAACGCCAGTATCTATATCTTAAACGAATATAACCAAATTCGGGAACGGATACCCGCTATTTCCCCAATCCGTGCTTATCTAAAGGCATGGAACGCCAAGATCACGCCGATTTTCCTAACCGTTATATCGACCATACTCGGATTTATCCCGTTCATGCTAGGCACCGATAAAGAAGCCTTTTGGTTCCCGCTCGCCGCCGGAACGATAGGCGGCCTTATCATGTCTATCCTAGGCATCTTCTTTTATTTACCGATATTTACGCTGAAAAAAGAACGGCATTAAACAGGAATACGTATCTTTAACGGATAAATCGTTAATCAAATTCATTAAACTTATGAGACACATAAATTATTTAGTATTGCTTCTGGTAGCTTGCTGCGTAGGTGCTTGCAGTTCCCCGAAAAATGATACGAAAGATGCTTATCCGATGTTCTGGACTTGGTTGGATTACCAGCCCGGAATGAATTTCGACTCCATCTGCACGATCATGAATGAGGCGGGGATAGACGGTGTCATGCTAAACGCCCCTACTCCGGATGATTATCGGGCCGCTATTCCCATCGCCCAAAAACATGGGATAGAGGTCTACGCTTGGTTATGGACGATGAATCTGGAACATGACCGAGACGCTATCTTAAAAGAACATCCCGAATGGTTCAGCGTAAACCGTAACGGACAAAGCTTGGCCGATACGACCGCTTACGTGGATTACTACAAATTTATGTGCCCTGCCTTACCCGAGGTACGGGAGTTTATCAAGAAGAAAATAGAGGCTTACTGCGAGGTAGAGGGTTTGAACGGTATCGCTATCGATTACAACCGTTTCGTGGACGTTATCCTGCCGACTACCCTTTGGCCGAAATACGGTATCGTGCAAGATCAAGAATATCCGCAATGGGATTTTGGCTATCACCCGGCTATGATCGAGAAGTTCAAGGCCGCTTACGGATATGATCCAAGGGAACAAGAAGATCCCTCGCAAGACGAGAAATGGCTTCAATTCCGTTGTGACCAGATTACCGAGGTTGCCAATATGATCGCCGACGTGGTTCACTCCTATGGAAAGAAAATGGCAGCCTCCCCTTTCCCAACCCCCAAGATGGCGTCCAAAATGGTTCGTCAAGACTGGGGTAAATGGAATCTGGACATTGTCTTCCCCATGGTATACCATAACTTCTACACGGAAGATATTAGTTTTATCTCAGACTGTATGATAGAGGATGTCCGGGATAAGAACCCGAAAACTACGCTTTACTGCGGCTTAATGGTTTCAGACGATATGCAAGCCAGCATGGACGCCGCGCTAAATCATGGGGCGGAAGGAATCTCTATCTTTACCGTATCCGCTTTACGCACTCCGGAAAGCCGTGCGATGTTCAAGGCTTACGCGGATAGTGTTCGTTCGGTTCGTGCCGAGAACAATGGGGTGAATCCGGCTTTATCCAAGAGTACCAAAGTAACGAATCCTTTCGAGAACATGGATATCTTGAACATGATAAACGCAAAGATCAAGGAGCTCGCCAACGTGCCTATTCCGAATATCGCCGATTATAAATTGGTGAACGAAAAAGGTGCCACGAAATACTACGAGGTCAAAGAGCTAAACACAGGAAAAACATTCTGCGTAGACTTTTACTTCTACGGAGGTATTCTTTCCGGATGGAATGTTACGGTTAAATAAGTACTTGATAATAGCTATTTTTATGCGGCCTACCTCGTAAATTCATGAGGTAGGCCGCACGCGTAAACACCCCTATTCCAGAACGCCGAAACAAACAATCACCTTTAACAAGAATACTTAATAAAGCCCGACGAGACGGCCTATTGGCAGATCATCAGCCCGAGACACCTCGCCTCATTGAAGGGAACTTGCCCTTATTACCGTCCGAACAAGAAAGTACGCTATGCCGCGGGATTCGTAAGCCTATTGGAGAGCTTGCCGCACAAACAGATGCTCTCCGTTATCCCGGGACTCATGAGGCACTTCAGCCGGCGTACTTACTACCGTGTCCGCAAGGGAGAAAGGCCGCTCTCACCCTCCGAGCAACAGGTCGTATTGAATGCGCTCAAACGCTGTGGGGTAAAAGAGCCAAAAGGTTTCGACGCTTATTTCTAGGAGTACGACTGGTAAACCAAGGAAGAGAGGCTTGTGCCACTACCCATGTTACGAACGTGCCAATAGCATGGCACATCATTGGCACCACAAAGTACTATTAATAAAGCAATTGGATTGATATCACGGAGTCACCTCCCAGCATTTCCATCCTTTGTTGGCACAGATATATACAATGTAGGAACGGACATGGTAGTACGGGAACTTCTCCTTGGTATCCTTGGCGTAGGCGAGTACTTGCGCCACGTCCTCGGGACGGGGATCGCTGAGCGCCAGCATGCGCTCCGCCTCCTTCGCCTTGAAATACTTGAATTCCACCAACCGGTCATCCTTGTAATAGTCCGTACCGGGGATACCGGTCATCTCGAAATCCGAACGGCCCGCCGAATTGTTCTGCTCGATGGCGAACGTATAGTAGCTGCTCAGGTAACGGGAACAAAGCTCGAAGAAGGAGCAACGGATGAAATTCTCGTTGATCCTGTCGAACACCTGCGCCGGGAACTGCCCGAGGTATTGCTCGAAGTAGTTTTGTACCAGCGGCTCGAAACGACGCTCTTCCGTGAAACGCTCGTAAGTAGGCACATAGCGTTGGGCGTTTCCCTCTATATGATTCATCTCGTTATAATAGTCCATGTAGATGCTGCGCATCGTAAGGTTGGGTAGCACCATGCGGTAATTATTCCGCAGCGTGGTCATACCCAGATAAAAGAGGCTGACCGGATAGAAGTTCTTGTCGAAGAATTTCCTCTTGTTGAACTTGCTCGACAGGTCGGAAACGTTATAGGATAACTCGTCGTCAATCACCAACGCATCCAGCATCTCCTTGGAGTTCTCTTGCGAGAGGGTCAAGCGACGGATCCAACCGATATCCGTACGCAGGTTCTCATCCACCAGCTCACTCGGGATCATACCATCCATCGTGGCGAAGTTCTTAAAGAAATAGGTCAAGATCGTGGAATTGAACAAAGGCTCCGCGCCGGGACGGAAACGATAGCCGTCGTAGTTGTTCACGATCAGTTGCCAAAGTTCCTCAAAAGAGTCCTGCCCCGTACCGTATTTGTCAAGGACATAACGAAGATAAGCGCTCGCTTCCTCATACGTAAAACCAAGCATATCCAGAAACCTCGGATGCAAGGTCAGGATCTCCGCTATATTATATCCGCTTGTCAAATCGTCCATCGTGACGGGAAGAACCCCCGTGCAGAAACATGTACGGATACTACCTTCGCCGATACCCGCTTTGATCACCTTGAAGAAAGTGCGCAGGAAACTATCCTTCGTGGTTACCTGCTCATAGAGCGGATCCTTGTAGGCCGTCAACAACTGATTGGTGAAATTATCGTACTCATCGATCAACACATACACTTTAGGCAGTCCATGCTCACGGGCGTACCCCAAAGCTTCCTCAAGCATCTTGGAGGCCTCTTTCTTGCTGGAGAACTGAAAATCCTTAAACAAGTCCCGGTTATGCGTTACCATGATCTCCACGGGAGAACGATTCAGATCGTTGAAATTCCGCTCCAACCCTTCCATGTCATCGGCCATCACCATCTTGGAAAAATCATAGCGCACGATCATATAACGATTATGCTCCTCCGTCGGGTGCTCCCCGATCCAAGTCCCGCCGAACAGTTCCTCGAACCGGTCGGCCTTGGTACGGTCGTAGTAACAAGCCAAGGTAGAGATAAACAGGCTTTTCCCGAAACGACGGGGACGCAAGAAGACTGGAGCCTTATAGTCTTCCAAGCCCGGAATGAAATCGGTCTTGTCCACATAGTAGAAATTGCGTTCCCGCATCTCTACAAAATCCGCTACCGCATAAGGAATCGTTATTCGTGCCATAAGCTTTCTTTTTTCTGATACAATACTACAAATTTAAGAAAATAACTTGTTCTTTCAAACAAAAGCCCTATCTTTGCCGAAATTTTGAAGAGAGAGCAGATGACAAACAAGACACATAAGGATAATCCGAAGTTCTATTCCGGTTATATGTCGGAGGTTGAGGCTCTTTTCTCTATTTTACGGGATTATAATTTGGTTATATAAGATGCGTTGGTTACTTTTACTAACGCATTTTTTTTGTGTCCATCGGTCCGGTGATATAATATAAAGTATAATATTCTAAAATCATTATAATAAACAAAACAACCCAAATTACTATGTCGAAAAGTGATATCAAAAAGGTGATTGTTCTGGGCTCGGGTGCCCTGAAGATCGGACAGGCCGGGGAGTTTGACTACTCTGGTTCGCAAGCGTTAAAGGCTCTGAAAGAAGAAGGGATCAGTACCGTATTGCTAAATCCGAATATCGCGACTATCCAAACATCCGAGGGAGTAGCCGATAAGGTATATTTCTTGCCTATCACTCCTTACTTCGTGGAGGAAGTTATCAAAAAAGAACAACCGGACGGAATCCTATTGGCGTTTGGCGGGCAGACCGCTTTGAACTGCGGTACTCAACTTTACACCAGCGGCACGTTGGCTAAATATGGCGTGAAAGTATTGGGTACATCCGTTGAGGCTATCATGTACACCGAGGACCGTGACCTATTTGTTAAGAAACTGAACGAGATAGAAGTGAAGACCCCGATCAGCCAAGCCGTAGAAAGCATGGACGACGCCGTGGCTGCCGCTTATAAGATCGGTTTCCCCGTAATGATCCGTTCCGCTTACGCATTAGGTGGTATGGGCAGTGGTATCTGTAAGGACGAGGCCGAGCTTCGCACCTTGGCGGAAAGCGCTTTCGCTTACTCATCCCAGATCTTGGTCGAGGAATCTTTGAAG
Source organism: Parabacteroides sp. 20_3 (assembly GCF_964238835.1). Classification (NCBI taxonomy): domain Bacteria; kingdom Pseudomonadati; phylum Bacteroidota; class Bacteroidia; order Bacteroidales; family Tannerellaceae; genus Parabacteroides; species Parabacteroides sp. 20_3. The sequence continues at coordinate 273,826 of NZ_CAXSNO010000008.1, read as the reverse complement.
GGTTGGAAAGAGATCGAGTTCGAGGTGATCCGCGACAAGAACGACCATTGCTTCACGGTAGTGAGCATGGAGAACGTAGACCCGCTAGGCGTACACACCGGCGAGAGTATCGTAGTAGCTCCGACTTGCTCCTTGACCGAGAAAGAATTAGATTTATTGAAAGAACTTTCTACCAAGACGATCCGCCACTTAGGTATCGTGGGTGAATGTAATATCCAATACGCTTTCAACTCCGAGACTTGCGATTACCGCGTGATCGAGGTGAACGCTCGCTTGAGCCGTTCTTCCGCCTTGGCATCCAAGGCCAGCGGTTATCCATTGGCTTTCGTCGCCGCTAAGTTGGCGTTGGGCTACGGATTGGACGAGATCGGCGAGATGGGTACTCCGAACTCCGCGTACAAAGCGCCGGAGGTAGATTATATGATCGTGAAGATCCCGCGTTGGGACTTGACGAAGTTCGTGGGTGTCAGCCGCCAGATCGGTTCCAGCATGAAATCCGTCGGCGAGATCATGTCGATCGGTAAGAGCTTCGAGGAAATCATGCAGAAAGGTCTTCGTATGATCGGACAAGGAATGCATGGTTTCGTAGGTAACAACGATATCCATTTCGATAACTTGGACGAGGAGTTGGCGAACCCTACCGACTTGCGTATCTTCGCCGTGGCGCAAGCCTTGGAACAGGGATATAGCGTAGACAAGATCCATGAGTTGTCAAAGATCACACGCTGGTTCTTGGAGGGCTTGAAGAATATCGTGGATTACGCCAACGTATTGAAAGGTTACAACAAGATCGAGGATCTTCCGGAAGATGTATTGAAAGAGGCGAAACGCCTTGGTTTCTCAGACTTCCAGATCGCTCGTTACGTAGAGAACCCGGAAGGAAATATGGAGAAAGAGAATATCCGCGTACGCAACTTGCGTAAGAAAATGGGCATTCTCCCTACCGTGAAACGTATCAACACGATCGCTTCCGAACACCCGGAATTGACCAACTATCTATATATGACTTACGACGGCACGCCGCACGATATCACCTACTACCCGAATGAGAAGAGCGTGATTATCTTGGGGTCCGGAGCTTACCGTATCGGCTCGTCCGTTGAGTTCGACTGGTGTTCGGTGAATGCCGCCCAGACCGCTCGTAAGCTAGGTTATAAATCGATCATGATCAACTATAACCCGGAGACCGTATCTACCGACTACGATATGTGCGACCGTCTTTACTTCGACGAGCTTTCATTCGAACGCGTGCTAGACGTGATCGATCTGGAATTGCCGAAGGGCGTAATCGTCTCCGTAGGTGGACAGATCCCGAACAACTTGGCGATGAAACTGTACCGCCAGAATGTTCCGGTATTGGGTACTTCCCCGTTATCGATCGACCGTGCCGAGAACCGTCATAAATTCTCCGCGATGTTGGATTCGCTAGGTATCGACCAACCTCGTTGGGCAGAGCTTACCAGCATGGAAGAGATCGACGCGTTTATCGAGAAAGTAGGTTTCCCGATCTTGATCCGTCCGTCTTACGTATTGTCCGGAGCGGCGATGAACGTTTGCCATACGAAAGAGCAGATGATCGAGTTCTTGGATTTGGCCGCTAAGGTTTCCAAGGAATATCCGGTGGTCGTATCCGAGTTCATGCAAGGAACGAAAGAGATCGAGTTCGACGCTGTCGCTATGAATGGCGAGGTGGTTGAGTACGCGATCTCCGAGCATATCGAGTTCGCCGGTGTTCACTCCGGTGACGCTACCTTGGTGTTCCCGGCTCAGAAGATTTACTTCGAGACAGCCCGCCGTATCAAGAAAGTAAGCAAGATGATCGCGAAGGAGTTAAATATCAGCGGTCCGTTCAATATCCAGTTCTTGGCGAAGAATAACTTCGTGAAAGTAATCGAATGTAACTTACGTGCCTCACGTAGTTTCCCGTTTGTATCTAAAGTATTGAAACGCAACTTTATCGAGACGGCTACCCGCATCATGCTGGACGCTCCGTACACGAAACCGGATAAGAGCGCGTTCGATATCGACTGGATCGGAATCAAGGCTTCCCAGTTCTCATTCGCCCGTTTGCACAAGGCAGACCCTGTATTAGGTGTAGACATGAGCTCCACCGGCGAGGTAGGTTGTATCGGCGACGATTTCAACGAGGCTTTGCTTTCCGCTATGATCGCCGTAGGCAACAGTATTCCTAAGAAGAACATTTTAGTATCTTCCGGCGCAGCTAAGAGCAAGGTCGATTTATTGGAGCCTTGCCGCATGCTGGATGCCAAGGGTTACACGATCTATGGTACGCACGGAACCGCCAAGTTCCTGAACGATAACGGAATCAAGGCAACCGCCGTTTGCTGGCCGGATGAGGAAGGTGATTTGAATATCATGGATATGTTCAGCAATCACGCTTTCGAATTGGTAGTAAATATCCCGAAAGATCATAGCAAACGTGAGTTGACCAATGGCTATAAGATCCGCCGTGCGGCGATCGATCATAACATTCCATTGATCACGAACGCCCGTCTGGCTAGCGCCTTTATCGACGCTTTCTGCAATATGAACGTAGAAGATATACAGATTAAGAGCTGGCAGGAGTACAAGTAATCAAAATTTGATTATATTTGCATGTGTGTAATATAAAGAGACAAGGCTTTATGCCTTGTCTCTATAGTTTAAAGACCATGTACAGACGGCTACCTTTTATCATATTATTATCTATACTGGCGGTTTTCGCCTTGCGTGCGTCTGTGGTCGCTCCCTCTATCCTCGTACAAAATTATTCCGTAGACGATTATAAGGCTAGTTGCCAGAATTGGGATTTAGCGGTTTCCTATCATGGCATCTTATATGTAGCTAATAATTCCGGTCTGGTTACTTTTGACGGGAATACATGGAACACATATCCATTACCGGATAAAACCCCTATTTATAAAGTATCTTTCCAGAACGATTCTATCTATACCCAAGGCAAATCATCGTTAGGCTATTGGCTATACGACGAACTCGGGAATCTGGAATACCATCCGATCGATACGCTCCCATCGCACGTCGGTTTCGATAACCCCGAGACGAACTACACGATCCCGAAAGAAATCGAGGAAAAGCACCCTACTTCTTTCGCTAGCGCCGGAGGTCTCAATTTCACGGGAACATCTACGTCCGGCATTTATATCACCAACGACGAAGGGGAGATCTTTCAACATCTCAACATCAATAATCAGTTACAAGATAATATCGTACGTTCCATCTGCGTACAGGATAATAACTTAATCTGGGTCGCCTTGGATAATGGTATCTCCCAAATAGATATCAATCCTCCCATCGCCATGTTAGGTAAAAGAAGCCAGATCGGAAAGTTGGAAGACGCTGTAAAAGAGGATAACCGCCTCTATATCCGGACAAATCTCGGCTACTTCAGCCGGAGCTTGATGTTTGGTGATAAGTTTACCCCGATATCCGATGAGATCGGACGTTCATATATCCATCCGGATACGGCCGACAATCATTTATCGGTAAGCACTTTATTTAAGAATAAAGATGTATTGGGCGTATTCGCCAACGCAGAAAGTATTTACCCGGTTCCAGACAATTTGTATTGGCTCACGATCCAGAATGAGGCCGGACTCTTCCATCGGGAAAACGGTACAGGAACTTTAAAATGCCGGATCCTATTCGATAATTACGATCTGAATCTGGTGACCAACGGCAAACGGATCATCCCCTTGAATGATTCTCTTGATTTGGTATCCGCCATGCAAGGAACCCTATTAATCAACACCCGCCAATTAATAGAGGGAAGCCTAGGAGGATTGACGATGCCACGGTTTATGCGCATCGAGTATCAAGATCAAGAAGGTACACATTATTTATATCCAGATACTCAAAGAATCAACATGCCCCATAACTTCCAAGAACTCTCGCTATACATCGGGACAACGGTATTCACCCCTAATCACCAAATCAGTTATAAGCTGGAAGGGGTATCCGCCGATTGGTCTTCTTGGCAGAAAGACGGCAAAATTACCTTCTTACAACTTCCGGAAGGAACTTATGAGCTAAGGGTACGTAAATATGTAACCCGGGGTCCGTTTCCCGAGATCACGATGCAAATCACGGTGCGCCCTCCTTGGTATAATACCGTATGGGCCTATTTGATCTACGTCGCTTTGATATGGTTCGCCATTCAAGAAGGGCTTCGGTATCATTTAAGGAACTTGCGAAAAAAAGAACAAGAAATGTTGGAGGCTGAACGACAAGCCGAACAGCAAAGGCTTCAACAAATGAAAAGCGAGATGCTGGAAACGGAGTTGCAAAACAAAAACAATGAGCTTACTCTCCAGACAACAGCTTTGGTAAAAAGAAACGAGGCAATCCAAGCTTTGTTGGAAGAACTGGATAAACAGAAAGAGACATTGGGTGACCGATATCCCAATAAGTTATATACCCGTTTACGTTCCTTGATCGAATCTACCTTGAACGATCAAGCGGATTGGGTGCAGTTCGAGACCTATTTTAATAGCGCCCACCAGAATTTCATGGATCGTTTACGCCAGCAATACGCAGATATAACGGCAGGCGATTTGCGCATATGTTGTTTACTCCGCATGAACCTTTCCACGAAGGAAATTGCGTCGTTAATGAATGTATCCGTACGAGCTATCGAGCTAAGAAGATACCGCTTAAGAAAGCGATTAGCCCTTGATGGGGATACGAATCTTGTCGATTTCTTAATGAACTACTAAAAATATTTTCTAGAATATGCTTAATATATAATATTCTACATAACAGCATATTAAACGCACATAGAAAGAGATTGAGAAAGTCTTGTAGTAGTCTTATTCAATAAAAAAATCATTTGCGCAAGTCGTGTAGTAGTCATTTTCATGGCTACCGTAATTTATTGTGTTTCCTTTGCCGGCGAATAAAATCTTAAATTCTTTCGACATGATGAAACACGAACTGGAGAAACAATTAGATGCGCTAGAAAAGAAAGGTGTCGACAGACGACATTTCTTTAAGTTATTAGCGGCGACAGGACTGATCGCGGGAGCTAATACCGGAAAAGCAAACGCTTTTTCAAGCAGCGCAAAAGGTAAAATCGTTATTATCGGTGGAGGAGCCGCTGGTATCAGTATGGCTGCCCGATTAAAACATTGGCTTGATGAACCGGATATCACTCTGATTGACCCCAGCGATCGTCAGTTTTATCAACCGGGATTCACTCTGATCGCCTCAGGTGTGTACCAACCGGAAGATGTTTGGAAGAAGCAAGAGGATTGTATGCCTAGCGGTATAAAATGGATAAAGGACTCGGTCGCTGCGGTTGATCCCGTATGGAATCAAGTAACGACCAAAAGTAACGGAAAGATTCCATACGACTTTTTAGTACTGACCCCGGGATTACAATGTAACTGGGAAAAAGTAGAGGGTATTACCCACGATACCTTGGGACAAGGAAACGCAAACTCTATTTACGATTTCGAAGGAGCCCAAAAGACATGGAAAGCTCTTCAAGAATTCGCGAAAAAAGGAGGCAAAGGTATTTATACCGATACCTATACAAAACATAAATGTGGCGGCGCCCCCAAAAAGATCTGTTTATTATCCGAGCATTACGCAAGGAAACAAGGGACACGCGACAAACTGCAATTGAATTATTTTACCGCATCGAAGGAACTATACGATATCCCGTATTTCACACCTCGCTTGCTAGAAATATATAATGAACGTAACATACCTATTAACTTGAATGTACGTGTAAAAGGTGTAGACACATCCGCAAAGCAAGTACATTTTGAGAAGATAGAGACAAAAGGCGAAGAAAAGATCGTAACGCCGTTCGTAGAGGATTACGATTTCTTACACTTCACCCCGCCTATGTCCGCTCCCGATTTCGTTCGTGATGCCGGATTAGGTTGGACAGAAGGTAAATTGGCCGCGGACGCATGGGTAATGGTCGATAAAGAGACCTTGGTACATAAGAAATACCAGAACATCGTTTCTCTGGGTGATGTAGCCGGTATCCCGACCAGTAAAACATCTGCCGCTATCCGTAAGCAAGTACCTATCGCCGCCAAGAACCTGATCGCGCTCATGGAAGGCAAAGAGCCGACCGAGAAATACAACGGTTATGCCGCTTGCCCGATCGTCACGGATTACGGCCATGTGTTGCTTTGTGAGTTTGACTACGAAAAGAAACCCGACGTTTCATTCCCATTCTCAATGATTGATACATCAAAAGAGCAATGGCTTGCTTGGATCTTAAAGGTATATATTTTAAAACCGATGTATTTCAACGGAATGCTTAACGGTTACGCATAATATGAATAAAAAAAATCTATGAAATAAAACTCCCTATAATTTCGAATGCCAAACTACAAAGCCCCGGGTTTCAGTTGTACGAAACCGGGGTTTTTGATTTTTAACGAGTAGCCTTTTCCACTAAATATACGATCGATTTATAGGATATCCCACTATTCATCGTCAAACCGATCTCGCACGTACGGCTATTGCTATATCCTTCCGTCGCCCCATGCAAGTTCGGTTTCAAGTAATGAAGACCGGAAGCGTTTAGTTCCGGATAGAAGAAACCACGATCGCCCGCCCAACCGCAACAAGTAACTTGAGCGGGAGAGACCACCCGGTTCGCGCATAAGCCCGCCAGTTCCACCAGCTTGTCTTGTACTCCCATCTTCGTTGTACTACAAGTAGAGTGTACCGCTACCGTAACCGGCAACTTAGTAAAGTTCAGACGATCACGCATAAAGTCATAGATAAACTCCACAGGTTCATATAATCGTAAACGTTTATCCAAGGTTTCCCTCATATGCAGCAAGCAAGGGCTCATGTCACACAAAATAGGCAAGCGGCCGTTATCGCTCGCTCGTAAAAGAGCCTCATTCAATTCCTTTGCCTTCTGCGCCGCTTGCTTCCGAAACCCTTTACTGCTAAAAGCCATGCCGCAACAAAGCTTACTTAGATTCTCAGGATAACGAATCGTAAAGTCCGCTCTTGTCAATAAAGCGATTGTTTGTTCCGTTACACTTACAAAATCCACATCTTCATAATCAGCTGAAGCTCCCATCGTACGGGTAATACAAGACGGGAAATAAACCATTTCCATCCCATTCTCTACACCTGTCAGTTCCTTGAACTTTGATGCGCCAGAAGGTGTATGCCGAGTCCAAAGCGGGAATTTATGAGCGGAAGCCCTAAACAAGAAAGAGGCAAATCTCTCGAATGCGTTATACCCCACCAGCTTTGAAAGCACATGAGGCAGCTTAAGCAAAGGACGAAGCATACCCGTTACGGTTCCCATATTCCCGGCGATGCCCGAAGCGATAGCATTCGCCAAGGCACCATTCTCTTTCCACCGTAACTCTTTGATCAATAAACCGGTATTAATGCCAACCGGACATGCCGTAGCACATAGGCCATCGGTAGCGCAGGTAGCGTTTCCTTTATAGTTAAAGGCTTTCTTGAGTTCTTTATATCGCTTAGAGTTTGTTTCCCCCTGTTCCGCCAAAGCCGATAATTCCCTATAGATCACGATACGTTGCCGGGGTGTCAATGTCACATGCCTTGACGGACATTGTATCTCACAAAAACCACACTCGATGCATTTATCGATCAGCTCATTCGCCAACGGTATTTGCTTTAAGTTCTTTATAAACACATCCGGGTCCCGATTTAAAAGGACACCCGGATTTAATATATTTTCCGGGTCAAAGAGCCTTTTGATCTTCCACATCAACTCATAAATCTCCTCACCCCATTCATCTTTAACAAATGGAGCCATATTTCGTCCCGTGCCATGCTCCGCTTTCAAGCTACCGTCGTAGTAAAGTACCACATCTACAAGGCTACGCATAAAAGAAGCGTAATGATCGATACCTTCCTGTGCGTTTATATCCGGAAAAATCGTGAAATGAACGTTTCCATCCAATAAATGTCCCCACATCACCGCATTTCCGTATCCATAATCCGACAAGACCCCACGCACTTGTTCCAAAGCCTCTCCTAAAACCTCTTCCCGGAAAGCAATATCTTCAATAATAGATACTGTCCCCCGTGGCCGTCTTCCCGCAGCGGAAGTAAATAAACCGTTTCGTACCCGCCAATAAGTAGCGTAAAGCTTCGGATCGGTCGTAAATGATACCGGACATAAGGTCTGTATATCTGCTAGCCGCTCCTCTATATCCCGGAATTGGATTTGAAGTTCTTCTTCCGAATTAGAAGACGTGTCGATCAGCAACGCTACCGCATCCTCGGGTAAAGAATGTAATATCTCCGGCATCCCCGGTTCATCCTCTACCGCATGTAAGGCGTTTCTATCCATCAACTCGGCGGCGGACACTTTGCATTGGCGTAACGGGGCTATGGCTCTGCACGCCTCCATCAAAGAGGGGAAATAAATCAAGGCGGAAGCTTTTAAAGACTCATCCGGGACTGTCTCGAAAGTAACCGAAGAAATAAACCCTAAGGTTCCTTCCGAGCCAACCATTAAATGCATGAGTATATCGTATGGATCAGTATAATCCAAGAAAGAGTTCATTCCATAACCGCAGGTATTCTTCAACTCATATTTAGATAGAATCCGGTCTTCCATGTCCGGATTCAACAAGATCTCCAAACGGAAATTCATCAACTTTTCCAATAAGCCTATATGCGTTTGCATGAAATCCCTGCGACTCGCTAACGAAGAAGTATCCAAAAAGGCTCCATCCGCGAAGATAATTTCCATATCCCGAATCGTATTATACGAGTTATGGATAATACCATAGCTAGAACCACTCGAGTTATTCGCTACGATCCCACCTATACGCGCGGATTTGATGGAGGCAGGGCTAGGACCCAGTTTGCGGCCATAAGGCCTCAGCCACCGGTTCGCCTCTTCTCCAGTTATACCACAGGGGAATTTAGCTAAACTCCCATCTCCTGAAATCTTAACCTTTCCATAATCAGGACTGATTTCCATCAATACAGAATCTGTGATAGTCTGGCCGGATAAAGAAGTCCCCCCAGCTTTAAAGGTTACAGATTTACCAGTCTTCTCACATTCAGCAAGAACACGTTTTACATCCTGCTCACAACTCACGATTTCAACTCGTTTGGGATTCAACCTGTAAATCCCGGCATCTGTTCCCTTCGCTAATGTAGTTAAAGCATCAGCATATACCTTTTTTATCTTCATAGTCTAATACCTTTATTTGTCTAGAAACGACATTTCAACAAAGATATGAAACCTTTAAGACAATCAGGGCATTTCTCTAAAATAACGAGGAGAATACCCGAATACTAGCTCCGGATGGAAAATCCAGATTAAATCTTTCAATAGATATTCCGGATGTATAGGGAATTCCTCGTAATAAGGAACTGCACCTGTATTACAGGTATAAATCCGTTTTTTTTTAAAAGCGTCGAAATTCTCGTAAGGAGTATATTCGGAGCGTAAATCGTTATAGGTCATCTCAGAAGACTGATTATATTTAACAAGCCAAATATCCGCATGGATCGCTTTATCAAACACGGTCTCAAACGCTAAGGGGGTACTTCCGGCACCCGGTAAATCCTTAAACATATAATCAGCTCCGGCGTCCTCGATAAGATGAGCCATATAACTATCTCCGGATGGTACATACCACGAAGAGCCGAACTTTTTCTCCGACAAAACAGTAGGACGATTATCTATATTTGCGGTTAAGTCCTTTAGAGACAAATAGGCTTGCTCTGTTTCTTTAAATATAGAATCGGCCATCTCTTCCTTTCCGAATAGCAAACCATAAAAGCGAATCCACTCCGTACGCCCCAAAGGAAATGCCTCCATATAGTCGGCTCCTTCGATAATGGGTATCCCTATCTTCTCGACAGGCCCATAACTACTGTTCTGGAATGGGGAAGCTATCACGAGTTCCGCGCCGATCTCTATCATTTTCTCTATATTCGGAGAGGTAGCCTCACCTAAATCAGCGATTCTTCCGGCCTGTATACCCTCTTGTATGGCAGGAGTATCCATATAACGAGGCTCACAAACGCCTATAACCTTATCGGTTTCGTGCAGTTGATCAATAATAGCCGCATGGACAGAAGTATAAATCACAATATCTTTTACCGGGACCTTCACGATCGTCCCTTTGGGTAATCCGCCGGGAACCGACTTTGTCCGGTCTACCAATAAATAGCGTTGAAGCAGACGGGTGCTATCCCACGGATCACGAACTTCCACCATTATATAGGTATCAAAGCGCTGAACCGTGAAACCTTGGGCATATTGAATACTATCAGAGGAAAGAGCTTCCTTGGAAGAAGTTTGCTTTCCGGATGGCGTACATGCCACCATCCAGAAAGCGAACCCTAAGAGAATCAGTAATCGCATTAGATATTATCTTTTTGAGCGAGGACTACTTTCATGGGATTTAAACCGGCCTCAAACTTCTTGAACAATTTACCGTCACCTCCGAAACAATAGATATCGCCATTATTCTTATAATCAGACTCTGCGACATAGACATTTCCACCCACGGCACTGATTGAATAAGGGGATTGTATTGAGGTTCCATCTGTAATAAAGCTCGTTCCCGCAGATTGGCTCTTTGTATCAAATGTTAAAAATGCAGGGCTAGACATTCCCCATTGCGCATAGAACAGAAATAGCTTGCCATCCTCATAGGCCATCTCCGTTGCGTTTGGACAATTCGTAAGGGAAGTAACCTCATAAGTCTCCGTATTTATCTTTTGTACCGTATTGGGTATATCCGCATAGTTACCCATAGAAACCACATATACATTTCCTTGCTCATCCGCCTGTATCCGTGTGGGATTCAATACTACATCCAACTTCTTTATCTCTGTAAAAGTAGACAGATCAACCACTGATACCGTTTTATCATACCCAACCTCGGTACTGTAATCCATACCTCCGGAGTTTGAGACAAACAATTTATTAGAAGATACCGCCAATTGTTCCGGATTCCGTCCGACCTTTACTTTCGCCTCAACCTCCAAGGATGCGGTATCCAAACGAGCGACATATCCATTATAATAGCTAATATAGACTTTTCCACCCTCTGATACCATATAACGGGGCTGCCCCTCTGTCTTGACTTGCTTAATGGATTTTGCCTTCAGATCTGTCACTTCTATCGTAGACTCTCCATATACCGCGATATACATCTTATCGCCATACACGATCATATCCTGTGCCGTATCTCCCAGCCCCCTGCCATTTTGAGCCAAGAAATAATCGGGGACAACCTCATCCTTTTCTATGTCGTACATATATAAAGAAGAGTTGTTATTTCCCATATTGCCCGAATTCAAGAAATATAAAGCCATGAAAGAACTATCCTTCACAAAATCAATAACTCTTACGGAAGCATAAACAGAAGACTCACCTTCCGCATTTGCGGCTATAACTAATAAATAGCCTATATTTACGACATCCGTAATAGCATATGAATGTGTTCCAACTTCTACCTCCGCAATTTTCATATCTTTAGCGGTTCCATCAGAGGAACCATAAATCACGTACTTTGTTACATTGTCAACAGAAGACGGAGCTGTCCAATTTAAGGTTCCGCTAACTTTTAAAGCTTCCGGATTCTCATCCGTAAAACTGACATTAGTTACAGATACATTTGGTATGTTCAGTGAAGGCTCATTGTCATCATCACAGCTGACAAACGAGAAAGACATCAATGCACACAAGGCAGAGACACAAACTAAATTCTTCTTTTTCATTACTTTACTTTTATAGTTTACTAATAGGATAAACAAATACTTAAACGCCAAGAACGGCCCGGCATGGGATAATACTGAATAACATCATAATTCACGTTCGCAAGATTTAACAATTCACCTTGCAAACGCAAACCGAAATATCGAAAACGAAAATCTCGATTTATAGAAATACTCTGTTCTATATAAGAATCAATCCTGTTCCGATCTATATTTTGCGGCAATGCATAACGATCACCAACCGCAGTCAGTATATAAGAGACATTTACCCATGGATTTTCCAAGGTTACGGAAACCGTGCCAGAATGACGAGGTGTATAAGGAATCTGATCCTTATAATTCTTAGCTTCCGGATCTGTCACATCAACCGCGTATTGAAAAGAATAAGTGGAAGCCAAAAGCAAGCTCATTCGTAAGGGCAATCGGAATTGTGTAGATAAATTTACATCTACCCCTTTAATATCCACTTCGCCCATATTCATCATCTTCCAAACATACATGGTAGGTAAAGCCACGATCTTATCTTTCACCGTATTATAATATCCATCCGCCGAAATACTGAAATGCCGCAGCCAATCCCCACAGGAAGAACTCCATGTTACCCCTACATTATATTGGGAAGTTTCTTCCGGTTTCAAATTTGTATTTCCCATACGGAGGTAATACAAGTCCGTAAATGTAGGAACCCGGAATATATCTTTGTAAGAGGCACGTATCCGCAAAGTACTTTCCGAGAATGGCCGCCAAGACAAACTTACAGCCGGGGATAAACGCCTCTTATCATCCGGTTTTTCCCCTTGCTCCACTTTATCAGTGATATATGTTCCCAATAAACTAGCGGTAGCCGTGAATCGACTGTTCTTATATTGCACCGCTAGTACTGATTGAGAGGCCATTCGCTTTGGATTAGGGCCGTTCACAAAATTATTGTCCAGCATAGAGCGAGTTAAATCCGTAGTCAACGTCGCCGATACATACTTTATAGGAGTATACAGCAAACCTACAGAGCCATAATACTCATTCTGTGTATTCAAATCGACTTGTTCGCCCGCAGCATATTTATCATTTATATCTAAATAACGAGTAAAAGCATAATTATACTTAGCCATGGCCCGTAGCGTAAATTTCTCATTAAGAACATTCTTATACCCCGATTGCACGAAAAAGTTATTATCCCATAATCGTTCAGAAGTGTTCTTGTTATATAAATTAACAGAACCGGGAAGCCCCCGCTCCGAATCAAAATAGTACGCCTTAAAGGAAAGTTCGCCTCCCCTTCCAAAATCGCCGAATAGATTACCTTCCAAATGGAAAGAATGGATATCGCTATTTCTTCGCTTCTCTCTCGTTTCCAATTCCCCATTAATTAATGTATAGGGATATTGTCCATCCGCACGCACGAAATCACCATGTAAGGATGCGCTCCAACGCTTTCCTAATTTTTGATCATAATGCAGCACAGGATTAAAAAGCCCGAAGGAACCTCCCTTAACCTTAAGATAAGTATGAAACGATTTGTCTTTAAACGTGGGCTTTCCGGTTTGTATATTCAAGGCGCCTGCCGAAGCATACACCCTTGCCGTTTGGAAAATGTCATCCGACTGCCCGATTGACAAGGAAACCATCTCCACATTATCCAACGAGAAACGGCTGATATCGACTTGCCCGCTTTGCGCGTCCGTAATCGTCACCCCATCGTAACTGACGGCGGTATGCTTCGCCCCCAAGCTACGTACCGAGACCGTTTTCAATCCTCCGATCCCCCCATAATCCTGTACCGTAACTCCCGAGAAGCGTTTCACGGCCTCGGATAGGTCTTGTACTCCCAAGCGATCGATTCCCGCCCGGTCCATAATTTGCAAAGGCGTACCTTCACGGGTGACCGACGGACGTACCTTCTCCACCACTTCCACCCCGGAAAGCTCGTGATAGGCCGTCGTATCGATCTGTTGACCGTAAGCGACACCCAAAGAGAATAACCATGCGCTAAAAACGCATAGGCATCTTATAAGATATAAATCTCGCATAGCAACATTTAGATTTACCAACGTCTTCACCCGAAACGTCGCATAACAAAATCATGGCAGGTTTTCTGGCTCGTCCACCCTCTGTCGGCTACCTTCCCGCCTATCCGATAGGCAGTGGCAACAAGATTTGCCGGGGCTCCAAGGACTTACAGCTACGGGTACAGCTCCGGACTCGCACCGGATTCCCTTTTACTGATTATTATCGGAATCGATAACATCTACACCTTGATTGGCCGCAAAGATACATGTTTACTTTTTGATTAGCAACAAAAAAGCCCCCCGGCGAATCACTTCGGCGGAAGGCTAGGGAGTTTACACTTTTCTAAACATTACTAACAACAAAATATTTATTCTATGTATAAAAGAATAATATCATTAACTGTGCGGTCAACACACGCAAAAACATGGTCAATGGATAAACCGTCGCATATCCAACCGCCGGCGCATCATTTCCTGCCGCCATATTGGAATAGGCTAACGCAGGAGGATCGGTCGTACTTCCCGCAATCAATCCCATCAACGTAAAATAATTCAGTTTATAAAAATACCTTCCCACACAACCGATAATCAGTAGAGGCAATAACGTTATTATAAAACCATAACCGATCCAAGCTACACCACCCTTATTGACTATCGTATCGACAAAACCTTCACCCGCACTCAATCCCACGCAGGCGAGAAACAACGTGATTCCTAATTCCCTCAATAGTAAATTAGAACTTTGCGTGGTATAAGTAACCAATTTATAACGATAACCGAACCGGCTTATCAATATCGCAACGATCAACGGACCTCCCGCTAATCCTAATTTCACCGGTTGAGGAATACCCGGAAAACTAATAGGAAGACTTCCCACGATAATACCCAAAACTATACCAACAAAAATAGTCACCAAATTAGGTTCATTCAAGCGTTTCATTGAATTACCCAGCGTCTCGGCAACTTTCTCCACCGCCAATTCACTACCGACCACTGTCACCCGGTCGCCTATTTGCAAGACCAGATTAGGAGTAGCTACCAACTCCAGCCCCGCACGATTGATCCGAGTCACGTTAATTCCATGTAAACGGCGTAACTGCAAAGCCCCTAATTGCTTACCGTTGATTTCAGACCGGGTAACCAAAATACGCCGGCTGATAAACTGGCTTTCCGCCGGAATCCATTGCTTACGATCCATCTGTATTTCTTGACCGATAAAAGTCTTTATCGCCTCCACGTCATGCTCTGCGGTAATAACAAAAATCTTATCATCCCCATTCAATACCGTGTTCCCCGCCACGATCTCTATCCGATTCGTATCGTTACGTAAAATACGGGAAATAACAAATTCACGGTGTTCCAACAATTTAGATAGCTCACTTACGCTACGACCAAAAATCGCCGGATTCTTCACCACCAAAGAGATAGGTACAGCCTCTCCTCCCGATTCCGTATCCGTCTCTTCTTCCAATTGTTCCGTCTCCTTCGCAAAAGAGATACGGAAAACATAACGGATAAAAATCATCGACAAGATAATGCCGATCACACCTAACGGATAGGCAACCGCATATCCTAAAGCGATCGTTTCATCCGAGATCCCCGTCATATCTGAATAAGCCTGTTGAGCAGCGCCCAATCCCGGTGTATTCGTCACTGCTCCGGATAAGATACCTACCATTGTCGGTATAGGAATGCCTGTAATATAATGTATAATCAAGGCAGTAATCACCCCTAGAAAAACAATACCGCAAGCAAGCATATTCAACGTGATCCCTCCCTTTCGAAACGAAGAGAAAAATCCGGGGCCTACTTGCATACCTACCGAGTAAACAAATAAGATCAAACCAAACTCTCTAAAAAAATGAACGACCGACGGATTCGCCGTAAAACCGAAATGCCCGAGAAAGATCCCGACAAACAGTACCATGGTAATCCCTAAAGAGATACCGAATAGCTTCAGTTTACCAAGCTGGATCCCCAGAGCGATCACAACGGATAACAAAAGGATAGAATGCCCTACCCCTTCTCCCCATAACAATTCATTAATCCATTCCATATCTATTCATGTATATATTAATTTAAGATAAAAAAGTACCTCTGGCGAATCACTTCGGCAGAGATACACATATTGAACATTTAGTATCCCAGTTTAATCTGGCATCCATTCTAACAACATTTACTAATATATTTTCTATTTCTTATGCTGATAATTTAGACAAACTTTCCTCTTCCGGCAAAAGGGTTACCGGCCATTCAAATGTCGCACGACAGTGCGAACAGATCCTTTTCATACGTCTTTGTTCCTTTTAAGATATTGCTTATCTTTTCGTACTGCTTTCCTAATCCCTCGAGCAAAAACAGCCTTTAATGAATGGCAGGTCTTCTGACTGACTCCCATCTTGAAGCCTTCCCGGTCGCTAGAACCAGTGGCGATAGTGTTGTTTCAAGATGTTCTTCGGAGCTTCACAGCAGCGGGACTGTCCGGGATTTACACCCGATTCCCTTTTAATCCACATACCCGAATGGTATATGCGGAACCGATTCGGGAACAAAGATAGCATGTTTTCCGTATATATCATATCTTTTCGCTTTTTTGTTTACTTTTATTATCCAAATAAAAAAATCCCGGGACAAAACAATTGAACCGGGATCTTTTAACCTCTAAGCTATCCTCCCGACAGGAAGAGGCTTTGATTTTCCTTAAATAATAATTACTACAAGGGAATATTTCCATGTTTTTTAGGAGGATTACTCTGGCTCTTATTTTTCGCCATTTCCAACGCCTGAATCAATTTAAAACGTGTGTCTCTAGGTTGTATGACTTCATCTATAAATCCTTGCTCGGCTGCCCGGTAAGGATTTGAGAATTTCTCGGTGTATTCACGAATTGCTTGTTTCTTCTCCTCATCGTTGGCTTTCCGGTATAATATATTCACGGCACCTTCAGCCCCCATCACCGCAATCTCAGCCATCGGATATGCCAAGTTTATATCGGCACCGGTAGGCTTACTTGCCATTACGATATAGGCTCCCCCGTAAGCCTTCCGGGTAATCAACGTGATTTTGGGAACCGTGGCCTCCGCATAAGCGTAGACAATTTTTGCCCCGTGGCGTATAATTCCCGCATGTTCTTGCGTACAGCCCGGCAAGAAGCCCGGCACATCCTCGAACGTGATCAATGGAATATTGAAGCAATCGCAGAAGCGAATGAAACGTGCGGCCTTATCAGAAGCATCGATATCCAAGACTCCCGCTAAAAAGGCAGGTTGGTTCCCTACGATACCTATGGTACGGCCTCCCAAACGAGCGAATCCCACTACAATATTGCGAGCGAAATGAGGCATAACCTCGAAAAAGTAATGATTATCCACTATCGGCTCTATAATATCCTTGATGTCATAAGGGACATTAGGATCTTCCGGAATCACATGCTGCAACGACTCTTCTACCCGACGCACATCGTCAGCACAAGCTATAACTGGAGCGTCTTCCATATTATTAGAAGGCAGGAAACTCAGAAGTTCCCGGATACTCATCAAAGTCTCCTCTTCCGTATCACACACAAAATGTGCGACCCCGCTTTTTCCGCTATGTACCTGCGCCCCGCCCAGCTCTTCCTTATCGATCACCTCGTGAGTCACCGCCTTTACGACATCCGGCCCCGTGATAAACATATGACTTTGCTCTTTGACCATAAAAATAAAATCGGTCAAAGCCGGGGAATAACAAGCGCCCCCCGCACAAGGCCCCAAAATAGCCGATAATTGGGGAACGACTCCCGAGGCCATCGTATTTTGGTAAAAGATAGAAGCATAACCAGCCAAGCTATTCACCCCTTCTTGAATCCGGGCACCCCCCGAGTCATTCAAGGCGATGATCGGCGCTCCGTTCTTTAAGGCTAATTGTTGCACTTTCACGATCTTAGCGGCATTCGTGGCACTCAAGGTCCCACCGTATGCGGTAAAATCATAAGCGTAAACAAATACCAAACGACCATCGATCTTTCCATAACCACTTACCATTCCATCACCGGGAATCTTATTCTTATCCATCCCGAAGTTTGTACACCGATGCACCACGAATTTATCCAGCTCATTGAAAGTCCCTTTATCCAACAGCATCTCGATTCGTTCACGGGCGGTCATACGCCCGCAAGCATGTTGTTTCTCAATGCGATTCAATCCTCCTCCCAACGAGGCCTCTTTATTCAAAGCCTCAAAATCTTTATATAATTGCTCGTTATTCATATGAATCATCTTTTAATAGGTCTAAAGTCATAAGCACTTGATTGTTATCAACGGAATCTCCCTCGGATACCAATATATCTTTTACCACGCATGCTGAGCTTACCTTATAGTTACTCTGCATCTTCATCGCCTCAAGTACGACCACGGTATCCCCCGTTTCCAAGCGATCTCCTTTCCGCACAGGTATTTTCACGACTTTACCCGGCATCGGGGCGACAATCTTGTCATCTTGCTTCTCTTCCGCACTTTTACGCATACGCAAATATTTCTTTTGGGTATCTACGATATCCACATGATAGGAACGGTAGAACATATTCACGTCATAACTCCGATGATCTTCTCCGGAGATGATCTCCGCGTTAAATGAGTTCCCATCGTGCAAGACAGAACAACTGCCGTTCTCCGTCATCACGATATCCACATCATACGGCTTCCCGTCGATAGAAAGCCGGACTTTATTCCCTTCTTTACTGACCAATGTCACATCGGCCACACGATTTCCGATATGTATTTCCATAACCAATACCCGTTAAATCCGTAAGACACCTTTTTGTAAACCAAACTCCCGCCAACGGCTGATAGGACGTGTATCCACCAATTGGGTAGAAGTATTTTCCTCTAAATTCATCAAATAATCCATATAAGCGGCGATCATGGCGATATTCTCGATTTCCTCGTTATTACCGTTAGACCGTTGTAGCATCCGGGCATTCTTAGCGATAAATAATGTATTATATTCCCCTTTCACGAAATCAGGATTATGCATGATACGTTTCAAATAACTGAGGTTCGTCTTTAAGCCCGTGATTTTATATTCATATAGAACCCGGCGCATACGCTCGATCGCATACGCACGTGTCGTTGCCCATACGATTAATTTACCGATCATAGGGTCATAATAGACCGGAATCTCATACCCTTCATATACATAGCTATCGATACGTACCCCGATACCATTCGGTTCCGTTAATTGCCGGATAATACCCGGGGAAGGCATGAAATTATTTTCCGTATCCTCCGCACAGATCCGGCACTCGATGGCATGTCCTCGTTGGAAAAGATCTTCTTGACGAAGATGCAAAACCTCATTATTGGCGATACGGATTTGTTCCTTTACCAAATCCACCCCTACCACTTCTTCCGTGATAGGATGCTCTACTTGTAGCCGGGTATTCATTTCCAAAAAATAAAAATGGCGGTCCTTATCTACAAGGAACTCTATCGTTCCCGCTCCGGAATAATGAACCGCTTTAGCCGCAGCCACAGCCTTTTCCCCCATTTCTTTACGTAAGTCCGCTGTTAGGAATGGAGACGGGCTTTCCTCTACTATTTTCTGGTTACGACGTTGAACCGAACATTCCCGGTCAAATAGATGAATGACATTACCATGGTTATCTCCCAATATCTGGAATTCTATATGATGCGGCTCCTCTACGAATTTCTCTATATATACCGTATCATCACCAAATGAGGACAACGATTCTGAACGAGCCGTATGATAAGCCTCGACAACCTCGCCCTTCTCATGTATCAGGCGCATCCCTTTTCCTCCACCTCCCATAGAAGCTTTCAGCATAACAGGGAAACCAATTTCTTCGCAAACCCGAAGCGCTTCTTCCGCACTTTGCAACGGTTGCTCCGTACCGGGAACCACAGGAACCTCTGCGGCGATCATGCGTTTGCGTGCGGCGATCTTATCTCCCATCGCTTCCATCGTCTCCGCTGACGGGCCGATAAATATCAATCCTTCTTGCTTACAACAGCGTGCGAAGTCCGCGTTCTCCGACAAGAAACCATAACCGGGATGTATCGCATCGGCATGGTGCCGTTTCGCCGCAGCGATCAGATTGTCTATATTCAAATAACTTTCCTTGGAAGCCGCCGGGCCTATCAAGGCTGCCTCATCCGCATACATTACATGCCGAGCGGTACGATCGGTCTCCGAATATACGGCAACAGTGCGAATCCCCATCTCCTTACATGAGCGCATCACACGGATAGCGATCTCACCTCGATTCGCAACAAGCACTTTACGGATCATGTCGCCACGAGGACATAAATTCTCCATAAATCATTAACTATTGATTCTTATTCTTTTCGTACTGCTTTCCTAATCCCTCGAGCAAAAACAGCCTTTAATGAATGGCAGGTCTTCTGACTGACTCCCATCTTGAGGCCTTCCCGGTCGCTAGAACCAGTGGCGATAGTGTTGTTTCAAGATGTTCTTCGGAGCTTCACAGCAGCGGGACTGTCCGGGATTCACACCCGATTCCCTTTTAATCCACATACCCGAATGGTATATGCGGAACCGATTCGGGGGCAAAGATAGTATTTTTTATTTAACTATCCACTTCAGCCAGGCCGGAATATACGGAATACACGGATCCCAAGTAAAATTCCGTACAATAAGCTCACAAGAGAAGCTTATGCATAAAGCATTAAAAATCAAAATTAAAAAAACAGGATAATCTTTCTGCGAAAACACATACATGTTTTTGAAAAAAGTCGTACGTGTTTTCTGGAAAGGTCGTACGTGTTTTCCTGAATCCTTCCACCGAAAACAATAGCGCATGCTAAAATTTACAAGAAGCTCCACTTAAATGAGATGTTAAATGAAAAAGCCTTACTTTTTGTAGAGTCAACAGGCAAGTACAGTTTTTATACATTTCGTTTGTTCGTGTTCTCAGCTATTTTGTGTAACTTTGCGTATGCTTGAAGGCATATCAATTTGAAGCTGCCTATTCTTGCTTGCGTTACCTTGTCGTAATAATTGGCTCAAATAAAGAATAAGACTCTACAATGAGATGAATTGAACACATGAAAACTGAATATCAAAAATGTATGGATGAGGAGCCTTTCGACGGCTCATCGCCCGAAATAACGGAAATGACTGTCCGTAACAAAAGGCTACTACACCAACTCAGAGAAACGGATTATGCCGACAATGAGGCAAAGCAGCGCATCTATCGGCAGATGTTCGGAAGTATCGGCAAGGATGTTTACATCGACATAGACTTCCGATGCGAGTATGGGAAAAACATCTATTTCGGGAACAAGGTGATCGTGAACATGAACTGTACGTTCCTCGATAATAACAATATCATTATCGGTAACAACGTGATGATAGCCCCCGATGTGAAAATATATACCGCAACTCATTCCGTTCACCTTGCGGAAAGGATGCCGGAAAGGACACATCCCGGAGCGTCCATCTGCGACACAATTGCCCGACCTGTCCTTATAGAAGATGGTGTATGGATAGGAGGCGGCTCTACAATCCTTCCGGGTGTGACCATCGGTAAAAACTCTGTCATCGGAGCAGGCAGTGTTGTCGTGAAAGATATTCCTGCCAATTCCATAGCTGTCGGCAATCCTTGCCGTGTAATTAAAAATATCGAAGATAATGATTAAAAACCTCATTTTTGATTTTGGCAAGGTCCTCGTAAATCACGATTTGCAACCCTTGCTTGAACGACATTTCGGGGATGATGAAGTGTCACTAATCGGTTTTCACAAAATTCTATCAGATCCGAAATTTATAAACATGTGCGACCGTGGAATAATCCCGTTTGATAAAATGATTGACGGAGCGATAAAAAGGTATCCTGAATATAGTGATGCCTTCACGTTTTTCAAAGATAATTATCTAGAAGAGATAACAGGAGAGATTGAAGGTATGCGTGTACTTCTAAAAAAGTTAAAGCAATCTGGATTCAAACTATATGGGTTGACGAACTGGAGCGACACAATCTACCGGGTCATGGAGAAATTCGACATATTCCGGTTACTTGACGGTATGGTAATATCATGTGAGGAACACTTCATCAAGCCAGAAAAGGAAATTTATCTTCGCCTTCGTGACAAATATGGCCTTAAACCGTCGGAATGTTTGTTTACGGATGACAGAATGGTGAATGTGTTGGGTGCAAAGGCGATTGGAATGGAAGCTGTATTGTTCACAACACCCAAAGAATATATTTTTGAAATAGAGCGAATTTGCGGTATCAAAATTGAACAATGATGAATACCAGAAATTGCAACAGCCGGAGATGCGTTTAGAGAATAGCGAATATCGCACCATTGATTAACGACAAATAAAACAAAGAAGAATATGGGTATCGGAAAATGGATAGGCGGTGTCTTGGGGTTTATGGCATTCGGACCACTGGGCGCTTTAGCCGGTATTATATTAGGCTCTTTCTTTGAGGAAGAGGCAAACATGACGGGACAGCCCTTCGGTGGCAGAACCAATTACGATGATCAATATACACGAAGAGACCCATACGCCGGGGAGCGTAACAGTTTCCTTTTCTCCATGTTGGTAATGGCCTCCTATATCATCCGTGCCGATGGGAAAATCATGCACAGCGAGATGGAATATGTCCGTCAATTCCTCCGAAGGAACTTCGGCGAGATCGCCGTAGGCCAAGGTGAAGAGATATTGCTAAAGCTTTTCGACCAAGCCAAACGCATGGAGCAAGAGAATAGCATAGGATTCAAGAATACCATCCGGGAATGCGGAACCCAGATCGCATACAACCTAAGTTATGAGGAGCGGCTGCAACTGCTGGCGTTCCTCGCCGAGATCGCTAAGAGCGACGGTAATGTTTGCGCCACCGAGATCAACGCTTTAAAAGAGGTAGCCATAGCGATGGGAATGTCTGAAAAGGAAGTTGAATCCATGTTAAATCTTCAGGAAAACTCCCTAGATAACGCCTATAAAGTATTAGAGATAGAACCCACGGCTACGGACGATGAGGTGCGTGCCGCTTACCGCCGCATGGCTATCAAACATCATCCGGACAAAGTAGCCAACCTTGGTGAAGATATCCGCAAGGCCGCCAATGAGAAACTCCAAAAGATCAATGAGGCTAAGGAGCGTATCTATAAAGCGAGAGGCATGAAGTAAATAAGAAAATGGAAATATTTTCTCAATGTCTGTATTATTTAATTAAAAAGACCTACCTTTGCCCACGATTTTAGTAACCAAGCTATCACATAGTTTGGTGAGAGGGAATCCGGTGTGAATCCGGAGCTGTTCCTGCAGCTGTAATCCTCATTAAGTTGGTTAGAAGTTCAAAAGCCACTGTTCCAGAATTGGAATGGGAAGGTTTCTAACCAGAGGAGAGCCAGAATACCTGCTAAAGTCTTACAATAACATCAAGCTTCCAGGATAGAAGTATGTGTCATACAAAAAACGATTCAATTTATTTTTTGAGACATAACCAGATAGAGGCTTGTTGTTTTATTTCGTGTATAAATAAAACACTATATGAGGCTTTTAGCATTCGCTATTCTGGTGGCATGCGTACAATCCGTATGCGCCCAAAGCATATTGAAAGATCCGAAGGAACTTTCCGTGCTATTGAACGAGGTCGTGGTCACCGGTACGGGTACCGAACACTATCTGAAAGACGCCCCTGTGCAAACAGAGGTAATCACTGGCAAAGCCCTTGACAGTTACCAAGGACGCAGTATGCAAGATATTCTGGAAGGGCTGAACGCTTCCATCACCTTTAATCCGAGCGACATGGGTAGTGGCATCCAGATGAACGGATTAGGCAACGATTACATCTTGATCCTTATCAATGGCAAACGGATCAACGGAGATACCGGCGGACAAAACGACTTGAGTATTATCAACCCCGCCAATATCGAACGTATCGAGATCGTAAAAGGTGCCGCCTCTTCCCTGTATGGCTCGGACGCTATCGCCGGTGTTATCAATATTATCACGAAAAAGAACCGGGATAAAGTGAGCCTATCGAATACGACTCGTGTCGGATCATATGGAGATATATTGGAAAGCGTACAAATCGGCTTTGGGCATAAGAGAATGAATTCCAACACCTCACTTAGTACGACCCATACGGACGGCTGGCAAAATACGACCCAAGAATGGGACCATCACGAGGTAATGGATGGAACCGTGACACGAACCGTAAACCGATCCACGAACTTTACGCTAAGGGAGAACTTAACCTACAAAGTGAACGACCGGCTGAGCCTTTCGGCCGATGGCTCTTTTTACCAGAAATGGAATTATCGTCCGCACGGCGCATTCAAGTATTATACCTATGATCAATTCTACCGGAACTTCGATGTAGCCGGAGGAGCTAAATACGCATTGGGAGGGCAGAACTTCCTTTCGGTAGATCTAACGTATGGTAACTATAGCTATTTCTATAATTACCATCATAAAGATGTCACGAACTTCTTCGATCCGGAGACGGGTTTACGTATTACCCGTTATCCGGGGGAACATATTCTGGAAACCTCTCAACAACGTTTCCTAGGACAAGCCAAAAGCGTATTCCACCTCGGGGAAAACAATATCCTAAGCGCCGGACTCGAATATCAATACGATCATTTGAAATCTCCCCGGCGTATCGAGAACGGGAAAGCCTCCGTATTTACGGCTTCCGCTTATGTACAAGACGAATGGAATCCGACGGATCGGTTGAATGTGACGGTAGGTGGGCGCTTCGTCGTGCACCAAGAGTTCGGGGCTACGTTTACCCCTAAAGTCTCCGCCATGTACAAACTAGGCGACTTCAATATCCGAGCCACATACTCAAATGGATTTAAGGCTCCTACCTTAAAGGAGTTGCACGATGATTATATCACGCAGATCGGCGGCGGCCCGTGGAAACATTATTATGGTAATAAGGATTTAAAACCGCAAAAGTCCAATTATTATTCGGCGAGCGTAGAATATCATGCGTCGAACCTGCAGATCACGGTAACAGGATTCTACAACCGTATCAAGAACATGATCGCCTTGACCGAGATCCCGACAAGCGCCGAAGACCGATTGGATGAGATCGAGGCCAGCATGCAACACAAGAACTTATCCAAAGCCCGCTCTTTCGGGGGAGATATATCGCTCACCTATCAAATCCTATCTTCCTTGGCTATTGGTGGAGGCTATAGCTATACGGATGCCAAAGCGCAATATACGGATGATCCAGCCGACCCGAATTATATGCTCTACACCCCGATCAACGGAACCTCATTCCATAATGCCAATTGGAAACTAGCATGGAACCATGCGTGGAAAAAGTATAAATTGGATGTCACCTTGTTCGGCCGATACCAATCCACCCGCTTTTATATCACGGACGGTGATGGAAAAAGTTATCAGCTATGGCGATTGAATACCCGTCATAACGTATTGAAAAAGAAAAAATGGAACCTAGATATCAATGTCGGTATCGATAATATCTTCGATTATGTGGATCGTACCCCGTTCGGACGCCATCGTGGAACTACGTCTCCCGGACGGACTTGGTACGCCTCCTTTATCGTGAAATTTCAGAATAAACATAAACTATAAACAATCTTAAAAGTTAAATGCGATGAACAAATTTAAGTACCTTTTGCTTGCGGCGAGTCTATTTGCCTCAAGCGCAGTTTTTACCTCCTGTGATGATGGAGACGACGACAATACCGCAAACCCGGCGGAAGAAGTCGTAAAGACAAGTAAGAAACATGACACGGCGATCTTGTTGTGTACATTCGGTAGCACATTCAAGGAGTCTATCAAGACTTACGACGCAACATTGGCCGATTTCCAGAACGCATTTCCCGATGCGGACATCTATTTGTCATTTACCTCCCGTACTTGCGTGAATCGTGTAGAGGCAGAGACCGGTATCGCACGTTACCAACCGGACCTTTGGTTACAAGCTCTAGGAAATGCCGGTTACAAGAAGGTAGCGGTACAGTCCTTACACATCATCCCGGGTGAGGAATACCTAAGCTTGATGAATACGGACGTGAAGAAGAAATTCATGATCGAGTCTTTCCCGAGTGTTCAAGTCGTAAAAAGCCCTTGTTTGGTATACGACGAGGATGATGTGGAAGCCGTAGCGAAAGTCCTATACAGCCACTACAGTGATAAATTGGCTGATAACAAGAACATCCTTTTATTAATGGGACATGGTAACCCGGATAAAAACTATAACGCAAATACGAAATACACGGAAACAGAAGAGGCTATGCAAGCCTTGGCCGCTAACAAGAATGTATTCGTAGGTACCGTTGATTACGGAGATATGTTGTTCTGGCCGGAAGAAGGCGAACCAAATGAGGAATGTGTCTACTCCAAACTTACCAAATACTGCGAGGATCATAACTTAAAACCGGAAGAGATCACGATCTCCTTAGCTCCGTTCATGTCTATCGCCGGAGACCATGCGCATAATGACCTTTGGGGTATCGAGGAGGGTGATGATTTCAGCGCTGCCGCTCCTAACGCCGACGCTTGCTGGAGACTAAAACTTTTGAAGATGGGCTTCAAGATTGACACGAAAGAAAGCCATAACGGAAGTTTAGAGAACTGTAAGATCATAGGCTTAGGCGATTACGACGCTGTTCGTCAGATCTGGGTGAACCATCTAAAAGCATTATATAATGATGCGGAGGCTTGGGAAACCGGAGAAGACTACCAGTAAATAATTGAGAATTGAGAATTGAAAATTGGTTCAGTAAGTACTCACTAATTTTCAATTCTCAATTTTCAATTGTTCAGTGTGTATATAATTTCTTTCGATCAAAAATCGTCACCCGTTTATATTTCATGGCGAAACGGATGTGATCGATAAATAAAGACCGGATCGCCGGATTCTCACCTAGAGGCTTTAAATAAATATCCACATCGAAACCCTGTTGACGTAGCCCTTTCTGCCAGAAATCCGTAACCGTATTTTCCGTACCTCGAATCAGTACGAACATAAAAGGAATCAACTGCACACGCTTATGACCGGCTTGGCGCATTTGCTCACCTACATCCTCGATCGTAGGGAAACCCTCACGGGTTCCGGTATAATAATCTTTCATTCCTTTGGTCTGGAACATATACCCCAATTTCGCGTAAGCCGAGTTACTGGCATGATAAGTTCCGTGCGCCACCAATAACTTAGCCCCATTTTTAGTCACTCCAGAAGGTGAGGAAACCGCTTTCATCACCGCCTCATAATCGGTATCATCATATAACAAGGGATTACCTACACGCAAATCCTTAAACAAACCTTTTCGCTGTTCCGCCTCTTTGCGGATCGCTTCCATCTCCACACCCTCTATAATGATAGTCGGTTGGATAATTACATGGGTAAACCCTTGATCACGCAACTCCACCAAGGCGTCCGCCGGCAACTGAACCCAAACACCTTGCGCCCTCAACCGACTCACTACGCTACGGGCGCTATAAGCCTGCCGGACTTCCACGTCTGGGAAAGCCTCCTTGACACGCTTGTTCATCACATCGATTACTTGGGTACGAGCTTCCGGGTAAGCACTCCCGAAATGTACCATCAAGATCGCTAACTTATCTCCCTTTTCCATGCTCTCCCGGATATCGGAAGCGTAAAACTCCCGCCCGGGTTTCGCCCATAATGAACAGGCGAGCCCGAGCAGGAGTGAACAAACAAACATGGATCGTAAAAATCCCCTATACATTATTATATTAGTTAATAGTTGACATGTGACAGTTTACTGCTTGAAACGGACCAGAAGGCTGACGTAATAGGTACGGCCCGGGGTCAATGTAGCGTAATTGTAATTAAAGGGACGATCATCTACATAATCAAAAAGGTTCTCGATACCTACTCCCGGTTCCAACAAGAAATCGCCGGCTCTAAACGTATGGCTCGTATTGAGATTCCACAAGGAATATTTCGGTGCGTATCCATAAGAAGTAGAATAACGTTCCCCTTGGATACGTCCGTTAAAATTCACGTTCAGCTTATACTTATTCCAAGTATGAGACCACATAGCCGCTACCGTACCACTATGCTTAACGGTCTTATCCAAAGGTTCATCCTCGTATACGTTCTTTCCATCCATGAAACTATAGCCACCATTCAAGGTAAAGCCCGCTCCCAGATAACTATTGAAGGTTACGTTAATACCTTTGATCTTCGCTTTATCGATATTCGCACGCATCTGTATCTCATCATAGTCCGTACCATGGGCGGTGTTATAAGCATCCCGTTCCGCCGTATCCAACATCTTATAGTTAATCATGCTACGTACGTTATTCATAAAAGCGGACACGGACAAAGAGAAATACCTCATCGTATATTCAGCGCTCAACGTGAAATTGTCGCTCTTCTCCGGGTCCAGATCCGGATTACCGATCGTAAGGCGAGTCGCTCCGGACGCTTTCTTCTCCGATTCCGTATACAACTCTTTCAATTCAGGTGTACGGAAACCAGCCGCATACGATCCGCGGAAATTAAAACCGCCTACCTTATACAGCAAAGCCACGTTAGGAGTCGCATAACTCTTAAAATTCTCATGGTAAATATAGCGCAAACCCGCGTACGCTTGGAAATGCTCATTGATATTGATCTCGTCTTGCGCATAAAGCGCGGTCGTGTACATACTTTTACCCGCTATGTTATCCGTCTCGCTACTCAGTAACTCTTTAATGAACTCCGTACCAGCCGAAAGCTTATTATATTTGCCCAAACGAAAGATTCCCTTGACATTCAAGTTATGGTAATGAATCCGTTTCGTCATATCACTCTCTCCGCTTTTCTTTCCATCAAAGAAATCCTTATACGTACTATGATTGTCCGACAGATAATCAGCGTTCAAATAAGAGTTCTTATTAATCATGTATTGAGCGCCCGCCCCATAAGTGAACGTCTCTTTTCTCATATCATAGTTGGTCGTATTCACTTTATCCATTGGCATCGGACGATCGCTGGAACGTCCGAAGAAAGTACCACGCACATAAAAAGACAAACGATCCGTAGCGTCGTACGTGAAACGTTGGTTGATCACGTTCCGGTGAAATCCCTCGGAAGCTTGCTTATTGGTAGGAACCAACTCACCTTTACTCTCCGTATAGGGATTTAATTGCCAACCATCGGCCCGTTGATATTGATAAGAAGTATATGAACCGAACTTCCCTACATTCACGTCCGCGTTGACCGACTGCAAGAATTGGTTCTTGCTACCATAACGGCTATTGCTCGTCACGTTCACCTTATTGCGGGAATCATCCGTGATGATATTGATAACGCCGGCGATCGCGTCGCTACCATACAAAGCGGAAGCGGCCCCGTTCAAGATCTCTACCCGCTTTACGTTAGACATATCGATACGGGAATAGGTATCATCGCCGGCCAAACGCTTACCGTTTTCCAAGATAACCACGTATTTCTCTGTCAATCCGTTCATATTCATCGTAGCCCCCTGTCCGTTTTCCATAAATACGATACTCGGATTCAGCTTGGTCATCGCATCTTGGAAATTGGTTACGCTCGCCTCTTTCAAGTCTTTTCCCGTAAGCACTTTCACGGGAATAGGGGAATTACTCATGCGGCGATGCGAACCGGTACCGGTTACCACCACTTGATCGATATTCACATACTTTTCTTTCAGCTTAATAACGACATCTTTTTCCGAGTGATCCGTTTGATACACGCCTTGCTCATAGCCAAGGTAAGTCACACGAATACGATGTCTACCATCGGGAAGGTTCAGCTCAAATTTTCCGCTGGCATCCGTGGTTGTTCCATTCAAGGATTCCGACACGCGGATATTCGCGCCCGGAATTGGTTCATTACTTTCATCCACGACCTTACCCTGTAAACGTACCTGCGCAAATGATACGTTTATCGCACAACTTACAGCTAAAGCCGCGCACAAACACTTTCTTTTCATAAACGATTTGTTATTATGTATATTTCCGCTTTCCTGACCCCGAGAAAAACAGCAATAAAACGCTTGGCAGGTTTCCTGACTTACCTCGTAGAAAACGACCTTCCCGTCTTTTACAGACAGTGGTATGAGAAATGTTTTCTACTTTACAAAAGCTTACAGTAGCGGGCACTGCTCCGGATTCACACCGGATTCCCTCTTTATGACGAAACCGGATGGTTTTACGTCATCACCAAAACGGGGGCAAAAGTATGAATTATTTTATATAAACAAAAATATATCCCGGCTTATGTTCTTTAAAAGCTTTACAAAGAGAAGCTTATAACACATCACATCACCAAAAAGGAAAACAAAAGCAATCATACAAGACACAAAGTTTTCCAAAACTTTTTACAACACACTGCAAATTAACACCTTAACATAATTTAATCAGCAAAAAGTTTTCCAAAAAGAAAATCATATAGTGTAATAAGATACCTTTGCACGCATAATCAATCACAAATTAATCGACATCATGATACAGACAGTTGTTAAACGGGACGGGCGTATCGTTGGCTTCAACGAGGAGAAGATAGTAACCGCTATCCGTAAAGCCATGTTGCATACAGACAAGGGAGAAGATATGCAACTGATTCGCCAGATCACAGATCATATCTCATTCAAGGGAGAACCTCAAATGACCGTAGAGGCGATTCAAGATGCCGTGGAACTGGAATTGATGGCCAGTAGCCGGAAGGACGTAGCGCAGAAATATATCGCTTACCGAAATCAGCGAAGCGTAGCCCGCAAGGCGAAAACACGGGATATGTTCTTGGAGATTATCAATATCAAATCCA
Organism: Parabacteroides sp. 20_3; assembly: GCF_964238835.1. NCBI lineage: Bacteria > Pseudomonadati > Bacteroidota > Bacteroidia > Bacteroidales > Tannerellaceae > Parabacteroides > Parabacteroides sp. 20_3. Next base: position 243,337 of record NZ_CAXSNO010000008.1, on the reverse strand, counting down.
ACGACATCACCCGTGAGAACGCGAATATGAACGCCGATACACCCGCCGGCATGATGATGAAATTCTCCAGCGAGACCACCAAGCCGTTTGTCGATGACTATTTATTGAGCGAAGAGGTCAAGGAAGCCGTATCAAACAACTATCTCCATATTCATGATAAAGATTATTATCCGACTAAAAGCTTGACCTGCGTACAACACCCGTTGGATCGCATCCTAAAATACGGGTTCTCCGCCGGTCATGGCGAATCACGTCCGGCTAAACGAATCGAAACCGCTAGTATCCTTGGCTGTATCTCTCTAGAGACCGCCCAAAACGAGATGCATGGCGGACAGGCGATACCGGCGTTCGACTTCTACCTAGCTCCTTACGTACGTAATAGCTTTATCGAGGAAGTAAAGACCTTAGAGGATTTATACGGACAGGATTTCTCCCACTTATATAATAAGCCTATCGACGATTACCAGACACAGACCTTGGATGGATTAAGCGGTGATAGACGCGTCATACAACATGCCATCAACCGCACGGTAAGCCGTGTACACCAATCGATGGAGGCTTTTATCCATAATATGAACACGATCCATTCCCGTGGAGGCAACCAAGTGGTATTCAGCTCCATCAATTATGGAACCGACACCTCGGCGGAAGGTCGTTGTATCATCCGGGAGTTATTAAAAAGCACTTACAGAGGCGTAGGTAACGGCGAGACCGCTATCTTCCCGATCCAGATATGGAAAAAGAAACGAGGCGTAAGCTATCTGCCGGAAGACCGTAACTACGATCTTTACCAATTGGCCTGCAAGGTCACCGCCCGTCGTTTCTTCCCGAACTTCTTGAATCTCGACGCAACCTTCAACCAAAGCGAGGATTGGAAAGCGGACGATCCTCAGCGCTATATCCACGAGGTAGCGACCATGGGATGCCGTACCCGTGTATTCGAGAATCGTTTCGGACCAAAGACTTCTATCGGACGAGGTAATCTCTCTTTCTCGACGATCAATATCGTGCGATTGGCTATCGAGTGCATGCAGGTGGAGAACAAGGAGGAACGTATCGCCCTATTTTTCGCTAAACTGGATCATATGCTGGAACTTACGGCTTGTCAGTTGCATGAGCGTATGGAGTTCCAGAAAACCGCTTACGCGAAGCAATTCCCGTTGTTGATGTCTTCCTTATGGCTAGGCTCGGAAAAATTGAAGCCTAACGATTCGATTGCCTCCGTTATCAACCAAGGCACCTTGGGTATCGGCTTTATCGGACTGGCCGAATGCTTGGTAGCCCTTACCGGGAAGCATCATGGAGAAGATGAGGATTCGCAAGCCTTAGGCGTAAGGATCGTTACGTATATCCGGGATCGCGCCAACCAATTCTCTGAGCAATACCAACACAATTATAGCGTACTGGCAACTCCGGCTGAAGGCTTGTCCGGCAAGTTCACGGGAAAAGATCGTAAGAAGTTCGGATCGCTTCCGGGTATCACGGATCGGGATTATTATACGAACTCTAATCACGTCCCGGTATATTATAAGTGCAGTGCCCGTCATAAAGCCGAAGTGGAAGCTCCTTATCATGATTTGACTCGTGGTGGCCATATCTTCTACGTAGAGATGGATGGCGACGCTACCCATAACCCCGAAGCGATCATGCGTGTCGTGGATATGATGGATAAATACAATATCGGATACGGTTCCGTAAACCATAATCGTAACCGTTGTCTGGATTGTGGCTACGAGAACTCCACCCCGAATCTGGAAGCCTGCCCGAAATGCGGCAGCAAACACTTGGACAAACTTCAACGCATCACCGGTTACTTGGTAGGAACCACCGACCGTTGGAACAACGCCAAGCTATCCGAGCTGAACGACCGCATCACCCACAACTAATTTTCAATTGTCAATTGTCAATTTTCAATTACCATGTTGTCTATCATAGATATCATCGAAGATACCACCGTAGACGGTCCGGGATTCCGGACCGCCATCTATGCGGCGGGTTGCCCGAACAAATGCCCGGGTTGCCACAACCCCGAATCATGGGATATCCATAAAGGGAAGAAAGTAAGAACGGAAGAGATCGTGGAGAAAGTGCTGGCTGACGAGTTCGCCAACGTCACCTTCAGTGGTGGAGATCCCATGTTCCAGCCGGAAGGCTTCACCGAGGTAGCCAAGGCGATCAAGGAAAAAAGCCAAAAGACGATCTGGTGCTACACGGGATATAAATTCGAGGACCTGATAAAGAACCCGGCACAAGCCGCCTTATTATCCTATATCGACGTATTGGTAGATGGCCGCTACAAACAAACCCTTCGGGATGAGAGCCTTTTATTCCGGGGAAGCAGCAACCAACGGTTAATTGACGTACAAGCTTCTTTAAATAAAAAGGAAATCGTAACATACAAGTACAACCCTTTCATTTAAGGAAATTCTCCAATTATAGCCCGGATATTAACAAGATTTCATACCTTTGTCCCGAATTGGTTCCGTTTCACCCAACCGGGGTTACGGATTAAATGGGAATCAGGTGTAATTCCTGAACAGTCCCGTTGCTGTGAAGCTCTATTTCAAACATTCCGGAAACACTTTCGCCACTGGTATATAAGGATATATATCGGGAAGGCTTTCGGGATGGGAGTCAGTCAGAAGACCTGCCAGTTAGGGAGAAGTCGTTCGCGAGGACAGAGCGGCTTGGTACGAATCATTTTCTAAACAGGTTTTAAATAATGGTGTTATCCTTTGCTAGAAAGGGATACCTCGCTTGCGTATTATCGATGCTGGCGATAGGTATGTCCCATGGACAAAGCAAACTCGACTCTATCCAACACTTGGACGAAGTTACGGTCACGGCCCGGAGTTTCAGCTTTAAAGAGGTAATTCCTTCCCAAAAACTATCGGGGAAAGAATTACAAAATTTGAACAGCCACACGGTAGCGGATGCTTTACGCTACTTCTCGGGCGTCCAATTGAAAGACTATGGGGGCGTAGGAGGTATCAAGACCGTAAACATCCGAAGCATGGGAACGAACCATATGGGTGTTTTCTACGACGGTATCGAATTAAGCAACGCGCAAAACGGACAAGTAGACCTCGGAATGTATTCCTTAGACAATATCGAGGAGATTTCTTTATACAATGGCCAGAAGAGCGATATCTTCCAATCCGCGAAAGATTTCGGTGCGGCCGGTACGCTTTATCTGCGTTCTCGTCGTCCTCGTTTCGAAGAAGGAAAAACAACGAATATCCGTGCCACGATGAAAGTCGGTTCCTTCGACGTTATCAATCCCTCGGCCCTGTTCGAATATAAGATATCAGAAAACGTAGCCGCCTCTTTCAGCGCCGAATGGTTAAGCGGAAGCGGTAAATACAAATTTCGTTACCGCCGTATCAACCCTGCCGGAGAGATCGCTTACGATACGACCGCCGTCCGGGAAAACGGGGATATCAACGCCACCCGCCTAGAGGCCGGATTGTATGGCAAGATGAGCGACGGTACTTGGAATCTTAAGTTCTACAACTACAATTCCGAACGAGGTATCCCGGGGGCTATCGTAAACAACGTATGGCGACGCGGCGAACGAGTATGGGATACGAACTCTTTCATGCAAGGCTCCTATATCAAAGAAATCAATAGTAAATTCAAGACACAGGTCAATGCGAAATACGCTTTCTACCGTACGCATTATGTGAACAACGACGACAAGCTGATTCATGTAGATAACCTGTATAAGCAACGGGAGATTTACCTATCTTCCGCTAATGTCTACTCCATCCTCTCGAACTGGGATGTCTCTGCTTCTTACGACTTGCAATGGAACAAGATGAACGCCGATATGTATGGATTCGTTTACCCGGAACGCTTCACCAACCTCCTTTCGGTCGCTACGGCGCTCCGGTTAGGAAAAGTAAAATTACAGGCCAGCGGACTGGCGACTTTTATCAACGACCGTGTAGAAGAAGGCCCCGCACCGGAAGCCCGGCAAATCCTCACACCCGCCGTGTTCGCCTCCTATAAGCCGTTCGAGAAACAAGACTTTAATGTACGCGCTTTCTATAAACGGATCTTCCGCATGCCCACCTTCAACGATTTGTATTACGCCGATATGGGAAACTCCAAATTAAACCCGGAATACGTAACCCAATATGATGCCGGCTTCGCTTACACGAAAACATGGGAGAACCATCTTTTCTATCGCTTCAAGATACAGGCGGATGGTTATTACAACAAGGTGAAAGACAAGATCATCGCTTACCCCAAAGGCCAGCAGTTCCGTTGGACGATGCTGAATTTGGGTAAGGTAGAAATCAAAGGTATAGATGTCAGTACGGAAACGACCGTCAATCCGGTAAAAGATTTGTTCGTCACGCTACGCGTACAATACACCTATCAAAAGGCCCAAGACTTCACGGATCCCTCGGATACCTATTACGGAGATCAAATCCCTTATATCCCTTGGCATAGCGGCTCCGCCATCGCACAAGCCTCTTTCAAGGGATGGAACCTCAACTATAGTTTCATATATGTGGGAGAGCGGTATAACCAGCAGGAAAATATCAAATACAATTATACGCAACCGTGGTACACCAGCGACATCTCCTTGTCGAAAGATTTGAAATTCAAATTCGGACTTATCAAGGCTGCCGTAGAGGTAAACAACCTGTTAAGCCAAGACTACGACGTGATCCTGAATTATCCGATGCCGAAACGAAATTACAAAGTGTCTTTAACGATCGAGATATGAAAAGACATACATTATATATAATAGGTATCCTGATCGGTTGCGCTTTTTCATCCTGCCGTAAGATCGAGATCGTAGTTCCATCGGAATACGAGCTGGTCTCCGATGGTATCCACCCCGAGGCGAATCCTCAAGGGATGTATTTAGTGAACGAGGGGAATATGGGAAGCAATAAATGTACGCTGGATTATCTGGATTACGTGAACGGTTATTATATCCGTAACCTCTACTCGGAACGGAACCCAAACGTGGTCAAGGAGTTGGGCGATGTAGGCAATGATATCCAGATTTACGGAAGTAAGCTATATGTTGTAGTCAATTGTTCCCATAAAGTAGAAGTATTGGACGCCCGGACTTGTGAGCGGATCACGCAAATAGACATTCCTAACTGCCGGTACATCCGTTTTTACCGGGGAAACGCCTATGTAACCTCTTATGTCGGCCCCGTGCAAATCGACCCGAATGCTCCACAAGGAGCCGTATATCGGGTAGACACGACCAGCCTGAAAATAGACGCTAAAGTCATTGTCGGCTACCAGCCGGATGAATTAGAGATTTTGGGTGAATATATCTACGTAGTGAATTCCGGAGGCTATCGTGCCCCGGAGTACGACAATACGGTTTCCGTCATCGAACTAAACCGTTTCAAGCAAGTCCAAAAGATTCCGGTAGGGATCAATCTGCACCGTATCCGTGCGGATAAATACGGTAAATTATGGGTAACTTCTCGGGGAGATTACGATACGGTACATTCCAACCTGTATGTACTGGAAAAGCGAAAAGGATATAATGAGATGGTGGTTACCGATACCCTGAATATCCCTTGCTCCAACCTTTGCATCAGCGGAGATTCCCTCTTCTATTACAGTACGGAATGGAACGTGAATACGCAGAGTAACAGCATCTCGTACGGAATCATAGATGTCCGTACCAAAGAGGTGATCAGCACGAACTTTATCACCGACGGTAGCGAGAAAGACATTCGTATCCCATACGGGATCATGGTCCATCCCTATACGAAAGACATCTTCGTCACCGATGCCAAGAATTACGTATCCAGCGGGACCCTCTATTGCTACGATAAGAACGGGATACGAAAATGGGGCGTACGTACCGGGGATATCCCCGCCCATATGGTTTTCCTTTATAAATAGAACAGCGTTATGAGACAAGTTTTATATCTATTCATTTCAGGTTTCCTAGCATTTCTATCCTGTACCCAAGACAAGATACAGATGGTTAGCTTGGGTATCGATGATGTCTATTATCTGCCCCGCATGAAAACCTATCTACTCAGCCCGGCCTTTACCGGCGACGAGTATCGGTGGACACTGCACCGGAACGGGACGGACTCTCTCGTATCTACCGAACGTTCTTATATCTTCCTTGCGAAAGATACGGGCACCTATCAGATGACCTTCGAGATCATCGATAAGGAGACCCCCTATAAGCACGATTTTCGTTTCGAGGTGATGCAGGAGGATATAGAGTACAGTCCTTACCTATCCAAGGTATACGACTTTTGTCCCGCACCGGGTCAGTTCGTCAATACGATGCCCGAATACGAGGAAGGCGATACGAAAGAAACCATCCTGAAAAAGGTAGAGGAGAATATCTCCGGTACGAATGACGTGATGATCTCCCTCGGAGGATACGGAGGATACGTTATCTTCGGCTTCGACCATACGGTCATCAACGTCAAAGGGAAGAAGGACTTTATGATCCTTGGGAACTCTTTCTATTCCGACCTGCCGGAATATCAAGAGAAAAAGGGAGGCAGCTGCGAGCCCGGTATTGTCATGGTCTCTTTCGACACGAACCTGAACGGCTTACTGGACGATGAATGGTACGAACTGGCCGGTAGTGAATACTATAAACCGGAAACCATCAAGAATTATCGCATTACCTATGATCGTCCAGATCCCAACAAGATCCCCGAGCCAGACATGGGCCAGCAATGGAGTGACGCTACTTATGTACCATGGAAAGATAATCAAGGCAATACCGGTTATATAGCGAAAAATATATATCATACGCAAAGTTATTATCCGAAATGGATTGAAGAGAATTCCTTGACTTTCTCCGGTACCCGGTTAAAGGATAACGCTACGGACGAGAGTGATACGGGTAAATACTACGTACTCTATTCGTATCCATGGGGATACGTGGATAACCATCCGAACGATTACAAGGATCTGAACAGCTTCGATATCGAATGGGCCGTGGACGCGGAAGGCAATAAGGTGGAATTACCCGGCGTGGACTTTATCAAGGTATACACGGCGGTAAACCAATATTGCGGTTGGATCGGAGAGACCTCGACGGAGATTATCCGTGCGCAGGATTTACACATCGCCACCCCTTCCATCATCGTACCCGATCCGGTAAGCGAACAAATGAAATTACAATACGATCAAGCAATCTTAAAAATAAAAGGCTTATGAAAAAGACGATTACCTTACTTCTCTGTACGTTCGCCACGAGCGGCCTAATGGCCCAAGGCAATACCTCATGGATCGCCGCCGGCATCGATCGGGTCCAAATGAGGGATGTACCGTCACAATCTTCCATCCTGCGTTCCACGGATATGGATTACAGTCAAGGTACATTTATCGTAAACGAGGATTGGTACGGCCATCAGAACAGTACCGTCAATTTCCTTACTCAAGATGGAGAATGGCACTATCGTGTCTTCCAGACCGAGAATCCGGGGCATGAGTTAGGATGTACCACGCAATTCGGTACGATCTATGGCGATAAGTTCTACCTAGTCTCTAAGCAAGAACGAGATCCCGGGGCAAAAATCACCGGAAGCCGGTTTGCCGTATGCGATGCCAAGACCATGAAGGTGATCAAGGAATTCAAGTATATCGCCCAAAACGCCGAGGGCAAATCCATAGCCGACGGCCGTTCCTATCTTCCGGTAGACGAGCACAAAGGCTATATAGGAACCAGCAACGGTATCTGGATCTACGATAGCGATAAGATGGCGATCGGCAAACAAATAGAAGGTTCCGGAAATCCGAACGCCGATGGATACGGTGAGTTGTATTATGCCCAGATCGGTACCATGGTACGTGCTAACGACCTTGTCTTTGCCGTCCATCAACAATATGGTTTATTAATAATAGATCCGAAAACCGATAAAATTATCCGTACCATCGCCGCCCCGATCGAGAAAGAGACTGTAAAAGGGCTAGAGAAGGAGATTCAACGAGGTTTCGGCTCTATCGTTCAATCCAAGGATGGTACGCTCTGGATCAGCATGACCCAGAATACGGCCGGGGATGGTTCCGCCTTGGAATATATGCTGAACTTGAACCCCTATACCTTTAAGGTGGACACGGTAAAGATCCCGTTAAGCGAGACCATCGGTGTCGTTCCAAACTCTTGGTACGCATGGACCGCCGACGGTTTCTGCGCCAGTGCCAAAGAAAATAAGATTTACTGGAACGGACAACCGAAAGAAGGCAGTTGGTTCACGGGGTATCAAATCTGTGGGTATGATATTGACAAGAAACAATTCTTCCAGCTAATCGACCTCCGAAAACAGGACTGGGATTGGCGCTTGTACGGAACCGGATTTCGCCTTAACCCAAAAACCGACGAGCTATACACCTTCTTGTATCATGAGTTCCAAGATCCTACGCACATGTTAGCTCGTATAAATAACAAAGGCGAAGTGGTACAAGAATATTCGATGATCGTCAACTATTGGTTCCCGGCTATCCCGGTTTTCCCGGATAACGCCGCACCGGTAGTATCTTCCGGTTTCCCTTCCTCTATCGTATTAACCGAGGAAAAGCCAGTCTATAAACTCGCTTTAGGCAATATGGTGACCGATGAGGACAATATGGATGCCGCCATCGTAAAATCAGTCTCATCCGTTACTCCCTCCAGCCCGATTAACGCGATCGTTCGTAATGACTCCTTAATCATCAGTACGACCTCAGATATCAAGGAATATCAGAAGGCTACAATAACCGTCCGCTTCAACTCGAACGGAAAGATCGTCACCAAGAACATGGTCGTAACAACCGAAGAAGCACCGACAAGCATAGAAGAGGTCTCGCAGCCGACCTTGAAAATCTATCCGAACCCGGCGGTTAACTCGATACAAATCAATATCGATACCCCGGCGAAGATAGAGATCTATACATCTCGCGGAACAATGGTCCGGAAATCCACGATCAATCCCGGAGAATCCATCAACGTAAGCGATCTATCCCAAGGCCTCTATTTCATCCGTATCATAACCGGAGGAAAGACAGAGTCTCTACGGATGATTAAGAAGTAAATATAAAAAAAATTCCGTACATTTGCGCCCGAATTGGTTCCGTAGTGCCTATTCGGGCGTACGGATTAAAAGGGAATCCGGTGAGAATCCGGGACAGTCCCGCTGCTGTGAAGCTCTGTTGAACATTCTAATACTACTTTCGCCACTGACGCGATAGGGTCGGGAAGGCATTAGGATGGGAGCTAGTCAGAAGACCTGCCATTCATTTCAGATTCATGTCCTCGTGGGTTAGGACATAGGATACACAGACAATATAAGAACAAAAAGAAAATGATGACAGACAAGGAAGTATTGTTGTTACGGCGCAAACTGGATCTTTTGCTCCGTACAGGAAAGTTGTTGATGGAAAGCGCCGCCGACACGAATCGTATCGAGCGAAACATGAAACGAGTTGCCGCCTTTATGGGGATCCCCGAGGAGAAGTTGCATATCGATATCCGGTGGACCATGATCATGGTAAACGTAAGCGATGAGCGAAACTCATTCTCCAAATTCCAGAAATGCGAGAAGCATGGCATTAACATGACGACAATCTCACAGGTAAGCAAGCTTTCATGGCGGGCGATCGAGCAAGATTATTCCTTGGATAAATATGAGGAAGAACTGGAGAAGATCGTTCACCAACCCCGGAATTATACCCCTTATATCGTAGCTATCGGAGCGGGATTCGCATGCGGAGGATTCTGTAAGCTATTCGGATGCGACTGGATGGCATTCCTATTCGCTTCCATTTGCGCTTTCGTCGGGTTTAGGGTACGGGCCCGCTGTGTCGAGGCTGGACTTAACGTATATATGAGTATCGCCGCGGCCGCTTTCGTATCCACCTGCTTGGCATACGCATCCTCCTTCTCCGGGCTATCCGACACTCCTTATCATCCATTATTAGCCTGCGCTTTATTTATCGTGCCGGGCGTACCCTTGATTAACTTCGTGGATGATATGCTAGACAATCATTTGCTTGTCGGCATCACCCGGGCCTCCAATACGGTCATGATGGTAGCCGCCATGACTTTCGGTATCGCATTCGCCATGCGGGTACTTGTCATGAATGATGTCGAGATAGATCATAAGTTCAGTGAATTAAATATGGTTCCACATGACCCGTACTACATATATGCATTAGCGGCAGCTATCTCCGCCATAGGCTTCTCCATGATATTCAATATTCAACGCCGATTATTATGGGTGGTAGCCGTAGGAGGTATCATTGCGGTATGTACCCGTAACTTTGTGAACTTCGAATTAGGTTATGGTCCTGTGATCGGCTCGTTTATGGGAAGCTTCGTAGTCAGCCTCCTTGCCGTAAAAGCGGTTCATTGGTGCCATGTTCCCAATCACGTATTGACGATTCCATCTGTCATTCCTATGATTCCGGGAGTACTCATGTATCGCTCATTACTGGCATTTATAAACCTGCATGGAGTAGTCGGTGAGGTCACAAACGCATTCTTCAACGGGATCAATTCCGCACTCATCATTCTTTGTATCTCACTCGGTGTAGCTGTCCCGAACATCTTCGCCCGTCGTTACATCGCCAAAGATCGCCAACGACATTTACAAGAGGAACTGGAAAAGCGCCGGGAAAGAGGAAAGTTCATTGAATGGTGAAAAAACTTTTCCATAAAGATTAGTCCGGGAAAAACTATCGCATAAGGATATGCCAAATTGTTTAACACGTTCAATATATTTAACATATTTCATTAAAAAAAGCCCTATCAATACTATACTTTTGTGATGTCTTGGTGATAGACGTTGCATTCTGCAAGTCTATAAAAGGGAATTTCGGTTAGATTCCGGAACAGAGCCCGCTACTGTAAAACCCGTAAAGAGGAAAGCTTCTTCATGCCACTGTCTTTTCTAAAGATGGGAAGGTCGCTTTCCGGGTTAGTCAGGAAACCTGCCAGATAAAAAAAGAAATAGATTCTCCCGGGATTTGGGGAACTAGTGGAACGATTACATTAGAGATGTAAACTGCGTAATTAATTTTTATACATTATGAGACACTTTTATTTGTTCCTGCTAATTGTTAGCGGGATTGTTTTGTGTGGCACCCGGACGGTCGCTCAAAGTAGGCCATCCGAGGGAAGTTCCAGAGTCATATCCGGTACGGTCGTAGATGAAGACAACAAGGCGATGGCAAACATTGTCATTTACATTAAGGGTACGGATATACGGGTTATTTCAGATACGGATGGGTATTTCTCCTTATCACTAAAGGACACGAAGGACCACGTACTAATCACCAACAGTTACAACACCGTCTCGGCGATCCGGGATATTCCCGCGGGAGAAGGAAATTACGAGATGGAGATTCAGTTATCTTACAAACTATTAGGATTACCCGAGGTAGATATCGTCGGGGCAAAACCACAGAGTTATAACTCCGACATCGCTAATTCGGCTACCCGTATGGATATCCCCGTGATGGAAATACCCGGAACCGTAGGCATAGCGACCCGGAAATTATTGGAAGACCAACAGGCTACCACCATGACCGAGGCCGTAAGGAACCTGGGCGGCGTGAAAGGCGGACCTTCCGGCGAGGCTTCCAACATCAACGAGGTCTTCTCTTCCCGTGGTTTCTCCATGACGAACTCCCGTAACTATTTCAGGAACGGGGTACGATACCTAAAGTTCTCGAACGACGCGCTATCCAGTATCGAGCGTATAGAGATCCTCAAAGGCCCGGCATCTGTCCTTTATGGAGCGGTAGAGCCCGGAGGTATCATCAACTTTATCACCAAGCCGACCTTATATACGCCCCGGTATGGCGCTACGATCAGATACGGCAGTTACGACTATAAGCAAGCCTCTATCGACATTTCCGGCCCGCTGAACACCAAAAAGACCATCCGTTACCGCTTGAACGGAATGTATGAAGATGCCGACAAATTCAGGAAACCGCAAAACAGCAAACGATACGACATCACCCCAGTCATCGACATTGACTTAGGACGCAAGACCACCCTTAATATCGATGCCGATATCTTCCGGGATAAAAGGACACAGGATCCGGGCGTTTTGCATATCAACAATGAGGTGATAGATAACGGATTCAAGACATTCCTTGGCGAACCGTGGGCCTATGGCAAGTTTACCAATAATAGCGTTGGTTTCCAGTTGACCCACCGTTTCAACCAGAACTGGTCATTCAGAAGTTCCGCCCGCCAATATTTCACGCATGAGGATCGTCTGTATTTCCAGATGAAAACCCCTCAGAAGGACAGCACGATTACCCGCCGTTTGGCACATTGGGACGCAAAAATCAATTATACCAATGTATTGGAGGAATTGAACGGCAGCTTCAAGACGGGCTTCATCCAGCATAAAGTAATAGCGGGCTTGGAATACGGATGGCTTACCAACCGAAGGAAAGTAAAAGGGAATATGTACACCCCGATTAGTTATGTTCATCCGGAATATTCCGAAGAACCAGTTGATTTCGAGATGGAACAGAGTACAGACTTACGTATCACCCAACGTACCTACGCAATCTATCTACAAGACCAAGTAAGCTTTTCCGATCAATGGAAGTTATTGCTTGGTGCCCGTGCGGACTGGGTGAACGATAAACAAGATAATTATATTAAGGATAAAAAAACGGATGAAAACAACTTTGCCATCTCGCCTCGTGTGGGTCTTGTTTATCTGCCCATGCCCGACTTGAGCCTATATGCTACCTACAGTCAGTCTTTTGTCCCTCAATCCGGGCAAACGAAGGATGGCGAGGCATTCGACCCGATTACCTCTAAACAATGGGAAGCGGGAGTCAAGAAATCATTCTTCAACGATCGCTTGAGCACCGGCCTAGCCTTCTATACCTTGTCGAAGACCAACTTGCCGACGATAGACCCAGAAGACGAGGAATATAAGATACTGATCGGCAAGCAGACCAGCAAAGGTATAGAGTTTTCGGTAAACGGAGAGATCACTCCCAGTTGGAGCGTAGCCTTCAATTACGCATATACGCATGCCGAGGTAACGAAAACGAACGACGAGACCTATCCCGTAGGTACGCAACTGGCCAATATCTCACCAAGCCAGTTCAACCTATGGACCTCCTACCTAATCCGTAAAGGCCCGGTTAAAGGCTTATCTTTCGGCGGTGGTTGGTACTTCCAAGGTAAATCCTACGGAAACATGGCACATACGATCGATCTGGACGCCTATCATCTGGTTGACTGTTTCGTGGCTTACAAGCGCAGTTTCTACAAGATCTCGGCGAACTTGAAAAACGTATTCAACCAAGAATATTATACCGGATCCCAAGGGAACTATCTTTTATTCCCCGGCTCGGCCAGGACGCTGATGGTTATGCTAGCGGTCAACTTCTAAAAAAGGCACAAGACATGTCGCATAATTCGATCATTAGAAAGATCATAGTAAAGTTACATTTATACACCGGACTCATATTAGGGCTAATAATAACCCTAATATGCCTCTCCGGCACAGCGATCGTGTACAAGCCGGAACTTGAAAAACTATCTGTCAAGGATATCGCTTTTGTCAAGCCAGCCTCCCGAACCGTGTCGCCGCAAACTTTGCTAGAGAACGTAAGGCACGAATATCCACAAGCTAAGATCAATAATATGGTCTTATACGGAGGCGAGGATTGCGCCTACAGTTTCCGTACTACATTCCCGGATGAGAAAGGCCGTATCCAGATCTATGTCAATCCCTATACAGGGGAAGTTACGGGAGTGGACAGATACCGGCATAAGGTTTTTCAATGGTTATACGACTTTCACGTGAACCTGCTATTGAAAAAGCAAGGAGCGACCATCGTCGCCTTATCGGGATTCCTGTTGATTTTCCTAACTCTCTCCGGCTTTCTATTATTACCCAAGCGTCGTATCTTCTCCGTGAACCGAAAGATGGGCTTGAGAGCCAAGCTTTTCAAGTCGCATTCCATCATAGGTATATGTACATCCCTCTTTTTGCTGGTCATCGCTTTTACCGGCTCTTATTTCGGGTTCAAGAAAGAATATCAATCTTTCTTTGAATCCATATCCGCAGGAAAAGCAGTCGCACCGGCACCAAAAACAGATAAATACACAGGTGATTGGGTATCATTGGATTCCGTTTTAGCGACCGCCCAAGAAGAGTTCAAAGAGGGAACCCCGACAATGATCTTCTTCCCGAAAGACAACACGTCTGTCTTCTCCGTACGGATGTATCAGGAAGGGGACTTCGAAAGAACGGGAAGCAACCATATCTACATCCATCCTATCACCGGAAAGGTCGTCGCCACAAACCTATGGAAAGACAAACCGGCCGCCGAGAAGCTTGTCCGCTCCATGTACTTTGTCCACTTCGGCACTTTCCTCGGGCACTTCTCCAGAATCCTATGGATCCTCATAAGCCTAGCCGTACCGTTTCTCTATTTCACTGGTTTTTACATTTGGGTTATTCGCCATCGGCAGAAACAATACCCTTTCCGGAAAACATAAGTCCAGGAAATCTCATCGCATAAGGAATTTTTATATATTTGTAGTATTGTGTAATATACGAAAAAAGAAATGTCATGGAACGAATAACGATTCCTTATGCGGTAGCGGATTTTATAGATTTACGGGAGCGTAAGTTCTATTATGTGGATAAAACGAGCTTTATCCCCGGATTGGAGAACTACAACGCCCCGGTCTTCCTGCGTCCCCGTCGTTTCGGGAAAAGCCTACTCGTATCCACTCTTGCCTGTTACTACGATCGCACCAAGGCCGATCGTTTCGAGGAATTGTTCGGCGGCACTTGGATCGGGGAACACCCGACGGAGGAACATAGCCGCTACATGATCGTACGCTATGATTTCTCCGCTATGGCCATGGCAGATGACATGGAGGGGTTGGAGCGGAATTTCAACCGCTTGAATTGCTCTCCCGTGGAGATCATGGTGACACACAACCGGGACTTATTCCAAGACTTCCAGTTTACCACCAAAGGCAATGCCTCCCAAATGCTGGAAGAGGCCTTGGGGTATGCCCGTGAGCATGACCTCCCGAAGGTTTACATATTGATAGACGAATATGATAATTTCACCAATCAATTATTAACCGCCTATAAGGATCCGCTCTATGAGCAAGTAACCACGAAGGACAGCTTCCTGCGTACCTTCTTCAAGGTAATAAAGAAAGGTATTGGCGAAGGCAGTATCCGAACTTGTTTCTGCACGGGTGTCCTTCCCGTAACGATGGACGACCTGACGAGCGGGTACAATATAGCGGAGATCCTCACCTTGCAGCCACGCTTCCTAAATATGCTGGGATTTACCTATGAGGAGGCCAACGCTTACCTAAGGTATGTCATCGACAAATATGGTATGGGGCAAGACTCCTTTGAGGAGCTTTGGCAACTCATCGTAAATAATTATGATGGTTATCGTTTCCGTCCGGGAGCCGAGCCTTTGTTCAACTCTACGATATTGACTTATTTCTTTAAGAACTTCGCGGCGCTGAATGGCTTTATCCCCTCTGAACTGGTCGATGAGAACCTGCGTACCGATATCAGCTGGATCCGTCGTCTGACCCTATCCATGGAAAACGCAAAAGAAATGCTTGATGCTTTGGTTATCAATGATGAGTTATCTTACAACATCGCCGACCTATCCAGTAAGTTCAACAAGAAGAAATTCTTCGATAAGAACTTCTATCCGGTCAGCCTCTTCTATCTGGGCATGACCACGCTGAGGAATAATTACCGTATGGTGTTACCCAACCTCACGATGCGCAGCATCTACATGGACTATTACAACGAGATGAACCATATAGAAGGTGGCGCTCCCCGTTATGTACCCACCTACGAACGCTTCACGGAAGACCGCCGTTTCGAACCGTTGGTACAAAACTACTTCGAGCAGTATCTCGGGCAGTTCCCGGCGCAGGTATTCGACAAGATCAACGAGAACTTCATCCGTTGCTCCTTCTTCGAGCTTTGCTCACGCTACTTGAGTAGTTACTATACGTTCGCCATCGAACAGAACAACTCGGCGGGCCGCTCCGATTTCGAGATGACCGGCATACCCGGCACGGATTATTACAAAGACGATCGCATCGTGGAATTCAAGTATTTCAAGGCGAAAGAGGCCGAACACATGCTGGCGCTAAACGATCCTCGCCCCGAGGACGTGGCGCAAGTACGTGCTTACGCCAAGGATACCAAACTGAAATTCCCTATATATAATGTACGCTCGTACATTGTATATATCTGCGCCAATAAAGGATGGAAATGCTGGGAGGTTACCGAATAAATAAAGCCTAGCCGTACCACTCCTCCATTTCACGGAGTTAACTTCATCGGCAAAGTAAGTTAACTCCATCGACGAAGTAAGTTAACTTACCAAATCGGGGTTTCCCTATCAGATAAGAATCCACTAACCAGAAGTAAATATTCCGGCAAATTCCGATTCTCGGACCACTTCATCTCTATACCGAACAACTCCGAGGTAGTACGTCCCAGATCGAACCCACAGGCTTCAAGGGAACGACGAATCCGCGAGGGGTAGCGGCAAGCCTTACCAGATCTACGTGCACACTCTTCCCAAGGGCAAAGGATACAACTACCGGCATAAAACGCCCGCCCATTATATTCCTCCTCCAACGCAAGAAGACGTTTATCCAATCGGCTCCTTTCCCGGTGCATCAACTCTTGCCCCGCTTCCACCGCATCCGGTACATCCAATACGACAGGAGTAATCCGCGTACAAACAATCAATAGATTCCGAAACCCGGATAAATAGTCCTCCGAATCATTAAAAGGCGGACAACTCCAACTGTTTCCATACCTACGACACTCCCGGCAATAGGCCATGAAACGCCGCTCATCCCGATAACGTAAGATATAATCATCCACAGGGATGGTTCTTGTATAATCGTAGCTTTTATATTCGATCATATGAAAAGAAAATTTTCTTGTAAAGAAATAAAAAAATCAGCAACTACATACATTATAATACAGGGAACACAGTACAGCTACACGTGAAGCTTTCAATGAAAAAACAATGGCATGGTATTATGGTGATATACTCCGGGATCGTCGCAAGGAACGCAAATTAACCCAAAAGAAGCTAGCTTGTAGTCCGATAAAAAGATATATGATCTTACCATTATAAGATGTATGATCTTACCGTTGTAAGATGTATAATCTTATCGCCGTAAGATCATACATCTTTCACGGAATCTGTAACGCTAGAGTACTCTCATGAGTAAGAGAGAGCGCTCTAGCGAAATCAAGAGATGATTTACTTCACGACAAACTTAACAGAGACTTTCTCTGTACCTTTTACCGCTGTAAAGCCATAAACACCTTTATTCAAGTTTACTGTTTTCACGTCATCAGAAGAGGTGATCGCATAAGTAGATACTACAGAACCTGCGGTGTTCGTGATGTAACCGGTATAACCGGCTAGATCTTTTACATGCAAGGTATTGTCGGAATAAGAGATGTTTGCGGTTGCGGCCGCTGATTTCGTGGCTGTACCGGTTACGGTTACTTTACAGTACGTGTTATATTTACCATTAGCTGTAATTAATTTGATTTCAGTTGTACCCGGAGCTACAGCCGTAACTTTACCCGTTTGATCAACTGTCGCAACAGCAGTATTCTTAGAAGACCATACCGCACCCGTTAAAGAAGCATAAGCAGATTGTACAGACGCAACTAATTGATAGGTTCCACTTCCACTCAAAGAAATAGCTTTCTTATTAAGCCAAATGATAGGAGTTGCCGCTACTAAATTATCACCCGGTTCTGTTCCCGATGTCGTTCCCATAAAACTATTCCAGCTCCAAGCATCCCAAGTACCATTCTGGACTTTTCGGCTTGATGCCCCGTATCCGGAATAAGAGAAATCTTGAGTATAGGAATCACGAACGAAATAACTCCAATAACCGGAATACCAACCAGCGAACCAGTGGTTAGTTGCCGTAGCCGTAGCCACCCAATAGTCATAATCATAAGCAGGATAACTTGTTCCATTTGAACCAAATGGATGATAAATAACACCTGATGATTTTCCTTGGTTTATAGCAGTTCTTGCAAGTGTTGCTGCATTATCTGGATAAGTATAACTAACATGAGCTTTAGCGCTGTCTAACTGAAAAGATATTTGCATTGAAGTCGCTCTTGGTTCACAGTATCCAATGCCATTAATCGTATAACCCATTGAACCTGTATATTGAACCAATCCAACCAAACGGGGATCAGCTTTCATCACAGACTCAAATAGGCTCAATCCAGAAATGGTATCTACATCAGCAGACCATCGATATCCCCATACCATATTATCGGGTACGGTTTTATCAGTGTCATGCCAAGTCAAAACTATAGCCGCACGGTTTTCACCATCACCTACCCAGAAATCAATACTGTCAAAAGAAAAAGTACGGTTACTCCTTGCGGACATCAAAGCCGCTTTCTGTTTTTCCGCCGGTAAATCCGAACGTAACACACCTTGTACCATACGCTGTGCGCTGATACTTCCCGCCATTAAGATTAATGCGAGAAAAAGATAAAGCTTTTTCATGCTCATCAATGTTTAATTTGTTAATACATTATTTATTTAACAACGATCGTCTTGCTCATCCGATCATTATCTTTTACCACTACTATAATATAAGCACCTCTTGAATATTGGATTGGATGAGACTCGTTAATTCCCGATATCTTAAAAAGATCCAATATAGCGCCATTCATATTTACAATATAGCAAGAATAACCTTCCAGATTATTCAAATGCAATCGACCTTCATAGTAATAAATCATCGCTTCACCAACACCGATAGCCTCATTACCCACCGGACCGGATGTGGAGAATGGCTCACTATAGAATGTTCCTAATATCTCTTGCCTACCATCACCTTCCTTGATAGCTGTAACTTTTACGATATATTCTGAACTTCCATCTAATTCAGGAATAGAGACCTTGATCTTTTCTTGTTCCCCAGAACGAAGCTCACTCATCAAGCCAGTAAGGATATTACCCTCTGCATCAACCGTGTAAACACCAAATAATACAGGTATCCCATTTACGTACTTATAAATAAACACCTCGTAGAAAGTAGCCTCCGGAACTTTCGGAAATATTAATATAGCCGTGGAATCTTTTACTTCAACCACGGGATTTTCCAAATTCGGATCTATTACCGTTACTTCACAAGTAGCGGTATAACCACCTTCATCTGTTGTCACCGTAATTGTAGCTACACCGGCGATACCGGCCTTAACCGTACCGTCGTTAGTTACTGTGGCTACCGTGGCATCCGAAGAACTCCAAGTTACTGATTTATTAATCGCATTGGATGGAGATACCACCGCTGCTAATACAGCCTCCTCACCTTTATTCAAAGACAAAGAAGACGCATTTAGGCTAACACCCGTAACATTTGCCCCCGGTTTTTCCAGTTCCGCAGAAACAATCACTTTACAAGTAGCTGTATAGCCTCCATCAAGGGTTGTTACCGTGATCGTAGCAGTTCCTTCCTCATATGCGGAAACATTGCCATCTTCATCGACTTCCGCAACCAATCGATTATCACTTGACCAGTTTACAGTTTTTGTTTTAGCATTTTCCGGAAGAACTGTCGCTATTAATTGAGCAGAACGCCCTATTAGCAACTCCAGCCGATCTTGATTTAAAGAAACACCTGTCACTTTTATAATACCCTTTCCCACAGACAATGTGCACGTCGCAACAAACCCACCAGTATCAGTCTTCACTCGAATTGCCGTTTCACCGTCAGCTAATGCTTGGATCTCTCCTGTTTTAGAATTAACTGTCGCAACATTTTCATCACTGCTAGTCCATGTCACACTTTTTTCCACATCCGGCTTTGTTGGATCAGTTTGTACTTCATAAGATAAAGTGAAATGCTCACCAATAGCCGCTACTCTTTGAGAAGACTCTAAAGTCACACCCCAAACCCCTAAGCTCTTATCAGTCACATGGATTTGAACAGAATCTTTAAAACCGCCATCTATCGCCTCAAACACAACTCCTGTTGTCCCAACCTTTGATGGTTTATAACCTCCGTTCAATCCTGAGGGATCCGGTTTTACATAAGTAATAATATCCTCATCTTCGATAACCACTTCAGGAAGCATTGTACTAGAAGCGCAAGACGCATTCATTGGATAATAATTAAATTTAAATTTAGAGCGCAAATCATAAACCTGTCCATCATTTATATCCCATAATATATCTTTAGGTTCTACACTAAAGGATTCTAGAGGTATTTCTCCTTGTACATAAACCATACACGTGTCAGACGCTTGACCATCTTCCGATGTTGCTATGATTGTATGCTTAGACATATTGCGACATTGAAATAAACCATTTTCATCAATATAAGTAGAACCACTCCATTTTACCGAAGAGAAACTAACATCATCAGGATAAACTTTTGCGGTGAACTGAAACCTTTCATTTTGTCCCACTTTCACAATTCTATCTGGTACAAGAATTGTTAATCTGGCAGCAGCAACTTTTGCAACAGTTATCTGACATTCTGTAGAAGCCAAACCATTTTCAAGATATACTTCAATATTTGCTTTCCCTTCTTTATGGGCCGTAACCAATCCTCCATCATCAACAGAAGCTATCGTTTCATCCGATGAAACATATAAGACTTTTACAGGTTCTACGTCTCCCCACTCTATTTGAGGTTTTAACTGAAAAGTTTCATCGGTTTTCATAAACAATGAACTTTTTTCCAATTCGAACTTAGTTAAATCATTTGCACTACACAGAAGACAAGAGATTTCACTCGTTTCCCCTGTCTGCGAGTCCTGGACTGTCGCTATAAGTGTTCCTGTCCCTTGAGTATCATCATAACAGTTCAAAACTAAATTCTCACCGTCAAAACTGTCAAATCCCCAACGATCCGCTAAATCTCCTTCAACTCTAGCATCTATAATATCAATATAATCAGGCTTAGCTGGTTTAAAAACAACAGGAATTTCCAAAAACCACTCTCCGGCACCATCATTATAATTATATTTTACAGTCTTATTTTTAAAGGCCGCACCTTCATACTCAAACGAACAAGAAAGTTGACACGAAGCTAAAGCATCACTACCCGCAGCTGAAACAGTAATAGTCACTTCACCACTACCCTTTGCTTGTATCACTCCTGCATTACTAACAGAAAAAACAGTTTCATCACTAGAAGACCATTTCAAGTCCTTCGAACTGGCATTGTCCGGCCTAACAATAGCGGAAAGCTGTAGCTTGTCATTCAGGTTCATCGTTATGACATCTTCTGGCAGCAACTCTCCTGAAGATGCGAATCGCAATTCTATTTTTTCGACAGGTATAAATGTTTCTACCGTTACCTTACGTTTAGTTACAGACAAAGTTTCTCCGGTTATTTCCGATTTAATTGTCGCAATAATTTCAGCGACACCAGCAGAATGAGCAGTAACATTCGCATAATATGCCGTTCCTTCCACCGTTACGATATTTTCATCGGATGAAGTCCACTCTATCTTTTCTCCTAATTCTATTCTATTATCTACAGGAGTCAGCACTCTTTCTTTTGTTTCTCCAACATATAATTCTACAGAAGATTCCTTTAATGTCATTGCTGGACGCTTGACAGTAACAGAACATTTCGCAGAAAGTGTCGGGCGTATCTTACTCTTCGCTGTAATTATCGCAGTACCATAAGTGACACCAATGACAGTACCATCTTCCGAAACCCTCACAATTTCAGGATGAGAACTACTCCATTCTATTGTCTCTTCCGCTAATCCTGTAACAGCCAATGTTAAAGTTTTTTCTTTTCCTTCCAGTGTCACCTCTTTTTCATTAAACTCAAAAGGAGCTACTGTTGAAGTTGTCAACTTTACGACAACTTGTTTATTTACGATCTTACCATTTGAGTTAAACTCAAAATTAAGTTGAATTTCTTTCACTTCTTGGATACTCTCCACGATCGGAGCAATAGTCAACGTGTTATTTATCACCTCCACACTAATTAGTTCCGGATTCGGATTCACAATCGTAGTAACAACCGCTGAAATCATATTATCACCATCTTCTATAATCTCATCCATTGATTTACTATACTTCGTTTTTTCAGCGGAAAACGTAATTTCGCTAGGTAAACCGTCTGTGATTGTCGGAGCCATGTTATCCGGGAACACAGGCAAAGCAGGGAACCAATAATTCACTTTCTCATAAGGATAGCGACCTACCATTGTTCCGTTCGTATCCCCTCTTCCGTCTGTTTTAATTACCGCTAATTCATGTTCCGGGTTTAAGAATTCATGATAAAGGAAACAATACATATTATCATCCACCGGATCAATACGGAATCCCGTACCATAAAGACGCCAATCTCCTTTATCTAGCTTTGTAAAGTCGAATACTTGATAAAAAGAATCCTTATCTATGTCATAACAGAAAATCTTATATCCCGTGAACCAACTACCGGAGCCTTGTCCTTTCCAATAGATCTTATTCTCTTTCGTACTGGCACAGAAACCATCGGCGGTCCATGCATACCAAGAGTTGGGAATCTCCTCAATACCATCCGTTGTTGGTATATCTACCTTTTGCGTTGTTAACGTATATGGATTCACTTTCCACATATAAGGCATTGTCGCTCCGGTACCAGTTAACTCGAATGTCACGCTAGCCCATAAATTACCATCTTTAGAAAGCACGATAGAGCCCAAGCCATGATTACTATCCTCCTCGGGCTTCAATATCATATTGATAACTTTATCTTCTTTCGGATCGATCACCAACAATCCTTTCGTTTGATGTACCGCAAATACATATTTTCCAACACGGATCATGGTTCCAATCTGTGAATGATACAAATCGCTGGAAGAAATTCCCGTCGTTCCTTCGATTGCGCTGGCCTCGATAGACATCTGGTTTTCATCATATTTTCCGGTCTTTTCATCGTATCCTGTATGAAAAACATAAATACCATTACTCGTTCCGATATAACCTTTCGTCAGATCCACTCCTAAAAAAGAACGTCCATCAGCTCCTGCGCTGTTGATCGTCTGAAATTCCTTCTTCACTTGCATCGTTTTCGCGTCAATTACCGCTAAGCGACTTCCCTCTACAGATGCCGCACCATCTTTTGATTGCTTGGACACGATATACAACAAATCCCCATAAATCGTACCGAACTGGCTCGTACATCCCAATTCATGTCCCGGATTCTCTCTTTGGAACGCGTTATATGTCCAAGTCCCATCATCCGACAGGAAGTTCACCGAACTGTTTTGGTGCCCGTACCAATCTTCGTTTACGATAAAGGTACCTTTCGTGTAATCCACGCTTTCATTGGATCGAAGCATCGAGGCTCGTGCCTGCGAACCGGGTAATTCAGGTAATTGCAATTTCTGTTTCTCTATCGGATTCAGATCCCGCGAACCGGTTTGGCCTACTACCGACAGAGCCGATAGCAAACAGACCATACTTAAGTAAAGTGTTCGTCTCATGTTAATAAATTTAATTATTGAGTAATATGAATTTTAAATGTCTTTTTATCGCCATCCTTTTCGCCTATCAGTAGATAATTCCCGGATGGAAGAGATATTGGATGAAGTTCCTCCCGGACTATGGAAATATTCATGATTATTTGATCTTTCTTTTATATTCCCTCTTGATCGTTTTTTGGAGTTTTACATTTAATATAAAAGCTTATGAGAAAAATTCTATCTCTTTTCTTTGTAATGGCTTTGTGTGTAGTAGGTCTTTCGGCGCAAGGATTGGTTCAAGGGCAACCACATCCCTCGGCTCCGAATGTGCTGGCGAAAACAAAGTCCCAGTTAAGGGCTGACGCCAGCTTTTCTTTTGATGACATCCAGTTTTGGGTAGGAAGCGGCAGCAAGAGAGCCGCTTTAGTGATCGAATGGCATGATGGGAATCGACCGGATGCTATGGTTTGGGGATATCGCTGGGATGGCGAGGCTACCGGACACGATATGATCGTGGCGATAGCGAAGGCCGATCAGAAACTTCTTTTATTAACCCAATATACGGGTTGGATGGGTTATACGATCGATGGTATTGGATATGGGGATAATCTGGACGTCCGATATGATTTGGATGTGGCCAAGAATGAACCGAATAATGCTTTCAAATTTGAACCTCCCATTACGAATCCTTTGTTGGGGCAGACTGGTTTTCCTGAAAATCCGGCGGGGGACGTAGCGGCGGCTATTCGACAAGGCGTACAAACCGGGGTTATCTATCACCCGATAAATGCGGAAAGATATGGATATCCATCTTATGACTATGACCATTGGAGTTGTAGCAATGGCATTCATTGGCAAGCCGGTTGGTATTATGGTTATTGGAGTTATTTTGTGAGAAGTAGTCAAACCTCGAATTTTAGTTATTCAGGTTTAGGTGCTACAAGCCGTGTATTGACGGATGGTTGTTGGGATGCGTGGAGTTGGAATGGAAATATGAATACATCAGAAGGAACTCAGCCCGGAGATGTCTTTGTCGCAGCGACAATACCCTCTGGAGGTGGAGGGGATGAACCCGAGATCCCGGTGATACACGTAACATCCATTTCTCTCAATAAGTCTTCTTTGCGTTTACAAGCAGGAGCAAATGCAATCCTTGCAGCTAGTATCTCTCCTGTAAACGCTGATAATAAGCAGGTTACTTGGAGTAGTTCCGATACAGGTATAGCAACGGTAGAAGATGGGGTCGTAACAGGTGCCAAGCCCGATGTGGTGAAAATAACAGCCCGATCGGTAGATGGCGGATATACCGCTGTTTGCGAGGTGACGGTAACGGAGACGGTTACTCCTGAGATCGATTTTGAAGGGACCGGGGCGGTTATCTCATTCCCTAAAGTGGAGGAAGCCACCTCCTATGAGGTTCGTGTCTACAGATATGAGAATGGAAGTTATAAAAAGATAGGCACTTACGTAGCGGATGCGGAAGGCAATATCATTACTGAACTACTGACGAAAGGCTTACGGGCTACTTCCGGCACTATATCCGTCCCACTGAAGAACCTAGGGAGGGATGACGCTTATCGGATAGAGATCCAAGTCATGAATGGCTTGGACGTGATCGATACCTATATGGTAGAAAAATCTTCTGATCCGGTGAGCAATGAGACTATGGCTCCCGTTATCCCAAAGGTTTCCTATCAGAATGGAGCGTTGCGCTTTGAGCATTTAGCCGGATATCAAATCTATTTAATGCAGATAAACGGGAAAATGTTGGAACGTTTTGTGATTCAAGTTCGGGAGGTACTAAGTCACGATTCACCCGATCAATCCTTCATGTAAAGCAATATTCACTTCGTATATTTCCCCTTTTTGAATCCTACGCTAAACCCCGGTAGCGTAAAATCGCGGCGGTTATCCGGCATTGGCAGGTCTTCTGACTTACTCCACTTTAGAACTTCCTTCCCGTTCCTTCCGGAAACAGTGGCAATGAGTTGATGTCTAAAGCTTTTTTGGAGCTTACAGCAGCGGGACTGTCCAGGTTTCTCACCTGATTCCCTTTTAATCGCCGTACCCTGAATAAAGTAGGCGAACCAATACGGCAGCAAATTTATAAAAAACAATTCAAAATATACACAATATTATTAAATGCTTTTTTTTGACTATACTGCATATTGTATAAATTAAAAAATAAGGACGAGGGAAATACCGACTACTATCCATAAAAAATGCGGTTACTATCAATAGTAATCCGATTTAATATAGATACCCACATGATCAGTTCGGATGAAAACAGGGGAGATCGATGAGCGTGCTACCGCCAGAGGATTGTCGGAAGCACTAGAGAAATTACGGATCGAAAAGTTTAGCCCTTCCGAGAAATTTATATCTAGTTGTAGAGACGTAATATGCCGCATTAGAGCCCGGTCTCTGAGCTGGATGAAAATTGACTCATACCGAAAAATCATCGAAATAAATCGATAGGTTCTTATTCCTGCCGATAAAACAGTTTTTCATTATCCAACTATTTTCCTTAGGATTCATCATTATAATCGTTTTTCTTTCCGGGAGCAGGTATAAATTGTTTTCGCAATATATAATGAAAGGAATATCAGATATATTGGTTACCTCCAAACACGTATTCCTCATTCGCTTAACCCGGATACAGGCCTTGACCAATGGGGCCAAGTATTTTTCTTCTCCCGCGATTTTCCCATCGAATAACGCGGCCGTACGACCGGCGAACAATGCCTCCCGTATCCCTTTCTCACTTCTTTCTTCCGAGAATACCAGCGTCAGGGGACGTAGTCCTTTCCTGTATATCCCGGAAAGAACACAATGAGCGTCGCTACTTGCCATAAACGCTTTCTTAAAACCGGAACACCATTCTAATGCAATCGGGTAAAAGTCCTTGTAAGACATGACTTCTATACCATCGATCATGTTCTCTTGAATCAGTTTTTCATGTATGGGATATAAAGTGGCCTTATGATTCGGCCAGCCGGGATGATTCCACACAATAAATGCCCCTTGCCTTTTTGCCTCGGCAATAGATTCCACAGGATTTTCTTTCTCCATAAGATTGACATCTTGTACAAACAAGGCGTTTAGGTGTCCCAAGGGCTTGGAACGTGTTATTTCCGCTCCGGGAATCACGATAAAGTCCATGTCGTCAGCGGCTTTTTTAGCGATTTTGTAAGATTCGTTTAAATCTCCTTTCAAAATAACCTTGTTGATCCGGTGCTCGATATGGTCAGTAATCGCTATCGCATCCAATCCCTCCTGCCAAGCCTCATATATCCGGGCATCGGGCCATACCAAGCCGTCGGAGAATACCGTATGGGTATGAAAGTCACATTTTAACGTCTCGTAATTACTGAATCCCGGAATCTCGATCCGGTCTCTTATAAACAAGTGATCGATATGCGTTAGCTCGTAAACATCCTCTTCCTCAGAGGTTTCGTCCGGCAATGCGGGAACTATGAATCTTTTCATGCTTAAAATTGCTCAATAACGGGGTACTAAGATAGAAATAAACAACAAAATTTTCTCATAAGCTAATTAATTTAAAATGTCATTCATATCACATTGTTATAACGATAGGAAGGAGAGCCTTTTGACTCTCCTTCACCTTGTTTCGATATTACTTGATTACGAACTTCCTCGTTATCCGATCATTGCCATTGATGGCAGTGATGATATAAGATCCTTTGGAAAAACTCATCAAACGGCTCTCATTCAAATCGGTCACCTCAAAAGCATCCAATACCGTACCGTTGAATCCTACGATATAGCAACGATAGCCTTCCAGATTATTCAAATGCAGATAGCCGGCGTAATAATAGATACGGGCCTCACCCGCACCTATCGTCTCATTGCTGACCGTCCCGGAAGAGGTAGAGAACGGTTCACTATAGAATGTGCCTACCACCTCTTTCTTTCCGTCTTTCTCTTTAACAGCCGTAATTTTCACGATATAATCAGAATCTTCATCCAAATCCCGCAAGGATATAGCGATCTTATCCGGAGTACCTAAACGCAGATCGCTTCGCAAGCTGGTGAGGATATTCCCGTCCGCATCCATCGTGTAAACACCAAACAATACGGGAACCTCATTCACATATTTGTATACGGAGACCTCATAGAAGGTAGCCTCTGGCACTTTCGGGAAGGTCAGCGTAGCCGTGGAATCAGCGGCCTCAACCACAGGTTTATCCAAGTCTGGGTCGGTTACCGTAACCTCGCAAGTGGCCGTATAACCACCGTCATCCGTTGTTACGGTTATCGTAACGA
Source organism: Parabacteroides sp. 20_3 (assembly GCF_964238835.1). Taxonomy (NCBI): domain Bacteria; kingdom Pseudomonadati; phylum Bacteroidota; class Bacteroidia; order Bacteroidales; family Tannerellaceae; genus Parabacteroides; species Parabacteroides sp. 20_3. The sequence goes on along the minus strand of NZ_CAXSNO010000008.1, from coordinate 215,585 downwards.
CACCGGCAATTCCGGCGGTAACCGTACCATCGTCGGCTACAGAAGCAACAGTAATATCCGAGCTACTCCATGACACGGATTTATTTTCCGCATTTGAAGGAGTGACAATCGCAGCTAAAACAGCCGTCTCGCCCTTATCTAAAGACAAAGAAGAAGCATTTAAAGAAACCCCTGTAACTGAAGAGGAAGGAGCCTCCGTAACCGGAACTACCGTGACATCACAATAGGCAGGAATATCTCCGTAATTCGTATATACCCAAATGCGAGTAGAACCTCCTGAAATAGCGGTCACTACACCGTCCACAACGGTAGCGATCTCCTTATTATCACTTTTCCAATAAACTGTTTGATCCACTTCTTCCGGATTCTCTACGGTTGGTTTTACTTTAACTGTCGGAGTTAACGTTATCGTACGACCTAGTTCTATCGTAGCTTGATTCTTATTCAACGTTACAGTATCTATATCACATACGACATGGACTAAACAAGAATCGACAAACTTGCCATTTTCCATATTCGCATAGACCCAAGTAGAGCCCGCCTTTTCTCCACGAATACGTCCATCATAATAAATATATAATATATCTTCATCAGCGGCCGTTATATCGGGCATTGTCTGAGATGCGTCATCAGGCGCATAAATCCATTCTAAGCGACCAGACTTCGAGATATCGATTGTCATCTCATGCTGTTTTAATTCAAAAGATTCCACATGGATTGAATCAACGATTATTACGCAAGTATCGGTTATTCCTCCGTATTTTGAAGTAACGACGACATTTGATTTACCCGGACGAACGAAAGAAACCTTGCCATCGCTAGACACGCGCACGGGGCTCATACTGGTAGACTTCCATGTCAGTTCTTGGAATGTAGCATCCCCCGGATTAATAGTTGCGGTCAATTGAGCGAAAGTGTTCGGTTTCTGGCAAATCGTATCTTTATCCAATTGGATGCTCGTTACAGGAATCTCAACCGCAACTTTACAAGTCGCTTTTACATCCGCACCACTTAACGGAGACACCGTAATGATTGCCTCACCATATTTTTTTGCGGTCAATACACCATTCTTATCAACCGTAACAACATCCGGCGTATCAGAAACATACTTCATTGGTACGGCACCTATCGAATCTGGTGTTGTCGTTATCGTCAATTGCTGCGTGTTACCCGGTTTCATAGAAACAAATGTCAAATCCAATTTAACCGCATCCGGCCATTGTACACAATTCACTTTACATTCCGCAGTTTTCGATCCATCCTCCGTAGTCACCGTAATGGTAGCTTCACCTGCTTTAATAGCCGTAATTAAGCCTTTCTCTGAAACCGTGACAATATCCTCATTCGAAGATTTCCAACTAACAACCGTATTTGTAGGCTTAGCAGGTATAAACGTAGGTTTCAATGTATAAGTATGTTGCTTTCCATTCGAATTCGTATTTAGGGATATTGATTCCGGTAAACTCACGGATTGAATATTGGCTAGAACCTTGATAACACAGCTATCCATTTTGGATGAATCTGCACTCATAACCTTAATAACAGCTAGTCCATCCGCAAAAGCCGTAACCAATCCCTTATTATTCACATGACCGACCTTTGTGTTCGAGGAGTTCCAAAGCAATTCAGGTAGAACCGCTCCTTCAGGATGTAATTTAACTTTTAACTGGAGTGTACCATCACGCTGTACACGGGTCGTATCACTCTCGACATCTAAAGTCAAACTTTGGACTGAAAGAGAAACATTTACAAGACAAGTGTCCTTCTCATTACCTGCTGACACGATAATTTTGGCAGAACCTTGAGCAACAGCGGTTATTTCTCCATTTACCACACTCGCCACATTGCTGTTCGAAGAAGTCCATACGGCAGAAACACCTTCGGGAACAGTCACCTTTAATGTGGATTTTTCACCCACATTCTGAGATAACTCATGCTTATCTAAATAAACTGCTTTTCCTTTCACCGTCACTTTCAAATCCTTTGTGACAATCTTTCCATTCGAATCGAAATTAACGGAGACGGTAGCTTCTCCTGTTTGATCCGGCTTCAATGTTAGAGTCAGATTATCACCTAAAATAGATGCAGATAACAGACTCTCATTCGATACTGATTTAACGGATTTATAGATAGCTTCAGCTATATTGTCTTTATCCGTAGCCATATCTTTTAAAGATACAGTTATAGGCGCATCATTAATACCAGCCTCTATCGAAGTAAAATCTTTAACAACCGGAGCCTCATTATCAGGGAAGATATGCATGGCAGGGAACCAATAGCTGGGTTCTAGCGGATAACACCCTAATTGACGGCCAGTTTTAGCATCTACAACATATTGCCAATAGTTTATAGAGCCAAAATTCTCAAAAGCGGAAATATACAATTTGTCATCTGGACTTACACGTAAACCGGCACCCACATACAATACGCGTCCCTTCTCCGGAATGGTATAAAACGGTTTATCCATAGAAGAAGGATTACCGATCTCATAACGATAAATCTCATTACCACTGCTAAAACCACCTCCCTTTGTCCAATAAATAGCATTTTCTTGCGTACTTGCACAAAGAACACCCGCAGTCCAAGCATACCATGAATCCGGTATAGTCAAGCCATCGGGTAATGATAGATAAGTTTCTTCCAAAGTCTCCGGATCAATACATAACAGGCGTGATCCAGCACCTACCCAAACACTGCCATCCTTACTTTGTGTCAAAGTGCTGAAACTTCCTTCTATCAATTTGATAATCTCATGTTTTAGAGGATCTATCACTAAAACGCCTTTACTTTGCTGAACCGCAAACACATATGTTTTTGTCCGGACCATCATTCCTACTTGACCATTATAAAGTCCCCCGGAATTTGAGGCACCTTTCAATTGGTCTCCAACCGTCAAGTTCTTTATATCAAACAAAAAAATACCGTTTGAAGCGCCAATATAGCCAACAGAGTCATTCACGCCTAAAAAAGCACGCCCATCGCCTCCGCCTATATCCGTAAATTGAGCTTTCACTTTCATTGTCTTGGCATCCACCACATTCAGGCGACCTCCTTCAATACTGGCTCCACCATCCTTTGGCTGTTTAGAAGTAATAAACATATTATCTCCAAAAATAGTACCAAACTGAGATGTACAACCTAATTCTTTACCAGGGTTTGCTGTCTGGAAAATCCTATAAGCAAAATCACCAGAAGAAGTCATAAAATTAATAGTACTGTTGTTATGACCAAACCAGTCCTCGTTCAAAATAAAGACTCCCTGTGTATAATCTACGTTTTCACTTGAACGTAGTAGCGTGACTCGGCTTTGCGAAGCCGGAAGTTCAGGCAATTGCAGTTTCTGCTTCTCTATCGGATTCAGCCCCCGCAAACCGGTTTGCCCCACAGCCGAAAAGGCCGATAGTAAGCAAACCATACTTAAGTAAAGTGTTCTTTTCATGTAAATGAATTTAATTATTAATTAATACGGAATTTAAAGACCTTCCGGTCTCCATCCTTTTCTCCTGTCAACAGATAATTCCCGGAGGGAAGCGATATAGGATAAAGTTCGTGGGGAACTCGAGTTATAAAGGTTCTCAATATTTTTCCTTCCATTGTCATTAAATAAAAATGATATCCATCCAAATGCTCCAAAGACAATGTCCCATTTTGATAAATTACCCGACTACCACTTGCGGATAAATATTCATTACTTACTGGATTCGATATTTTTTCTACTGTATAGGTATCTATTATATCCAACCCATTCAGCACCTGTATCTCTATCGTATAAACACCGTCTATGTCTAAATTTTTCAATGGAACCAAAATTTTCCCAGAAGAGCCTTGTAAGCTCACCGCTCTTAATTCTGTGATTATATTACCTTCGGCATCGATTACATAAGTAGCGATTCTTTTATGACCACTATCCTCATTTCTATAAACACGAACTTCATAAGAGGTGGCTTCCTCTACTTTCGGAAAAGTTAAAACAGCATCAAGACCATTGAAATCTATTTCCGGAATAACAACTTCCGTTATCGTTACCTCGCAAACAGCGGTATATCCGCCATCTACCGATTGGGCTGTTATTTTCACCACACCGGGCTTGACACCTGTTACGACCCCATTTTCTACGGTTGCTATGCCTGTATCGGAACTACTCCAAATAACCTGCTTATTATCAGCGTTTACAGGAGAGATACTAGCTACAAGGGTTGCGTTTGCTCCTGCTTGTAAACGCAAAGAAGACTTATTGAGAGAAATGGATGTTACGTGTATCACCGGGATCTCGGGTTCATCCCCTCCACCTCCAGAGGGTATTGTCGCAGCGACAAAGACATCCCCGGGCTGAGTTCCTTCTGATGTATTCATATTTCCATTCCAGCTCCACGCATCCCAACAACCATCCGTCAATACACGGCTTGTCGCACCTAAACCAGAATAGCTAAAATTAGAGGTTTGGCTACTTCTCACAAAATAACTCCAATAGCCATAATACCAACCGGCTTGCCAATGAATGCCATTGCTACAACTCCAATAGTCATAGTCATAAGATGGATATCCATATCTTTCCGCATTTATCGGGTGATAAATAACTCCTGTTTGAACCCCTTGCCGAATGGCGGCCGCAACATCCTCTGCCGGATGCTCTGGATGAGAAGTTTGCCCCAACAGCGGATTTGTGATAGGAGGTTCAAATTTAAACGCATTTTTAGGCTCAGACTTCGCTCCCTCTAGATCATAAGAAATATTAAGTCTACTTTCACCATACCCGATTCCATCGATCGTATATCCCATCCAGCCAGTGTATTGGGTGAGCAATACCAATCGAGGATCTGCTTGAGCAATCGCCACGATCATATCATGTCCGGTTGCCTCGCCATCCCAGCGATATCCCCAAACCATGGCATCCGGGCGATTCCCATCATGCCATTCAATCACTAAAGCGGCTTTATTGCTACCGTTACCAACCCAATATTGGATGTCATCGAAAGTAAAACTGGCATCAGCTCTTAACTGAGACTCCTGCTTTGTTGAGATATTCCTTGCGGAAGGATGCGGTTGACCTTGGACCAATACTTGCGCATAGGCTCCAACTACGTAAAAAGTCATTACAAAGAAAAAAGATAAAAACTTTCTCATAAGCATAATATTAATGTAAAACTCCAAAAAACAAATACACTGAATGATATAAAAAGACATGGCTTTAACAGGTTAACACAAAATAAATTACCCATAGTTCCCCACGAACTACGGCATAACTTACCCTATCAAAATTACCTCTTTAGAGCAATGTTCTCTGTATTCCATATTTGAATCATACGCTAAACCCCGGTAGCGTAAAATTGCGGCGGTTATCCGGCATTGGCAGGTCTTCTGACTTACTCCACTTTAGAACTTCCTTCCCGTTCCTTCCGGAAACAGTGGCAATGAGTTGATGTCTAAAGCTTTTTTGGAGCTTACAGCAGCGGGACTGTCCAGGTTTCTCACCTGATTCCCTTTTAATCGCCGTACCTGAATAGGGTAGGCGAACCAATACGATGGCAAATTTATAAAAAAACAATTCAAAATATACACAATTTTATCAAAACCTTTATTCCCTCAACCATCGCTGGCCATTCGTGGGTATTCGCAACCCTCAAAATACATATTTGTAGGTATTGCCGAGACTAATAAGATATCGGATATTTGTCTTCGTTATTAAACTATAAAAACAAATAGAAATGAAGACTATAGGAATATTCTACGGCTCGTCTACAGGAACGACGGAAGGGATCGCGAAACGTATCGCAGAGAAGCTGGGTGTGGAAGACAAAGATATTCATGACGTATCTAACGCTTCTCCCGCTGATGTAGCGCCTTATGAAATCTTGTTATTGGGCTGTTCCACTTGGGGCGCCGGAGATTTGCAAGATGATTGGGATAGTTATCTAGGGAAGCTGAAAAAGCTGGACTTAAGTGAGAAAACCGTCGCATTATTCGGTTGCGGAGACTCAGCCTCTTTTAGCGACACTTTCTGTGACGCCATCGGTACGATCTATTCCGACCTGCGAAATACAGGTTGCAAGTTCATCGGCGCTGTAGATGCCTCGGGATATTCATTTGACAGTTCCACCGCCTGCATAAACGGTATGTTCGTCGGACTTCCTCTGGATGAAATGAATGAAGACGATCAAACAGAAGGGCGGATCGACCAGTGGTTGGCATCTATAAGGAAAGAAGGAATTGAATAGACGCACACTTTTACATACATAACTGTTTAACCTTAATATTACAACGTTTGCGTATTCAACTTGATTGGTTTAGATTTATGAAGAGGTATGTGGGTCAAACATACCTCTTTCTTTTCATCTCAGTTTCCTGAATTGTTTCTTTATCCAAAAATAATAGCCGGTTATCGCGAAGATCGTCCCCAACAAGGAAACTAAGCAAGTCAATATACGGGTAGTCATTCCCCCCCACGAGCCGACGTGTACGGAATAAATCCATCCTCTTATCTTCCCCGATTTTGGGAGATCTTTATATAATTGGACTTCCGTAATCTCACCCGTAGCAGGATCAAAGGAGTAACGGTCGCTTCCTCTTGTATTCCCATAACGGGCCGTAGAAACCGTAGCGGAGCCATCTTGGATCGTGATTGAGTTAAAGTCCGGATAATGGCTTTTCAATGCCGATAACACCTCAGCCCATTGTGTGTAATCCGTCTTTTTCTTCGCGGGTTTCTTCGCGCCGGAAGAAGCTGGAGCATGATGCGCTTGAGGCGGGTTTGCACTAATACCGAAGACACTATAAAAGGCATTTCGATACCAACCAAACGACCATGTTAATCCGGTTAACGCTAAGATAAGCAGGAGCAATGCCGCATAGAATCCCCCGGAGACATGTAAATCATAGAAGAAACGGAACCAACCAGCCTTGGTCTTTACTTTCAACCGGTTTCTCAATACTTTTTTATTACGAGGATACCAAATTACGATTCCACTTATAATAATAATCGCCAAGACCAAAGTCGCATAGCCAACTATTGATTTTCCCCAAGAAAAACTTCCATCCCGTTTATACTCATCAAGTAACCAACGATGAAGACGCATCATTTTCAGGAAAAAACCTTGTCCGTCATCCATCCCGGTCACCTCCCCGGTGTAGGGATCAATAAAACCCGCGGCCTTTTTCCCCGGTAATACCAGTTGATAAGTTCGTCTCGGGTCAGACGATACCCGAATACCGTTTATTCGAACCGAATCGGGTAATTGTTGGCGCGCCGATTCTATCAAGGCGGCAGGTGAGAGAGGTTCCCCTTTTACTTCCTTTACAAAATAACGGGAAGGGTAGCCTAATTCTAATATCTCTGTCTCAAAGACGAGAATCGCCCCGGTCAGGCAGACAATCGCAATAATAATGCCAAAAGGTATCGATAGCCATAAATGTACTTTCGCAAAGAATTTTCTCATTTTCCGAATAATTGTTTAATCCCGTCATATATACCCGGAACCGCTACCGTTCCATGGTTCTCGTCGGGAAATGATTTACTAAAGAAACGCAGGTTCTCCGCTTGTGGCAAAACCTCCGAAAGAAGATAACTCACTTTGTCAAGATGAATGTCCACCCGGTTCGTCCTTTTTTTAGACGCGACACCGATATACAGGCTTTTCCCTTTAAAATCACGGCCTGCAACCAAAGCCTCCGCCTCCCGGACCAACCGCCCCTGATCCCACCACAAACTAGGGTCGACCGCTAGATAGGTATCAAATAATTCCGTATGACGAAGAAACGTATTCAAGGTGAAAAGCCCCGCATACGAATGACCGATAAGCATATTCCAGCCGTTCGTGCGATAGGCACTATCGATAGCAGGACGAAGTTCTTCCGTAAGAAACTTACTGAAAGCCTCACTTCCCCCTCCTTGCGGAATCGCATCTATGGAGATTTTACCATCCCGTCCGGCGGCTGAAGCGGTAGGCGTAAAATCACGTGTCCGATCCGTATTTAATACCCCGACAATAATACAGGGAGGTAGATATTTACCTCTACCGGATGCCAACGTTTTCCTTATGCCTACCAGCGAATGAAAGAAAGAATCTCCATCTAGCAGGTAAACAACCGGATAGCGTTGTTTCGTATCCATATTATAATGCTCCGGCAGGTTTATCCAATAACTCCGGTCTTCTTGCAATACGGTAGAGTACAAAACCAGTTCCTTTCCTATACAAATATCCTCCTGGCTCCGCAGGGTTAGCGGGAGCAGGAGGAATATTAAAAGAATGTGAGTCCGACTCATACTTGCTTATTACTCTTGAGCGGCAGTCAATTTACCTACACCACTGATTTGCTCTGCCTCAACGGTAAGACCTTTTGTTGCGGTAGCTGTCTTCGGATCGATACGATACACGGCAGGTTGACTTCCATCGGTAGTCGTAACCGCCATATAAGCGATACCATCCTCCGAGAACGGAGTATTGCCAAATCCGGAAATAACATCCGTGGAAGGCAGCCCCTTCACGTAAGTAAGACTCTTATCCTCTCCTTTATAAATAGCCAACTCTTTCGCGGCGAATCCGGATTCAGTCAACGGACGATCATACATCAACAACAAGAAATAATCTTCCGTGATATGCCAACAACGCAAGAATGCCTTACCACCCGTCTGTGCCTCCAAATTACAATAATAATCAGGATCAAACTCCTCCGCATTAGCCTTAATACGAACTACACCGGCCGGCAAAGTCGTTTTCTGTACCTCCGCGGTCATCGTCTTGGCATAGCTGGGCGAGAACACATACACATCGCCGTTGTCTGCCGTCCAAATGGTCTGGTAGTATTGAGAACGGTTACGTCCGCAAGCATAACTGATCTTATCCGTCTTTATCAGTTTCGGGTTCTCGAATTTCTCGTTCGCATAAATAGCGACCCAAGCCTCGTTCGGATATTGCGTCCATTGCAATTCCCCTTTTTCGTAAGCGCCACTACCGCTTCCTCCGGATTCTGTCTTTACCAGCTCCGGGTATTTAACATATTTACCTCCCTCCGCTTTCACGCCGTACTTACTCAATCCCATCGGGATAGCCGCGGAATAGATCCGGCCGTTCGCTTGGAGAATACCCGCTAACGTAACGAACTCGCCATTTCCCAAATAATTCTCCGACAAGATCGTATTCGTGTTTGTCGTAAACGTCTCTTTGGCCACATCCAGATAAGAGAGCAAGAAGCCTTTAGGCAGATAACCATTCTCGTCCGCATATTCCTCACCCAGATCACCGGTAGAAGATGTAATGATATAGTCGCCATAGATACCATAAGAAGTAAATCGCTTGATCTCGTAAGTATTATCACGCTCTTTAATCTTACCTTCCGCATTCAGTACGTATGAAGAAGTAACACCGGCATTTCCTTGATTGTAAACCAAACGATACAAATATTTATCCTTATAGAAGATCCATTGCGTACCGCTTTCCGTAGTGAGTCCGTTGTTTTTAGCGGAGATAGAGCCATCCCCCAGCGTATCGGCTGTCAACAAGTAATTTGCGTCACCGACAGAAGCGGCGACTACATAGCTCGAAACCGCCTCCGAGGTCGATCCTCCGCCATTTCCATTCCCGTTGCCTCCGTTATCCGGGTTTACAGGATCGTCGTCACTACAAGAAGTAAATACTCCCCCAACTAATAACGCGGCGGCAAGACCTGTCATTAAATAATTCTTCTTCATGTTGTTTTAATCTATTATGTTTTGAATTAATTATTGATAAATAAAAGATAGTCACACTTTAAATTAATTACCGAAATAAACCCTCACCTTACCATAGAAAGCCCTGCCAGCCTTCTGCAAGCTGAAGTTATCGTATAATTTCTCGTTCGTGAGATTCCTGCACTCGAAAGAGATATTGTAACGCCCGTTCTGTATACCATAAGAGAGTGTCAGATTATGCGAGAATTGAGTTGGTACCACAAATTCGGATTCACTGCCTACCGCCTCCGAATACAGCGGGAAACTATGCATATATAAATTATCGTAAGTGACACTTAGCGTATTGCCTTTCTTCCACAAATTGCGCCAGTAGAAGGTCACATCCGAGTTGGCAAACTGATAAGGAAGATTCGGCATACGTGCGCCATATGTCAAGCTCTCTTGGTTCGTCCCGCTGGTAACCGTCTTCACGTTATCCCTTACATTCATCTGCGTAAAGTTTCCTCCTACGCTTACCCAGTTAGCGAAACCGTAGCGAACCGAGATATTGTAACCCTTGGTCTCTACACGACCATGATTCACATAGGTAGCGCCATATTTACCGCCGCTCAAATCCGATATATTCCGTTGGATATAATCTTTCGTATTTCGGTAGATCAATCCGCCTTCCACATATACGGAATGCTTACCGAATGTCTCGTTGTAGCTTAAATTCAGATTCACGTTATCGCTGTTCTCCGGTCTCAAGGAAATATCGCCGGTCTCAAGGTCCTCATCGCCAAACATCTCCTCATTGGTCGGCAGGCGATAGGCTTTCTCATAGGACAATTTCGCTTGCAAGCTTTTCAAGATAAAGTAAGTTCCCGCGGCCCCATATCCCATCGCGCTTACCGAATTGGTCGTACGTATATAGTCATCTTGAGCCGAGGAAGTAGCGACAGGCCCCGCAATAAACTGGTTGTAATATTTACCGAACACAGACAAGTTCCAATGTTCCGTCGGCATCAAGCGATACGAAAGACCGCTGATATTTTTACGGGTTTCCTTCGGGATAGCGTTCGCTTCCGAGTCCTCGTTCAAAAGAGACTGATTCGAACGCCGGAACGCGTTGATCACGTGATTGAACGTGAACGTATGCGCCTTACCGATACGGTAGTTAGCTGTTAAGGTTCCGTTCCAGTTATTATTATCCGACCGGGTGTTCTGATAAGATTGCTCACCGGGCATCCGGAGCGGACGCATCTCGCCACGCCAATTATATTCATAGGAAGAGGTATCTACATTGTTCGTCATGTTCTTATTATAATTCGCCGTCAATACCACATCCAAGCCCCTAACGAAGAAATCACGCTTGCGATAGTCCAACGACGGCATGATCGAGTATCCCTTCCGATATTTGCCGCCAAACACCACTTCTTGGCGTACGCCCGTCTGTATATCTTTATACATATGTGAATAGGTAAACCCGAACATCAAACGATCCGCCCATTTCTTATCCACGAAACCGATTTTCCCGATAACGGCCTCGTTATGATACGTATCATGAAAACGCTTCACATGCTCGATCTTTTTCTTATTGATCGCTCCGGTCGTAAAGTCCTTCACCGGAGTATCCACATAGTAATTATTATCCGAATAATTCTGGAAAACGTTGATCTCATACGTGAGTCCGCTCCGGAAAGTCTGTCCGAAGTTCACATAAGATTTATGCGTATTGAAAGACCCGTATGAATAAGAAGCATCCAAGAACCATTTGTTCCGGTTCTTCTTGGTGATGATATTGATAACACCTCCGATAGCGTCTGTTCCGAAACCCACCGGTACCACACCCTTATAGACCTCTATACGCTCGGCATAATTCACCGGAATGTTATTCAGTCCGAAAGAACTGCCGACACCTTCTTGCGGAACCCCATCGATAAAGATCTTGATATGCTTGCCGGTAAATCCATCCATCATCAGTTGCATATCCGAGCCGACACCGCCAGACTCCCGGATCTTCATTCCGGGCGCTTGAGCCAAGGCTTCACTCAAGTTCTGGGTTGAATTTTGCAAGGCTTTCGTATCGAGGGCCACGGCATTGAACGCAGAACGCTTGAGCCGGGTCACGCCATTAGAAACGACAACCACCTCATCCAACTCCGTAGCTTGAGGGCTGATTACCACATTCATCTTCGTCCGTTCCCCACGCATCAGTTTCACGGGTTTCTCTACCGTCTTATATCCGATAGCCGATACTACTAATGTATATTCTCCCGCGGGAGCTTGAAGATGATAGATACCTTCCTCATTCGTAGTCCCGCCGTAATTCGTACCTTTTAGATAAACGGTAGCGAAATCCACGGTTGTTTTTTCCGTGGACAGGACTTTACCCGATATCATTGTTTTATGTTGAGAAAAAGCCGAGATGGAAATAAGCAACAGTAAAAAGGAGAGGAAAAGCCCTCTGATTTTCTTCATCATCATTTAATCAATTATGTTATTTAAAACGCTGCAAAGTTACGATCAGAGACTACCGTCCCACAATACCTAAGAATGGGTAAAATCACATTAAAAATCCACGGAGGTATACCAAACAATCCCCTTATTCAGGTAATTGGATGTATGGAGTAAGTTCGTAAAATTGAGTTATGTCAAATTTTAAATCTATTTAAACCCAATCGCAAGTTTTTGAGAGACATTTTCTTAATAAACTTCAAAAAGGTTAACTATATTTGCGAGAAACAGATGTTTAATTTTAATTCTTTATCACCATGACAGACAGAAGAACATTTTTGAGAAACATTTCATTACTTACTTTAGGGGGCATAGCCAGCCAAAAAGTAATGGCTTCAAATCCCACCAGATCCATACCCGCCACGGATGCGATATCCTCGGCAACCGCCGGGAAAAAGATGGGATTGCAAACCTATTCGCTCGGACAGGAGTTACTGCAAGATATGCCTAACGGATTGAACCGATTGGCAAAAGCGGGATATACCGATCTGGAGATTTTCGGATATAGGGAAGACACTGGTAAATTCGGTGATTATAATCCTAAAAATACGACATTCATCGCCTCCAAGGATTATAAGAAAATGGTGGATGATGCCGGTTTGAGAATCAGTAGCTCACACCTGACCCCTTCTCTTCGTGAGTACACGAAAGAGAATATGCCCAAATTCGACGAGTTCTGGAAAAAGGCAACCGATATCCATGCCGAGCTAGGTGTTAGTTGTATGGTACAACCGAGTTTACCCCGTATCGAAAACGAGGATGACGCCAAAGTAGTATCGGAGATCTTCAACCGTGCCGGAGAGATCACGAAGAAAGCCGGAATCCTATGGGGTTACCATAATCATAGCAATGAGTTCAAACGGGTATTGAAAGCCGGCGAGAAACCGGAACAGAACCCGAATCCGTGGGCACCTCCTAAAGGTACTTATATCGAGGAGTTATTCCTAAAAAATACCGATCCGGATAAGGTTATGTTCGAGTTGGATGTATATTGGGCCGTTATGGGGCAGCAAGATCCCGTGGAATGGATGGAGAATTATCCGAATCGTTTTAAGTTATTGCACATCAAGGATCGTTGGATCATCGGTGATTCCGGTATGATGAATTTCCCGAATATATTCAAGAAAGCGTACGAGATCGGTATCCTCGGCTACTACGTGGAACTGGAAGGCGACAAGAAAGGCCGTACCCAGTTCGAGGGCGTAGAGAAGAGCGCCGCTTATTTGCAAGCCGCTCCGTTCGTTAAATAAAACATCCCGATTTATCCCATAAAAAAGACAGTGTTTCCGTAGGGCGATCATATGCTTGGGAACACTGTCTTTTTGTTTATTTTGCCTTCAAAAAAACACGTACGTCTTTTTTCGGAAACACGTACGTGTTTTTCACGAAACACGTACATGTTTTTTCAAAGGGCATTACATGATTAAAAGCTCATCTTTACACCGGCAAAATAACTTCTCGGGCTAGCCGGGCCATAGATATAGGAGGAATCCCGGTTCTTACCTTGGTCAAAGTCGGATTGGTAAGCGTTGAACAGATTCTGCACGCCCCCATTTACTTCTAGTTTCAGCTCTTTGTAAAGCGGGAACTCATACGCAAGCTTGATATTCATATCAAAGAAATCCGGAGTCTCCACCGCCTTATCCAAAGGTATATATCCCGCCAAATGCTGCACCAACATACTTCCCGTATAGGTTCCCGACAGGGAAGCCGTGAAACGTTTGAAAGGCGTGAGAGTAGCCGTAAAATAACCATAGATATCCGGCGTACGGAACATCTTTGTCTCGGCTGGCACATTCTCGTCATCGCTCCATTTCTCGGCCTCTTTATAACGGCTTCGCTGGAAAGTAGCGCCCGCTTGCAAAGATAGCCATGAAGTTAACACCGACTTTCCTTCCAAGGTTAATCCCATCACTTTCGCCCCGGAACCGTTACGACGTTCCTTAATCAGATTGCCTTGCTCATCTTTCCCAATATCTTCCAAGACAAACACATCACTTAAGCTGGTGTAAAAACCTTCCACCAAGAAGTTCAACTGGATACCATTCTTAAAACGATGGTAAAAATCGACCGAAGCACTCAAGCTCTGCGATTTCTCCTCGGATAAATCTTTCGCACGCTGGATCATAGCGACCTCTCCGCCGACCGCCGAGATATGCATATCCTCATCGAACGCTTGCGGGGCACGGAAACCACTGGAATAACTAGCCCGGATATTGATATCTTCCGTCGGGTTAAAACGGATATTCGCACGAGGGCTGAATATTACATGATCCATCATATTATGTTTATCCAAACGACCGCCAATCAAGAAGCTCCATCGCTTATTTTTCCACTCATTCTGCAAAAATGCGCTCTCGATATGCACCTTCTGATTCGTAAAGCGATTATACCCGATCATCTCGTCTTTCAAATGATCGAAACTATACTCCAAACCGGCAGTCAAATCCGATGGCATAAATAAGAATTTATCAAAACTATAAGCATATTGCGTACCGGCCATAACCGTCAGGTCCGTAGTCTTGCCGTAAGCGTTCGGATCTTGGTTCGTCCCGTAATAACTATCCCGGTCTGTATTCTGGGCAGAAGTGAAAACACTCCATTTATGTTTGTAATCCTTGGAGAAAAGATCGAATTTCAGACCTCCTCCATCAATCGAATGCTCCAACTGTTCGGCGATATCCGCTTCATGAGGCGGACGATCCAACAGATTTCCTCCCCTGCGGTATTCATTCATATGATGATACTCGAATGTCAATTTACTATAAGTACTCGTTTTCAGGTACGAACGGAAACCAACCGTTTGATTCTTCAATTTAGGCAACTCCGTAAAACCATCTCCATCCTGATCAAAACCGGAACGATGACGGTTCTGGCCAAAAAGATATAAGCCCGCTTTCCCATTTTCCGATACCAAAGAGGCATTTAGGGTCGTATTATTATCGAAAGCGGATGTCCCACCGATCGAGGTTAACGTATGCGACAATTCCCCGGAATTTCTCAAGGGCTCCTTCGTGATGATATTAATTGTCCCGGCGATAGCGGACGAGCCGAACAGTGCCGATCCCCCTCCTCGCATCACCTCTACCCGCTCGATCATATTCGCCGGTATTTGCTCAAGCCCATATACGCCGGATAAAGCGCTGAATATGGGACGTGAATCAATCAGTATTTGGGTATAAGGTCCGTCTAATCCATTGATCCGGACTTGCTGGAAACCGCAATTCTGGCAATTCGTCTCTACCCGTACACCCGGTTGGAAATTTAGTCCCTGTGCCAAATTCACCGCATTGGTCGTAGTAAAAACCTTCGCATCCAATACATTCACTAATGTGGGAGCCAACCGGCGGGAAGTTTCCGCACGATTCGCAGATACCACCACGCCATCCAAGGCGATCTGGTCTTCTTCCAGTTCTACATTAATCTCTAAGGTTTTTCCTTTCTTTAGGGTCACTTCTTTAGAGATAGTCTTATACCCGAGCGCTTTATATTCTAGCGTAAATTTACCTTCCGGCAGATTCTTCAGGAAATAATGTCCCGAGTTATCGGTGGTCGTACCGATCGTGGTACCTTTTAACAATACGTTGATAAAGGGAAGATGTTCCCCTGTTTTCTTATCCAATACATGTCCGAAAACATTTGCGTCTGAGTCGTTTAGACGGTCCTCTCCCGTGGCCTGAGCTACCGTTAGGGCACAGCACAGGCATAGTATAAAGATGAAAAATTTATTCATTTTAATTTATTCTGATAAGTAATACAATGTTATTAATCTCACAATATCAGAATATGGGAGGAGCCCGAAGCGTACGTCTTCCCCGGAAGGGAACGATATAGTCCGGATAGACCGGAGCGAAAGATAAGTTACGGATAAAGGAATAAAAAGCCGCCAGCAGAATAGCGACGAAAGCCGCACCTGTTATCTGCAAGACAGATAACTGATGAAGCAACTGAAACTCGGCGTAGCCATGTTCATGGTCCGGACGACCATCGTCCGTTTTATGATACGGGTGAGAATGGACGATCGTTACCCCGTTGACAATATGAACGTGGGTAAACGCGATAATACATCCCAAATAGGCTATGAACAGCGCAGGGAGTAATATCCTCAGATATTTTCTTAATCTATCCATCTCTTTTCTCTCGATCGCAAATATAGTAATATAACCGATAAAAGAGATACGCTGTTCAAAAATTACCTATTTGTAGGTATTTCATCAACCGAGTACACCACGTACCCGATCTTCAAAGGCCGAAAGGGCCGCTTTGGCGCCTTCTCCCATAGAAATAATGATTTGCTTAAAGGGTACGGTGGAAACGTCGCCCGCTGCATAAATACCCGGGACATTCGTCCGGCAATGTGCGTCAATCACGATCTCACCGGGACGATTTGTTTCGACAATCTCCTTAAAGACACCACTATTAGCGGCTAAGCCGATTTGAACAAAAATACCGTCTAAATGAATAACACGCTCTTCCCCTGTCTTACGATCCTTTGTACGGATACCGGTTACCTTGTCGCCATTTCCAACCACCTCGGTTGTTTGTGAACGAACAAAGATCTCGACATTCGGCAAACTCTTCGCTTTCTCTTGCAAGACTTGATCCGCTTTTAACTCATCCATAAACTCCAAAACGGTTACTTTCGAACAGATCCCCGCCAAATCAATAGCCGCCTCGATACCGGAATTTCCACCGCCAACTACGGCGACATGTTTTCCCTTATAAAACGGACCGTCGCAATGAGGACAAAAAGCCACTCCACGTCCTATATACTCTGTCTCACCCGGTACATTCAATTTACGCCAGCTAGCGCCCGTAGCGACAATAACCGCCGGAGCCTTGAATATCTCACCTCCAGCCGTAGACAAAACCTTCTCGTTTCCTTCTATCGTAACCTTCTCTATACGACGATGCTCCAGCAGGTCAATCGGATATTGCCGCATATGCAAGCGCAGATTGTCAGCCAACTGGGTACCTGTTGTCTCCGGAACTGAAATCAGATTCTCAATTCCTACCGTCTCCTTCACCTGCCCGCCGATACGCTCCGCCACGACAGCGACACTCAGCCCCTTTCGTGCGGAATAAATAGCGGAAGAAGCACCAGCCGGCCCTCCACCGACCACAACCACGTCATATCGTTTTACCGTCTTCTCTGTCAGGCTCTCATTGATTCCATACTGAGCTTCCAGCTTCGATAACAATTCACCGAATTCCCCACGTCCTACATGGATCAGTTTTCCATCCGCAAAGACAGAGGGGACGCCTTGTATCTTCAAGGCATCAACTTCCGCCTGATTGATAGCCCCATCTACCATCTCATGATGGATCTGAGGATTTAAAGTCGTCATAGCGTTTAATGCCTGTACCACATCCGGGCAATTCGTACAAGTCAAAGAGACATAGGTCGTCAGATGTATCGGGCCATTCAAGGCTTTAACACGATTACAAATACTCTCGTCCGGAAAATTCTTGCCTTTCCCATCTGAATTCAAGATCGCCAACAGCAAGGAAGTAAACTCGTGTCCATTAGGTACTCCACGAAACTTAATCCCCGTTTTCGCTCCATCCTTTAATAAAATGAATTCCAATCCCTCCCCATCAGATACCTGCATAGATATTTTATCCGAACAAGAGGCAACATCACCTAATAAATCCAACAATTCCTGTCTACTTTCATGCGCATGAGAGATCGATATATCAAAGGTATAATTCGCATTTAACCCTGCGAATATACCTTTTAATTGTTCTTTTAATATTGATTCTAACACGATCTATACTCTTAATTATTTAGATTTTCCCTACCAAGTCAATGCTAGGTTTCAAGGTAGCCTCCCCTTTCTTCCATTTAGCGGGACAAACCTCACCATCATGTGAAGCGACAAACTGAGCGGCTTCAACTTTACGAAGTAACTCGGAAGCGTCACGACCGATATTGTTATCATGAATCTCGGCCACTTTGATCTTTCCTTCCGGATTTACCAAGAAAGTGCCACGGTATGCCATACCCTCTTCCTCAATCATCACACCAAACGCACGACTCAGTGCTCCAGTGGGATCCGCCAACATCGGATATTGGATCTTACGGATAGTCTCGGAAGCGTCATGCCAAGCTTTATGTACAAAATGAGAGTCTGTACTTACAGAGTAAATTTCTACTCCCATTGATTTAAACTGCTCATACTTTTCAGCCATATCGACCAACTCTGTTGGACAAACAAATGTAAAATCGGCCGGGTAGAAGAAAAAGATAGCCCACTTACCCAAGACGTCCTCGTTGGTTACAGTCTTGAAATTACCATTTTGAAAAGCTTGTACTTTAAACTCCGGAAGTTGAGAATTAATAATCGGTTCCATACTTGTTTCTATTTTTAAATGAATACTATTTGTTTTTATTTCCGATACAAAAATATAACATATTTCTTCATTAAAACAATTTTCCTAATCGATATATTTTATGAGGTTATAGATAATACTTTATCAATCAATAAAAAGGGCCTATCCTCACGGATAAGCCCTTCAATATCTTGGGTTTTGGATTACTACATAATTAGCGATTATAATTTACTTTATATACTTAATTGATTCTTTTGTATCCGTATACGGCACGGTCTCCCAATTCCTCCTCGATACGAAGCAGCTGGTTATATTTAGCCATACGGTCCGAACGACTTAATGATCCCGTCTTGATCTGTCCGCTATTGGTAGCGACAGCGATATCGGCGATCGTAGCGTCTTCCGTCTCACCGGAACGGTGTGAAGTAACGGTCGTGTATCCATGACGGTGAGCCATCTCGATAGCGTTCAGTGTCTCCGTCAAGGAACCGATCTGATTTACCTTGATCAAGATTGAGTTACCGCAACCTTCTTTAATACCCCTTGAAAGGAACTCTACATTTGTCACGAACAAATCATCTCCGACTAATTGGCAATGGTTACCGATACGATCTGTCAGTTTCTTCCAACCAGCCCAATCATTCTCACTCATACCATCCTCAATGGAATCGATTGGGTATTCGTTGATCAGCTTTTCCAGATAATCCACTTGTTCGTCGGAAGTACGTTTCACTCCTTTTTCTCCTTCAAACTTCGTGTAATCGTAGATTCCATCCTTATAAAACTCAGAAGAAGCGCAATCCATACCGATCATCACATCCTTGCCCGGTTCATAACCAGCCGCCTTGATAGCGGCGATAATTGAGTTCAAGGCATCTTCCGTACCTTCCAAATTCGGGGCGAAACCACCCTCATCACCAACAGCGGTACTTAACCCACGATCGTGCAATACCTTTTTCAACGCATGGAATACCTCAGCGCCCATACGTAAGCCTTCCTTGAAAGAAGCGGCACCTACCGGACGAATCATAAACTCTTGGAAAGCGATCGGAGCGTCGCTATGCGAACCGCCATTGATTATATTCATCATCGGAACAGGCATCACGTAGGTATTCGTTCCACCAATATATCTATATAAAGGAATATCCAAATAATTTGCGGCAGCTTTCGCTACAGCTAAAGAAACGCCAAGGATAGCGTTCGCACCTAGTTTCGATTTAGTTTTCGTACCGTCCAAAGCCAACATCGCATGATCGATACCTATCTGATCCAAGGCAGACATCCCCTTCAATGCCGGAGCGATAATCGTATTGATATTCTCAACCGCTTTCAATACGCCTTTACCACCATAACGCTTCTTGTCGCCATCACGCAACTCCAAAGCCTCGTTCTCGCCGGTGGACGCACCGGAAGGCACAGACGCACGGCCCATAACGCCGGACTCTAGTAAAATATCAACCTCTACTGTCGGGTTACCTCTTGAATCTAGGATCTCACGTCCTGTAATCTTTTCTATTTTCATTGCTTCTACGTTTTTTAAACTGACGCAAATATAGATGGATTACTAGAACCGTGAAATCACCACAAATTGCTATTTTCGCCTCAATAATACCTGAATGTAGGTAGAGGCTACAACACTCCCGCCCGCACCCGGCTCAAAGATTCGGGTGTCATCAATAAATACGAGGCGATATGATTGACAGAAGCACGTTTCGCTGCTTCCGGATATTCCTGTTGAAAACGCAGATAACGTTTTCTTGCCGACTCAAAACGCCAAGAGTCCGCTTTCTCTTGCGAAAGCATCAAAGCCCACTCCAGTATTTTCTGGCACAATCTATTAATAGCTAAAGATGTTTTCAATAAATCGCTAAATTCCGAAAAAGAGATCCGGTGATAAACCGTCGGTTCCAATGCCTCGATTAATAAACGCGTCGGTTCTCTTTGGAATGTGCTGGCTATACAAATAACGATATTTCCCTCACAGGAGAAATGCTCGGTAATATCACGTTTATTCTTATAGTAAAACTGGCGTAATAATCCCGATTCCACATAATATAAATATTTAGATATTTGTCCGTTATCCAACAATAATTTTCCTTTCGCAGCCTTACTTGATTCTATGATCGAGGCCAGAGAATCCAAATCCGCATCGGGTAATGGATAAAAACGTTTGGATATCATTTCGGCTATTTCTTGTGGTGTCTTCATACTATTCATCATTTTCTGATCTATATCATTTTTTATCTCCTTACAAAAATAGATATTTGTTGCATATAACAAAACAAACACATATTAAATAGTCAAGGTTAGTCTAGGCAAAAAATTATTACTATCGTTTAAAAGCTAATCGGATTAGATTGTTTTCCCTGATTAGCTGTTGCATAATCGCAAGGCTTGATCGAGAGATCAGGCCTTGTTATTTTCTGGTTTGTAGCGAGAGAATATCGCTTTCGCATTATCTAAACGTTCTTTTGATAAGGGTTCCACCCCCTTTAACGGATAATCGAGGCCTAATTGCTCATATTTATAGGTTCCCATCGTATGATAAGGCAATAATTCCACTTTGCGAACCACTTTATATGAACTGACATACCGAGCTAACGCCTCCAGCCACTCGTCATTATCCGTATATCCGGGGACAATAACATGGCGAATCCAAGTATCTATGCCACGTCTCTCCAATTCATCCAAGAACAGAAGCGTATTATCCTGCTTGACACCCGCCAGTAACGGATGTAAATCCGGGTTTAAGGTTTTGATGTCCAATAACACTAAGTCCGCATAATCCAAGACTTCCCAAGCTTTTGAGGTACATACGAAACCAGATGTGTCCAAAGCTGTGTGAAGACCTTGCTCTTGGCACAAACGGAAAAACTCTTTCAGAAACTCAGGTTGCAATAAAGGTTCCCCACCGGTAACAGTCACCCCCCCACGGGCGATAAAACTCTTATACCGTAAGACTTCCGTCAATAGCTCGCCGGGAGTCATCTGATATTTCACCTTCCCTTTCGGGTTCCAAGTATCCGGGTTATGGCAATACAGGCAACGCAACGGGCAGCCCTGCATAAAAACGACAAAGCGAATTCCGGGACCATCTACGGTCCCGAAACTCTCTAATGAATGTATCTTACCTTTTATCACTTACAGTGAATGGTTAATGGTTCTTGAAATAACATCCAACTGTTGTTCACGAGTCAGTTTCACGAAGTTTACCGCATATCCGGATACACGGATCGTAAGTTGCGGATATTTCTCGGGATGTTCCATAGCGTCGATCAACAAATCCTTATCAAATACGTTAACATTCAGATGCTGACCTCCATCCGGAGTAAAATAGCCATCCAATAAGCTAACCAGATTATTGATCTGCACTTCACGCTCCTTTCCCAACGTAGCCGGAGAAACAGCGAAAGTATAAGAGATACCGTCGTGCGCATGCTGGAATGGAAGCTTCGCTACCGAAGCTAGCGCAGCGATAGCACCTTTCGTATCACGACCGTTCATAGGGTTCGCGCCCGGAGCGAAAGGAGTTCCACCGATACGGCCATCCGGTGTCGTACCAGTCTTCTTACCATATACCACATTAGAGGTGATCGTAAGGATGGACTGCGTAGGTTTCGCATGGCGATAGGTCTCGTGCTGACGCAAATATTCCATGAACTTCTCGGTGATCTCTACAGCGATACTATCCGTACGATCGTCGTTATTACCGAAAGGAACATATTCGCCCTCACGTTCGAAATCAACCGCCAAGCCACGCTCGTCACGGATCACACGTACTTTCGTATCACGGATAGCAGCCAACGAATCGGCAACGATAGAAAGACCGGCGATACCTGTCGCACGGATACGCTCTACATCCCCATCGTGAAGCGACATCTCGAATGCCTCATATGCGTATTTATCATGCATATAATGGATTATCTTCAAGGCGTTCACATACACTTTCGCCAACCAGCGCATCATTTGCTCATACTTAGCCATCACCTCATCGTATTCCAGATACTCGCCGCGAACCGGCTCGAACATCGGGGCTACCTGTACGCCGCTGCGCTCATCCCGTCCTCCGTTGATCGCATATAATAAACATTTCGCCAAATTCGCACGGGCTCCGAAGAACTGCATCTGCTTACCGATCTTCATAGGAGAAACGCAACAAGCGATACCATAATCATCTCCATAATCCGGACGCATCAAATCGTCGTTCTCATATTGGATAGCCGACGTATCGATAGAGACCTTGGCACAGAAACGTTTCCAGTTCTCGGGAGCGTTCTTAAACCACAGAACCGTCAAATTGGGTTCTGGTGCCGGACCTAGATTATATAATGTATGGAGATAACGATAGGAAGTTCTTGTTACCAAAGAACGGCCATCCACTCCTTGGCCGCCCAAGGACTCTGTTACCCAAACCGGATCACCGGAGAACAAATCATTGTATTCCGGCGTACGTAAGAAACGAACGATACGCAACTTGATGATCAGCTGGTCTACCAATTCTTGCGCCTCCTCTTCGGTCAACTTACCCTCACGGATGTCTTTCTCGATATAAATATCCAAAAACGTAGAAGTACGTCCGATAGACATCGCCGCGCCATCTTGGTCTTTTACCGCCGCCAGATAAGCTAAGTACACAAACTGAACTGCCTCACGAGCGTTTTGTGCCGGACGAGTCACATCAAAGCCATAGCTAGCGCACATTTTCTCGAACGCTTTCAAAGCCTTGATCTGTTCGGAAATCTCCTCACGGCTCTGGATGATCTCTTCCGTGATCTCTTGGATATCCAAACGATTCAAGAAACGCTTTTTCTCCTCGATCAAGATTGCCGTACCATATAAAGCGACACGACGATAGTCACCAATAATACGTCCTCTACCATACGCGTCGGGCAGACCGGTGATAATAGCCGAACGACGTGCGGCAATCATCTCTTCCGTATATGCGGAGAAAACACCCTCGTTATGCGTCTTACGATACTTCGTGAAGATCTCTTTCGTCATCGGGTCCAAATGATAACCATAAGCTTCCAAGCTATTCTCAACCATACGGATACCGCCCTTCGGGAAGATACCACGTTTCAGCGGAGCATCGGTTTGTAACCCAACGATTACCTCATTCTCCTTATCAATATAGCCCGGGCCATATACATCGATCCCTTGAGGTAATTTTGTCTCGGCGTCATAAACTCCCTTTTCCCTCTCGACCTTAAACATCTCGGTCAGCTTGTTCCAGACCTTACGGGTCTTCTCGGAAGAAGCGACTAAAAAGGAATCATCCCCTTCATAAGGCGTATAGTTACTCTGGATAAAATCTCTTACATTGATCTCTCTTTTCCAGGTCTCACCCTTAAAGTGATCCCAGCACTCATTCTCAAATTTCATAAACAATCTTATCTAATACCACATTTTTACCGCCGCAAAGGTAGGAGAATTATCGTCATATTTCTGTCACATATGCTACACCAGTTCTAAAATCCCTATAAATTGCGATAAAAAAGCTTCTCATCCTTCACTATTTTAAAAGGACATTACCAATAAATGGGGAGTCAGACCTAAGGGCGAAGAGGCAACCATGCCCAAAAAGTAGATCCGACACCAAGTTTTGAAGTAAAGCCCACTTCTCCCCCTGCCGCTTCTACGATAGCTCTGGAGATCGTCAAGCCAAGTCCGGTACCCTGCGAGAACTCATTCAATTTCTCAAAACGGGTAAATACTTTGTCATGCAAATCATCCGGTATACCGATTCCCGTATCCTCAACATAGATACGAAGACCTTTCCTTTCAATGCCATATCCCATTTTAATATATCCGGATTTGGTGCATTTTACCGCATTAGTGAGGAAATTCATCCATACTTGCTTAAGCCGGTTTCTATCCAGAAGTACCCAGCACTCCGAGTTGGGACCATCTAAACGTAACTCGACATTCGGATTTGTCATCTTCGCCTGAATCGTAACAAATAACTCATTACAAACCTTAGCCAGATTGAAATTCTCCTTCCTACGTTCAATTATGCCTGACTCTATCTTGGAAAGATCAAGGATATCGTTGATCAATCGCAATAACAACTCATTATTGGATTGGATGATATTTATATATTCTTTTTTTTCTTCCGGATCATCACAAGTTACCATTAACTCTGAAAAACCAACAATAGCGTTTAACGGGGTACGTATCTCGTGACTCATATTAGCGAGAAACGCAGACTTGAGACGATCCGAAAGTTCCGCTTTCTCCTTTAATTCCTTCAATTGCTGAATCATCTTCTCCCACTTCGTATTATTGATCGTAATACCGGTATAGCGAGTCACATGGCCTTCTTTATCTCTTTCAACCTGGATTCCAGTAACCAATAAGGTCTGCCACTCGTCATCCCATTTGGTTTTGGAACGATATTTAACGTTGAAATCTTTATCTATGCCCCGGAACATATGCTCCATATATTTCCGCACAAAAACCACATCATCCGGATGTGTAGCGTTCAAATAATCCTCGGGAGTGATTGTCTTTTCCGAATAAAAATCATTAATAGGATCATTAAAAGCACTGAATTTCAGGCTTTTTACATCAAAATCCCAATACGACATACCAACCGTCTTGAAAGAAAGCTCTATCTTGTAATTTCTTTCTTTAAGTTCCCGATTCAATTGCTGGATCTTAGGAATGTTTTGCCTGAATCCCGTATAGCGTATTATATCTCCATTTTCATCTTGATCGAAAGGGACACCCATAAAATCACAATACTGCCAAGTCTCATCATACTTGGTTTGTATGCGACAGGTAAAATTGATGGTGACATTCTTTCCAGCTATCAGGGATTGCATTGCGTCGTAAAAAACAGACCGGTCCTCGGGGTATATAACATCCATATACTCCGAAACGGTCAATAACCGATCTGAAACGTAATCGTTGATCGGATCATTATAAGATTCGAATTTCTGGGAATTTACATCAAAATCCCAATGAACAATATTACTGACTTTCATGGCCAGATCACGTTTTGCGATCAGATCCTGCGCTTTCTTGGCCATTTGCAACCTTTCGGTTATATCCATTTGTGTCCCGATGATCTGCAATTTTCCACGATGTTCTGTCGATAGGCGCATCCGGCTCTCATAATAACGATACATCTCTTCTTGCTCGTTATAGAAACGCAAAGTCATTTGTCCTTGTTCTATCTCATTTCCTATCAATTGAGAGAAGAGCCGGATTAACGGAGCTCGATCTTGGGGATGCAAAATATCCAGTACCGCCTCCATTGGCATATTTTTTTTGGCTACGGTTAGTCCATATAATGGATTAAAAACCTTTTTATTCACATCATATACCCAAGAAGCCATATTAGCCGCTTTCATGGCCATCTCCAGATTTTTCTTGCTTTCTTCCGTACGGAATTCCACCTCTTTCACGGAAGTCATATCATTTGCGAGTAATATATGTCCGATAAGATGTTTTTTTCTACTCCATATCGGGATAACTTTAACCCCATAGATCATCGTGTCTTTATTATAGGAAGAATAATATGCATCCTTATTAACCCGATCAAAATCATACTCAAACTCCAAGGAAATATCTTCACCCGATTGTATCCGAGCTAAAAGTTCTGAATCAACAAATGGACTTTTGTAAAGATTGACTATATTCACCACCGATGTCCGGTCGTCCACACCATACATCCTCAACGCATGGTCGTTTATACTACGCAGCACACCATGTGCGTCATAAATTTCAATACCCACCGGCAGACAAGCATATATACTCTCCGTAAATAAACGCTGTTCTTCTATTAATTTAGAAATTTCTTTCTCTATTATCACATCGTCATTTTCTTGAGAATTCTCTTCACATTGTTCCATCTGTCACTTACTTTATTTCGTATTATCATAGGTCAGACATTCTAATTTATACGAAAGCCCTGCTTTTTGCAAAAGTAAACAAAAAAGTGAATTCTTTTCTGTTCGTTCATAAAGATATTATCTTTGCGCTGAAAACAAACACTAAATCTTAAATACATGAGATTCACAAGGCTTATTCTAGCGTTAACCAGTTTCCTTATATTGATCACGCAAACAGACCTATTTGCCTCAACCGTATTGCATAAAACTTCTATGGTTGATCTCTCAAATAACGCTATTATTTGCATGCATCAAGATCCGGATGGCTATTTGTGGATCGGGACTTACGACGGACTTAACTTATACAACGGAAAAGATACGTATGTATATCGTTTCGAATTAAATAACAAAAACTCTCTTTGTAGTAATATCATTCACAAAATATCCGACGCAGAACCCGGCTTTTTATGGATATCAACCTCTTTAGGTATCAATAAATTCTCACTAAAAGAACGGAAAGTCACCGAGTCTTTCCCCGGATACATGGAATGCGATCTATTAGCGTCCGATTCATCCGGCATCACGCTCGCTATTTGTAAGGAAAACAGGATCTCTTGCTACACCCCATCTAGCGATGGGTTCCGGGACCTGCCGAGAGAAGGAGTAGGCCCTCAAACCGTACGTACCTTATTCGCCGGGACGGACGGACATTTTTATTTATTATTAGCCTCGGGCATACTGAAAAAGTTGACTCCGGATTTCTCCGATACTACTTTTAATTTGCTATCGGAAGAACGCCAATTCCATAATAAACCGATCTTATCCGCATTTTACGAGAATAATCATATTTTCATAGTAGATACCGACAATAAATTATATCGACAGCATGTAGACGGAAAGGGGAAAGAATTCCTGTTCGATCTGCCTGAAATGACAAAACAATATGGTAACATCATCAAGATATGCACCTTCCAATCCAATGTGTATATCGTTTTCCGTAACGGCAATATTCTAGACCTAAGCCAACCGGAAAACACGATAAATATGGGCATCGGTATCTTTTGCCTAATGAACGATAAAAGGCAGGAGATTCTCTGGTTGGGAACAGACGGGCAAGGTATACGGATGTTTTATGACAAACCCGATCTTTTCGGCTCTATCTTACTCAAGGATTTACCGATTAATATACAGAACCCCATACGTTCTTTATATACAGATGACGATCAATCCCTTTGGCTCGGGACAAAAGGAGACGGTATTGTCCGGATACAAGCGTATGACACTTACCATAACAAAAAGATGATCCCACAAAGCGCTATCACGCATTTTACCACCGCCGACGGCCTATCCAGCAACCGTGTGTATTGCTTCCAAAAAAGCGAGTACCATCCATGTATCTGGATTGGCACGGAAGGCCCGGGACTGACCTATTATTCGTATAAAGAGAAACGAATAAAAACGATACCGCAACGAGAAGACACCACCCCTCTACGCTATGTCCACTCTATTTGCGAGGTAGATGATTCCACATTATGGCTAGCGACAACGGGTAACGGATTGCAAAAGGTTACCTTACATATAGATAAAGCCGTACCTACAATCGGGAAGGTACAAACCTTCCCGTTAAAAAACGGAAAGAACATCTGTAAAGAAATCCAATCGATGGTATATGACAACGACTCTACCCTGTTCCTCGGGAGCCGTGGCGGTTACGGAGTCATTCGTTTCAATATTTTCAATCAAGGATATGAATTCCTGCAAACCAACAATTTAAGAAACCCGGCCATTGGAGATGTGCTTTCCGTATGCCAGACCGAAGATTCCACGTTTTATGCAGGCGCCAGCTCCGGTCTCACCCGGATTAAATTCAGAGGGGGAAAGATGCGTTTACGCCAATTCGATAAAAGCGACGGGATCGTAAACGACATGATCCATGGTATCCATGAGGGGAACGATAGCTGTATCTGGCTTAGTACCAATAAAGGTCTCACCAAATATAATCCCCGGAACAACTTTTTCCATAATTATCATCAGCCTTACTTTAGCGTCACGGAATTCTCTGATGACGCTTATTGGAAATGCCCATACTCCGAGCGTTTATTCTTTGGAGGCATCAACGGATTAGTCTGGGTAAATAAACAAACGGAGCCGGAGCATACCTATCAACCCGAATTAAGTTTCTTCGAGTTGCAAATGGATAAACAAATCCTTCCATTATATAAGGACATCAGCCGGAACGGTGTAACGGTTCCGGCTGATGTGCAATCGTTAACGATTGCGTTCGTCGCTCCGGATTACATCAACGGGGAGAATTACGAGTATTCGTATCAGTTGGTCAACTATAATTCCTCTTGGGAAAAATTGCAAAAGACAAACAAGGTAACTTTCATGAACCTACCGTACGGGGAATATTTGCTGAAAGTCCGTTATCGCAACGATGTCATTGATTCGTCAGCAAAAGAATACACTCTACCTATCAAGGTATTACCTCCTATTTATCTAAGCTCGTTAGCCATTTTCACGTATCTTTTTATCGGTACAGTTTTGCTCATCATCGCCACCTATCGTATCCATCACCAAATACTAAAGAAACAGAAGCAGATCGCAGACAAGATCAAGGAGGAGCAAAAAGAGAAGCTATACGAGTCCAAGCTGAATTTCTTTACCCACATTACGCATGAGCTATGCACCCCGCTTACCTTGATCAATGGCGTGGAGAATTATATCCAAGCCTATGCCGCCACCTCAAAAGACAAGACATTAGAAAAATACACTTCAGTCCTCCGGGAAAATGTAGAGGAACTGAACGGACTTATCCAAGAAATCCTTGATTTCCGAAAAGCGGAAGACGCAGGATTCAGTCATACGCACATCCGGAGAGTATCCGTATCCTCTCTTTTGCGAACTCAATTCGAATGGTTTTACCCACTATCCGAGCAACACCAAATCCAATTCAAGATCGATGCTCCCAAAGAGCTTTATTGGAATACGGATTCCGTCTATTTCAAGAAGATCCTAGCAAATCTGATTTCCAACGCATTTAAGTATACGGAAGACGGGGGCACGGTTCGTATCTCCTTACATGAGGAGGAGAACTTCCTCGTCCTTAAAGTTTACAACACCGGCAAAGGAATCGAGGAGGCAGACATGCAAAATATTTTCGACCGATATCGTATCCTTGGCACGATGGATAACGATGATAACAGGCAAAATACGACACGGAATGGCCTCGGCTTATTTATCTGTCACAGCCTCGTACAATCCTTAGGTGGTAAAATCGACATAGAGAGTGAGGTCGGCCAATATGCTGAATTTACAGTTACCTTACCTTTTGGCATCGTAGAGGAGACCTCAGACAACACGATAGACGAAGAGATTCCCGTATCGCTTCCTTCCCCAAACACGGATATACAAGAGCCGCAAATCTCACATACGGCACAAAAAGAGACGGAAGATAAACCGATGATACTCGTTATCGACGATCATAAAGACATCGTCTGGTTAATCACGGAAACCCTCTCTTCCGAATATCAGGTTCAAGAAGCTTATAATGCGGAAAAGGCTCTGGAATTCCTCAAACAATACACTCCGTCCCTTATCATCACCGATATCATGATGCCTAATATGGACGGATTAGAATTGATCTCGCTTATCAAAGAAAATAAATATACCCGCCATATCCCGCTTATTATCATCTCTGCTAAAATATCAGACCAAGAGCAAGCGGCAGGACTTAATATCGGAGCGGATGCCTATCTAACCAAGCCTTTCTCGCCAACAGTTCTCCTATCCGTCGTGAATCGATTGATGACTAACCAAAGAGAATTAAAAGAGTATTTCTATTCTCCGGAAAGTGCTTATCAATATACGGAAGGGCAATTATTACATCAAGAAGACAAGGAATTCCTTGACACCGTAACCTCTATCATCAAAGAAAATGTCAGCAAGGAAGGACTCGGTCCCGAGCTGGTAGCGGACGCATTGAATATAAACACTCGCATCTTATATCGTCGTTTCAAGAAAATATCTACTATGACGCCGAGTGATTTTATAAAGGATTATAGGTTAAACTATGCAGCGCAATTACTCGTGAATACCAACATGAGCGTTCAGGAAATTATTTATAATGTAGGAATTTCTAACAAATCATACTTCTATAGGGAATTTGCCCGTAAATATAACATGACACCTAAGGAATACCGCACAAAAGAGGCATAAATCATTGATTCCTAAATAGTGTCATAATCTACCAAAAGAGTATCATAATCTGCTATATGCATTTCATGACACTTCTTTGGCATTTCAAAGCACTCTTCAATTCGTTAAGACCTATTAATATTGCTGTCGAATAGCAAAGCAAACCGCTTGTGTGTATTCTTCCTTCGGGAAGCACATTATTAACTTTTAATTTAATGTTTTTATGGAAAAAAAGAGTGAAGGTAAGACGAGGAAATGCCTGACTTTATTAGGTGGACGAACCTCTTTGTTACTTTGTTTATCTTTAATGTTTCAGTCCTCTTATGCGGCCGGAGATTCTACTGTTCCTGAAATGGGAAACATGGAGATTCATCAGATCGCACAGCAAAGTTCAACCATTAAAGGTGTAGTAAAAGACCAAAAGGGTGAACCTCTGATTGGCGTTAGTATTGTTGTGAAAGGAACCACGAACGGAACAGCTTCGGACTTTGACGGAAATTTCACCTTGGATGTGCCGGATAACAGCACATTGGTATTTTCCTTCATCGGCTTCAAACCCCAAGAAGTTCGTTATACCGGGCAAAAAACATTGAACATAGTCTTAGCTGAAGACTCTGAGACACTAGACGAGGTAGTAGTCGTTGGCTACGGTTCCCAAAAGAAAGGTGAGATCACCTCATCCGTTACCAGCGTGAAAGCATCCGACTTTAACAAGGCACCGGTAGTGAACCCGATGCAATTGGTGGAAGGACGTGTAGCTGGTCTGACTGTATCACGTGGTAGCACCGACCCGAATGGCGAGGTAAAAGTACAGATGCGTGGTGCCTCATCTCTGAAAGGTAGCAATGAGCCTCTCGTTATTATTGACGGTATGCCGGGTAATATGACTTCTTTGAACGCTATCGCACCCGAGGATATCGAGGCGATCGACGTATTGAAAGACGGTTCCGCAGCCGCTATCTACGGAACCCGGGGTAATAACGGTGTGATCATCGTCTCCACGAGACGTCCGCAAGCCGGAACTACTCAAGTGGATTACTCAGGATATATCATGCACGAGGCGGTTTATAAACGACCGGAAATCTTAAATGGAGACGAGTTCGTCGCTTATGGCAAAGAAACTAACAACGCCAATATCCGCGACTTTGGTGGACGGGATAACCATTACGACGCTTTATTGAATAAGAGTAATTTCACCCATGTACACAACTTGACCGCTACAGGTGGTAATGGTAAGACAAACTATCGCGCTTCTTTAAATTACAAAAAGAATGATGGTATGATCCGTAACACCAGCCGTGAAACGATCAATGGCTCTATCGCCGTGAACCACCGTGCGTTTGATGATAAACTACAGCTTTCTTTCAATCTAGCAAACTCTTTCGTGAAAGTGGACGCAGTTTCCGATGATGTGGATAAGGTAGGAGATATCCCTAATTACGGCATATTATACCAGGCTATCCGTATCAACCCGACGATGCCTATTTATAAGGAAGACGGCTCCTTCTGGGAAACTTACAGCGGTTACGAAGATTTCAACCCGGTAGCCCGCATATACCAGCGTACCAAGAAAAAGGAATTCAAGAATTTATTGGCGAACTTCAAGGCTCAATATGAGATTATCCCCGGTTTGACAGCCGCCGCTTTCTTCGCTATGGAGAAGAACGATGCGTTAACTAACGATTATAGTATGCGTGAGGAATATAGCCAACATAAAGACGGTACAAACGGACGCGCCAAAAAAGAATATTATCAGAATACCAACCGTACCACTGAATGGACAGCAAACTACAATACTTCCATCAACGGCGTACACAATATTACCGGTTTGCTGGGATACAGTTACCAAGATTTTGAATACGAGCAATTCAGCGCCGAGAACAAGAACTTCTTGACGGACGTATTCGGTACCAATAACCTAGAAGCCGGCGGTTACCTAAAAGATGGTAAGGCCGAGATGAAGAGTAAAAAAGAGACCAGCAAACTGATCGCCTTCTTCGCCCGCGCCAACTATAATTACGACGGTAAATACATGGCCAGCGCCTCTATCCGCCGTGAAGGTTCCACGAAGTTCGGAGCGAACAACAAATGGGCTTGGTTCCCCTCTGTCAGCGCAGGCTGGATGATCTCTCGTGAGGACTTCATGGAGAGCCAAGAAGTGTTCGACGTATTGAAATTCCGTGCCGGTTTCGGTATCACGGGTAGTTTGCCTACCGATCCGTATATGTCTCTCGCTACCTACGGTACAGGCGCTGGAGCTTGGAACGCTTACACCGGTTCATGGCTAACCGCCACTTACGGTCCGAATATCAACCCGAATCCAGATTTGAAATGGGAGAAGAATGAATCCTTGAACGTAGGTTTCGACTTCGGCTTGCTAGGTGGACGCCTAAATGGTACGATCGATTGGTATAGTCGTACGACTCGCGACTTGATCAGTAGCTACAATGCCCAACAGCCATCTTTGATCTACAACACGATCACCACCAACGTAGGCACGATGAGAAATAGAGGTATAGAATTAGCATTAAACGCAGAGGTCGTAAAGACTAAGGATTTCTCTTACACGGCTAATTTCACGTTCTCATACGAGAATAATAAATTGACATCTTTGTCTAACGACGTGTACAAATCTTCTTACGAAGATCAATATGACCTGCCCTCTCCGGGTAACCCGGGCAAGGCCTACCGCCTACAAGAAGGACAGCCGATCGCATCATTCTTCGGTTATGTATGCGATGGCATCAACCCGGACGGAACTTGGAATCTTCGCGACATAGACGGAAAGGAAGGTCTGTCTGACGCTGACCGTACCTTTATCGGTAACGGTTTGCCAAAATTCAAGGCTGGTTTGCAGAACACGTTTACCTATAAGAACTTTGACTTCAGCTTCTTCCTGCGCGGTATGTTTGATTATGACGTATTGAACGAGGGTGCTATTTATTTCGGAACGACTGTCAATATCGATCAGTCTGGCACAAACGTATATAAGGATGCCTTGAAGAACAAGGTAACAGAGCAACCATTGTTCTCTTCTTATTATCTAGAGAAAGGGAACTTCTTGAAGATCGATAACGTGACACTAGGTTATACATTCAACTTCAAAAATAATAAATATGTGCGCAACTTACGTATTTATGGTAATGTCACCAATCTTGCGACTATTACAGGATACTCAGGTTTAACCCCTGACGTAAACGTAACAGGACTACAAGCAGGTATAGAGAAGCGCGGATCTTATCCCACCACCCGTACCTTCACGTTTGGCGTTAATTTTGGATTCTAATTAAGTAACAATAGATTTAAGACAATACAATGAAAGCTTTAAAAAATATATGCGCAATTTCATTATTGCTGGGAGCTACCGCATTTACCTCTTGTACGGACCTGACAGAGGAAATACATAGCTCGGTAATCGCTGAAAATTACTACAACAATGCAGGCGAGGTAATGGCCGCCATGATGCGTCCATGGGGGCACTTCTGTGGAACCATGCAAGTAGCCCAATCGCCTTGGTCATGTAACGAGTTATCTTCCGACGGTGCCGCATGGCCTCAAAAAGGTCGCCACGGCTATGACAATGGAGACTGGATTCGCCTACACCGCCATCAATGGATTCCTACGGATGGTCAAGTAGTGGATGCTTGGAAAAAATTATTTGAAGGTATCGGATATGCTAACAACTTCCTTACAGATACAGAGAATATAGATTTTGAAGCACTCCAAGTTCCAATGTCTAAAGCACAAGCACAAGCGGAGATGCGTGTATATCGCGCTTACTGTTATTGGTATGTGATGGATATGTTCGGTACGGCTCCAATTTGCGAGAAAATCGGTGAAATCAATCCTTCCTCCAAATCTCGCGCAGAGTTATTCGCTTGGATCGAAAAAGAGTTAAACGAGAGTATTCCTTCTTTGTCAGAGAGTAAAACAGAGACCTACGGACGTGTATCCAAATGGGGGGCTTACGCATTATTGGCTCGTCTCTATTTGAATGCGGAAATTTATACTGGACAAGCACGCTGGGATGATTGTATCGCTGCTTGCGATGAATTAGCTAAGGGAGGTTTCGCATTGGATAAGAAGTGGAATGACACTTTCCGTGCGGATAACGACAAGCGATCTACCGAGATCATCTGGTCAATCGTGTATGATGAAGTATATGCCAAAGGAATGGGCTGGTATCAACGTTGGTTGCATTACGCACACCAAACTGGCTGGGATTTGCAATCCGGGCCTTGGAACGGTCTGGTGACACAACCTACCTTCTATGACTCATTTGCTGATAACGACTTGAGAAAGGTGGAAGGCTTCTTGATCGGTAAGCAATATCCTCGCAAAGTGGATGAAAACGGTAATTACTACTACGACACGACCGCAGAGCCTTTGAAAGGTTCAGAGGAGTACAATGGGCAGGATTTGGTATTCGTAAACTACATTAAGTCCATGACCGAGGGCGAAGAAAACAGCGGCGCTCGCTCTATCAAGTATGAGATCCAACCGGGTACTACCGGCGATATGAACAACGACTGGGTGATGTTCCGTTATTCCGAGGTTATCTATAACAAAGCGGAGGCCTTGATGCGTAAGAACGGGGGCAAAGCAACGCAAGAAGTGGTAGATATGATCAACAGCGTTCGTCAACGTTCTTTCAAGGCAGAGGATTGGGAGAAAGCGAAATATACGACCGCTACTCTGACCATGGATGAGTTCTTGGCCGAAAAAGGTAGAGAGTTTGCATTCGAAGGAATCCGCCGTACAGACTTGGTTCGTTTCAACAAGTTCGTAACCACTTCTTGGTGGGACAAGACTGCATCCAACGAACCAAAGCGTAATATCTTCCCTATTCCGCAAAGACAATTGGATGCTAACGCAAACTTATCTCCGAACGAGGCTAACTCATTGTTCTAAATATCAACTAAGTATAGTAGAAATCCATTATTAACAAATTAGCACTTGACAATGATAGAGGACTACTATACTTATTGATCTGAAAATATAAAAGGTTACCTTTGTCACTATCAAAGGTTATCCTTGGAACTATCAAAGGTGGCCTTTTATGTTTCATCCTTTTCTAACTAATTGATACGACATGATAAATCTCAAGAAATCGATGTGTTGCCTTTTTCTGGCAGCCAGCTCAACAGTAGCGATCGCACAGACCAATGTAGTTGATCTTGTAAACCCGATCATCGGGACAAATGGAATGGGACATACGTTCCCGGGCGCTTGCGTACCCTTCGGACTCGTGCAACTCAGTCCGGATACGGATACCATACCGCACAACGTAGACGGTAAATACCAGCCACGTTCCTACGAGTATTGCGCCGGCTACCAACATAAGGATAGTAGCATCGTAGGTTTCAGTCACACCCACTTCAGCGGTACCGGCCACTCCGACCTAGGAGACATCTTGATTATGCCTACCACCGGAACGTTGAAGCTAAATCCCGGTACAGCCACGAATCCCGATGGCGGTTACCGTTCCCGCTTCTCGCATGACACCGAGATATCCCGTCCCGGATACTATGAGGTGATGCTCGCCGATTATGGCGTAAAGGCGCAACTGACCACTACCCAACGGGTCGGCATCCACAAATACACATACCCTACAAACATTGAGAACCAACGCATTATCCTTGATATGATTCACGGGATCTATAACTATGACGGCAAAGTTCTTTGGACCAATATTCGTGTAGAAAACGATACGCTGGTAACCGGCTATCGTATTACAAACGGTTGGGCACGTACCAACTATACTTATTTCGCCATGTCTTTCTCCAAACCGATCACGCACTACGGATGCGAAGAGAAAGCGAGAGTTAATTATCGGGGCGGTTATGCCAAGTTCAATATGAAAGAGAACTTCCCGGATATCGGAGGACGTAAGATCGTCGCTTATTTTGATTTCGATCCGAAAACGTCTGATGAGTTGGAAGTGAAAGTCGCCCTTTCCGGAGTCAGCACCGAGGGAGCCTTAAAAAATCTACGTGCCGAGGCTTCCGGTGCGGACTTCGACCAGTTAGCCGCCAAAGCCTCCGATACTTGGAATAAAGCGCTCTCCGTCATCGACGCGAAAGGAAGCGATGACCAATTGGCTATGCTTTACACCTCCTTGTATCACACGATGATCAATCCTTGCGTATACACTGACGTTGACGGTCAATACCGCGGACTCGACCATAATATCCATCAAGCGGACGGATTCACGAACTATACGGTTTTTTCCGTATGGGATACGTATCGTGCCCTACATCCCCTGTTTAATATCATCAACCGACAAGTTAACACGGATATCGCCAAATCTATGTTGAAACATTGCGAGCAAAGCGTTCATCATGCCTTGCCGATCTGGAGCCATATGGCAAACGAGAACTGGTGCATGATCGGTTATCATTCCGTCTCTGTCTTGGCGGATGCTATCGCCAAAGGATTACCGATCGATAAAGACGCCGCGTTAAAAGCGATGATCAGCAGCTCTACGATTCCGTATTATGAGGGAACCAAAGAGTTTATGGAATTAGGTTATGTTCCTTTAGATCGCAACGGTAGCGCAGGCTCCTTGACTTTGGAGTATGCTTATGATGATTGGACAATCTATAACACGGCTTTATTAGCGGGAAACCGATCCGTGGCCGATACCTATAAAAAGCGTGCGTCCAATTACGCGAATGTATTCGATACCTCGATCGGATATGCCCGTCCCCGTTATACGAATGGTAAATTCAAAGAGGACTTCAGTTTGTTAAGCACGCACGGTGAAGGGTTTATCGAGGGAAATGCCTTGAATTATTCCTTCTATGTCCCTCAAGATGTCAATGGTATGATTCAGTTGATGGGAGGCGAGCAAGCATTCATCACTAAAATGGATTCCTTATTCACGATGCATCTTCCTGATGAGTTCTTTGCCGAGACCGAAGACGTAACCAAAGAAGGATTACTAGGAGGTTATGTACACGGCAACGAACCCAGCCATCACATCCCATTCTTATACACATGGACCAGCCAGCCTTGGAAAACCCAATACTGGCAACGTGAGATCATGAATAAGATGTATCGCAACAATATCGACGGCCTTTGCGGTAACGACGACTGCGGCCAGATGTCCGCTTGGTATATCCTTTCCGCCATGGGATTCTATCCGGTTTGCCCGGGTACGGATCAATACGTATTAGGCGCTCCCTACCTTCCATATATGAAGGTTCGCTTGGAGAATGGTAAGACTTTCGAGGTAAAAGCCGATAAAGTCAGCGACAAGAACCGTTATGTAAAAGCGGTAAAGCTAAACGGGAAACCCTATACCAAAGGATACATCACGCAGGATGACATCTTGAACGGCGGAACGCTCACTTTCGAGATGACTTCCAGCCCGAACAAAAAGCGATTGTTCAACGGAGAGGATCGTCCTTATTCACTGACAGATTAGCCTATTTTCACCTAAAAACAGATGAGACTTATGAGATATAAACAATTAATCAGCGGTGCTTTCCTGCTGTGGACTTGCATCGCTTGCTCCGGCAAAAAGGAACAGGCGGCTACCGTAGCGGAAGCTCCCCCTACTCCTTGGGATAATTATTACATCGGAAAGATTGATTTCGAGAATCTTTCCCCCGAGGCTAAGGGCTCGGCGATCTATGCCGCCGTTATCCCTGATCCGGAAGCTTATATTACCAAGCACGCCCGCAAGGTCGTAGAAACGCTTTATTTCACTCCGGAAGATAGTATCCCGGGCATCGAGGAGATCCACTATACATTAAAGGAATACGACGGGGTATCCGCGAAAGACGGAGCGCCCCCTTCCATCAGTATCGTATACAGCACGAAATGGATCGAGAAAAGTTTTGCCAATAATGACACCGCAAAAGTGGATTACGAGACCCGTGGCGTATTATACCATGAGCTGACGCATGGTTTCCAATTGGAGCCTCAAGGCATAGGTAGCTATGGGACTAATAAGACTTTCTGGGCTATGATAGAAGGTGTGGCGGATGCCGTAAGATACCTGAACGGCGGTTTTACCTTGGAAGATCGTCCCAAAGGCGGCCATTATATGGATGGTTACCGCACGACAGGCTTCTTCCTCGCATGGCTTACGCAAACCAAGAGCCCGGATTTCCTGCGGAAGTTCAACCGAAGCACATTAGAGGTTATTCCTTGGTCGTTCGATGGTGGCGTGAAATATGCGCTCGGTAATGATTACGACATAGACTCCTTATGGAAAGAATATATGGCAACGATGGGAGATGAAGCGTAATCGTTTCCCATCTTTCCCACCGATGGGCATTATAAGGTTGTTATACAAGGGAGGCTGTGTCATTTAGCATTTTGACAGCCTCCCTTCGGTTTATTCTCCCAGTAGTTTTTTTACGTAAGCGATGGCTTCTTCGTTAGAGTCGAACACCTTATAGGGGGAATCGGGACGGAGATCGGGTGAAAGATTCTCCTTGTAGGTATTCCGGAAGCCGCCCATGTCATAGTGTAACGGCTCCTTGAACTCGATCCGCAGGGTAAATCCCTTGCCGGATATTCCCTCGATATAATAGGAGCTTCCGCCTTTTTCCCGGACGAGCGACTGGTTGTCGGTGGAGAGACGTCCTGTCAACGGGTCGTACCGGTAATTCGAGCGGACGAATAAGGTGATCTCTTCCCCTCTCTCATGTAGATATTGCCTCCATTTGAAATCGAGGCTGGTCTCCATGATCGCAGACTCGTCGATAACCGCCGGGGTAAGGAGCGTATTCCCGTCGGTGAACCAGAACATGCCGGTGATGACCGGACCCGTACCATCGAGTTGATCATTGATCTCTTGTAAACCAACTTCTGTCTGTCTCAACCAAATACCTGCGTCTATGCTGTCGAAGTACTTCCCGTTGACGAAGGTGTTAAATTCTTCCTGTCCGACTGTCTTATCATCGTTGTCGCAAGAAAGACAGAAAGAACATAACAAGATTACGTATGATGTGAAATAATAAATATGTCTCATATATATTATGTTTTAGAATTATTTTAAGAATTGCCTATTTGTATTAAAGTGATAATCTACATGCCAATCCGAGTTGTCAGATGCGGTAAAATAGGTGTTGTCATAATTCGATCCACTCCATCCCCAATTCATCGAATAGGCATATGAGACTGTTCTGTTTTCTCTGTCGTAGAAAAATGAATGACCAATAACGTTTCCATTTTCATCGTATTCATTTGTGTCTTGCCCATAATTATCGGTGCCGACCCATCCGAATGTGCTAGTAGATGATGTTGTAGTAGCTCTATATCTATCTATGATAAATTGATGGCCACCATCGCTGTTAGAGTCATCGGATCTTGCGTATACCGCTCTGCCGGCGATCAGTTCTTTCGTGACATAGCTATAATCCATGGCGTTGAGCTTGTAGTTATAATTTCCTACGTTGTTGATGAATTTAATAACATCGCTGATAAAAGCGTCACTACTAGAGCTACCATATTTTGTGCTTATGCTTTTTCCTACATAGCCGATTAATGTCGCCGCATGGTTAGTACCTGTATTACTTGATGTTTTTGCCATTTGATCCCAAATGCTAGAACTGCTTCCTGCATAATTATATGTATTGCTAGAAGCTTGATAGGTCGCTGAGGTGACAGTATTCGCTGGCTTATTATTTTTATAATGCAAATAATATAGATATTGTGCGGTCGCTACGGGTGCACAACCTGCCACGCAGTGCTGTGTGGCGCTTCCTTGTACAAATGGCACATAAACATTCCAAGGGTATCCTTGTCCCCATCGGGTCGAGGTCAATCGGTTAGATGTATTCGTGGAGGTGACGGGTGTTGTCGTGCTCAGTAATACCCAATAGCCGGAGCCGGGTTGTGTTCCTGCCGCACGAGGGGCTACTTCTATCATTTGTTGGTCTACCTCGTCGTTTTGTATAGATACCGTTTTCCATAACCCGTATGTCTCTCCCTCGGTTGTATCCATTTGCTTTATTTGATACAACTCTTCCGCTACGCTGTTGAGGTATGATTTGAATGCGGGAGCCATTGTGTTATCATTCATGTCGAATGATCCGGTTTCTGAGGATGCCATGATCAGTGGCGTACGTTGATCTGCGGAATAGAGCTCCCAGCCGGAGGTATAGTTAGCGATATACATGATCGTATCTCCCTTATAAATATAAGGGGTCAATGAATAATTGTTGGATGCCTTTGAGAATGTGCTTGTATTACCAGGTTTTATCTTAGTAATATAATTGCTTATGTCCGTTTCTATCTTCGTCTTTTCCGTAGTAGGAAAGGAGATAGATTCATTGCTCATGGCGATGGCCATGTGCAGTGTTTCTTGCAACTCATTGGAACAGGATAGCAATCCTAAGATCGGGATAAGTAAACAGAATAACTTTTTCATATTCTTATAGTTTTAAGATGATTTTTCAAAGATAGGCAATATAATGGATTTCCAATTATTATTGGGAAAATAGAGTCTTATTTTGAGATGCGTTGGAGTCTACGCAAACGCTCACGAAAACTATTCAAACACATCCGTTTCTGTTTTTCTTCGAAAATATTGAATCCATCCGGCAATATGGCAAGACAACAAATAATATCTTTCATTTCGAAAGTAAACGATATCCCTTTTGCGGAAGGATCAGTCAAATAATTTGAAGCGTTATTTCCATTCCCAGCACCTCCGTTATCTTGTCAAGGATCTCAAGTGAGGGAAAAGCGGCACGAGAGGGCCTCACCAAAATTTAAGCCTTTACTAAACCCGTATCCATGTTCGTATTTTGCCACCAAACCCATCTGTCAATCCACCTAGAGCCACCCTGCTTATTGTGTATTTCTTAAAAACAGGCTCCATGATAGCCGGCTTTACTATCTATAGAAAGCGTAATTAATATTAATAGTAGCTCAAAATAGTATGGATAGAAATCGGCACCCATATAGATATATTTTGATTACATATTGATTATCAGAAATATAAACAACGATCTTTAAATAGTAGACTTATTGTACTTTCTAATAGATTAAATTTGGCGCCCTAATCATTTCATTTAACCATTCGTTAGAAAATAGATCTTGACAGGTAAAAGGAGTGTTTGTCTTTTTGACAATTTGTAATCCTAAGTTCCGGAGAGGCGATTATTTCGGGCAAAGGTACGGCTCGCTTCTAAATACGAGAGAAAAAAACAGCAATCAGCTATCAGGTAATCACTTAACAGAAAAGGGCCTTTCATTCTAGAGAAATTAATTCATCCTAGCTCATGTTTCACCCCTTACCACCCAGTCGTAAGGAGGTAACAATGCCCATTCTTGAGGGGTCACGATGCCCATCATGACCATATGTGTAGCCTGTCATGACTATATGTATGGGTTAACGCGACTATACGTGTGGGTTAACGCGACTATATGTATGGATTCCGATGCCTATTTTCGATGGAAAGTACCGCTTTTTACGTCAAAAAGGAGGCTTAATCGCCTATTTACGCCCGATGTTCCCTCTCGTTGGAGATTATCAGACAAAGGCATTGTCACCGATAAGGGAATATTTCAATCAAAAGGAAAGATTACATGAGATTTTATTGACACATATGCGTATGTATTTTAAAGGCGTGGCATCGGGAACCCGTGGATTTATACAATAGGCTTTTTATTTGCATTTCCGTAAACATATATCTACTTTTGCGAAAAAGTAAATATGGAACTTTATACCCGAATCCTGTTGCCGAAAGCACGATTCTCTTTCTCGTATGAGGACCGGGTCGTGATGATGGGCTCCTGCTTCGCCGAGAATATCGGGCGGAAGCTGGAAGAGAATAAATTCTCCGTAGATATAAACCCATTCGGTACTCTGTATAACCCAGCTTCCGTAGCGGAAGGATTGCGGATGCTGCTACGCCCGGAGCGTTTCACTCCCGGCGATTTATTCCAGCATGAGGGCATATACCATAGTTTTACCCATCATAGCCGTTTCTCCGCTCCCTCGGAAGAAGAATGCCTAGGCCATATAAACAGCCGCTTATCCGAATCCTCCGATTTCCTGCGAAAAGCGACCCGGTTGGTAATCACGTTGGGAACCGCTTTCGTCTACCGCCTCAAGAGCGACGGGCGAATCGTGTCGAATTGCCATAAGCTACCGGAAAAGATGTTCGATCGACAACGATTATCCACGCAAGAGATCGTCGAGGACTGGAAACCTCTGTTACTAGCCCTTTGGGAACAAAATCCCGCCTTGAAAATCTTATTTACCGTAAGTCCGATCCGCCACTGGAAAGACGGGGCGCACGAGAACCAACTCAGCAAAGCCACCCTATTGCTAGCCACGGATGCCTTACAGAAAGATTATCCCGACCGAATCGCCTACTTCCCCGCTTATGAGATCCTTATGGACGAGCTCCGGGATTATCGTTTCTATGCGGACGATATGCTCCATCCCTCCCCCTTGGCCATTGATTATATTTGGGGGCGTTTTACCGAAAATTTCTTATCCACAGACACTTCGGCAATCCTTAAAGAATGGGGTGATATCCAAAAAGCTATTAACCATAAGCCCTTTCAACCGGATAGCGAGGCATATAAGCGGTTTATTCTTCAAACTTTGTTAAAAATGGAACGAATTAGCGAGAAAAACCCTTCGTTCGATATAGCGAAAGAGATTGAATACGTGAAGGCAAAAATGAGGATATGCCAGTAGCGGACAATTTATCCGCATTGACATATCCTCACGGGATACAGGTTTACTTCAATCGAAGCTTGATATTTCCATAATTGGGGATTACGTCTAATGCCTTACAATAATCACCCCAAGCAATTTCGGGATAGTCCCAACGAGTATTTACATAGAGTATCAGTTGCTCGCCGGTCGGCTTGTTAAGCCGGCAAGCCAATGATGCTGACGGAGAGACGATATTAAACGCTTCCTGATTCTCTATCAACAATTTGTAACTGTAAATATTCTCTTTCATGCCTTTGGCCATCTGCGTCAGCGGACGGTCACCGATAGCACCCGGATCAGCGAAATAATAATAATTATGGGTATCCAGATTCCACGATTGCTCAGGGTTGGCTCCATAGGCGACTGTTTTCGGGTTATACAAAGCCGCGGCTCCTTTATTCCCGGCGAAACTATTCTCCGGATAATAACTCCAGTATCCTTTACGTGTCCATTCAAGATGCGATACGGCCTCGGGCAGATAGAACTTGATGCCAGATTCCCGGAGCCATCCGTTCGGTTCTCCCTCTGTCTGGTAATAAATATCCAATTCCCCATTCGGCCGCAAGATAAAATTCATCGTCATGCCAATACCCTTATAGGTGCCGGATAAATCCAGGAGGATCGCTCCCTCGGAATCCCGGCGGTATACCAACGATCCTTTTTTCCAATCCGCGTCATCCACTATATAATTCTTCGCTTTCTCGCGCACCTCAGGTCCCGTATTATGGTTCACGTTCAAATCAAGGTTCAAGAACGGTCCTTTCTCGATAACGACCTTACCGCAAGAGGTGGCGTTATGGATCAGGCCGGTCGATTTATCGAAAGGAACCGTAAAGCCATCTCCCTTGATAA
Organism: Parabacteroides sp. 20_3; assembly: GCF_964238835.1. Taxonomy (NCBI): domain Bacteria; kingdom Pseudomonadati; phylum Bacteroidota; class Bacteroidia; order Bacteroidales; family Tannerellaceae; genus Parabacteroides; species Parabacteroides sp. 20_3. Next base: position 171,514 of record NZ_CAXSNO010000008.1, on the reverse strand, counting down.
GGATCTGATCCGGAGTCTCCTCCAAAGACAGAGCGGACTTCGCCGCAGGGACGACTGCCAGATCCGGGTTCACATTGCCCAACGCAATCTCCTCCGCGTCGATCAACATTCCATCAGACGCATAAAACGACAAAAGGATCGTCTCTCCCGCCGTCCAGTCCTGAGCCGGGATCTTCAACATCCCTTTTCGATGCGGAGAGACAGACGGAGCTTCCAATGTATATTCCTTTCCTTTGTACGTATATCGAATACTCACCTCATCCAGGTTCGTATGGTCAAAGCGGTTATAGACCGGCAGGCTCAAAGGCATGCCGGAGATGGGCTCCTTGACATCCATCTGGAGCAGGCGAATCGGAGAGTACGCTTTCTTCGTCCCCCAATACTCCGGCTTCTCTCTACGCCAAACATCTACGATACCCCATTCACCGTAGCCGACACATTTGCCTTGAAAATCCAACGGCTTGGCGGTACGTGCGAAATCAATCCAGAAAGCCTCGCCTTTTTTAGGCTCGGGAAGCATGAATGTCTCATCAATATACCCCCATATAGCACCTCCAAGTCCTCCTTGCGCATCAAATAAATTACTCCACATCTTATCCAGTGAGGCACCCCAAAACTCACGTATATTAGGATCATCCTGCAAAGTAGTATAGGTATAACAAGGCACATGCGCCCACTCGTCAAAAATCGTAGGCATAGAGGAAACCTGAAAACCAAATGTCTGTACACCCAGTTGATTCATCGTTCCATCCACCCCGGGATAGTGCATGCTCAATATATCATAGCAAGCAGCGTCCTTAGCGACCGAGCCCGGATAACTGAAGATGGCAGGACGTGTAGTATCATTTTTTTTCACCCAATCATATGATTGTTGGAAATTGGTACCGTATACGCTCTCATTGCCGATCGACCAAAACAAGATAGAGGCATGCGTACGCAAGCTGTTCACCATCTCCTTCAACTGTCCCATATAGCGATCCGTGAAAAGGGGATCCTCTTGGCTGGCAGCCGGCCCATAGTTCTTCTGCCGATGCGTATTCACGAAGCAAATAGCCGTCTCACACTCCACATATAACCCCATCTTGTCGCAATAATCCAAGAAACGTTCTGTCGGAGGGTAATGGGATGTACGGACAAAGTTCATATTCGTATGCTTGAATATAGCTGCATCCAAGCTATCCAGCTCAGCCGTAATCGTTCTACCTAATGTCGGATGGATATCATGCCGACATGCCCCGCGAAGCTTTACAGGCTGACCATTCACCAACATCTTATTGCCATCGATCTTGATCTCCCTGAACCCTACATTCCGGCTGATGCGGCAAACCTCTTTACCCGCCTCTTCCAGATGAATATCCAAGGTATACAAATGCGGATGCTCGGCATCCCATTTCAAAGGAGCGGCTACCGCGAAATCATGGTTGACCCGGCCGGCTTTCACCTCCTTTACCGCTACCGGCAGATTCACGTTCTCGCCTTTCGGGTCTCTCAAGGAATAACGAACCCGCGCGTCCCGGGAGATATCGAACGATACCTTCAAAGAAGCATCCGTATACGTATCATCCAGATCCGTTTCTATCATCAAGTCGGATACATTCGTCTGTGGGAGGGCATACACCGTAACATCCCGGAGGATTCCTCCGATCGGGTGATGCGCGTAACCGGACGCATACGAGATATCATCCAGCCGGTCTGTCACCTCCAGCTTTATCTCATTTTTCTTGCCGGGCTTAACCAGTGAAGTAATATCAGCCTCCCAACGACTAAATCCGCCGAAGTGTTCCCGCACATAGGTTCCATTCACCCATAAACGAGCGTAGCTATAAACCCCGTCAAAACGAAGGATGGTACGTTGCCCCTTATAATCGGCGGGAAGCACGAATTGTTTCTTGTACAGCACAGGCTTGTCATGCTCAATGGCATATCCCTGCATGGCCGCCTCGCCCGGTACCTGTATCGGGCTCCATTTAGACTTCGGGCTAAATTGGAACGACCAATCCCCGTTTAATGACATTTGATGCCGCTCTACCCCGGCGACTGTCTTCGGTATAATATACGCCTTTGTCTCGACCGCTTGGGACACGTTCCCCAGCAAGGATAGGCATATACAACCAATCATATAAAGTACTTTCATGATTTATTTAGTATAAAGTTACCACCATAAGAAATAAAAAACAATAAGAATAATCACCACGAACAACGCGGTCCAGTTGAATATACGATCCGTATGGAACAAAGAGCGCGACAGCAATCGATCCGCATCATCCCCTTTCGGGTTCTTTTTCCCCATCAAGACCAGAATGGCACAACAGAGCAAGAATATGATCCCCATGCGATCCAGCCAAGGCAACGATGGGAACAAATACTTAAACACGAACGAGAGGACGAATGAGGCCACCGCCGATACCAACGCGCCGTTGGACGTAGCCCGCTTATAGAAAAAGCCCGCCAAGAAGATACTCAACGCCCCCGGACTGACGAACCCCGTGAACTCCTGGATGTACTGAAACGCCTGATCCAACCCCGATAACAAAGGAGCGATACAAACACCGATCAGCATGGCCACCAAACTCGTCATCTTCCCGACACGCACCAAATGCGAGGCATCCCCCTCCGGGCGGATATAGACCTGGTAGATATCCATCGTGAAAATCGTAGAGATGCTATTCATCATAGAAGCCAAGGAGCTTACAATCGCAGCGGTCAACGCGGCGAAGGCTATGCCTTTCACGCCGACGGGCAGCAAATTGCCCAACAACCACGGATAAGCCTCATCCGGCTTGCTCAAGGGAGCATCCAAGGCAAACGCCGCGATGCCCGGAATAACCACCAGCAAAGGGATAAGCAATTTGATGACGCCCGCGAACGCCATTCCCCATTGCGCCTCCTTTATATTCTTGGCGGCTAACGCTCGTTGAATGATATACTGGTTACATCCCCAATAATACAAGTTGGCCACCCAAAGACCGCCCAGAATCACCGACAAGCCGGGAAGATCCATATAACCGGGATGGGAAGGATCCAAGATCAAGTGAAACTTATCCTCGGTCTTGAGGTAAAGCGTCTCGCAACCTTTCAGCACACCCTCGCCGGCACCTAGCAAATCCAACGCGATATAAGTGGTAATCAATCCGCCACCTACCAAGAAAAATACTTGAATGACATCCGTAAGGGCGACCGCCTTCAATCCCCCGTTTATCGAATAAACCACGGCGAACAAGGCCAGGCCGATCACCCCGTACAATAAAGGAATCCCCATCACGCTCTGTATCGTAAGCGCACCCAGATACAGGATGGAGGTAAGATTCACGAAGACAAACACGATCAACCAAAAGAAGGCCATCACGGTCTTGACCCGCTTGTCGAAACGTTCCTCAAGGAATTGAGGCATCGTGAATATGCCCCGCTTCAAGAATATCGGGAGGAACCACTTCGCCACGATCAAGAGTCCCAACGCCGCGATCCATTCATAAGTAGCCATCGCCAGACCGATCGCATAGCCTGACCCGCTCATTCCCACAAACTGCTCAGCCGATATGTTCGAGGCGATGATCGAAGCACCTATAGCCCACCAAGCCAAACCACGTCCCGCCAAAAAATAGTCGTTCGCATCCTCCACATGCCCCTCTTTCTTCCGGGAGACGTACAAACCTACAAACAAGATCAATACACAATATAAGACAAAAACACTTAGATCTATAGGTGATATATTCATGGTATTACTATTTTTTAGATAACGGAATTAAATACGACGGAAGGGATAATGGTTCTTGCCGGGGCTCATGCCGGTAGAAGCCACGAACAAACTTCCGCTGAGCGGATACGCCTCTCGCTCCCGCATGGACAGCCCATCCATAGCGGTCGTTATATAAAGCAAGCCGTCCCGTCCAAACGTACAAGAGGCGACATTCGGCACAGGTACCTCCACCTTATCCAACAACTCGCCGGAAAGAGGGTTCCATACACAGACACCGAAACCGCCCCAATGCGCGATCCACAGATTTCCATCCGCGTCGATCGTCATGCCATCCGGCACTCCCATATCCTCCGGGATCTCCAACGCAGGTTTCTCATACGATAATTCCCCGCTCCGCATATCGTACCGATATGATTCGACCACGTGGCGACCGGAGTCCACATAATACATACGGGAACCATCCTCGCTCCAAACGATCCCATTCGGGATACATTGCTTATCCAACATCTTATGGATGGACAAATCCGGATCGACCCGGTACAACGCCCCCGTCTCGGAATGATCGGACAAGTGCATCATCCCCAACCACAAGCGTCCTTCCGGAGAAGCCTTCCCGTCGTTCGGCCGCATCATCCCATCCGTGGGGAAAAGCTCCCGTAAAACCTCTTGCTCGCCTGTCCGCAAGTCATAAGCGATCAAACGCCCTTGCAGGGAGAGCAGCAGCCTCCCGTCGGTCATCGGGACAATCGTGGAAACACGAGCCGGCAACCGGACCGCAGCATACGCATCCCCGTCCGGGGAATAAGTATGCAATAAACCGCCGTTAATATCGACCCACAAGAAAAGTCCCAAATCATTCAACCAAGTAGCGGCCTCTCCTATCGAATCCTTACATTCATATAATAATGTAGCTTTCATTCCCTCGTATCTAATAGGTTACACATCGTCTTGCATCAAGGCAGAACGTCCGCCGTCCATCAGAATCGTCGTACCACTGATAAACCGGGCCATGGGAGAGGCCAGATAGACACATAGCGCCCCGACCTCCTCTACCGTCCCGATCCGTTTCACGGGATGCAGATTCTCGGTTCTCTGCCGTTCAGCTGCCGGATCCGGGAAAGAGGCGAACCATGTATCATTCCCTGCCGTATCTATAAACCCAGGTGCGATACCTACGGTACGTATCTCAGGCCCCCACTCAATCGCTAAACTACGAACGAGACCCGTTATAGCCGTTTTTGTCACATTATAAGGGAAACAGCCCGGAATGGAACTAAAGGCATGGTTGGAAGTCATTAACAAAATGGCCCCTTCATCCGCTTTCTCCAGATAGGGCTTGCAATACTTCGCCAACCGCCAATGAGAAGCCAAATTCAAATCTAGGTTATGTCTCCACTGTTCCTCATTACAACCCGCTGCCCCTTCAAACACATTCGCTCCGGCATTAGAAACCACCACGTCCAAACGACCGAAAGTTTGGATAGTAGACTCCACCAAAGCCGCCAATTCATCTGGTTGCGTCACATCCGTCTGCACGTAAAGGGCTTTCACGCCCTCTGATTCTATAGCCGCACAAAACTCCTTAGCACTTGGATCATCCACCGGTTTACGGGCACATCCGGCCACATGGGCACCGGCATGGGCAAACGCACGTGCCGTGCCGTAACCTATACCCGATGACACGCCGGTCACCAATACAACCTTATCCTTAAGATCTATTATAAAACTCATTCGAATCAAATATAAAAATTAACCGGAGCGTTCTCCGTGATACCCGGATGCGCTTCCATTTCCTCCTCAACCAAATCAACGCCCAAACCCGGACGATCGGACAGATGGAGCATACCGTCATATACCATATCCGCTATCGGATGATCGATCACACGGTCACGCCAAGGCACATCATTAAACATGAACTCTTGACGGAAGAAGTTCGGTATAGAAGCACATACGTGCGAAGAAGCCAGCGTAGATAACGGTCCATTCGGATTATGAGGAGCGATCAATACGCTATATGCCTCAGCCATCGTAGCCATACGTTTCATTTCAGACGGACCTCCACAACGGGTTATATCCGGCATGATCACGTCGCAAATATGATTCTCCAAGACAGGACGTATGCCGAAGCGAGTATAATGACGTTCGCCTACGCAAATAGCCACATCCGATGGGATACGTTCCCGCATCGCCCGCAAAGTCTTGGCACTCTCAGGACCTGCCGGTTCCTCATACCATGCGATATCTAGCTTAGACAGGCGTTCGGCCATCTTCACGGCGATACGGTAGTTCAACATAGCATGCGTCTCAATCATGATATCCGTTTCCGGTCCTACCGCCTCGCGTACCGCCTTGGATACATTGAAGGCCAGATCCTGTTGTTCAGCCGTAAGTGTCAAGTTAGAAGCCAAGTCTTCCCCATAGAAATAATTCGTATGGGCGAACGGGTCAAATTTCAAGCCGGTGAATCCAGCCTCACGTACCCTCTTCGCCTGATCGAAATAATCCGCCTCGTTATGTCCGCCTCCCGTAAACCAATAATTCGCATACAATAAGATATCTTTCCGGTAAGCGCCCCCCAACAACTCATAGCAAGGAACACCCAGCACCTTACCTTTCAAGTCGAGCAACGCCATGTCAATACCACTGATGGCGCAAAGGCTGGCACCATACGGGCCAATCCAGTTCAAGTCGCGGTACAACTTCGTCCAGATAAAATCCGTTTTCATGGGATCCAAGCCGATAATACGTTTCCCCACATGCTTAGCCGCCTCATATACGATCGGGCTTCCCGGCCAGTTCGTAGCCTCTCCAACCCCAGTATACCCCTCGTCTGTATAGATTTTCAATAAAGTCCAATTATACTTGATACCTTGTACCAACCATACTTTTACATCCGTAATTTTCATCTCTTCTGTTCTATTTTAAAGTATTACATTATTCCATACTTATCAAACGCCTCACGGGCTTTCATGCCTTCCTTAATTTTCTTCAGCACGACCCGCTCGCCTCTCGCCTTTTCCAGCGCACGTTCGAAGACCTCCTCCTCGATCTCTCTCGGAACGACACAAACACCGTCTATATCGCCGATGATCATATCGCCGTTGTTGATCCTCACGCCCTCCATGTCGATAGGAACACGGTAGTCGATCACCTTGCCGCGAGGCGCCTGATCCTGCGCATAAGGGCCATAAGAGAAACAAGCGAAATCCAGTTCCAAGATCCCCTTCGTATCACGCGAATACCCATTCACCACGGCTCCAGCCGCCTTGCATTGCATGGCCCTTGCACTCATCAGCTCTCCCCATAAGGCATATGCGGGCGATGATCCGGAGCAGATATATACCTCGTCCTCTCTCAAATCGTCCAACGCTTCCAGCATCAATCCGAAGGAGCGTTTCAACAGCGGGTTATTCCCGGCATCCGTCAAGTTATCCAACACATCGGCCTCCAACACGGTCATCGCCCTTCCGGCGATAAACATATCATCCCGCAAGGGCCTTATCCGAGGTGGCAAAAACTGGTGCGTATATCCCATCTTATCCATGATATCGCCGATCACAGCGGTATACAGCTCATTCTTGATTAAAGCCAGTAGCGATTTGTCGTCACTCCATTCTTTCATTTTTTCCTTCATTTATTTAGTTAATAAAATCGTATTCCTATTTCAACAGATCGCTAGGCGACACACCCACCAACTGCTTGAATATACGGGAGAAATATTGAGGTGAGCGGAAGCCACACTCAAAACAGACCTCTTTCACGCTCAACTCCGTAATACGCAACAGCTCTATCGCCTTGTTTATCCGTATCTGATTCAAGTAATCGACAGGCGACAAATTAAGATGCTGGGAGAATATCTTACGCAAGTACCGTTCACCGATACAGGCTTCTTCCGCGACATCCCCTATAGAGATATCATCCTTATAATGTTCCCGGATGTAATTAATCGCCTTTCTCATCGTATTGTTGGAAGACAGCGGAAAATAGGTCTCATCCATGTGTCGATAGATCAAGATGAGCAGCTCTGCGTAATACATCACGACTAAGTGCTCATAGTATTTATTGCGGGTATTCATCTCTGTCACGATACGCTGGATAGCTCTCATGATACGGACATTGTTCACGATCTTGATCAAACGGTTGGCCGATGAGAAGATACTCAAAGGGGTTAGCGAGCGGCCGACATCCAGATAATCCTCGAAATGACCGAATACCTCCGGCAGGAACTCCAGTTGCATCAACGTGCATCCTTCCGAGCCAGCCTGAAAAGAGTGGGGAACATCCGAGCAGATAATCATCAACTCGTTCTCGCGAAAACTTACACTCTCGTTCTCCAACCGAATAATGCAACTTCCCTTTTTCACATAATTAAGCTCCAACCTGTGATGAGCGTGCTGGCCAAAACGTTCCATCGGGAGAAAAGAGACAAAACGGAACACATCCGCCAGTCGCTTTCCCTCCAAGGTACGCATAATTTGACCTATACTACTGAATAAGGTACGATTCTCCTCTTCCATGCTTCTCTATCTTTAAATTACACTTGATTTCCCGCTAGTATCCGGATATTTAATCGATATCACAAAAATAAGATATATCCGCTAAGTATTCTACATATGACACCCATAGGCAAGCATACAAACAGGTACTATTCGTCGAAAAAGTTATCTTATTCGGAACTAGATCTGATAAACTTCCGAAAAAGTCATCATCGGCGATTGTTTATTCCGTATAAGTCAAATCGGAGAAACCTGCGGACAGCCGTCTCGAGAATTCAATACATAACTTTGCCATACATTATTTATCCAATAAAACATTTTCATAAAATGGGAACAAAAATCATAACATTTGGCGAGATCATGCTTCGCCTGTCTACGCCTGGGCACTTACGTTTTTGCCAATCCGACACGTATGCGGCTACCTTTGGTGGTGGAGAAGCCAACGTAGCGGTCTCGTTGGCCAACTTCGGGTTGGAGACGGAATTCATCACACGGCTTCCGAAAAATGACATCGCGAACGCTTGCCTGATGGAGTTGCGTAAACATGGCGTAGGAACCCGGCATATTCTATACGGCGGGGACCGGTTAGGCATTTATTTCCTTGAGACAGGAGCCGTGGCACGTGCCAGCAAAGTGGTTTACGACCGTGCCCACTCAGCTATTTCCGAGATCGAGCCGGGAATGATCGACTGGAAAACCGTATTCAATGGAGCGAGCTGGTTTCACTGGACCGGCATCACGCCAGCCATCTCACAAGGAGCGGCAGAGGTATGCCTAGAGGCGATCAAGGCTGCCAACGAACTGGGTATAACCGTATCATGCGATCTCAATTTCCGCAAGAATCTTTGGAAATACGGTAAATCCGCGGCAGAGGTAATGCCGGAGCTGGTTGCCGGTTGTGACATTATTCTGGGGAACGAGGAGGATTGCGAGAAGGTATTCGGCATCCGACCCGAGAACTTCGATGTCACACATACGAACGGCGAGGTAGACGCTTCCGGCTTCGAGTCGGTTTGCAGGCAAATGAAAAACCGGTTTCCACGGGCCCGGAAGGTTATCATCACATTGCGCGGGGCGATAAACGCCAACCATAACACCTGGGGAGGCGTACTGCTGAGCGACAACCGTCTTTATGAGAGCAAACGCTATGACATAACCCATATCGTAGACCGGGTAGGCGGCGGCGACTCATTCATGGGAGGATTGATCTACGGATTGAATCGGTATCCGGAGGATGACCAAAAAGCACTTGATTTCGCTGTAGCCGCCAGTTGCCTCAAGCACACCATTTATGGGGATTTCAACTTGGTCTCGGTAGAGGAAGTAGAAAAACTCATGGCAGGCGACGCTAGCGGAAGAGTATCCAGATAAACCGATTAAATCATTCAATAATAAGAATCATAAAAACATATGGCTAGATTCAATCTGTTACAAACCATCAATATAGTGGTATCTACCGGAATCGTCCCGGTATTCTATCATAAAGATCCTGAAGTCGCGAAAAACGTGCTGAAATCCTGTTACGAAGGCGGCATACGTGTATTCGAGTTCACGAACCGGGGAGATTTCGCCCATGAGGTATTTTCTGAACTATCCAGATTCGCCGCCACGGAATGCCCGGAATTGGTATTGGGCATCGGATCAGTGGTAGAACCTGCCACAGCTGCCCTTTATATGCAATTAGGAGCAAATTTCGTTGTCGGCCCTTGTTTCAATCCCGACATAGCGAAAACATGTAACCGCCGAGGTGTTCCCTATATACCCGGTTGCGGATCGGTCAGTGAGATCAGCGACGCACAAGAAGCCGGTTGCGTTATATGTAAAATATTCCCCGCCGGAAATGTAGGTGGCCCCTCTTTCGTAAAAAACATCAAGGCCCCATTACCTTGGGCCATGATCATGGCAACCGGAGCGGTAGAGCCTACCGAGGAAAATCTCAAGAAGTGGTTCGAGGCCGGGGTTGTTTGTGTGGGTATGGGAAGCAAGCTCTTTCCGAAGGAAAGCATCCAAGAAAAAAAATGGGATGAGATCAGCCGACTCTGCGCAAACACGCTCTCGATCATCTCTTCCAATTTCACAAAATAAGTAGAGACGGGGCACGCCCCGTCTCTCTCTTATCAGTATCCCTCGTTCTGTACCATATTCTCATTCCGGTCTAGTTCCACTTGAGGGATCGGCAACAGATATTTACGAGCCGGTAAGAATTTACGTTCTTCCAGTATGATATAATTACCATTCCACGTCACCTCGCCAGTAGTAGAGTTCACCGATCCGTCCCGACAACCGATCGCCTGTCCATTCAATAACTCAGGGCCAAGGTCCCAACGTTTCAAGTCGAAATATCTCAATCCCTCGAAGGCAAGCTCCACACGACGTTCGTAACGCACGATTTTCTCTGTCAAACTCGTTACCGCCGGCATTCCGGAACGCTCGCGGATCGCATTGATATAGCGTAATGCTTCCTCTTTTCCCGAACCTGTTTTCAACGCACATTCGGCAAACGTCAAATACATCTCGGCCAAACGGATGACCATCGTGTTCACATCGTAATTGTTGGCATCTTCCACCGACATAGGATAAATATGCTTCTTTACTAACAACCCTCCGCGGGAAGCAGCGGCGTTCACATGATAATCATCATTCGACTGCCCGTTTATCAACTTATCCAATGGGTTATAGATACGTCCGTTGTACTCTTCTCCCGGGCACAAAACAATCTTTTTCAAACGAGGATCACGATCCTTGAAAGGCTTATTGTCATCATAGCCGGAACCTGCCTCATCGATAAACTTACCGTTTCGCATTTGGAAGGCTTCTACGAACGGCCATAAGGCATTCAAGGCAGACCAACCGCCTTCGATCGCAGGAAGATTCAATTGCGGAATCATGTTCTTATACTGATCCTTTATATATTGCACATCCAAAATAGACTCCTTGTTGGATGTTTCCGCCTCAGGATAGAAAAGAGTCTCGTAATCCGGGTACAACTCATAGCAACCCATAGCGATCACCTTAGCCGCATCTGCCTGAGCCTCGGCGTATTTCCCCAGATATAGCTCAAAACGAGCCTTCAACGCCAATACCGCCCCCTTGGTGATATGGCCACCCGACTGAATCTGGTTTTGCTCCGGTAGAGCGTTTTCGATAGCGGCCAGCTCTGTCAACACGAAATCGATCACCTCATTTTGTGGTGTACGAGCCATATTCGCCTCCTCAGCATTCGCGAATACCTTTGTCACCAAGGGTATATCACCATAAAACATAACCTTGTTGTAATAGTCGTAAGCCCTAAGGAAACGTACCTCTGCCTTATAACGTTCTTTCTTTGCCGCATCCATCTCTACGGCATCGATCTTCTCCAAGAAGTTATTGTATTTGCGAATACGGTCGTACGTAAACCATTCTGTAGCGAATTCGTCGATCCAAGGAGACTGATGTCCCGGAGCGGAAGTCGGCAGGATCTGCCCATTTCCTAACGCCTGATAATTATAGTCGAACTGCTCATAACCATTATCGGTAGCGGCATCCAGGAAAACGATATTCGTAGCGCTCTCCCAACCCCGGTAGCAACCGGTCAAGGCTCTATCCGCATCGGTTTCCGATTGCCAGAATGTAGCGTCCGATAACTGATCGGCTGGCGTTACATCCAAAAAACTGTCGCCACAAGAAACCAAGGCAAAAGAGAGCAGCGACATTCCCGTCATATAAAACTTATTCATTTGAGTATTCTATTTAAAATGTAACATCTAAACCTAACGTATAAATAGCGACTTGCGGATAAGAAGATCCCGCAGCACCATTAGGACCTTCCGGATCGAAGTCTTTCGGAAGCCCAGAGATCGTAAATAAATTCTGCCCACTGACATATACACGAGCACGTCCGATTCCCACAGATTTCAATAGAGATTCCGGCAAATTATAACCAACTTGCAAATTCTTCAAGCGCAAATAGCTCGCATTCATCGCCAAAAAAGAACTCATGACACGATTATGCGACTGATTGATCAACAAACGGGGGTAATGGCCTAAGCTAGTCACCTGACCATTCTCCACGATCGTACGGTCAAGATGCTTCTCCTGAGCATTCGCTCCATCGATAAATCCCCACATAGACTCGCGGTCTACCGTACGATATACATCGGCTGCACCTTGGAACGCAGCAGAGAGATCGAATCCCTTGAAACTCATGTTCAAGTTAAGTCCGAAGGTAACATTCGGAATGGTGTTACCTAGTACGACACGGTCTTCCGCATCTATCTTACCGTCTCCATTTTGATCCTTGAACTTCAAGTCGCCTCCCTTGACCAAGGAAGAATGAACCGGACTGCTGGCGGCCTCTTCATCCGACATAAAGATACCTATGCATTCATACCCGTAGAATGAATCCCACGACTCTCCCTCCATCCGGATCTTATCACCCTTGGAAGGATTCAAGTATTTCTCCACCTTATTCTTATTAAACGCCACATATGCGTCTACCCCATATTGGAAATCGCTCACGCTGTTCTGATGTCCGAATGAAAGTTCGACACCCCGGTTCCGCATAGCGCCGGCGTTAGAGACCGGAGCCTCCAATCCATAAATCAAGGTTACGGGAACCTTCGTCAGGATATTATCCGTATATCGATCGTAATAATCGGCGGAGAAAGAGAACAGGCCATTCTTCACGCTCAAGTCAAAACCCAAGTCAAACTCTGTGGTTGTCTCCCAAGAGATATCGGGATTGTTAGCCGCCGTTTGTGCAGCACCGTCAGAGATTGTTCCGTTAAACGGATAATTCTGTCCCAATGCGATCAACGCAATATATTGATAATCATCCATCCGATGATTACCCAACTGACCCCACGATCCTCTGATCTTTAAATTATCCAACCACTCGATCGACTCCATAAAAGCCTCCTCTGAAATACGCCATCCGGCAGAGAATGAAGGGAAATATCCCCAACGATTTCCACTGGCGAACTTAGAAGAACCATCCGCACGGAAATTAGCCTCCAATAAATAACGGCCGGCATAATCATAGTTGATACGTCCGAAATAAGAGCCAATATTCGAGTCGAGCGCTTTTCCCTCGTTGCTCCATCCATCCGTAGAACCGCCGTTCAGTTCATCCAGATCATTACTCGGGAAATTCTTCCGGTACGCCTTCGTTTGATGATAACGATACGACTCGCGAGAGACACCCAGCATACCTTTTATATTATGCGCCCCGATTTGCTTCTCATAATTCAATAAAGCCTGAAGGGTTACCGTCATTTTCCGCTCCCACATATCATTCACGCTATTCGGTCCCTGTACGGTTCCATTTCCATAACGAATCTCTTTGATATGGATTTTCTCTTCTTTCATGTCATAATCCACACCAGCTATCCCTTTCAAGGTAAGGCCCTCGATAATCTTCAATTCCGCAAAAGCACTCCCCAAAGCATGCACGGCTTGGGTAGTACCCTTTCCTCCCGCTTCCAGCCAAGCGATCGGGTTTCCGTCGATATGCCGTCCCCAAGAACCATCCGAGTATTTGTTTACGTACATATTTGGGATACGATTCGCTTGGCGAAAGAACTGTGCCAAATCGTCCGAGTTATTATAAGGAGTGGTAGGTACCGAGATATCCCGATACGACAAACTACTATTCACGCCGAAAGACAGACGATCGTTCACCTTGCTATCCAAATTAATACGGACATTGTAACGGTCATAGTCCGTATTCTTGGTCAGACCCAACTGGTCATAATATCCCAAAGAGACGGCGTAGCGTGTCGCTTCCGTTCCACCGTTCAAACTGATATTATGATTATGCGTGAATCCGCTACCTTGTAATAGCGCATCCATCCAATCCGTATTCGGATAATTGTCCGGATCGGATCCATCCCGGTATTTCTGTATATCTTCCGCAGAATAAGCGGGCGAGGCTCCCTCGTTCCTTAAACCCTCATTGTACAGCTCCGCATATTGTGCTGAGGAAAGATGTTTCTGGCGATTGATGTCTTTCTGGAATCCGACATATCCGTTGTAGGTAATGGAAGGTTTACCCGTCTTACCTCGTTTAGTCGTGATAAGAATCACACCGTTAGCCGCACGGGTTCCGTAAATAGAAGAAGCTGCGGCATCTTTCAATACGCTCACACTCTCAATATCATTCGGGTTGACATCATCCATGGAAGATTCCAATCCATCCACCAAGACCATCGGATCGGAATTATTCATCGTACCGATACCACGTATGCGAATTGAGGTCTTCTCACGTCCCGGCAATCCTGACGATTGAGTAATCGCCACGCCCGGCAACTTACCTTGCAACATACTGGTTACGTTCGTGGCAGGCATCCCCGACAACTTCTCAGAATCCACACTGCTGACAGAACCCGTAAGGTTCACTTTCTTCTGTGCACCAAAACCTACGATAACCACCTCTTCCAAGGCTTGTGAATCCTCTTTCAGTAAGATTGTAACCGAGGTCTTATTTCCCACCTCCACCTCTTGCATCACATAGCCGATATAAGAGATCTGCAAGACCGCATTCTCGGGGACTTGCAAAACAAAACGTCCATCCAAATCTGTTATGCTTCCTTGCGTAGTTCCTTTTATTACGACATTCGCTCCAATAATGGGCTCTCCCTTAGCATCTGTTACAACTCCCGTTAACTCTCTTTCTTGTTGCGAGTGGGTTACGCTCTCAACATCAAAACTCGTCCTTCCCTTTTCTGAGGCTTGCATCGCTCCCGTAGAGAAAGCGAGGGCAATAACAGCCGGCAGAAAATACTTTCCTGCGATCTTACAGGAAATGGCTTTTCCTTTTAATTTGTCCATAAATAAATTATTAGTTGTTCAACCATGCAAAATTCGGTATTTCGAACAACTAATAACTTATATTATAACCCTTTATACTTAAGCATTGCGGAATATATACTTAGGAAACGATGCACTAATCGGAACTCTCCTTTTAGTGGTTTCCCAATAAACCATTCCGGGTTAAAACAGATCGTATTCCATCAACTTCGAGTCGATCTCTCGATTCGCTTCCAAACGTACATACCGGGCCTTTACCGCTTCCGTGAAATGAAAGTTGCGGCGGGTCGGGTCATTCTTCAAATTACCGAACTCAAAAGCTCCGGCTGTTTTCCATGTCTTTCCGTCATCGCTGATCTTCACGGCTCCCTTCACGATCATCTGGACTTCCTTGTCCGATTGTGGCGTATAAGCCAAGCCGGACAATATGCGAGGCGTATCCAACCGGATGGTGACCGAGCGGGAATTATCAGTTTCTACTTTCCAACTCCTCTTGTCATATCCCAAGAGCGACTCACACACCTCACCGGAACGACCATTCAGTATGGCAACCGCTTTCACCTCACCGTTATCCCACACGAAAGGCTCCTTATATTCCGGAGAATTCTCGTCGGGCATCGTACCGTCAGTCGTATAATGGATCTTGAAGCCAGCATTTAAATCGCTAGCCATATCCTGCTCATACGTATTCCATTTGAAATCCTGGCGCAAGGTCTCAACACAAACCGCTCCCACCTCGTTCCTGCGCACGGTCAACCGCGGCGGACGCGACTCGTAATAATAGGCCGCTACCTCACTGATAGCCGGAATCAGACGTGACTCCAATATGCGCACCCTGAATTTGTCGGTTGTCACGTTCGGGAAACGGAGGATCCGTTTATAACCGATGTTAGTCGCCTCCACGATCTCTTTCCACTCGCCATTTACCCAAGCGTCAAGCGCATGTCTCTCCACTCGTTCACCATTGGTAGCGATCGCTTCTTGCAATATAAAGCGGTTCACGGTAACAGGCTTCGCGGTCTCTATGACAACCCCTTCGCCTCCTGCGATCACAGCACGGAAAGTGGTATCATCCTTATCCAACCATTCTTTCGGGCCATCCGCCTGAGCCAGCAGATCCGTACCGTACGTCTGACGGATACGCTTGCCTACCTCTTTCAATACGCTGACATCCTGCGCAGAGAAACGCCCCTCACGGTTGGGGGGGATATTCAACAAGAAAGTAGAGTTTCCACCTACAGCACGCTCATAGATATCGAACACGTCGTCCGCGCTTCTCACACGCTGGCGATCATCATCTCGGTAGAACCAACCCTCACGAATAGACGTATTAGTCTCAGCCTGTTGATAATGCAGATATTTTGCCTTGAGTAATTGTTCGCGGCTACCCAAATCCTCATCCGTCATGTCGGGGAAATAAGAGGTCGTGTCCGGATTTTCCGGGTAAGGGATGATATTCCATTCCGTATCACGAGTCCTTCCAGCCTCATTGCCACACCAACGAATATCCTCGCGGCCAAAGATCACGGCCTCCGGCGCTAACGAATGAATCAAGTCCTTCCAAGCCGAATATTTATATTGCTGGCCTCCCTTGCGCTTCGGGTGTGCCCCATCGAACCAGACCTCATGGATCGGGCCGTATTCGGTCAAGAGTTCGAATAGCTGGTTCATGAAATACTCATTGTAATCATCCAACTCAAACTCGAAAGTAGTCTTGTTTTCAAACGGACGCCCCGGCACCTCATGCGGAATGGTACGCTTGGTATACTTACTCAAATTACCATACAATCCCGTAGGACTTTCAATTTGGAACAAATCCGCCGGAGAAAGGTATACTCCCAGCTTCAAGCCATACTTTTGGCAAGAGGCGGACAAGTCCTTCAATACATCCCCCTTTCCATCCCGGAAACCGGTAGACATGATACCGTGCTTCGTATAACGGCTCTGCCACAAGACAAAACCATCGTGGTGCTTGGCGGTGAATATAACCTTCTTCATTCCCGCCTCTTTCATCGTCTCACACCATTGATCCGTATCCAACTCCTTCAAGTCGAATATACGAGGATCCTCCATACCATTTCCCCACTCCATGCGGGTGAACGTATTAGGCCCGAAATGGATAAAAGCGATAAACTCATCCCGTAAAGCCTCCAACTGATTGTCGGTAGGCACGATATGCGCCGCCTTCTCAATAATCATTTCCGGAGAGTCCGTAGCCTCAACCAGCATCGTTGGACGGCACTCCATGGTCAGTTCCGATTTCGGGTTGTCGGCACAGGCCGAAAGTAATAAGCAACCCAATACTAAATTCAAGTATTTCATTTATCAGTATATTTATTATTCTACTCTTACTAGGATCTCTCCCCCGATCCGTTCTCCTTTCCGAACAGGTTTCCGGTACGGATCGTAATAGGTACTCAGGAATATCTCATTTCCGGCCGTAACAAAGTCGGCAACCAAAAAGCGGATCTTGTCCTTCTCCAATCAAGAACGCCAATGTTGCCGGCCGTTAGAAGGAACGGTTATCTTACTTCCATTCATGCTTCTCAGCCCGGCATACCATATATTCCGACGTGTAGACCGGAAATCATTACTACCCAACTCATTATAATCCATACTCCAAGACCAAGCCGGTTCCGTATGCGGATCGACCTTCTTCGGAAGACCCTCATAAAACAGGCTGGCCTCACCTACCGGACGACTGATATGGTCGGAAGGATAGACACTCCACAACCCGTCACGACGCCAGAATGTTTGATCGAAAGAAACAGGAGCCTCGAAGACCAATCCCCATTGTCTCGGATTCACATCCTCAAGCGCATCAAAGGCATAAACGACCGACAGCTCACCATTCGCATTCACCTTCAAGTCATACGACCCGGCAAACTCCTTATACGCCCCTTTTACCTTTACCACCACATCATTTCCCTCTCGGACAGCATCTACTTTCTCAACTTTCCAATCAGAGCATAAATCATTAAACGCAGGCGTATTCGCATTATGATTCGGATAACACCCCCCACTGGTCAACGGCAACGCCATCAACCACGGCCCGCCATTCAAGACCTCTTTTTTCCCTTTCTTTACCGAAAGTATCTGACCGGAAATACGGCTGATCTCGCAAGTAAAATCCTTTCCGGTAATCATATAACGATCTTTTTTCTCTTTCAAGCGAGTCGGAACAGCCGCTAACACCTGCGACTCATTCTGTATCTGCCTTCCCACCGGAATCAGATACTCATCTGCCGTAAATCCGCGGGGATCCACGAAAGAGAGATAAAGCTCATTGGCCTTTTCCGGATGAACCGGCCGAACACGCAACTGCCCTTTCTCACCAGGTTCAAGATCAACAAAGATACTTCCTTTTTCTTCCCCATAGACCCAATTAACCTGCAATTCATTCAAGTTCGTATACGTGTACCGATTTTCCAGATCAATAACCAGTTCCTTGGCCGGAGATAATGTCTTTGTAGTCACACGAATCGGACTATAAATCTTTTTCATATCCCAATATTCCGGTTTCGGCCGACGCCAGCCATCAATTGGCCCCCAAGCGCCATAACCAACCGCATCACCGTTCGGTAACTGGAAGATGTCATCGATACCAGACCAAATGGAACCACCCAATACACCCGGAGTCTTATACATATTTTCCCATGTAGGAGCCAACGCTAATGCCCAATCGCTCCGGACACCGGGATCCGTCACCAACTCACTCCGATTATATACATTTAAGTGGCAGTATTCACCATAGGTCATCGGACGATCACTCTTCGCCGCTACCTTATACCCATCCGGCCCCGGATAATGAATATTGGAGATAGGAGCCGTGCTCCCCTGATTATTAAAGCCACCATATCCTTGATCGTGAAAGGTGAGCGGACGTGTCGGGTCCGCCTTTTCCATATACACCTGTACCTGCGCAAATTCCTTATTCCAATAAGACTCGTTCGCCATAGACCAGAAGATAATGGAGGGATGATTCCGGTAGAATTGGATCATCTCCATATTGACTTGCAATACATAGGGATAATATTTCTGTTCGCGGTAATCCAATACCTTCCAGTTCTCATTCGCATGATGGCCAAGCCAGCAAACCGGAGCCTCTACCTCGACAAACATCCCCAGCTCGTCGCACACCTCCAACATCTCCTCACAAGGTGGATAATGAGATGTACGGATGAAGTTACAGTTAGCGTCCCGATACAACTCAATATCTTTTCGTGCCAACGCCGGATTCATCACACGGCCTGTCAGCGGATGCATCTCATGACGGCACACACCTTTCAGCTTAACCGCCTTTCCATTTACTAGCATACGATTTCCTTGAATCTGGATCTCTCGGAAACCAAAGCGTTTCTTCACTTGCTCGACAATCTTTTCCGAAGTTCCCAACTCGACTTTCAACGTGTACAAATTAGGATGCTCGCTATCCCACTTTTTCGGAGAGGCAATCTTTCCGGTCAGCCAACCGCTCCAAGTAGATCCAGCCGCTATCTCCGGAATAGCCTGACTCAAAACGACCGGTTCACCCGATACCGAAAGACGAACCGAGAGATTCTTTTGCACATTCGCAGAAGCATTCGTTACCGATACATACACTTTCAATTCCGCATCCTTATATGCATCATCCAAATCCGTTACGATACGCAGATCGGACAAGTGAACCTCCGGAACGGCGAAAAGCGTCACTTTACGCGTAATCCCCCCCAATTGATGCGCCGCATATTGCGTCAAGCTACCCAACATATCAGCCAACGACTCACTACGAACCCGCAAAGCCAATACGTTCTCGCCGCTCCTCAACCCATTCGTCACATCCAGCTCGAAAGCTGTCATACCTCCCATATGGGAACCTATCTCCTTTCCATTCAAATAAACGACCGACTCGCTGGAAACACCATCGAAGCGCAACTTCACCCGTTTCCCGCTCCAATCCGCAGGCAAGGTAAACGTAGTCTGGTACCCCCCAAAAGCCGCGGAATCAACCTGAAAGCCCTGCATAGACCACTGTCCCGGTATCACGATTGGCTTCCACTCCTGCCCCATCTGTTTCCGCTCATAAAAATAAGTAGCGGGCTTCTCATTAAACGACCAAATCCCATTCAATGATAAGACCGGATTATATACGCCGGCTACCAGATGCGGCTTAATCGCATATATAGGCAACACCTTTTCGGCACAAACGGTCGTATCTACCGTATACGCTTGGATATGTACCAGATCCTTTTTCCGATCCCCCTCGAAAGGTTTCAGCGGAGCTGGGTTAGACGAATACAAATTCAGTTCCGAGACAACCGCATTATCGCCATTCAATGCCTCAAATACCAAGACTAACTGTCCATAAGCATAGGCTTTCTTAGGCAGGTCTATCACATATCGTCGCTCCACTCCTTTCTCAAGGACAACGGGGGCTTGTACCTCATTCCCATCGGCAACGACACGTTGCTCGCCGCGCTTATCAGCCAGATAGACAACTTCCATCTGGTAATCGGCCTGTATATCCATCTGGTCGAAAGCATAGATAAGCGTATTGCCAACGTTGATCGTTTTAGCCTCCTTACTCCCCGGAAAAGATTCCGGCAAGATACCATTCTCTCCCTTTATCAGAAAGGGCTGCGCATTATCCACACCGCAATCATTGGTCGCCACTCGTCGCAACCCCTTGTCTTCAGCCTGCAAGACAAAACAAAAGGAAAGTAGAAACCCGGCACAGAATAAAACTCTCTTATATCGATCGTACATACTTTTTATTACTTCATTATTTTATTATTTCAAGACAGAGCGTATAAACAAGAACTCTCCATTCACCCGCTCCCCATACTTCAACGTACGGTAAGCATATTCTATGTGCGGAGAAAGGAAGCCCTCCTTCCCTGCATTATTATAATCCGCAACCAGCATCCTCACCTTTTGCTTATCCTTCCAGCAACGGACCGATTGTGTACCGTCAGAAAGCACCTTCACCGAGATTCCCGATTTACGATCGGCTAACGTAGCCTCGTAAATATGCTCCTTGGTAGAGCGAAACATATTCGATCCCGATGCGGTCTGATCCAAACACCAATCCACGGACGGTTGCTTATCCGGACCGGCCATTCCGCTAATTGCCAACGACTCGTTGAATAACTCGGCCTTGCCCTCCAAGGCCCCTATATGGTTCTCCGGATAAACCGACCAATATCCTTTTCGTTTCCACTCGAGCTGCGTATAAGTAGCGGGAAGCGATAATACGACACCGATCTGGCGAGGCGAAACCTCTTTCAGTACCTTAAAGTCGTAAGCGATGGAAACCTCGCCCGTAGACAAGATCCGATAGCGCCACTCACCTTCCGCCTCCTGATATTGGCCTCTCACGACGATCTCGATCTGGTCCTCTTCCTCTCTCTTCTCAATGGAAGTAGCCACCCAGTTCGTACATACGGGATTATAAGGCTCGAAATCCTGCCCATCGCCCACCATCTGGATACCCCGTCCGGTCGAGTTAAGAGGCAACAACATCAATACCTGCCGGTAATCCTCCAGCAAGCCGTCCCGTTTGGAGACTTTATAAGTACCAGACAAGGAGGTCACCACGATCGCCTCAGCGGTTTCCTCGCATCGTATCGCTTGTCCCGCTTTCGGAGACAACGGACGCAAGCGATCCGGCTGGATCTTGAATTTATACTCATCCACCACAAAGCCCTGCGCCCCGGTAACAACCACCGACAAAAAAGACTCCTTCCGGGCCTTTTCCGGCAGATTGATTTCCAATACACCACTTTCCCGAGCCGCTATATCCGCAGTTACCGTACCAGACAGATTTCCGGCTTTCCATTGAATCTCGCAAGCGGATAAGTTCGTGAAATTATAGCGGTTCTCGACATCAAACATAACCTTTCCGTCCTTGTCCATATTCCCTCGAAGTTCCAGACGTACCGGGCTGTAGGCTTTCTTCATCCCCCAATACTCCGGTTTCTCGCGTCTCCATCCATCCAAGGGTCCCCAAGTGCCATACCCTACGGCTCGGCCTCCCGGAAGGAAAAACGTATCATCGATACCAGCCCATATCGCACCTCCCAGCACGCCCTCACTATGGTACATATCATTCCACATCCGATCCAGCAATTCGCCCCACATGCTCCGGACACCCGGATCTGCGGAAAGCTCGAAACGGTTATAGGCATTCAGATGACAAAATTCATCAAACACGACCGGACGCTTATAATTACGATACTTCTCCGGACCTTTCGGACCCGGGTAATGGTGGTTTGTCACCTCCAATTCTCCCTTATCCGCATCCGGGCCCCATTGGCTGAAAATACGCGGACGCGTAGGATCTATTCGCTTGACCACTTCGGCCGCACGTTTGAAGTATTCCGTATATAAATTAGACTCATTCCCCATCGACCACATAAGCACGGAAGGATGACTGCGGTTCAAGTTCACCATCTCGACATGCTGGTTGACCAATACGGCCTCCATTTTATCCTCCGGCACTTTCGTCTCGTGCGCCCAGCAAAAAGGAGCCTCTACCTCGACAAACATTCCCAGCTCGTCGCATGCCTCCAGCAAGGCCTCGTCGGGCGGATAATGGGAGGTACGAATGTAATTTACGTTGCCAAGACGGAAAAGCTCGACATCCTTTCTCCATAGACCCTCACTGACCGAACGTCCCCGCAGGGGCATCACCTCATGACGGCATACACCTCTCAATTTGATCGGCATGCCATTCACGAACATCCGATTCCCACGCACCTCGATCTGGCGGAAACCCACCTTCCGCGAAGTCTCGTGCAAAAGCTTGCCTCCATCGGTCAGACGGCAGGTAAGCGTGTATAAATAAGGATGCTCCGGATTCCATTTCTCCGGATTCTCAATATCAAAGGACACTTCCTTGCCCACGACCTTCCCCGCTTCGATAACCCCTACCGGATAGTGGTCTTGCGCCAAGCGAACCGTTTTTCCTTGGGCATCCCGCAGATGGAAAGATAAGCTTAACTCATTCCCAGAGGATACCGAAGCCTCATTCGCCAATTCGGTCTCTACCTTCAATACCGCTTTCGTATAAGTAGAGTCGAAAGCCGTAGAAACATGGAACATGGATATATTTCGCTCTGGCAAAGCGAACAAATACAGGTCACGGGTTATTCCTCCCAATGGATGAACCGCATAACGGGAGCCACTGGCCAAAGAATCCGCAACTGTCTCACAGACCACCGCCACATCAATCCGGTTCTCTTGCCCGAATCGAATCAACCCGGTCACGTCCGTCTCAAAAGCAGTAAAACCGCCTATATGATAAGCAGCTTCCTTTCCATTAATATATAAACGGCTCTCACTATAGATAGCATTACATCTAAGCTTGATTCTCTTGCCCTTCCATGCGGCCGGCACGGAAAAAGTCCGGCTATATCCCGCCGTCGCTCCCTTTTCTACCTCAAAGCCTTGCATGACCCATTCTCCGGGTACCTCTATCGGCTTCCAGTCATTGCCTAATGCGCCTCGCAGCCAAAAACGCTCGTCCGGCGACGTGTTAAATAACCACGTACCAGCCAGCCCGACCCGTTCTTTCTCAATACTCGAGGACAACGGGGATAAGCGAGGTACGACTGTCTCTGCCAAGGATAAAAAACGGATGGCAATAAAAAAGACTAAAATACTTAATGATCTCATGGTTTGTTTATTGTTAATTCTTTATGCAAAGATCTTAAAATTAGCATGAAGAACAGAGGATCCGCTTGCGAGAATATTAGCATATACGGAAAAGCCAGGAAAAGTTGTTGCACAAAACGGAACCTAATCATTCTCCGTAATCGATTTAACGTCTGTTCAATATAAGTATTCCTCTTGTTTCATACTTTGTCTGAAAAAATTTATACCTTTGATATTCTAAATGAAATAGGATCAGTAAAGTCTAAACTAAAATAAAAGAATGGAATACGCAATTAAAGAAATAGCAAGAGTTATCGGTGCTAAAACAAACCAATTGCTTGACGATACGGTCAGTTTGTTGTTGACAGATAGCCGTCGTCTCTCCTTCCCGGAACAAAGCCTCTTCTTCGCCTTGAAAACCAAGACGAACGACGGACATAGATATATACAGGAACTCTATAAACTTCGTGTTCGCAACTTCGTGGTAAGCAATATGCTACCGGAGTTCGAGAGCATGAAGGATGCGAACTTCCTGATCGTAAAAGATACGTTACGAGCTTTACAAAAGCTGGCCACCCACCACAGGAAGCAATTCAACATCCCCGTGATCGGTATCACCGGTAGCAACGGAAAGACGATCGTAAAGGAATTCCTCTATCAACTGCTGCATAACGAGTTCAACATCGTACGTTCGCCCCGGAGCTACAACTCCCAGTTGGGGGTTCCTCTCTCGGTATGGCAGATGAGCGAGAAAAATACACTGGGCATCTTCGAGGCCGGTATCTCACAACCGGACGAGATGGAACGCCTGCAACCCATTATCGCCCCCACGATCGGTATCATCACGAATATCGGGGAGGCTCATCAAGAGAATTTCCTCTCCTCCAATCAGAAATGTATGGAGAAGCTGACGCTTTTCAATGATTGCGAAGCCATTATTTATGATGGGGATGATTTATTTATCGCCAATTGTATCGAATCGGCTTGCCTTTCCCATAAAGCGATCGCATGGAGCCGTACGGACTCCGAGGCTCCTTTGTTTATCGAGTCTATCGATAAGAAAGAGTTTGAGACGATCATTCACTGTACTTTACTGGGCTTCAACCGGGTCGTTACCATTCCGTTCACGGACGACGCTTCTATCGAGAACGTGATCCATTGTATGGCGGTTATGCTTTACCTAAAACCCACCAGCGTAAACGACGTAACGAAATTCTTACATCTTGAGCCGGTGGCTATGCGATTGGACGTAAAGCAAGGTATCAACAATTGCCTATTGATAAATGATACCTATAACTCGGATATCAACTCCTTGGATATCGCACTCGATTTCCAACAAAGCCGCCGGGTAGGCAAGCAATTAAAGAGCACTTTAATCCTCTCCGATATCCTTCAATCGGGCACCTTGCCGAAATCTCTATATAAGAAGGTCGCCGATTTGGTTCGCCGTAAGAAGATAGATCGTATCATCGGTATCGGCCGCGACTTAAAGGAATATGCTTCCGTCTTCGAGATCGAGAAGGAGTTTTACACGACCACCGAGGAATTTATCAAGTCTCCTTCCTTCAAGAAATTCAAGGATGAGTTGATCTTGATTAAAGGTTCCCGCCATTTCCATTTCGAGCAGATCTCCGAGTTGTTGGAGAAAAAGGTGCATGAGACGATCCTAGAGGTAAATCTGGACGCGATCGTACATAACTTCAATCAGTATCGTTCCAAGCTAAAGCCGGAGACTAAGATGGTTTGTATGGTAAAAGCTTTCGGCTATGGAGCCGGCTCTTACGAGCTGGCGAAGACCCTTCAAGAACATCGTTGCGACTATCTGGCCGTGGCGGTAGCCGACGAGGGAGCCGAATTGCGTAAAGAAGGTATCTCGATCCCTATTATCGTCATGAATCCGGAATTCAGTAGTTTCAATGTCTTGTTCGAGAACCATCTGGAACCGGAAGTCTATAGCTTCCGCCTATTGGATGCCATGATCCGGGAGACCGAGCGCAGAGGCATTACCTCTTACCCTATCCATATCAAGATCGATACCGGCATGCATCGCCTAGGGTTTCAACCGGAGGATGTCCCGGCGATCTGTGAACGCTTGAGAGCGCAATCCGGGGTTATCGCCCGTTCGGTTTTCTCTCATTTAGCCGGAAGCGACTCGTACGTCTTCGATGATTTTACCCATCAACAATTGGATAAATTCACCAAAGCCGCAGGGGAATTAGAAAATGGGTTAGAGTATAAGGTAATCAAACATATCCTAAACTCCGCGGGAATCGAGCGTTTCGCCGCTTATCAAATGGATATGGTACGTTTAGGTATCGGTTTATATGGAGTAAGCGCATCCGGACAAAAAGGCTTACGGAACGTCAGCACCTTGAAGACGACGATCCTGCAAATACAAAACGTACCCGCGGGGGATTCGATCGGTTATAGCCGTATGAGTTATGTGAAACGTGATTCCCGGATCGCTATCATCCCGATCGGATACGCCGATGGATTGGATCGCCACTTCAGCAACGGAGGCGGGGAAGTCTTGATCAATGGACAACGCTGCCCGATTATCGGCAACATCTGCATGGACGCTTGCATGATCGACGTCACCGACATCCATGCGCAAGAAGGCGACGCCGTAATTATTTTCGGCGACGAACTACCGGTGAGCGAACTTTCGGATAAACTGAAAACAATCCCTTATGAGATATTAACCTCTATCTCGCCTCGGGTAAAGAGGGTTTATTTCCGGGAATAAGAAGTAACCGCCAACAAAGAATGACTCTACCTTGTTTTAATATCAAGGCACATATTCAAATGTCGGGCTATGATATTCATTTGCGTATGTTGCACATTTTGTGTATGTTTGTGCCGTAATTAATAAACAAGAGGTATGAGTCATAATTTATTGAAAGGCAAGAGAGGCATTATCTTCGGTGCGCTGAACGATATGTCTATCGCCTGGAAAGTGGCAGAAAGAGCCGTAGAGGAAGGTGCGACTATCACGTTAAGCAATACGCCTATCGCTGTTCGTATGGGTCAGGTAGATGCTTTGGCGGAGAAGTTGAACGCGCAGGTAATCCCGGCGGACGCAACCAGCGTAGAGGATCTGGAGACCGTATTCGCGAAGTCAGTGGAAATATTAGGTGGTAAAATAGATTTCGTTTTACATTCTATCGGTATGAGCCCGAACGTACGCAAGAAACGTACGTACGATGATCTGGACTATGGAATGCTGGAAAAGACGTTGGATATCTCCGCTATCTCTTTCCACAAGATGCTACAGGTAGCCAAGAAACAAGACGCTATCGCCGAGAATGGTTCCGTAGTGGCATTAAGTTATGTGGCCGCCCAGCGCACGTTCTTCGGATACAACGATATGGCGGACGCTAAGAGCCTGCTGGAATCTATCGCCCGTAGTTTCGGTTACATCTATGGCCGTGAGAAAGGCGTACGTGTGAACACGATCTCCCAATCCCCGACAATGACAACCGCAGGTAGTGGCGTGAAGGGAATGGAACACTTGATGGACTTTTCTAACAAAATGAGTCCACTGGGTAACGCCAACGCCGACGAGTGCGCGGACTATTGCGTAATGATGTTCTCCGACTTTACCCGCAAGGTAACGATGCAGAACCTATACCACGATGGTGGTTTCTCAAGCATGGGTATGAGCCTCCGGGCCATGAACCAATATAGTAAAGGATTAGAGGAATATACAGACGAGAACGGACACATTATCTACGGCTAATATGTTAGTGAGAATCTATCCGGAGAATCCGAATCAAAAAGAAATAGACAAGGTCGTCAAAGTCCTGCAGGACGGCGGCCTTGTCGTTTATCCTACCGACACGGTTTACGCGATCGGTTGCGATGCGTTAAACGTGCGTGCGGTAGAGAAAATATGTCAGATGAAAGGGGTTAATCCACAGAAAAGCAACCTGTCTATCATCTGCTACGACCTGTCTAATCTTAGTGAATACGCCAAGGTAAGCAATGCCGCTTTCAAGCTGATGAAGAAACATCTACCCGGTCCTTTCACCTTTATCTTACCCACCAGCAGCGAGCTTCCAAAGATTTACAAGAACCGGAAAGAAGTCGGAATCCGTGTACCGGATAATAACATTACCCGTACATTGGTACAATCCTTGGGAAATCCAATCCTAACCATGTCCATCCGTGACGAGGATGAGGTGATCGAATATACGACAGATCCGGAATTGATACACGAGAAATACGAGCATCAAGTGGATATCGTAATCGACGGCGGTTTCGGAGGATTGGAAGCCTCTACGGTTATAGATTGCACGACGGATAATTTCGAGATCGTACGTCAAGGCAAAGGAGAATTGTAGCTATCCACCACGATTTGTATTCGCTCCTCCGGCAGATTAGCAGGGAACTCCAAGCTTATTTCTTGTTGGTCACCCGGCATTAGCGTAATATAGTTATCCGAATAATGTACCGGTAAGATTCGTTTGCCTGTCTCCTTATCAAAGACCTTGATACGGTTGAAGAACGAGATCTGCGAATCAGCGCTCAGACGGACTGTACCTACGAAATTCGATCCTTCCTTCTTGATCTCGGTCTTGATTCCCGGTCTTGACTTCGGAAGTTGAGATAAGCTGGTGTAGTCTTTCGGCTCGGTTGTCAGCCAATAAATATTGGGGACATCCGCATTCAAAGCCAGCCGTAAGAAATAAGCGCCTTTGATCCCTTCCGGAACGGGGATATCCAATAATTCCTGTACCGTATTCGCCTTGGCGCTCGCTCTCGTCTCTTTCTCCCAAAGCAGTTTACCTTCCAGATTATAGATACGGGCTACAATCGATAAATCCGTATAATCTTTCAGGGTCGTATTCAACAATCCCGCCTTACGGGTTACCGGGTTATAATAGGCATGTAAGGGCTCACAGCCTTTCCGGGTTCCGTACAAGGAAGCATTTACATCGAGAGACCAATCATACATTTGCCCCCGCAAGGATGTCCATGGATTCTGGGTTTTCCAGATCAAGATACCCGTATACCAATCCCACATATGAGAGGCCCAGCCTTCCATAAAACTACGATATTGGTCATAGTTCACGACTTGGGCATACTTACAATAGGTCTCGATATCCTTCACCTCCCCATATCGCTCCAGATGATCGCCATAGCCCAGATCCTTATGATACCGCCACGTATAATTACGAGTAAAACCTTTCCTTGGGAAACCGGCCAAATCCTGTTCCGTCATCATCTCCCGCATACTCTCGACCTCCGGGGAACCAACCGATCCGGCTTCCGGATTAAACGGATGCGAACGGAAGCTAAAGAACCATTCCGGCTC
Organism: Parabacteroides sp. 20_3; assembly: GCF_964238835.1. NCBI lineage: Bacteria > Pseudomonadati > Bacteroidota > Bacteroidia > Bacteroidales > Tannerellaceae > Parabacteroides > Parabacteroides sp. 20_3. Next base: position 142,581 of record NZ_CAXSNO010000008.1, on the reverse strand, counting down.
TTGTATACCGTAAGGACCATCCCCATTATCCCCCAAATAATTCCGGGTAAACAACGTATCTGTAGAGAAACTCACGAAAAGACGCTCCGGATCTAACCGGGGGAAAACCTCCTTTCTCAAACATTGATCGATATCTTTAGCTAAAGGCCATTCATTCGCCCCACACCAGAAACAAAGACTCGGATGGTTACGGATCATTTTCACTTGATCTTCCACGGAGGCGATAAATAAATCATGATTATCGGGATATTCCCAACGACGCTCTCGGGAATCCATCTTGGTCGGGTCCTCCCAAGCGCCATTGCAATCACCACTGCCCCACAGATCTTGAAAGACTAAGATACCGAACTCATCACAGGCGTTATAGAATTCCGGCCGTTCCACCAACGCACCTCCCCATACACGGATCATACGCAGATTCATTTCCGCATGGAAACGTACCTCATCTCGATAACGTTCCGGAGAAAGACGAAGCAGCCAATCGGAATTAATATAGTTACCACCCGTGACGTATATTTTCTGTCCGTTCACGAAGAAACGGCGTCCCCCGTTATCCGGGCATTTATCGGAAGTAATCTCCCGAATACCGTAACGCAACCGTTCACGGTCACTCACTTGATTCCCGATCTCAAAAGAGAAGTTCATATCATATAAAGGCTGCTCACCGATACCGTTAGGCCACCATAAACGAGGATTCTTTACCGCTAAAGGATTCAAGGATACCGTTTTCTTCTCGAATGGCGATAAAGTAACCGGCTGGGTTAAGCGGGTTCCGTTCGTCTCACAAACCAATAGTCCTTTTAAGGAAGTGCTCCCGGTATTCTCTAGCTCGACAGAAGTATTCACAAAAGCCTCCCTTTGAGTTTTCGTTTCCGGATCACGTACGCCGGGTACCTTGGTCACGACATAAGGAGAAGAGAGGCATACCGGCCCGGTTGTCGTAATAGAGACCTCATCCCAAATACCCGTATTCCGGTCACGTACCGGTTGTATCCAGTCCCAGCCCGGCGTATATTGCATCGTATTATTCCGGGCGATCTGCCCATCGCCACCTTGTCCGCCATTCGGATTTCCGGCATGTGTAGGTGGATAAACCAATACCGCTAATACATTGGGGGCATCCGTACGAAGATAAGGGGTTATATTAAAAGTCTTCCTCAAGAACATGCCCTCATGGGTATTTCGATTGATCCGCTTACCATTTAAAAAGATTTCCGCCTTATAATTAATGCCCCGGAAATTTAACCAGACATTACGTCCCTCTGGTAAATTATTGATAGTAAACTGACGAGTAAACCAATAAGTATAGAAATCATTGCCGACCTCATGTATATCGGGTATCAGATTGTTATTCAAGCCGAACTCGGGAGCCGGATACATATGGTTCTCCAAAAGTGTAGTCAATACCGTGCCTGGCACACGGGCTGGTAACCATCCTGTTTTATCCAAAGGCGCTGCGCTCAACCGGTTCCCATCCATTTTCACTTCATTCGCTTTCCGGGCATACCAATCTGAGTGAATCAAGGTTTTCTCTCCCGGCTCAGGAATCGCCAACAAGGCTTGCTCCTCTGCAGATACGGGCTTTAACCAGCAAGCCAGACAAAGCCAACAAAATAAATAAATACATCTGTTCATCATATAATCTTAGATTTATCCTTCTAAAGTACTACAAAATTCAGAAGGGCCTCTTCGCAAACTCGAAGAAGCCCTTTCATTACATATTATTTAACAATAAAACCTATTAATGCCAATTAGAAATTACCTGCACCAGCTTTATCCCACCATACATGAGTACCACCTTTATCACCGGAGATCGAACCCGTATTCTCTTGGTTCAGCAGTTCGATACCTTTTTGATATTCCACGGTATTCGTATTATCCTCATTATCGGAATACAATAAACGACGAACCTGTTCATTCGTATCAATATCCCCATTACTCTTATTCACGCGGTTCGGGAATAATTTCGGATAACCTGTACGACGAAATTCCGCCCAAGCCTCGCAAGACAACGGGAAGTTCGCAATCCATTTCTGTGTAATGATACGTTGTAATTTCTTCTCATTAGTCGCGCTCTCATCCCACTTAACCGTAATATCATTCTGAGCCTTGATGCTGTTTTGACCATTAACCGGGTCGACGAAGTCCTTTTGTGTTGTCGTGCCACTGATATAGGCATCGATCTCTGTTTCTGAAATTGAACTTACTCCGGCCAGACTTCCCTTATAAGCCAACTGATTCTTAATAGAAACACGGATACCTTGCTCATACAGTTCCTTCGCCGTACCTCCCATGTTACTCCAACCACGCAACGCACCTTCCGCACGCAAGAAATAACCTTCGGCTGCCATCATTACCGGTAAAGCTGTTGTATAAGAACAAACGATCTTCGAGAAGTTACCCCATTGATTCGGTTTAGCAGGCAAGTCACAGCCGCCACGAATACCTAAATATTGAGTACCGGATGCAATCGTCTTCCCATCCTCACATTCAACATCAGCTTGGTTCTTCGTCATATACAGCGGTAAGCGAGGATCTTGGAATCCTTCCAGTATCGTGGTTAAGTTAGCGTTCATGCCACTATCTCCCCATTCGAACATACGAGTTTGCTCATTACTCAAACTCTTATTGATCAATACATCCTGCTTTAAGATAGCGCCCTTGGCAGCCTCTTCAGCTTTTTGTTTAGCTAAAGTCGGGTCGGCCTTCACGATACGCAAGGCTGCACGTAGCTTTAATTGATTGGCTACTTGAATCCACATATCCAAATCGCCATTACACCAATAGTCGAATGACTGTCTCTCCTCCAATGTGGATTTCGGACTCTGGAAATCTTGAAGCGCTTTATCTAACAATTCGAAAATGGAGTTATAAATGCTCTGCTGTGTATCATAAGAGAACGAAGCACCATTTGTCGGATCTTCGATGCAAGACGTATAAGCTACCGGGCCGTAAACATCCGTCAACATCTGGACCGCATAAGCCTGAACAACACGCATCATTCCCGCATAGTCTGTCAATCCTTGTTCGTCACAAGAGGCGATCAAACGACGTGTATTATTGAATATGTGCAAATAAACATTCTCGTACATACCTCCACAAAAACTACGATTCAACGCATAATCCACGTTACCGGAACCATTGAAATTATGTGGTGTCATGAAATAACCGCTAAACAAGTCTACGTTCAAACTAAAGCAGTACTGGAACAAGTTCTGTTGCGGAGCATATACATAAGACAGCGGTTCTTTAAACTGCGCAGAGAAAGGAAGAGTGTTCGGGTCTACCTCATACTGATCGGTATTCAATGTCTCAAAATCGTCTGTACAGCTCACGGTTGTTAATCCTGTGCTAAAAGCTAAAGCTGATACAGCCGCATATTTTAGAATTCTATTTAGTTTCATAAGTAATACCTGTAAGATTTAGAAATTAAGTTTTAAGTTCAAACCAAAGCTACGGGTTGTCGGCAACGCAAACATATCGATACCCTGCCAGCCATTACCCGTTCCAGCAGCTACATCCGGATCCATCGGAGCATCCTTATAGAAGAAGAACAAGTTACGTCCAATGATAGAAGCGGTCAAGTTTTTACCTGCGCCAAACAAGTTGCGGAAGGTATAACCAAATGATAACTCACGCAAACGAACATTAGTTGCGTCATATACGTACTGGGAAGTCAAGATATTAGAGTTGTAGCTTGTACCACCGGTAGTTGAATAATACAATTGCGGGTCAAATTGTACTCCATCGACCTCTACAAAACCTGCGTCACGAGCCAAACCAGAACGTTCGGAAACGCCCCAACCATCCATGGTAGCCTCAGTCATCGACAAGACCTTACCGCCAACCTTCGCATCGATTAAGAATGACAACGTGAAATCTTTATAGTGGAAGGTATTTGTCCAACCCATGTTCACTTTCGCATTCATATCGCCCGCATAAACAAGATCTTTATTATCGGATCCAGCTAATACAGGGGCACCGGTATCAGAGACAATAGGCTTTCCGTTATCATCACGTTGTAAGTCGCGAACATAAAGGTCTCCGAAATGCCCACCTTCTTTCAAGAGCACTTTGGCACCTGTACAATAACTTGTCAGGTTCCACTCGGAAAGCTCGTCGGCCAACTCTATAATCTTGTTATTATTGTAAGAGAAGTTAAAGTTCGTGCTCCAGCTGAAATTATCCGTAAATTGATTATACCAACCTAGACTAACCTCGAAACCTTGATTCTGTACGTTACCAGCATTAATATAACGGCTCTTCAAACCAGTTTCCCATGGAGCGGAGATGTCAAAATATTGATTCTTGGTATTTGTCTTATAATAGGTCAAATTTACGTTGAAACGATTCTGGAAGAATGTACCATCAAAGCCGACTTCCAACGAATTTGTCTTTTCTGGTTTCAACGTACGGAAAGATGATTTTTCCGGCGGATTCAACGCTCCTTGATCTCCTAATGTATAACGCTCGTTGGTCACACCGATAGGCACATCGTTACCTACAATAGAATAAGAAGCACGTAACTTGAATAAATCCACGTTCTTGCCGAAATCAATAAATCTATCCAACAAAACACTTGCTCCAACAGACGGATAGAAGAATGAAACACCATCTGTAAACGCCAATGTTGAGGACCAGTCGTTACGGGCACTAACATCGATAAACAGACCTTCCTTATAACCAAATTGGGCAGTAGCAAACACTGAATTCAAACGTTTCTCGGCCAAAGTCTTTGTAGTCTGTAATTTATAATAGTTAGCCGGAGAGAAGATATTAGGATAGTAAGCACCACTTGTAATCACGCCCGCATCGTTAACAGAGAACTGAGAATCACCCCAACCGATCAATTCTAAAGAAGAACTTTTTGTCTTTTGGTAGCTTCCACCTGCAGTTACAGACAAAGAATAAGTATCCTCCCAAGTCTTATTATATTGGGCCAACAAGTCACCATAAGTCTGCTCGCTATTCACGCGTGTGTCTTTCATCGTACCCAGCAAGTTACGGCCTGCCGTACTAGACGCATATTCATTCAAGTTCCATGTCTCATCACCACGTTCATAACGCAGGCGACCTGTAACGGAAAGACCTTCCATTATGTCATACTTGACACTACCGCCAAACTCATAGCGATTACGATAAGAAACCGGTTTTTGGCGATTCAACATCCAGTATGGATTGGAGAACTGCTCTTGAGCGGTATTTGTCCAATTGTGTACATTTATATTTCTTGTACCATCGTATACCTCATAGTTACTCTTATAATAATCCCAGTCCTCTCCTCTTGGAAACAAGTAAGCGCCCAAAGTAGGATTACCTACATAACCGGCAGTCGGCTGGTTCTCAATATGCTGATTATTATAACGAGCAGACACGTCTACATGAAGTTTTGTCCATAGGTTAAAGCCAACCTTCGCTAGCAAGTTATGGCTCATATATGTATTCTCCGGAACGATACCATTAGAAGATACATTCGCATAAGAAAAATAAGATGAGATATTATCATTACCACCAGCCAACGAGATAGAGTTGTTGGTCGTATAGCCAAGATTATAATAATCCTTCGCATAGTTTGGAGAAGAAGAAGCAAGCTTATCGCCCCAGCTAAACGTTCCTTGGTTACTTACGCCATAAGAATTCTGGAACTTCGGTAACACCATCGGAGTCTCAACTGTCGTATTGCTAGATACATTTATAGCGACTTTTCCAGACTGCGATGACTTAGTCGTAACCATGATGGCACCGTTGGCAGCGACCGCACCATACAAAGCAGCGGCGGAAGCACCTTTCAACAAGGTAATCTGAGCGATATCGTCCGGGTTGATAGTAGACATGGCATCACCACCGTCACGACCACCACCATAAGATCCATCAATCTGTGAATCCGAGACATTCATCATCATAGGAACACCATCCACAACGATCAACGGCTGATTATTACCACTAATAGATTTATTACCACGGAACAAGATCTTGGAAGAACCACCCGCACCCGTAGAGTTCGGGGTAATCTGCAAACCAGCGCTCTTTCCTTGTAAAGAGTTGATCATATTCACATTCTTAATCTCGTTCAAGTCCTTACCGCCTACCGTTTGTGCGGAATAGGTCAAAGTCTTTGATTCACGTTTGATACCCATCGCCGTTACGACAACCTCATCCAAAGCCTCTGCGTCTGAAACCATCGTAACATCGATTTTCGTACGGCCATTTACAGGCTCCTCAATCGTTTTCATACTTAAATAAGAGAATACCAAAATAGAGTTTGCGTCAGCCTCCAAGGTATATTTTCCATCAAAGTCAGTAATGGTACCGGTTGTCGTACCTTTTACTAACACGTTCACTCCTGTTAGTGGCTCATTTAGATCCTTGTCAATGACGACACCACTAATCGTTAGTTTCTGTGCATATCCTGTAACACACAGAAAAAACGCCAATAATAAGATAAATGACTTTCTCATGAAAAATCGTTTTTGATTTAAGTGATTCTACATTTGTGCTTTTTTAATTTTCATACTCTTTTTAGAGAGATCGAGCTCTCTTTTCTTTCTTTTTTAGTGCATAGGCATTTACTCTTTTTTGTTTAAAGTTATTATTATGTTCATACAGAAATCTCTTTCTATTTAAAATCAAACGGTTCTATTTTAAATAATAATAACAACATAGTATCATTAGAACTAAGTCGTTTTTCATGTTTTGACAGACAAATATATATATAATAACTATACATACAAGTTAAAACGTAACAAAAATCAGTATACTCCTCACTTTTTCAGGTGTTTGCGATAACACATAGTCAAATTTTCATCATGCCTCAATAAATTAAATATGTTAATTTGATTTAGTTCTAATGAAACTAACAACAAATTTCAATTAACATAATTTTCCTTCATTATCTTCTTCCTCCTATAACATCCAATCACTATCTGACTATCATCTTGGAATAAAATTACAGCTTTATTTACAAGCTTCGAAAACAACTCAGTCAGGAAATTAACCATTAACTCTAATTTCTTCCACAAATATTCAATGATTTGCACAGATTATCTCTACATTTGCGATATATATATATTAATGTATTGACTATGAACTGGACCCAGCTATTATCCGGCAAGCGTTTCGGGATGGAAGAGTATCACGAGCGGAAACATGAGAGAACTGATTTCCAACGTGACTATGACCGTTTGATTTTCTCATCCCCTTTTCGAAGACTACAAAACAAGACACAGGTGTTCCCCCTTCCGGGAAGTATCTTTGTACATAACCGACTTACACATAGTCTGGAAGTATCATGCGTAGGACGTTCATTGGGTAATAACGTAGCGAAAGGACTTATGCAAAAATATCCGGACGGCAGTATCAACTTCCCAGAGATAGGTTCCATCGTATCAGCCGCTTGCCTTGCCCATGATATGGGAAACCCTCCATTCGGGCATTCCGGAGAGAGAGCGATCTCCGCTTACTTCTCCGAAGGGAATGGGCGAAAACTAGAAGAGAAAGTACGGAAGGAACGGGGACGCTGGGAAGACTTCGTCCATTTTGAAGGTAACGCAAACGCCATGCGGTTGCTGACCCATCAGTTCATTGGACGCAGAAAAGGGGGATTTGCCTTAACATATAGCACATTAGCCTCTATCATCAAATATCCTTACGCATCCATCTATTCAGGAAAGAAAGGGAAATTCGGCTTTTTCCAATCGGAGGAGGGAAGTTATCTGCAAATCGCCCAAGAGCTGGGGATCGGGCATAACCCGGAAGCCCCGGACAAATTTCTTCGTTACCCGTTAGTTTACTTAGTAGAGGCGGCAGACGATATCTGCTATCAAATTATGGATATAGAAGATGCTTGCAAACTACATATCCTGACCACCGAAGAGGCCATACAACTATTATTGGGATTTTTCGAAGGAGAGCGGTTGGAGCATATCCGCAAGGTCATGCATATGGTAGACGATACCAATGAGCAAATCGCCTATCTGCGTTCTTGTATTATCGGGCTATTAGTGGATGAATGTTCCCGTGTCTTTTTAGAGAACGAGGAAAGCATCCTCAATGGTACCTACAGCACTCCGTTAATCAGTAACATATGCGATCAAGCCAAACAGGCTTACGCTAATTGCTCGGCTACAGCATACAAGAAAATATATAAGGCAAAAGAAGTGCTCGACATTGAATTAGCCGGTTATCATATTTTCAGCCATCTGATCGACAGCTTGACCGAGGCCGTGATGAACCAAGAGCATGCTTACAGCAAGCTGCTCTTACAACGGATACCGGAGCAATACGACACAAACGCTCCTACTACATATGGCAAGATACAATGCGTACTCGATTATATCTCCGGCATGACCGATGTATATGCGCTCGATCTATACCGGAAAATCACAGGTATGAGCCTGCCGGCCGTTTGATGTTGTAATAAAGTGTTAGAATTCTTCCCGGTACTTGCTTTCCATGCGATCATCCAAGATACTTAGATAGCTTTTATAGCGGGACTCGCTGATTAGCCCATCGTTAACGGCTTGAATGACGGCGCAGCCCGGTTCATGACGGTGCGTGCAGTTATTGAAACGGCATTCTTCCGAGTATTTAAACAACTCCCGGAAATAATGGGAGATCTCAGCGTCCGCCATCTCGATCGTTCCAAATCCTTTGATACCCGGAGTATCGATCAAATAGCCTCCCCCGGGAAGAGAAATCATCTCGGAAAAGGTGGTCGTATGCATTCCTTTGTTATGATATTCGGAGATATCACCGGTACGGAGATTCACCCCCGGCACCAGTTTATTGATAATCGTGGATTTTCCGACACCCGAATGGCCGGACAAAAGCGTAATCTTATCTTTTAGATCCGCTTTCAAGGCATCCAAACCTTCCTCGGTCCGGGCACATAGCGTCGAACAGGGATAGCCAATCGAGGTATACAACTCGATTAAACACTCCAACGCCCTTTGATCCTCATTATTATAACGATCAATCTTATTGAAAACTAATTTAACGGGGACACGATAAGCCTCGGCTGTCGCCAAGAAGCGATCGATAAATATCGTTGTTGTTATAGGATAATTCACTGTAACGATCAGCATCGCCTGATCCAAATTCGCGGCGATAATATGCGATTGCTTCGATAAGTTAGAGGCACGACGGATGATATAATTCTTACGCTCCTCGATCTCTGTAATAAAAGCGGTTCCTTCTTTATTAATATCGATTACGACACGGTCTCCTACCGCAACCGGATTGGTACTCTTTATGTCTTTCAGACGAAAGTTACCCTTGATCTTACTCTCTATATCTCGCCCGTCTTCCGTACGGACCGTATACCAACTACCTGTGTTTTTTATTACCAGTCCCCTCATGAGAATTGAAAATTGAGAATTGAAAATTGAGAATTGGAATAAGGACTCAATGGGGTTCCTTAATTCTCAATTCTCAAGTTTCAACTTTCAATTATTTAAACGGTCATTACTTCTTTTTCTTTAGCGGCGTAAAGCTCATCGATCTTTTTGATAAACTTATCATGGATTTTCTGAACCTCTGCCTCGGCGTCTTTCTCTACGTCCTCGGGAACCCCATCAGACTTGATGCTTTTCTTCAAAGCCTCAATAGCGTCACGACGAGCGTTACGAACGCTGATCTTCGCATTCTCCGCCTCCTGCTTACATTGTTTCACCAATTGACGGCGACGCTCCTCAGTCAACGGAGGAATACCTAAGCGGATCACCTCACCGTTATTCTCCGGCGTGATACCTAACTCAGAATCCAGAATACCTTTCTCAATATCGCGGATGATCTTCTTCTCCCACGGAGTGATCATGATAGTCCGTGCGTCCGGAACCGTCACCGTAGCCACGTTAGTAAGAGGAACAGGCGCCCCATAATACATTACCTTCACACAATCGAGGATTTTCGGATTAGCCTTACCAGCCCGAATGTGAGACAATTGCTCGTCCAGATACTCAATGGCGAACGTCATCTTCTCTTCCCCTGCTTTGATCAATTGTTTCGTATCTATCATAAATATACGTTTTTTGTTTGCGAATCTTTTAATTAACAAAAGTAATAAAGATTTCCAACTTCGCAAACATATAATTAAAATACTCCCTAACAAAAGATTTATAGTACCGTATAAAAGCTTATCACCTTCACTGTTTACTTAACTTAGACGTAAAGAATAGTAAGTAGGCTACACCCACGCACAACACCAGCACCGCCCCTACTTGAGAAGCCAACATATCGGATGCCACGCCCATAAAGATCGGGAAGATCGTGCCGCCAAACAGTCCCATAATCATCAAACCGGACACCTCATTCTGCTTATTCGGCATAGAAAGCAGGGCTTGGGCGAAAATAATGGAGAAGACGTTCGAGTTTCCAAAGCCGATCAAGGCGATACAAGCATAGATGATCTCTTTCGAATGGAAGAACAGCAGACCGATCATCGCCAATAACATCAAGAAAACACTAAAGGCAAAGAATCCTTTCGGAGAGACTTTTCGCAAGATAAAAGCCCCGGAGAAGCATCCCGCCGTACGGAAGATGAAATAGAGGCTCGTGGCGAAGCCTGCGTCGGCCAACGTCATGCCTAGACGTTCCATCAAGATCTTCGGGGCGGTCGTATTCGTCCCTACATCGATCCCCACATGGCACATGATACCGATAAAGCAAAGCAGGATAAAAGGCTTGCCCAGCAAAGCCAGACATTCGCCAAAGGTGGAGGGCCGCCCCTCCTCTTTGGTCTCATGGATAGTGGTAGCTCCCAATAGCAGGATAGCGATCACGGCGATCACCATATAGACCGGAAACAAGACACGCCAACCGAGTCCCATCGACGGTATCGCTTGGGTAGCGCCCCACATAGCAATATAAGGCGCCAAGAAGGAGGCGATCGCCTTCACGAACTGACCGAATGTCAAAGAACTAGCTAGTTTATCCCCGCTTACGATATTCGATAATAACGGGTTCAAGGAAGTCTGCATCAAAGCGTTGCCGATACCCAACAGGGAGAAGGATATCAACATGACCATATACGCGTCGTCGAAGATCGGGATCACCAGTGAAAGAAACGTTACGATCAAGCTCAATAACACGGTCTTTTTCCGCCCGATACGGTTCATCAACATCCCCGTCGGGACGGAGAAGATCAAGAACCAGAAGAACACAAGCGACGGGAAGATATTCGCCTCCGAATCACTCAAGCCTAAATCCGCTTTCAGGTAATTAGAGGCGATTCCCACTAAGTCCACGAATCCCATGGCGAAGAACGCCAACATCACGGGAATCAATTTCAAGGATGAAGTCTTCTCGCTCATGGCTTATAAATCTTTAGGGTAAGCAGGCCATGCGCCACTCTGCGTACAAACATAAGCGGCTACTTTTACCGCTTTCTCATGTGCCTCACGTAAAGGTTTTCCGGTTAAGATCGATGAAATAAACGCCCCGGAGAAAGAATCGCCGGCGCCTACCGTATCTACCACCTGTACCTTCGGGGTAGGAATCGTAGAGACCTCCTCCTCGGAAAAGATCGTACTATACTCCGCCCCGGCCGTAAGTACCAAATAGCGCAAACCATATTTCTTCATGAACCAGCGACACATATCCTCTATCGTGCCTTCCAGACCAAACATCGGGCGAAGCATTTCCAATTCCTCATCATTGATCTTGAATACGTTCGCCAATTCGAGCAACGATTCGATCAGCTCCTTCGAATAGAAATGCTGACGGATATTGATATCGAAAAAGCGCAAGGCATGACTAGGCATATAAGAAAGTAAGGTACGAAGCGTCTCACGAGATTCCGCGGCACGTTGTGCCAATGTTCCGAAGCATACGGCGTCCGCACGTTTCATCAAATCGATAGACGCTTGGGTAAGAGGGATATGATCCCATGCCACACCTTCGATGATCGTATAGGAAGGGATGCCGTTCTTTAGCTCTACCATCACGCTTCCGGTCGGATATTCCACCGTACTGATATAATTACTATCGATACCGTTCTTATCCAATTCCTGAATAATCTCGGTTCCGAACACGTCGTTGCCCACGGCACTGATCGCATAACCTTCCGCTCCTAATTGGGTAGCGTGATACACAAAATTAATCGGCGCTCCACCGGCTTTCTTCACTTCCGGGAAAACATCCCACAATAATTCACCAATGCCTACTACTACAGGTTTACTCTTTTCCATGATATATTTTGTTTTTAATTATTTGAAGGGATAAATGGTTAATGACGTAACCGTAAACGCTCCTCCCTTCGCATTGAAACTAATGCGATTATACGGCTCTTCCGGGAAGACTAGGTTGGTCATGACAAACTCTCCATTCCCGTCGAAGGCCTCTATGCTACAATTGTCTACCAACAAGCGTAAGGTATATTCCTTAGCGGCGGAGATCGGGGCCGAGGTAGCCGTGGCGAATGTCTTGCTAAAATCCGTAGCCCCGCTGTTACGGCGATCCATCGTGAACGTATTATCCAGAAGATTATAATACATCTCCACTTCCTCGCCTTTCGAGTTAAACAACTGGAAGCTCATGATATCGGCTCCGTTATTCTTAAACTTGATCTCGATCTCATAGGTTCCCGTATGATCGGAAAGTATCGGATTGACCTCATGGGAACGGTCTACCTTGAAGGAACCTTTCTTCTGGGCTTTCCCTCTCAACTTCAACACCTCGGGAGACGGGGTGCTGCTCAAGTACGTCTGCCCGTTTTTCGTATAAAGAGCCAAGTCGCGAGGAACCGAGTTCGCACTCCGGTATTGCGAGGTCGGCACGTTATTCGCATACTCCCAATTGCTCATCCAAGCCAAGGCGATCTTCCGGTCCTCCGGAGCGTTACTCCAAGTTACCGTAGCGTAATGATCCTTGCCGTAATCCATCCATTTGGTCAAGGCCGGAGATTCATTCACGAACTGTTTCCCATCGAACGTACCTACGAAATATTGGGTAGCGGAGCCGCCAAACGGACCGCCGGGATTGATATTACAGATCAAGACCCACTTCTTCAATTCCGTACCCTTTACCGGAAGCTCGATCAAGTCCGGGCATTCCCAAACGCCCGCATGCGCTCCTTGTCCTTCCCCGAAACTGCTCTCATACGTCCAGTCCTTCAAATTGGGAGAAGAATAGAGTTGCATCTCCTGCCCTACGGCGAGCACCATGATCCATTTATTGGATTCCTTATGCCAGAAAACTTTCGGGTCACGGAAATCACGTTGCGTAGAAGTAAGGATCGGATTCCGGTCATATTTCTTGAACGTCCGGCCGTTGTCCAAGCTATAGGCCATACTCTGCACTTGCCGGTCGCTGGCCGAGGTATAGAAAGCCACGATAGCGCCAGCGCCAAAACCGGCGGTATTATCCTTATCCACCACACAGCTACCGCTGAAGATCGTACCCAAGGCATCCGGAGCGATCGCCACCGGTTGATGCTCCCAATGAATCAAGTCCTTGCTGATCGCATGCCCCCAGTGCATATTCCCCCACATCGAGCCATACGGATTGTATTGATAGAACAAATGATACTCACCATCCTTGTATACCATGCCGTTCGGATCATTCATCCATCCCCAAACCGGCGAGAAATGATAGGCCGGACGGAATTTCTCCCGGTTAGACGAATCAAACTGATCGGATAGCTTCATCTCTTTCCAGCAAAGAGCCGATTCCGGGGCAAGCTGGAAGTTGAAGGAGATATGCTTATCCGCATACCCTGATAGATCTACCGGAACGAAATAATCCACCTTATTCACCGCCAAACGAACATTGAAAGTCCGTACCACGTCATTATCGACAATCATATATAACTTGGATTCCGGCGAGGACTCCTCGACCGGAAGCAACAAATACTTGGCTTGCGCATCCACACGGACAATGCTTTGTCCTTCGCCCAGATGCTTTATATCTATAGTATGTTCTGTCGCATATCCGGCCAACGGATCGACAGCACTTAATAAAACGACACCGACAGCCATACATAAACTCTTAAGAAGTCTCTTTGTTTGTTGTTTCATAAACGAACGGATTAAAGGATAATACTGTTTGATTCTCCGCCAAAATTAATAGGATTCTTCCGGATAGAAAAACACTTATCCCCTAAAGATGAGGAGATATGACATTTGTGATAAAGATCGTACAAATGTTATTGATACTCGGTAGGCGTAACCCCGTAGACCGCCTTGAAACATTTAGAGAAGTAAGCGGGCGAGGAGAAACCGGTTCGGTAAGCGACCTCACTCACCGTATACGCGTTCTGCCTCAACAACTGGGTCGCCTTATTCAAGCGATAGGTACGCAAGAACTCGACGGGTGCGGTTCCGGTAAGCTCCTTGATCTTCCGGTGAAGGTGCCCCCGGGATAATCCCAAGGTCTCGCTTAGTTTCTCCACATTATATTCGGGGTCCGCGTAAACCGCCTCGATCTGTTCCGCGAACTTACGCAGGAAGGCATCATCGATACTCTCCACCTTTTCCGGCTCGGACAGAAGGAGCTTATTATCCCGCAGCTTCTCCAACAAACGTTCCCGTAACTTCCGGCGTTCTTGCAATAGGTGGATAATCTTGATCTTCACGTAATCCGTATGGAAAGGCTTCTGTATATAATCGTCCGCCCCGCCGGTTATTCCGAAAATCCGTTGACGCTCATCGGTCAAGGCGGTCAATAAGATCACCGGGATATGGCTAAAGGGAAGTTGCGACTTGATCGTCCGGCAAAGTTCGAAACCATTCATCTCCGGCATCATCACATCGCTTACTACCAATGATATCTCCTCCTCTTCCAATACCCGCAAGGCTTCTTTCCCGTTCGCGGCCGTCCGGATCTTGAAATGAAGGCTAAGCTCACGTTCCAAAAAGCCGCGGACCTCATCGTCATCCTCGGTGATCAGTATCGTATAAGGATAGGTCTTGGAAAGCATCTCCTTGGTTTCCGAGTCGTCCAACCGGGAGGCTTCGTAGGCTTGATGGGATACGGACGTTTCCATCAGGTCGCTATCCTCGAAATGCGCCTTTCCTTTCCGTAGGCAAACCGTAAAGGTAGTTCTTTGCCCCGGCTCGCTCTCCACACGGATCTCCCCTCCGTGCATATGTATATACTCCTTTACCAAATGTAATCCGATCCCGGTTCCCATCGACCGATCCTCCGTATAGAAACGGTCAAACAGATGCGGAAGGTTAGCGGGTTGGATACCACTTCCCGTATCGATAACCCGTATAAAGACCCGATCTCCCTCTTCCGTCAGCTCTATCCGCACGCTACCTCCCTCTGGCGTAAACTTAAAAGCGTTCGAGAGAAGATTGAAAAATACCTTCTCCAATAAGTCCGGATCGATCCATAGCGTACATTGTTTTATCGAAGAAGTGAACGTATAGGAGATCGCACGTACCGAGGCCATACTGTCAAAATAAGATTTGATCTCGCCAACGAAAGGAACCAAATCGATTTCCCGTACCGCTAGTTTCTCTTGCTTGCCTTCCACCTTCCGGAAATCCAATATCTGATTGATCACACGCAACAAACGGTTGGCGTTCTTCTGGATCAACCGCAGATCCGAGGCGTAAGGAGATTCCCGCAACGAGACAATCAAGCGATCCAAAGGGGCGAGAATCAAGGTCAAAGGCGTACGTACCTCGTGGGAGACATTCGTAAAGAATTGGAGTTTCTGCGCTGTCACCTCTTTCATCTCCGCGTTCAAGGAGATTAGCTTACGATTCGCCTGCCTCATCTTCCGGTTTATGTAAAAGGCATAAATGGAAAGGGCGATAAAACCGATCATCAATAAGGAGATCACCCCTAAAGAGTTTCGCAGGAAATAAAACCGGTCGGACAAACCGTCGATGCGGGAACGCTGCGCCTCGATACGTTGCTTATATTTCTGGAGTTGGTCCGCTTGCAACAATAAGGTGCGGGCAGACTGATGATCTACCGGGGCCGTACGAAGAGGGATAAACTTATCCACCGGCTCCCCCTGAATGATACGCATAGCCGTGCGAATCACTTGCTCCCCTCCTGTCGGATAGAGGAAAGAGGCGTTGATCCGTCCATCTTCCACGGCTTCCAGACCGGCACCCGCCACAGCATCCACGCCGATAATCCGCAAATCCCGTCCTCGGATGGAATCCCATGCCATAAAGTATTCCCGGGCGGCTATGGCCATCATGTCGTTATGGGCGTAAACGAAATCTATCTGCTCGGGATGCTCTAACTTCCGAAGCTCCATCCGAGCCGTATCGACCAACCATTGTCCTTCTATCTTACGGAAAGAAAGATCCTCCCTTTCTCGCAAGGCATCGACAAAACCTTTATGTCGCTCTTGCGCCGGGGAGGTTTGCGTGAGTCCCCATATCTCTAAGATAATAGCGTTCGAGGGAAGATAATGGGCGGCGTAATTGCCTGCCGCTAGTCCGATCTCATAATTGTTCGCCCCGACAAAAGAGGTGTATTGATCGGTATTTACCTTGCGATCTGTAATGATCGTCGGGATTCCGGCACGGTACGCTTCCTCGGCAACTGCCGTGATCGGCTCGGATTGATAGGGGGAGATGATCAAGACATCCACCTTTTGGCGGATCAAGTCTCGTATTTGTTGTATTTGTGTCTCGTTATTGTTTTGCGCGTCCTTTATAATAATTTCCACATCATCATAGTTAGAGGCTTCGATACGCATATCGTTAATCATAGCTTCCCGCCAAGCATCGTCCAGCATACATTGGGAGAGGCCGATAACGTGCCTCTTCTGTTTCCCCGAGCTCGTGCAACCACACAATACGATCAAGGTTAACCATACTAGTAAAAAGGGATGCTTCATATACAAGAATAAAGGTCTAACGTATTTGCCACAGGCATGGCAAGGTTGTGCCAGCCCTGTGGCACGACAGTGCCATACGGATGGCATAGCTGTGCCATAACCAGTGGCACAACTATGCCATCAGCATGGCACTGCCGTGTCATCGGTTAATGGCACTAATTATGCACCAGTGTCCCGATATTCTCTCCGCTCATCACTTTCTTCAAGTTGCCGTTGGTGTCCATATCGAATACGATGATCGGGAGGTTGTTCTCTTTACACATCGTGGTAGCGGTCAAGTCCATCACCTTCAGGCCCCGGGTATAGATCTCATCATACGTAATATCGGAGAACTTGGTAGCCGTAGGATCTTTCTCCGGATCAGCGGTGTAAATACCGTCCACACGGGTACCTTTCAGCATGACATCCGCCTCGATCTCGATGCCTCTCAAGGAAGATCCGGTATCCGTAGTAAAGAACGGATTACCCGTACCGCCGGACATGATTACCACGTTGCCTTGTTCCAGCAACTCGATCGCACGCCATTTATTATAGAACTCGCCGATCGGTTCCATACGGATAGCCGTCAGTACCTTCGCCTTCACGCCTTGAGCGACCAAAGCGGAGCTAAGCGCCAAGCTATTGATCACCGTTGCCAGCATACCCATCTGGTCTCCTTTTACCCGATCGAAACCTTTGGAAGCGCCGCTCAACCCGCGGAAAATATTACCGCCACCGATCACGATACCGATCTGTACACCCATCTCGGCGATCTCCTTGATCTGTGCCGCATATTCATTCAAGCGAACCTCATCGATCCCATATTGTTTACCACCCATCAGCGACTCCCCGCTTAATTTTAATAAGATACGTTTGTATTGAGCCATGTTTTGTATATATTTAATATGTAATTCCGCAAAAGTAACGAATAATCCGATATTCGCATAAAAAAGATCGCCCCAACCGATGTCGGGGCGATCTAAACACTAATCCCGTGTTTTGTAAGCTGCGAGGATTAGCTAAAATTATATGAAACGTTACTGGTTACTTTTTATCTAAGATCTCCAAGGTATCGGCAGCGATCATGAATTCCTCATCCGTAGGAACGACGATGATAGTCACCTTACTGTCCGGAGTGCTGATTACCATTTCCTCGCCACGCATGCCCTCGTTCTTCTCTACATCGATCTTCATGCCCATGTATTCCATGTTCTCACAAACCGCACGACGGGTCGCCCATTGGTTCTCGCCGACACCACCGGTCCAAACCAAGATATCACAACCACCCATAGCGGCGGCATAAGCGCCGATATATTTCTTGATGCGGTAGTTATATACGTTCAAGGTCATGATCGCACGCGGATTTCCGGCAGCTACGGCAGCCTCGATCTCACGCATATCGGAAGAGATACCGGAAAGACCGGCAACACCACTTCTCTTATTGATCAAGTCAGAAAGGCCGGCACCATCCATGCCTTCCTTATCCATGATGAAAGACAAAGCACCCGCATCCACGTCGCCGCAACGAGTACCCATCAACAGACCCTCAACCGGAGTCAAGCCCATGGAAGTATCCACGCTCTTACCATTCTTAATGGCGGTGATAGAACCACCGTTACCTACGTGAGCCGTGATAATCTTCTGATCCTCATAAGGAACACCTAAAATCTCGCAAGCACGACGGGATACATATCGATGACTGGTTCCGTGGAAGCCATAACGACGTACGCCATATTTCTTGTACATCTCGTAAGGCAAACCATACATATACGCATAATCCGGCATGGTCTGGTGGAAAGCCGTATCAAACACCGCTACTTGAGGAATACCCGGGATCAAAGCCTCCATCGCCCGAACACCCTTCAAGTTAGCCGGGTTATGAAGCGGAGCCAAATCAGAGCACTCGATTACCTTATTGATTACATCCTGATTGATCAATACGCTAGAAGCGAACTCCTCGCCACCATGTACCAAACGATGACCAACAGCGTCGATCTCCTTATAGTCCTTGATACAACCATAAGTAGCGTCGGTCAATACGCTCAAGATAAACTCGATACCTTGTTGATGGCCGGGAATCTCTCTCTCGATAACCACCTTCTTGCCCTCCTTATCCGTCAATTTCAGGAACGCGCCCGGCAAACCGATTTTCTCGATACCACCTTGAGCCATAACCTCACCGGAGGTCATATCGAATAACTTATATTTGATAGAACTACTACCGCAGTTCAATACTAGAATCTTCATATTATTAAGTCGTTAGGATTATCTATTATTTTGCGGATTTCAAACCGATGGATTGATTACAAGCGATCGCTACCATCTTATAAATATCGTCTACGGAACAACCGCGAGACAAGTCGTTCACCGGAGCGGCCATACCTTGAAGGATAGGACCGACAGCCTCAGCGCCACCCAAACGTTGAACCAGCTTATAAGCGATATTACCCACCTCCAAAGTCGGGAATACCAAAACATTCGCTTTACCGGCGATCTCGCTACCCGGAGCTTTCTTGCTACCTACAGCCTCAACCAAAGCGGCGTCGGCCTGCAACTCTCCGTCGATCTTCAAATCCGGAGCCATTTCCTTAGCCAAGCGAGTAGCCTCCACTACCTTGTCCACCATCTCGTGAGAAGCGCTACCCTTCGTAGAGAAGCTCAACATAGCCACACGAGGCTCAACGCCTACGATATTACGAGCCGTAGCGGCGGTAGCGACAGCGATGCTAGCTAACTCTTCCGCGTTCGGGTTTGGCATAACCGCGCAATCAGCGAATACCAAAATACCATTATCCCCATATTGAGGAGTCTGCGTGAACATAAGGAACGCACCGGAAACACACTTCATGCCCGGAGCCGTCTTGATAATTTGCAAAGCAGGACGCAATACATTACCCGTCGTATTCTCAGCGCCAGCGATCTCACCGTCAGCGTCACCCGCCTTGATCATCAAACAAGCCAAGAACAAAGGATCTTCAACTAGAACCGCAGCCTTCTCGGGAGTCATACCCTTCTTTTGGCGAAGTTGGAAAAGCAAGTCTGCGTATGCGGCTTTCTTCTCGTGATTTTTCGGATCGACAAGGGTTGCCTCACCGATGTGGTTCAACCCAAAACCAGCCGCCAACTCCTTGATCTCAGCGGGGTTTCCAATTAAGATAATGTCTGCTACACCGTCGGCCAGTAATCGGTCGGCAGCTTTAAGAGTTCTTTCCTCGGTACCTTCGGGAAGAACAATACGCTGCTTGTCAGCTTTAGCGCGCGCAATAATGTCTTGCATTAAATCCATAGCGGAAGATATTTTATATTATTTAATAATTGTACTCGTAATCCGGCTACAAAATTAGGCATAATGCAATATAGAGTTTACAAAATAGGCAAAAGAATTACAGGTAGAGATACCAGTTTCAGATCTTTTAACAGTAATTCGTCACTTCCCGCTCCCCGGAGAGTATTTGTTGCAGTTCTTCCGCTGTCACATTCACACTTAGCTTGCCTTTATGGGCCACGGAGATCTTTCCTCTCTCCTCCGAGACAATAATAACCAGCGCATCTGTCTCCAATGACATCCCTAAACCGGAACGATGGCGCAATCCCATATCCTTGGGAAGGGTGGCGTTCTGGGCGACCGGCAAGATACAACCGGCCGCCTTGATCCGGTTATCGGCTATGATCATGGCACCATCATGCAACGGGCTGTTCTTAAAGAATATATTCTCGATCAAGCGGGCATTTACATCGGCGTTGAACATCTCGCCCGTATGCTCATAGATCGTCAAATCCATATCCTGCTGGATCACGATCAAGGCACCCGTCTTTTTCCGGGCCATATTCATACAGGCCAAGACAACAGGAGCGACAAACTTCCCTTCTTTCTCCGGGTCGTCTCCTCGTTTGGAAAAAAGTTTTCCTAGGAATTTCCAGCCCCGGTGCGAACCTAACGCCAACAGGAAACGGCGGATCTCGTCTTGGAAGAGGATTACCAAAACCACGAAACCTACGCTAATAAACTTATCCAAGATGGCCCCCATCAACCGCATCTCCAATACCTGCGAGATCAAGATCCATACGACGATGAATGATACGACCCCACTGAATATAGCCAATGTGCCCGAGCTTTTCATCAACTTATAGGTCTGGTACAGGAAGAAAGCCACCAGCAATACGTCAATCAAGTCTTTTATACCGAAATGCATCCACATAGTTAATCGAGAATTGAAAGTTGAAAATTGAAAATTAGTTGTTAGTCATTTGACCTATGACGCGAATGGCTTCCACTGCTTCCCGCACATCATGTACACGAAGGATATTAGCGCCGTTCAAGAGAGCGTACGTATTCAATACGGTCGTTCCGTTCAGGCTATCCGCAGGGGTTCCACCCAGTAATTTATAAATCATGCTTTTACGGGAGACTCCAACTAATAAAGGCAACTCAAAAATAGAGAACTCCTTTAAATGGCTCATCAATTGGTAATTCTGCTCCAACGTCTTACTAAAACCAAAGCCGGGATCGAGGATGATATCATTCACCCCTAAAAGCCGAAGCCGGCGTACCTTCCGGGAAAAGTACAGCATGATCTCCTCCATCATATCCGGGTAATCAGTATGCCTCTGCATAGTTTGAGGGGTTCCACGCATATGCATCATGATATAAGGCACCTTCAAATCCGCTACCGTTTGGAACATATCCGCATCCAACTCACCGCCGGAGATATCGTTAATGATAGCCACTCCATATTCCTCTACGCAACGACGGGCAATCCCCGCACGAAACGTATCTACGGACACCGGAATATCCGGGTAATGCTTATTTAATATATGTAAGGCAAACTCCAAACGGCGCATCTCTTCCTCCGGCGTAACCTCAGCGGCATCCGGACGGGATGAATAACCACCGATATCTATCCAATCTCCTCCCTCCGATAAGATTTCCCGGATACGGTCCTCGATAGCGGTCTCGGTCTGTTTGCGGCTGCCCGCATAAAAAGAATCAGGGGTAATATTCAAGATTCCCATCACCAACGGCGTCGCTAAAGAAGTAAGTGTCCCTCTAATATTGAGCGTTTTATCTAACATGATCTTTCCTTATTTCCAGCAAAGATACAGGTTTCTCTCTTAAAATCTCCTTCTAGATTCTTCATTCTTTATTTAATTGCTACATTTGCGCCGAATTAGACAGGAATAAATATTTAACGCGATACAGTCATGAGTATTATCGACCTCTATGATTTATTTATACATAACCCTCAAATAACGACAGATAGCCGGAACTGTCCGAAGGGTTCTATCTTCTTCGCCTTAAAAGGTGATAAATTCGACGGAAATCAATATGCCGGGAAAGCCTTGGCATCCGGCTGTGTCTATGCCGTCATAGACAATCCCGATTATTATATAGGCGAACGCACGATCCTTGTTGATAACGTGCTGAAGACCTTGCAACAATTAGCGCACCATCACCGCAAGGTACTGGGGTTGCCGATCATCGGGATTACCGGAACGAATGGCAAGACCACGACCAAAGAGTTATTGGCTGCCGTACTCTCAACGAAATTCAATTTGCTATATACCGAAGGTAATTTCAATAATCATATTGGCGTTCCCTTGACCTTGCTCCGATTGACTCATGACCATGAGATGGCGGTTATCGAGATGGGCGCCAGCCATCCGGGAGACATCAAGGAATTAGTGGATATCGTCCATCCTAACTATGGCATCATCACGAACGTAGGCCGTGCCCATCTGGAAGGCTTCGGTTCTTTCGAGGGTGTGATCCGGACAAAAGGGGAGTTATATGATTATATCCGTCGCTCCAAAGGCAAGATATTTATCAAGAAAGAGAACGAGTACCTTCAGTCTATCGCCAAAGGCATCGAACAAATCACATATGGAAACGGGGATGATGCTTTTGCGTCCGGACAGGTAGTCAGTTGCGATCCTTTCTTAGTGTTCAATTGGAAGCAACAAGGAAAGTTGCATACCGTCGAAACACATATGATCGGTAGTTATAACCTAGATAATGTATTGGCCGCCGTCGCCGTAGGCCGCTTCTTCAAGATCCCGGCAGAGCGTATCAGTCGTGCTATCGCCGCTTACGAGCCAACCAATAACCGTTCCCAATTCAAGAAAACCGAGAATAACGAATTGATTATCGATGCTTACAATGCGAATCCGAGTAGCATGAAAGTAGCTCTGGACAATTTCATCACCATGCCCGTACAGCCTAAAGCCATCATCCTTGGAGATATGCGCGAGCTTGGACCAACTAGCGACGAATTACACGCGGAGGTTGTCGAACAGATCAAGAAAGGCCAGTTCGACAAGGTGTTCCTCTGCGGCGAGCATTTCTCTAAAGTAGGCAAAGAGTTCTCCCCCTTCGCTACCACGGAGGCAATGGTGGAAGAGCTTCGGAAACAGCCGTTAAAGGGCTATCATATCTTGATCAAAGGCTCTCATAGCATGGGGCTGGAGAAACTAGCGGATATCCTATAAGCTATCATCGAACAAGACGGTTTTCAACTTCTGATACAAGAAGGAGAGAACCAATAAGATAACTCCCAAGATTATAAAGACGACCACTTTCCCGATCGTAGGCAAGAGCCACAGATCTACCAACACCAACTTTAGCAATACGATCGAGAAGGTGGCCAAACTAATCATCCGGACAACTTTCAGGTGCAATCGCATTCCCACCGCCATTTGCATAAAACCGGCAAGACTCAACGAGATAGAGAAGCCTGCGCTTAATTCATCCGGCAAGCCCAACTGATTCAACAAATTATTCGTTCCCACGGCCAGTAATATCGTAGACAGCAAACAAATATATAAGGTCATCCCATACGTACGCTTTTCTCTTGCGTCAAATGACTTATAATAGTACCGCCCCAAGACAAAAATATGCCCCCCGATTAAAAGCAAGGAAACCCATAGCAGGAACCGGGGAATAAAGAGATCATCATACCCGACCCACAAAGACATTCCTCCGAACAGGGATAAAGATAGCCCCAAGAGTAGTCCGTATCCCCCCGCATTTCTTGACACAGGCAAATAGCTTTTCCCTAATAAAACATTCGCAGCAAATAAAACCGCCACCGTAAATGTCTCGATATAGCTAAAGGACACGATCGAAGGATCTACATATGAATAGAAATCGAAAACAAAGGCTATATATAATACGACACATCCCGTCAAGAGAGGCCCTTTCGTAGATATCCTTGTCGGACGTACCAACCAAGCGTCTACCCAATACGATAGCCCCGTAAAAATACCGGTAGCGAACAAGCCATTTATAAATAGGGAAGAATCTCCGTACCGAGCCTCCATACATCCGTGGAAGACATCCATTCCGTAAGAGCCCAGCGTCAAGACCGGAAGTACCCAAGCGAATATCTCGTAAACCCGCAGACGGAAACGACTATAGAACCAGAGAATAATCATTACCTCTGAAGCCCAAAACAAGGTAATAAAGGTCCCTTCCAGTTGGATCGGGATCGTCACCGATACGAACGTAAGAGCGATACCCAATAACGTATGCATCAAGAAAGTGAAAGGTTCCCCTTTCCGTTTGATCCAAAAGAAAAGAGCGAAGTTAATAGCCGCAACAAAAAGGGTTACCAGACCTTTGTAATTCCGCTCAAGCTCCATATTCTGCAGGAGACAAAGGGCAAAGAACAGGAATACGAAATTGTTCAATCCGATCACTCCTAATAAATATTGATTGATCCCCCGGATATTGATTCGCACGATGGAAGCGACCGATAATAAGAAGATCAAATAGAAGGCGATAGAGAAAATAAGTAAATGCGTTAATTGGACACTTCCCATCAAATCCAGATCCGCAGCATACGTATAACCCGCAAAGACGATCCAAGTCAAGGCAAAACAAATTACAGGCAATTCCCCCCACTTCTTATAGATAGATAGCCCGAACATTCCTAGGTCCAAGATCATGACATAGGTAAACAGCACCCAATAACTTCCATCTCCGCTACCCACTAAGAATGGAGCGATAAATCCACCCACCAAAGCGATAATTGCCAGTTCCCTACGATTATAGAGTATAGATAAAGACGACATAAATCCGGTAAACAGCACAAGCAGAATAAAAGCGACCGTTTGGCTAAACAGCCCGTAATAATGATAGGCGATCGCCACCGTTACATAGAAGATTGCGAAAGCGCCTCCCGCCAGCAAAGAGCTAAAAGTACGATAGGAATCCTTCAAACGCCAAGCCACGAATAGAAGTAATCCGCCCATCCCAAAGCCAAGGATCGTACGCAAGGTCTCGTTTATCCATTCCTTATCTATCGCATACTTCACGAAAAGCCCCATACCCAAGACGAGTATCAGGATACCAATTTTACCGAATAAGTTCTCACCGATATATTTCTCATAATTGACAGGCTTCCGCACCTTCTGGGGTTGAGGATTTTTAGCAGGTTCGACAATCGCCCTTACCGGTTCAGGTTGTACGAAAACTTCCGGCTCTTTCAATATCTCAGGCTCCGGTTCCTTTATCTCGTCCGCAACTTCCGGACTATTCTCCAAACGTTTACGCAAGGCAGCGATCTCTTTCAACAATTCCTCCGTTTTCTCTTGTGATTTGGATATCTTATTACGCAAGTTTATCCAAATCATGATCAGTAATAGAAGTATCAGTAAGGTATATTCCATAAACTCTAAAATTATAAGCTTGCCGCAATATACGCATTTATTTATGTAAAAGCTTTCCGAACCATAAAAAAGTCCCGACGATACGAATATCGCCGGGAGCAATTTTTTATCCGGTTTCCTTCCTCACGGAAATACTATCGGAAGAACTTTTTTACTTTAGTATTAACCACACGTTCCCCCATCACGGGATACTTTGTTGCGTGGAAATTATTTAATTAAATATATTTAGATAGAGACGGGACGTGCCCGCCTCTACTGTATCATTTCGAATAAAATAATTATTTAACAACCACCTTAACAGCAGCCTCACCCTCTACAGCTACAGCTACGATACCTGCCGGTACAGCGATTGTAGCGTTATCAGATGAAAGAACTGTCTCAGCAACCACCTTACCTAAGATGTTAGAGATAACAACAGACTTGCCAGCGGCACCTTGGATTGTTACAGTACCATCGTTAGCGATAACAGAGATAGCAGAAGCTCCTTCTTCAACGCTATCGTTAGATGTCGGGTGTAATTCAGTAGCCTCTACAATAAACTCATGAGCTTCGTCGCGGTTAGCGCTCCATACCAATACGTTATTGATAACCTTCAAATAAGAAACCACATTTTCACGAGCTTTCTTTGTAGCATCTGTAGGATCAACAACTTCCTTGTTCGTCTTATTCTCTATCTTCAATGTATTGTTAGCAGTTGTAACAAATGCCATAGCAGCCGGATTTACAGCCATATTCTTCAACGTATCAGCAGCAGTTGCTTTCGTACGAACGATAGCCAAAGAATCCTCGCCATAAACAATTGCTTTCACGAATGCAGCTTTAACCATTTGTTCTGTCGCATTCCAATAAGCGCTAGCTTCATTCGTCTTAGACTCATAATTACCAGCCGTATTCTTAACCGCTGAATAAACAGAATCCTGCGGATTTACCAAGAAGAATCTATAACCATCAGCGATAGCTGTAGAATCTAATCCGTTACCAGTAGTGATATAATAAGTAGGTCTAGTTACATCCTTTACACAGGCGGTATCGATCCACAAGCCAAACAAGCTGTCGATATATTCTTCTTGACCGGCCAACTTAACCTCTGCGAACAACGATTTAGGGTTCATAGAGAGAGCTTTACCATCAGATTCAGCTGATTTAACCAACTTATGACCCGGAGCAGTCAAAGTAGCGTAGTCCGGAGACGGTTCAACCGCTAAATCGAAATAGTTGTTGTTAATTTGCGCCTCTGCCACAGCGATCAACTTACCTGTATTAACATCCAGAACAACAAGGCTATCTGTATTGCTAGTACTCTCTCCATGTACATTCAGCAAATATCCATTACCTGCAGCCGTCTTGAATGTAAAGATCGTCGGATGAGCACCCGGGTTACCAACCTTAAACTCTCTTACATTGCTCTTATCGCTAGTAACCATATAAACCGTGTCATTCGTATATTGCTTATATAGTTTATAAGTAGCAGTGGCCAACGTATCACCTAAAGAGATAGCACCTACACCTTCCGCATGTGCATTTGAGGTATATACCTTACCGGCAGAAACTTCTTTCACCTTGAATTTAGCAGCATCTTCAGCTGTAGCCTTCTTAACTTTCAATACGCCGTCAACGATCGTATACAAATCATCAACACCCTCCGTACCGGAGATCAAGTTCAATGTATAAGCGAAGTTATCGATAGCGACTTTATCCAAATACTTCGTAGCCATATAATTGTATTCCTTGCCACCAGCTTTGATATCTTTCTGATATTCGAAGTAGAATTCCTCACCAGCCGCTAAGCTTGCAGAGGCAGCGCTATTTACAGCATCCACTCTGTAAGCGTCTTTACCTGTTACCTTATAGATCTGAGCGGCAGCAGTTGTAAGACCTTGGTTGAAGTTACGTTCAACGAATTGGTATTTACCACCCTTAGCAACTACATAGAACTGACCAGCAGGGTTATATGCATTAGGAGCATCCTTCTTCAATTCCAATCCACTAGCCGTAGCATAAACATACTTAAACTCATCACCAGATTTAACCTTGATGAAGTAAACACCATCACCAGTAGGCAATGTAGCCGGAGTGCCCTTACCTAATTTTACGGAAGGAGCGACACCTTGCTCGATTGTAGAAGGAGTACCAGAAAGTTTAGAGACTGTCAATACCTTTGAATTGGTTACCTGAGCATATACTACTTGAACATCAGCAGCAGTACCTGTAAGCGCAACTTCAAATTTCTTAGTAGTTGTATTATAAACAGGTGCATTCTTTACATAAACAGCGACTTTATCGTTTGATAAGTCTTGAATAAATTTGAACTTTTGAAAATCACCATTCAATACTGTATGATAACCATTATCCAACCAAGTTGAGTCTTTTGCGAATTTATAGCCAAACACATCCTTTTGCCCAGCGATCGTGTACTTAGTTGTATCCAAACCGAAGTAAGCATCCTTTTCACCGATCTTATCAGCGCCAACTTCCTGCAACTGTACATAATCAGCATCAGCGCCAGTCAACTGAGTAGCTACTAATTCTTTGCCCTCAAAGATGTTCTCTTGATAAGCCTCTCCAAAGTTCAAAGAGAATACAGTGAAACCATCGCCTAAGTCAGAGGCAGCCAAAGTACGAGCCTTCAAAGCCGAATTTACCTCCGAAGTGAATGCTGTAGCGGCACTAGCAATGCCCAAGGATAACTTACCTCCAGACACAACCAATCCTAAAGATCCGTCCGCAGAATAATAAGCAGAAATCTTGCCGTCAGCAGTTACAGACCACTTGTCAACACCTGCCGCTAAATTAGGTTTAGCATCTTTTTTTGCAGCGAAAGACAATACAGCACCTGTCTTTTTGTTAGTGAAGCTGTAAAGCTTGTTTCCAGTAGCATCAACTCCAGCTTCAGTAACCTTCCACATAGCAGAGTCAATAGAAGCTTTAGGAGCAGTTGCCAAATTGCTAAATGTTTTTACCACTACAGAGTCCGATTTAGCTCCATAAACAGCTAAATAATCAGAAGAACTGGACTTCAACATGGTGTAACCGTCTGTTTTGGTGATTTGGGCTGAAGCAACAGCCGAAATCATTGCAAGTCCAGCTACAAGAGTAGAAAACTTTTTGTTCATAATTCTAAAATTAATATTAATACTAGTGTTAATTAAAAGCTCTTCAATATTTTACCCCTTCAAATTGGGCATAAAACGACTAGTCTAAACGATCGATTTTTCTAGTCATTTGCAAAGGTACGCGTTTCTTCGACACTTACAACCCTTCCGCATTATTTTTTTATCGCTTATCCTCTTTCTTATCAATAGGATAGGTTATCCTTTACGAAACAACGGATTCTTTCAACAAATCTCCTGTTTTGGCACTAAAAAAACGCAAGATTTAGACGATCGTTTAGACTAGTCGTTTCTCACATTCTATTCCATCGCACATAAAATATACATCACCTATATAGTAGTATAACCTCTATGCGTATTGCATATATTATAATGTACGAGCGTACATTATATATTATCTATGTCGTTGACTGATTATCAATTCTTCTTTCTAAATCCAAATAAGCATGTTTATCGGATAAGGTGAATTTGAATATTTCCAGCAGATACACCGAGCATTATCCGCCAACAGTATTATATACGGATTATCAGCATATTACATTTACAACTAGATGTAACGCTGTTTACTTCCATATGTAAATGACTTTACTTCTAGAGGTAAACACTTTCGTTTCTACTATATGTAAATACTTTCGCTCTTGAATGGAAACGCCTCGTTTATGCTTTTATTGGTCAAAATAACGACTATCCTATGTACTTGAACTCTTTTTTCATAAATTTGTCGCTTTATAATAAACTGAGTAAAAAATGAATACACACGAACTTTGCTGCGTAGGACACATCACCTTGGATAAGGTAGTAACACCTAAGAACACCGTCCATATGCCGGGAGGAACCTCCTTTTATTTCTCGCATGCGATAAAACATTTCGATGATATTGACTATACTCTAGTGACAGCCTTGGCTGAATCTGAGATGAAAACGGTGGAGGAACTACGAGCCGAAGGTATCAACGTTGCCGTGATGCCAAGTAAGCACACCGTTTATTTCGAGAATATTTATGGAGAGAACCAAGATAACCGTACGCAACGTGTATTGGCGAAAGCAGATCCTTTCACCGTAGAGTATCTGGAGAACATCGACTCCAAGATCTTCCACCTTGGTAGTTTGCTTGCCGATGATTTCTCTTTGGAAGTGGTAAAGTATTTAGCGGGGAAAGGCTTAGTATCGATTGACTCGCAAGGGTATCTACGGGAAGTAAGAGACAAGGATGTATTTGCCGTGGATTGGCCAGAGAAAAAAGAAGTACTTAAATACGTGCACTTCCTCAAGGCTAACGAACATGAGATGGAGGTGTTAACCGGATATACCGATGCCGTGAACGCAGGAAAAGTTATCTACGATTGGGGCGTGAAAGAGGTATTGCTGACTTTCGGAAGCATGGGATCTATCATTTACGACGGTTCCACTTTCCATAAAATCCCCGCTTACATACCGAAAGAAGTAGTAAACGCTACCGGAGCGGGTGATACTTATATGACAGGATATCTCTATAAACGTGCCAAAGGCGCAAGCATAGAAGAAGCCGGATGTTTCGCGGCAGCTATGACAACATTGAAAATCGAAGGAATAGGCCCATTCAACGGCACTAAGGAAGATGTGTTGCGATGCTTAGAGACAGCGGAACAACGAATGCCTGAGTAGTTGAAAATTGAGAATTGAAAATTATTCGCTCTCTCCTAATTTTCAATTCTCAATTCTCTATCTTTAATTATTCTTGAATGCTTTGCAGAATGTAGTCATTAGCAAGATACAAAGCCCTAACAAGCCGACCACGATATAAGCGTATTTCATATTGAAAGCCTGCGAGATCGCCCCGATCAACAAAGGTGCGATCAATGAGCCGATAAAACTGATGCTAGAAAGGATTGTCAAGGCAATTCCCACCGGAGTTTTCGATTTAGCACCCACCAAGCTATAAATAGTAGGCACCATACACGAGATACCCAAGCCTACCAACATAAAGCCTAAGGAATTCACGATCACCTTTACCGTCATCGATTCGAACATACCGCCCAACATGGCTGAGATAAAGAAACCGGCAAAAATAAAGAAACCCGCCAATTGCAACACCTTCTGCTTTCCTAAAACACTATAGGCGGAGTTCGTAAGAAAACGGCCTACCGTCATCATCACCATGAACACTAAGAAACCGATCTGCAAGGATTTAGGAACTTGTAGTACCGATTCGAAGTAAAGTCCACTCCAATCAAACATCGCACTTTCCACCACCAAGGCAAACAGTCCGACGATACCTAACTGGATCAACAGCATTTCCGGCTTACGGATAAAGCTCAACAATGCCGGAGCTTCTTTCTTCTCCGCTTCCTTCTCTTCCTCCGGTGACTCAACCGCCACGTCTTCCTGCAAATACTTCCGGCTTACCAAAACAGTCACTCCAATCAATAATGCAATCAACGTAAAATGCCAGAACGGAGTGACGCCGGATACGATCATGATAAACCCGATCAAAGCTCCTAAACAGGCCGCCAGACTCCAACCTCCATGAAATGAGGCCATAATCGTACGTCCATAGAGCCGCTCGATACCAATCCCTTGCGTATTCAAGGATATATCGCAAAGATTCCAGAACACCCCAAAACAGAATAAATAGACACCCAGCAGATAAATATTATGTGCCGTACCGATCGCGAATAAGGCCAAGGCATATCCCAACACACTGGCCTGCGCCATAATACGGCTTCCCAACTTCGACACCAAATAACCCGCTAACGGTATCGCCACAAACTTACCTACCGGGATCAGGAACAAGACCAACCCCCAATAGAAAGCGTAATTCACCTCAAAGAAATCCTTCACGTCCGGAATACGGCTAGCCCAACTAGAGAAACAAAGACCTTGCGCTAAAAAGAAAGAAAGCATCGCATAACGAACCCGTTCCTTGGGAAAAGCGCTACCCAATGGAGTATTCATTTTTTCATTCATTATCATTTACTTTTATTGTTATCATCTATTCGAGAAAGAGGCACGAACCCCATTCCTCCGCAAAGCTATCAAATATATCCTAATCCCCTAAGTCCTAAAAGTAGAATTTATTAGGTAGATTCCCTAATGAAAAGTATATTTGCGAAATATGCACAGGAATGTTGACTAAATCGAGGATGATATGAGAAGCTGGATTATCTTTTTAGGATTATTATTTACCACATTCACACAGGCACAAGTTATTACGGGAAGGGTTACGGACTTAAATAACCATCCTATCGAACTAGCGGTCGTGATTATACAAACGAACGATTCAGTATATGTAAACTCCACCTATACGGACTCTTTGGGCTCTTTTAGTGTCAAAGCGGAGATATCCCCTTTCCTCTTAACCGTCCAGCATCTGCTGTATGAAACGTATCAAAGCACTTATGACTCACTTACGATAGGCAATATACAACTGAACGAGAAAAGCCAGACGCTTTCGGAAGTATCTGTTACCGGAGAGCGTCCCTTAGCCAAGGTTGTCGATGGTAAAATAACCTACAGCATGCCGCATTTGTTAAAAGACAAGATGGCCGTTAGCGCTTACGAGGCGATCCTAGAACTACCGGGAGTGCGGGAACAAAGCGGGAAAATACAACTTGCCGGAACAAATGGAGTCACGGTTATCATCAATGGCAAGACCACCAATATGGGTGAGAGCCAATTGGAGAATCTGCTTAAGAATATGCCCAAAGAACGTATTCAAGAAGCAGAGATCATGTATAGCGCTCCACCCCAATATCATGTACGCGGGGCCGTGATTAATCTGGTCCTTAATAACGGTATTTCCGAGACTCCCAAACTGCAAGGACAAGTCAATGCTCTATACAACCAAGGGCATTACGCTAATTACCAAAGTGGCGCTACTCTCGTTTACAACACGCCTAAATATTCTACCGATCTCATGTACTCCTTCGGCTACCACAGGGAACGGACAGGTGAGGATATCTTATCACACCATTTATTCGATGGTAAGACCTACGAGATCGAGCAATTCGACAGAGGACATACCCGGCTCCCAGTCCATACCATACGCCTAGGCAATGATTGGTTCTTGAACGATAAGAACAAACTAAGCTTCGCCTATACCTCAGAGATCCAGCAATGGACTCATCCTTTCACCTCTTCTGTAGGAACCTATTCGGATTCCGAAAACAGAAAGAAATCCGACAAACCGATCCAGATGCATAATCTGGCGCTCGACTATGCCTCCGGGTTCGGCCTTAATGTAGGGATTGATTTTACCGCTTACATCAATCATACGACACAATATTACCAAGAGAAGAAAGCCGGGAAAGAAGATGCCTTCAACGCTAAATCACAACAAGACATCCGTAGGCTCTCCGTCTACGCGGACCAGAACCATAAATTAGGAAAAGGCTGGATGCTCAACTATGGGACAAAATTCAGCTTCGCCTCAGACAAAAGTTCTCAGGTATATCATTCACTGCGCGAACACGATTGGTCCATCTCTAATAGTTACAGTAAACTGGATGAATATGTATATGATTTATATACCGGCTTTTCCAAAAGCTTCTCTGATAACCTATCCGTAAACGCCTCTTTGACCGGAGAGTATTACAAACATAAGGAGATTGATTATTGGAGCTTATTCCCAATGATGGAAATCACGTACC
This sequence comes from Parabacteroides sp. 20_3, assembly GCF_964238835.1. Taxonomy (NCBI): domain Bacteria; kingdom Pseudomonadati; phylum Bacteroidota; class Bacteroidia; order Bacteroidales; family Tannerellaceae; genus Parabacteroides; species Parabacteroides sp. 20_3. Next base: position 109,393 of record NZ_CAXSNO010000008.1, on the reverse strand, counting down.
GAGCCCACCCCAGCCACATCCTGCAATTATCCGTTTCTTCAGACAAGACCTATCCCAGCTATTGGGAGATGCAGAATACGGTGTCTTATCTGAATGGATATACCGAGATACAAGGTAACCCGGATTTAAGGCCGTCCAGACTCTACTCTGCCCAATTGAACTACATCCTAAAAAACAAATACATTTTCACGCTATACGCAAATTATATAGACAATAATTTCAACCAGCTCCCCTATCAATCCTCCGAGAGACTAGTTCTTATCTATAAGACACTGAATTTCGACTATTCCAGTAAGCTAGGCCTAAATGTAATGATACCATTCAAAGCCGGCTCCGTGCTTGATTCCAGATTAACGTTAAACGGTTATTATGACAAGATGAAATGTGATAATTACCATGATATAAGCTTCAATAAAGATAATCTGGCATTCTATGCCGAATTAAATAATACGTTCAACATCTCATCGAAGCCTACTATCAAAGCGGAAGTATCCGGTTCTTATATTACCCGCAACATTCAAGGCCCAATGACGATCAGCAGTATGTATAACGTAGACGCCGGCTTGAAATGGATCTCCCCCAACGGCAAAGCGGAGATCTCTTTAAAAGTGGATGACATGTTTAATTCATGGGTCCCAAAAGATCTTAATCTCCAATACAAAACACAAGACTTACATATGCGTATGATCCCGGATTCCAGACGAGTCTCCTTATCCTTTATCTATAAATTCGGAGATTTTAAAGCAAAAGAGCATAAAGAGGTGGATAGTTCCCGATTCGGGAAATAAAAGTCGATGGTCTATACTACGCTTTCAACCTATATTCAGACGGGGTGACATTAAACTTCCGCTTAAAGGCAGTACAAAAATGCGCTTGATGTTCATAACCGACCAAGCCGGCAACTTCCCCTATTGATTTATTGGTATCCAAAAGATAGTGAATCGCTATATTCATACGATAATCAAAGAGATAGTTAAACACGGTCGTCCGGAACGCTTCTTTAAACCCCGCTTTCAAAGTACATTCATTAGTTCCGACACGTAAAGCCAAATCATGTAATGAAGGCGGGTTCAAATATTCGGAACATATAATATCCCGGGCCTGATAAATTTTATCCCGATCGGAAAAGCCTACTATCTTTGCGTTAACCGGTTCTTTACCTTCCGTCTCCCGCATAAATAAAGACAAGCACTCGGTTACTTTTGCTTCGAGATACATTGGCGAGGCATTTCCCATCATCTGAGAGACCTCAAGATCATTCAACGCCACAGATAAAGCGATTGGAATCGAGAGATTCTTGGGAGCGATAAAGAAAGTCTCCCCCCTGCCGAATCGCAAATAAGCACTCCCGAAGTACTCCGTATAACGTTCCGACAAATGTTGGAAGAAATCCGGCGACACCAGAATACTTGTCATACCAAAAGTATCTCCTTTACGGAACAGATTCCGCTCTTCCTTGATACCAGAACTTACGATCATATTCGTATACCCTTTCCGCCAAATCCGCTTATCCCGTGTCTCCGACAAAAAGCATTCGACGATCCCCTGACGAACAACAGAAAGTCCCATAAACGAGTTACCGACATTTAGGGAACGCATCCAACAATCCTCCTTGCAATAGATCTGGTATCTTGTCACATTAAAATCCCTGCATCTGAAATCACTGATACGATAGGTCAATAATTTGTTCTCCGCCTCCCAACAGTTCTCTTCTAGCCCTCCTGAACGATTGGTAGAAAAATAACTTATATCCGGCATTTCTAAAGCGATCGTATCTCTTCCACGAGATGAGAGTTCTATGTGTACCATTTTTCCGTTTGATTAAAATACACTTCCTTCTTGCGTAAATAAACCAAGAGCAAAGATCCCATCTTTGTACCGGATAATCAATCCCTATAAATAGGTATATTATGAATAAAATAAAACCAGAGATAAAGGATAACATCGCGGAGACCTTGTTTATTCCCTTACTATCACGCGCTCACGAAAGTCACCGGAAAGACGCGATATTAAAAGACCCGATGGCATGTGAGCTTGTTGAGAAAATAGATTATGATTTCGCCAAGTTTGGTAAAATCACGATGAGTACTACCGGAACCGCTATCCGCCTACGCCATTTCGATCGTTTGGTCCAGCGATTCATCGACCGTAAGGTAACTGAAGATCCGGTAGTGGTATCGATCGGTTGCGGATTAGACAGCCGTTTCCAACGTGTCTCCAACCATAACCAAGCGACCTTCTACGAACTAGACTTACCTGAAGTAATCAATTTGCGTGAAAAGCTATTCCCTGCCTCCGCTAAAGATCTCACGATCAAAGGCTCTATGCTCGAGACGGACTGGATGGATATGTTGAGACAAAAACATCCTCACGGCCGCTTCCTTTTCCTCGCGGAAGGTGTAATGATGTATTTCAATGAGGAACAGGTAAAATCTGTTATCCAAAACCTCGCCCAACGCTTTCCCGGATGCGAGATATATTTTGATTTCGTCAGTAAATGGGCCGCCCGCAACTCCGACAAGCATGAATCGGTAAAACGGACAAAAGCCCGTTTCCATTTCGGACTAAACGATCCGCACACAATCGAGCAATGGTTCCCCAAGCTCAAACTGATCGAACGATTCTATTTCATCAGCGAAGAGAAAAAACGCTGGGGACTACCCGGCTTGATCATGTGGTTAATCCCGGCGCTACACAAGTCTTTTGGAATCGTAGGTTATAAAGTTAGAGAAATAAGTAAATAGGTTATCTACCAAATAAAAAAGCTAGTTCTGTATTCGATCATGAGTTTTGGTATTAAATAGAAGACCTCCACGTAGTTTATCAGAAGGACTTTCCGACAATTGTACCCCCTTTTTGTTTTTCGGGGAAGGGGGTACGATTTGGATACTCAACCGTATCTTTTCGTGCGCCTTTTTGGGCTTTCAAGCAAGACTAAAACATAAAAAAGTCCCACAATACGTTAATATTGCAGGACTTATCTCTTTTAGCTTTGTTCTTATGTGATCCGCCTGGGATTCTCCTAACGGAGTTACCACGTTGATATTTAAAACTTTATATTTTTAGCTTCAAGCATATCCCATGATTTAGCCCACTGATCTGCTACGTGCTTTTGCGATAGTTTTCCTCATGGAGAATACTAGGGGCAAAGGTAAATGTTTTAAATGAGTTAGCATACAAGAAACTTCTTTATTATTATTTTTTCTTTTCAATTATCCCATAAGCGGCAGCAACACCACTAATTGCTGCTTGCAATATGCCTTGAGCTAAGCCCGAAGAGTCTCCAGCAATAAATAAATAAGGAATATTAGTTTCCATATTTTGATTTAATTCTATTTCATCCCAAATACTTTCAAGCTCCAGACCTAATACTGATATTTGAGATAAAACATAATGAAGATCCTCTTTAACTTCTGAGATGCGACAAAATTCTTGTATCAAAGTTTCAAGAGTGTGACAAAATCCATTGTGTTGCTCTAAACTTGGTATTAGAGATGATAGGTTTCCTGTAGCATATGTTTTTGATTTAAGTTTTGATAAATGCTCATGGCTTGAGTTAGTTATTCTTCTAGCTTTAAAATCATTATAGCTTTGCAAAACAGGCTTCCCTTTATGAATAGAATTTAACTCTCTATATACTGGTAGAATGTTATTCTTAATCCAATCATAATTATAAAAATTTCCAGAGGAGTCAATAAGTTGTGATAATATTGCGAAATTAGATATTGCCGAAGGTGTATTTGTATCAGTGATTGAGTGACCATCAATAAGCATAAAATCTCCATGATTTGCATGTTTAATTCTTCCTCCCAATTTACCAGCACTAAAACAAAAAGTTTTGTACTTATAATTAGAATATGCTAGCGATGTCTTAAAGTCCGGGTGTATATCTGAAACTTTATCAAGAATATAGTTGGGCATTAAAAAACGAAATCCCATAGATATGTGAGGTGGTTTTAATTCTACTTCTAAGTTGCTTGTGAAATCTTTTATCATGCGAAATCCTGCTCTGCCTGTACATAACACTATTATATCTGCATTGATGTTCTTTTCGCCTTGTTTAACATATGAAATAGAAAATGAATTTCCAGTTTGCCTCAAATTTTTGACTTTGCTATCATATAGAATGAGTAAATTTTGATGGTTTAAAAGCTCATTAGTCCATTTATCCAAAATCATTTTTGCTTCATTGGAATGCAATATACTAATAGGATATGTTTTTTTTATTAGTGAACTAGAATCTTGCGATGGGCTAATGAAGTCTTGTTTATTTTTAGAGAAATATGAGAGGGCTATATCTTGATATTTCTCACTTCTATTGCCTATGATATTAAGTAGTCTTTTACCCGAAGGAAAGCAAGATAATTTAACGGTATCACCATAGTGTAAAGAGCCACCAAAGCCAGATATTGTATTGCAAGGAGAACAGTCTGAACAAACTCCTATCTCATCTAAATTACAAATTCTATTTCGAGAATTATGCCCTTGCTCTATAATTGTAATATTTCCAGTATAATTTTCATTCAATAAAGTCAAAGCACAAGATATTCCCGATATTCCAGCTCCTACTATGACTATCTCTTTATTTTTCATACTAATTAAGATATTGCAGATTTTGTGAATTCATATTTATTTCGAACTAAAACCTTTAAATAGAGCCATAGCCAACGAAGCCAAAGATACAATTAAAGGTAGATATTTTAACCAAAAGCTTTCTTTTTTCAAACTAGAAATGTCATTCCTCATTTGACCAATTACACTAAATTTTGCAATTTCAGGTAAATATTCCATGATTTTTTCTTTCTCCTGATATTTCCCAATATATGGATTCTGACTTGGCTCAATTAACTTATGAAACTCTATTGTCGCATAATGAGCACCCTTTTTGAGTTCTATTTTTTCGTTTGAAGTGTTAAAAAGTAGACAAAATAAAATGCCTTTAAAACCAGGATCAACCTGAGGACCATTTGATAAAATAAGTCCTTTGCAAAACATACTTACAGTTAAATCAAACCGTCCAGCTATGGATGGTGGCATATTTACTCTTTCTTGGCTACCTGCTACAATAAAATCTCCTGGCTGTATAACAATATTGGGTTCATTATCTTTTAGTTCTTTAATTTGTCCATTTTGAAAATAACTACTTCCAAGCGTTAAGTCAAATGATGCAGCAGATACATTATCTATATTTATAGTTTCGGACTCTACCAAAGAACAATATTTTATAAGCAATTTTAGCACTTGAGAAGGTAAAATCCCACCACTATTTTTAGTCTTCCACAGCCAAGAAATTAAGTTTGTTACTTCTTCTATATCCTCCTGACGATTAGTTATTATTTTATAGAGAGCATAAGCTTGGCTTTCTCTATCAGAATTATTTCTATGAACTATATCTTCATAGTTAAAAGTATCGCCTCTATTGGATAATCTTTGCCCTAATATAGCATCTGATGCATCTAAAAAAAATGAGAGAAAATTGGCAATAACTCCATTTATCCGTAAAGGATTCATTATGGATTGTGGTGTAATAATCAAAATTGGTACTTTTCCAGCATCAATTATCTTTTGAATATGAATATTGGAAATTGCGTAGAATTCATTTCTATATGTAGATTCTACCATATATTCATTTTGACTTCGCCTTTGTCCAAACTCTTCTTTAGAAATATACTCGTAATTAAAATCATCAACTCTTTTTTGGCGAGTTGTTATAGCTTGTACAATCTGAAATTGTCCATTAAATGCGCATAGCTTCTTTGCGATAGTTGATTTTCCAGATGCACTAGTCCCTGTTAAAATGATACCTGTATATTCCATAATATTATATTTTTCGATATATATAAATCATTTCTTTTTCCAAAGTTGTCCATTTGCTATTATGAGTTCTTCTCAAAGATGGAACAACACGCTCAATTTCCATTTCCTTTGTCATTCCAAGCTCGTCTTCTAACTTAGCCATGACTTTTTGTATTATTTGTTTTCTGTCAATATTCTTTTCATTGTCAGAGTTGAATGATGGCATAACATAACAAAGTATGCCACCTGGCTTTAACGTCTTGATTATATTAATGTTAGCGATATTCATTTTATTATAATAATCTTGGAGTGTATCTTTTACATTCCTTCTGTATCTTGCTCCAATTTCTTTTTTTCGTTCCTCATTCAGATCTATACCATAAAAATAATAAGCTAATCTTTGAGATGTAGTATAATCAATCATATTTGGATATGGTGGTGAAGAAATCACTATATCTATAGATGATTCTTCAATTGATAACTCTTCTGATATGTTTGTATTCGTTATTAGTTGTTTATTGCTTATTTTACTGTAAAAAGAAGGATATTCTTCAGATAAGAGAGGTATTGCTTTATTTATATCCGTCAATAATTGATTAACACTATGTAGAAATGATTTACAAACATTGGCTTCGCGAATTTGGTATGGTTTTGGCAGCATATTATCTGCTATACAGCTCATACCTCTATCTTGGTTTGATAAAGAATTTAGCAATGATGATATTACAATGTTGTATATTGAACTTATCAATTCATTGTCTTGATTGCTTTTTTGATTAATAAGAAAACTTATTGCATTGAAGTTTTCTGGTGAGTACCATTTTTCTAACTCCTTTTTATATGGATTTTCGTCATTTATTATATATTTTCTCCGATTATCATATTCTCTAATATTATCCTTGATCCTATTCTGTATTTCAGAGAGATCTATTGCAGGATCAAAAAGTTTGAAAAGTGTTTTGACAAATTCATAAGAAATTTTAGAAATATCATTTGCATATGGTATCCTACCTTGGATTAATCCTTGGAAAAATGTTGTACCTATCCCCATAAATGGGTCAAAAACTTTAGCGCCAGGCTTTGTTAGTACTTCAATTAATGAATATGGTATTTCTGGGATATATGTAGCAGGATACCAATGATACTTTCTTGAATTAAATGGCTGTGCAATATTCTTTAGTATAGGGGGTTTAGGATAAAATGACCAATTGATATTGTTCAAAATAGGCTTAACCTCTCTTATGTCTTTAATTAATAACTTGTTCATCTTCAATTTCTGAATATAGTTTATGTTCAATAAGCATTTTATCAGATAGATAGTCTGATAAAAAAACTTTTATATCTTGTTTTATATTTTCAATGTTTTCTGGTTTTAATGAGCTATTCCCCTTAAAAGAATCTAAGTTTATATACTCTTTATTTTTTAATAGAATAGCTAAATGTAAATCTCTAGAAGAAAAACCTAGCTCCTCTACCTTATTACTAGATGTTTTAATATTAATTTTTCTATTAGTTTTGTTTATATCCAGAATGGGGTGTATACCGATTATAGGAGATTTAATTTTGTATTTATTATATTTCTCTATAGCTCGATTTTTCATCAATATTAACATTTCCTTATGTCTGGAAAGTTCTTTACTCGTAATTAAATCAAATATTTTTTCCTTAACATCAAAGCTGATTTTTATCTTTCTTTCTTCGGCAAAATATGCTATTCCTTTTATGCCTCTAATGACAGTTTGTTCTTCATCTGATAACTCAATGTCTTCAATTACTTCTGGTTTTATAAGTGAAGAAATTTTTTTTTCAACTATTTCTCTTTCTGTAATGTTTAAAAAGTCATGATACTTATCAACTTTACTTGTAGTGTATATGGATATACATCCATATAATTGTCCGCACATTAAATTCGAAACAATATTCGAAATTTCTGAAGATGTCCTAGATAATTTATCTAATAATTGAAAATCAACATCATACCATGCAAATCCAATCTGCTTTTCTTCTTGTCTTCTGAATAGTTCAAAAGCTTCTGTCAGCATATATTTTGCAGCAAATTCTTCTGGATTTAATAATAGGAATTTGTAAAGTCGCTCTCTTGTTTTTATCCATTCATTTACCAAAGAAATATCTTTGTTTTCAATATGTAAATCATCATCTTCTATCCAAATTGATTTAGCTAATTCTATAGGGAGAGTTTTATTGTTAAAAATTCCCATATGATAGGCTAATCGACAAACATTATCAATATTATCCAAATCCATAGTACCACTTAATAATTTCCCAAGTGTACCTTTACCTGTAATAGTATCTCCGATAATAGATATATCATTATCTGTCAATTTTAGCTCTTTTATTTTGTAATAAGCCTCTTCTAATCTTCCAAAATATATTGGTTGATAAGAAGATGCTTTATATTCATATGATTCATATTTTTGTCCAGTAATGGCGTAGTAAAATATATTCTCAGGTTTAGCTCCACTTCCTTCAACATACTCTAAAGTGTGTCCAAATGCAGCATTATAAACATCATGAAAAATCGTAGCTAGTACAAATAGCTTTTTCTCATGAGGAGAAAGATCATATTTACCATTCTCTAGATTCGTTAAAGCTAAATGGCATGTTCCAATAGTATGTTCAAATCGATTTATGTTAGCTCCGCCTGTTAAACATAAAGAGTTTATGTTACAAAGCCTTAATTCTCTAAGTCGTTGTACCTCAGGAGTAAATATCACTTTCCATGCGTATTCTGGAAGATATATAGCTCCATATAATGAATCATATATATATTTATTTTCGTACATCCTATATTCATTTAAATAACTATTATACAAAGATATATTATAATTTCCAGATTCAATGTGAAAGATTGAATAAATTAGAGTCTACGTACTTTCTTCTTTTTCTTTTTGAGTTTCTTTGCATGTGATTCATCTGTCGGTGCTACATTATGATTATTGCTACTTCTCAACGAAAAGATCGACAGTAGAGAATCTCCGCTTAAATTATTTTCGTGATTAAAGGATTGTTCACTATTTTGTTTGCTATCGTGATTCCGATAAATAGCGTTTTCTTTTTCATCAAATTCTTGAACTTTGTTTTTCTTTTCATTAGCAAATAGTTGTTCTTGTATGGCAAGTTGTTTGGATATAGAACCATTCTTCATTGTATTGTGGCACTGAAATGATTCAGATAATTGGCGGTTGTAGCCGAATAATTTATCAAATCCCTGCTCTGCCTGCCGAAATAGGTTTACACGGTCAAAGCCTCCTGTTACCGTTCCTTTCTTGGTGTTCTTGTGGTTGGTGAGCGGTGACAACATCTTTTTGTTAGCTTGGTCTTTCCTGCTCACTATTAAATGACAGTGTATATTCAGTTCGTTATCAGAACGGTTGCGGTCAAAATGAATCTTCCCGTAAAACTTAATATCGGTTTTAGATAGTCCTTTATTGAAGTTCTTAGCATATTCAGGTATAAACACTTCACGAATATAACGTTTCATGGCTTCGGCTTTCTCTTGCTCGGTATTACCCATTGTCCGAAGTTCGTTTTCCGATGGGCTGATATGGATAGCGAAAAACTTAGCATCAGTTTTCAGTAGTTGTCCGATATTGGTATCTATATCTTTTATGACCTTTGATTTATAGATGTTACCATCTGCTAGGTTGAAAAAGCCTTCGGTATAGATTCCTTTTTCCATACGTTCTAAATCTTCATGCTCTAAATAATTAGCTAGCTGTCGGCAGCTTCCGGAATTATTATATATTCCGTTTGATGGCAGGGCAAAGTCTATGTACATAATCCTATGTATTTATTAAATTACCGATTTCGTTTTTCAGGTTCTCTTTCCTTTTGCTATCCATCACACCACAAGCGGATAGTTTCGAATAGAGTTGTATCAGTTGAAGCAACTTTTTATAATCACGTTGGTGTATCTGGTAGAGTGCGTTAATCTGTTTGGACTGGTTGTTTACCACATCGGCATGATTACAGAATTGTTCACTTAACTTTTTAAGTACGGCTATGTGTCTCTCCTGACTGGCTTCCAGTTGAGAGTGAATAAGAGTTTCCAAAGTTTTGCCGATAACATCGAAACGCAAAGCGATAGAATTTGTAGCTCGTATCATAGGATTCAGTTGTTCTTCCTCATAGTGACGGATGAAGCGGATAATATCATCCTGCCTCTTATTTATTTTCGCCAGTTCCGATTTTACCGATTCAGGTGCTTCGGATGGATTGATATGTGCCTTATCCATATACCCGAACGCCAACTTTACAACTTCACTCTTTTTCAGTGAATAGCGTTTGCATATCTTCTCTACCAAAGCTGCCGTTTCCTTATCTATGGAAATGGTGGTAAATATAGTTTTTCGACTGCTGTTTGGCATGGTAATTACTTTTTTATAGAAATATGAATAGATAAATACCTGATAATAAGCATTGCAAAGAAAATGCTTATTACAGGTGTCATTACAGCGTGTTCTTGTAACACGCTAAAGCCGAAGGCTTTGCCCCTCAGGGCAAGAGGGAAGAACAGGACTTGTCCAGTTCCCTCTTGCTCGATTTAGCGAAATGGGCTGAACCGATAGGTGAAGCAGTTTCTGCTAAATCGGGGTGGCAGCACAAAGGAATATCCTGAACACAGGCTTCTTTCCTCTGCTACTTTTTGCTATCAAGGTTGATTATCCAACTGATTGGCTTTTTCAAACTGCTTGTAGGTTTGAGAATCGGCACGTTCACGAACAAAAGCTCGAATATCTACAGCCCGATAATAGGTTTTCCTTCCGATAGTGAAATAGGGAAGTTGTTTATTTACTCTGTAGCGTTGAAGAGTTCGGAAAGATACTTTCAGGAGAAAAGCTAAATCTTGATTATCGAGAATCTTCTCATTATCATCTAGTACCGTATCAGTATTGATGAGTGATTTCAAGTCTTGTCCGATTTCAGTGAGTTTCTTGGATAGTTTTTCCATCCACCTCTCGAAGTTTTCGTTATCTATATACATTTTGCTTAATTTTTAAGTTCAACATTCTTGTTTTCAATCGATTGATGAAGCAAAGTTCGGCAAATGAGTGCAAATAAGTTAGGGGAATACCAGTGGTACTCCCCCATAAATTGCATGTATATAATTGATTTTCAGATCAAATTACTTTATACTTTATGAATGATAGTAACCTTCTTCTTTACTCTTCTGGATAATGGCGGCTTTCAACCTATCGAGAAATTCAGTTATTTTCATTGGCTTTCGTTTGATTACTGCACTTTCTTTCTTATAAATATCACCAAAATTTATATTAAACATCTTTTCAAAGATACGAGCCACATCACTAAGAAAGATTTCCTTATGATCTATGCGAATAACACCATCCGATATATAGAAAATGCCACAAACTAGCTCCATCATATCTACGAGTTTTATTACTTCATTATTTAGATAAAATGATGATTTCCATTCAGATTCAATATTAATAAAGAATTTGGGGTATTCCATCTGTCGATAAATTAATTCCTGTTCCATATTTATCAACGATAACAACTTATCTAGAAAAACCAATTTCAACTTACTGTTTTCTGTAGGACATGATTCTTCCAACGCTTTAAGTGTTCCAAAGTCAATATAGCTCATATTAAGCTGTCTAATACGTATTTTATTGTCACCTATTCTATTCAGGTAATCAAAGAGTTCCTCCACAAATTCCAAATAAGCAGAAGCCATATCTTCAACAACAGACTTATCTAATTGGTATGGATGTCTTAGCAATTTATATATACGTTTTTCAGTTAAATCCCAATCTGACATGGCTTTCTGTTTTTATCGCTCTATATGAATTTATAAACTCTTAGCTATCTTTTGCCATTTACGTTGTCTATGCTTATAGAATTTTAAAGTCCACCATGCAGCAATAGACGTTAAACAACCAGCATATAAATCCACAGTGTCAGTATATCGGGTTACTTGTTGGCTTATTTCTTCCATCTTAATATAGTGATTCCAAATGACTACAGTATTATCATATTCTTTTGTATCTATTTCTCGTGACGTTTTATCCATCTTGACAACATTAATTGTATGCCTACCTACTGGTAAAAATCCATGCAAGTACATTTTGAAAACAAAAGTTTTGCCCTCTTTCCACTGTATAGGAGAATCATCACAAGCAATAAAACTAGCTTTAGGTTTACAAATCTCTCTCAGAGTATTGACATCTTGAATTTTATCCCATATATTCTCTATATTAGAATGAAAATCCGAAGTTACAGTAACTCGGTAGCCCATAACTTTTTTACCTTCACGTGTTGTTAGCTTAACTTTCTGAATCATAATTGATAGTTTTTAATTGTTTATTATTGGCATGAATAACTATATGTAACCCTACACATGTTATTCATTATTAATTTATTAACTTTGTGCAAAGTTATAGGCAAGCCTTAACTGTTACAATAGTCATTTATAATGAGGAAAGACTTAATGAACTGAAAATGTGAGATATGAAAAATGAATCAATAGATAAAATAGAAAAAGTAGTCGAAAATATTCTGCCAACATCAAGCACTTTTATCAACGAGTTGGATTACTCTGTTATAGAACAAAAAAAAGCAGATTGGCTCAAATTGTCGGAACTAGCGCATAGTATTGTGCTGGTCTTTGATTGCTGTACTAAAAAATTCGTTTTTGCATCAGACAATATTCCTCAGTCATACGGAATTGACCCTGAAAGGTTATTTATCAACGGACATGAACCTGTCTTAGAAATTATTCATCCGGGTGATATACATTACGGCTTGCTTGTTAGAAAGAAAATCTACTCTTTATTAAGTAGTCTTTCCGCAGAAGAAAAAATGAAGCACAAGATGGTACATGAGATGCGAGTAAAAAATGTACGTGGTGAATATATCCGTATTATTGAACAGGAGCAAGCAATAGAATTGGATAAATCAGGTAATATTTGGCTTATGCTTTCGGTTATTGATGTTGATGCAAGTCATGAATCAGAAATAACCAAAAGCCACCTATATAATTTTGAAACAGGAGAACAGATATTTATTGATTTGTCAGATACCTTAGAAGAACCATTGACTAATAGGGAGTTGTGCGTTTTACAATTAATGAAACAAGGCTTATTAAGCAAAGAAATTGCAAACTCTTTAAATGTCAGTATCAATACAATAAATACTCATAGGCAAAACATACTATTAAAATTAAAGGCAAACAATTCTATTGAAGCTGTTAATATTGCTCAAAGGTTGGGCTTATTAAACAGCTCGATTCAATAAAACATTTTTTCTGAGACGGATTAATAACATTAACTCTATCAGTGTATTATCCAGTTTGTGCAAGTCTTAAACTAGAATATAACCCGAAGCATAGCGCAGGTGTGGAGACTTAAAATTCTACTTTTGATATTAATATAGTATTTTCTAATAACAAAGCATATTTCAATTATATATCTGGCTTTTGAATTTTTGGAAGAAGCCAGATATAGTCATATTCTACCACTTTCAGACAGTTTTGAAAACGGCTCTTAATTCTTCTTTCATTTGCCGATGAAAATAGAATCAACACGTTTTATAAACCATTTTAAATTAGAAGCATGGAAGTAGTAACCATTGAAAAGAGAACCTTTTCGCATGTCTGCGAACGGTTCACCAAGTTTGCCAAACGAATAGAATGTTTATGCAGCACTCATACTCAGAAAGACGAAAACTGGCTGGATAGTCAGGAAGTATGCCTATTGTTAGGCTTTAGTAAACGCACGCTGCAATATTACCGAAGTAGTGGGCGGTTGGCTTATTCTCAAATCGGGAGCAAGATTTATTATAAGTCATCCGATATTGAAAGAATTATTGCAGACAGTGAAACACAGAATCAATCACTCAAACAAACCACGTCTTATGAAAAGAACTAAAAAAGATTATCCGTCCTTCAACCTATTTTCCATTGTCGGCACATGGGAAAGCGTTAATCTGAATCCTACGGTTATCATCTATCGGAATGATAAAGAGTACCTTCTTTCTATTATATATGTATCGGAAACTACCAAACAGGCTTCACCCGCTACTTATGAGATACAGCAAGATGATAGCCAGTACTTTATTTCCATTGCATCCAAACGACTCTATGTAGATTATGATTCGGTAAAAGATGTACTTAGTATTTCATCGCTTGGTGACTATCTGCGCAACTAGTCTGCTATCTAGCCATCTTGAAATCAATATTTCAATAAAACAATCTTTCAATCATGGAACTAATAAATAAAGATACCCCACAAGTCAAAGAATTTATTTCTTCGCTTGATTCAATGCTGAACGGCATTGAATCTATTGTCAAGCACTACAAGCCCCACCTAAACGGGGAACGCTTTCTTTCCAACAATGAAGTTTCCAAGAAACTGAATGTCAGTTTGCGAACCCTGCAAGAGTGGCGAGATACGGGACTAATCCCCTTTATTCAGATAAAAGGTAAAATCATCTACCGTCAAAGTGATATTGATAAGCTACTCCAAAAGCACTACTTTGAAAGCTGGAAAGAATAGCCCACCAGCCCCGAAAACATTGTTTTTCGGAATTTAATTTGAATCATTGACTTTTCCAGTGAAGTATTTAGTCTGTGCAAGTCTTTAGATGAAAATACGCTCGAATGTAATGAGAGGAAGATTTTCATCTAAACCGAAGGCTTGGACTTGACAGGCTAAATACGGAACTTACCTTTGTCAATGCTTCATATTGAGTTATGGAAAACTTGCCTTAAAAGAAAAGGATTGAGAAAATGAAATTCATTCTTCCCAATCCTTTTTATATATTGGCTACTACCTTTTTATAGAGTCAATTCCGACAAACAGCTATTTACTTTCTGCATGTCCTTTAGAATATTCTGATCCAGTACCCGTGCGTAGTGTTTCGTCACGCTGGTATCTGCATGACCTAACATCTTGGCTACATTTTCCATACTCACGCCGTTTGCAAGGCATATAGAGGTGGCATACGAGTGTCTAGCGGTATGTGTGGAGAGGTTTTTATGTATTCCACACACATCTGCAATTTCTTTCAAATAACTGTTCATGCGTTGATTGCACAATACAGGCAATAGTTTTCCAGTACATTCTGCCACATTCTTATACTTTTCAAGCATGGAAGCTGCCACAGGTAGCACAGGAATGTTACACATGACTTTTGTCTTTTGGCGGTTCTTTCTTATCCAAAGTTCTCCTTTATTATCTCTAACCAAATGTTCAGGCGATAAATCTTTCACATCGCTGAATGCCAAACCTGTAAAAACGCAAAAAATAAAAACATCCCGTACCTGTTCTACTCGTTTAATCGTGAATTCTTTGGCAAGAATTATTTTAATCTCGTCCATCGTCAGAAATTCAGGATCGGTTTCTTCCAGTTTGAAGCGATAGTAAGCAAACGGATCTTTCTTTATCCAGTCGTTTTCCAAAGCAATGCGGATTATCTTCTTCAAGTTCTTCAATCGGGTGATAGCTGAATTCTGCGCACAACCTTTTTCAATCTTCAAGAAAGCATCGAACTTAGAAATGAAGTTGGCTTCCAAGTTGTTCAGAGCAATATCCGATAACTGATATTCTCTCTTAATGAATTCCTCCAAATATCGGGTAGTGGTTTCATACCGTTGAACGGTTTTACTAACAAAGTCTTTACCGATTAGCTTGCGGCTTTGTTCGTTATGCTCCCTGAATACCTGTAATAGCGTTTTGTTATTTTCATCCACACCATAATACAGTTTTCTCACAAGATCAACGGTGATAACCTTGTCGGAAGTTTCCAGTTCCCTATAAATTTGGTGTATGCGTGAGCGTGTGATTTCTAAGTAGTGGTTCAGTTCCACCGACATACGGTCTTTTCCTTTTGAATTCTCTTTTGCTTGATTCCATAGGTTTACGGGACAACTTCTTTTGATAGAAATATCTACCATACATCCGTTTACAGTGATTCTCATGCACACAGGTGCTTCTCCGTTCTTTAATAACTTGGCTTTTTTGATAAAGAACAAAACAGAAAATGATTTTCGAGCCATTTTTACATCGTTTTTTAAGTTACAAAACTATGTATTCTCTTCCAAAGTAAGTCTATGCAAAATACTATGAATCAGTGAGAAAGATGCAAATTCGTGGGACTTTTTCAGACTAAATTTTAGTTCCACGATTTATCCACCAATAATATGCTTGAAACGGCTATTTTCTGCTACCTGCCAGAAAAAAGAAATCCCTGATAATGTCTGATTATCAGGGATTTGCTTGATTTCTCTTTTGTTTTCAGTGATCCGCCTGGGGCTCGAACCCAGGACCCCAACATTAAAAGTGTTGTGCTCTACCAGCTGAGCTAGCGAATCATCCTGTGCGTTACTTCTGTAATGCGGGTGCAAAGGTAGGAGTATTTTTTTAATATGCAATAGGCATGGCTATTTTTTTGCGATTAAATCTGAATTTATTTTCTCTCGCTTAGGTTGATGAGCAAGGTTTCCGGGATCTAACTCATTATCTTCGTGCAAGATAAAGCGTTTATAGTAGGATAAGCACAATGTTGTCAATGGGAGGGCTATTATTAAGCCTATAAAGCCTAGGATCGTTCCCCAGATGGATAATGAGAGTAAGATGATGGCGGGATTCAGTCCCATAGCCTTACCCATTATGCGAGGGGTAAGATATAAATCCTGTATACATTGTACGATACCCAAGACTAAAATAGCCATACCAAAGATCAACCAGAAGTTCTCGCCAGTCTCGGCCGAACGCAATAAGCTCAATAGAATCATCGGGATAATACCGATCGCCTGCATATAGGGAATTAAGTTCAGCACGCCGATAAACAGGCCCAGCGTGACCGCCAACGGGAAATTAATGATCTTAAAGCCGATCGCGAGGAGAACCCCTACAGAAAGAGCGATCAACGATTGTCCGCGGAAATAACGATTCATGCTGTATTCCACATCCTCAGCCAAACCTTGCAGGAACGGACGGTAACGCTCCGGTATCAAATCGATCCAACCATTCGCGATCTTCTCATAATCCAAAAGGATGAAAATAAAGTAAAGCAAGATCACGAACACGATCGTGATACTGAAAAGGATTGAGAAAGTGTTCGATAAGATAGACCATAACTGGGGCGCAATCTGCTTCACCGCTTTCAACAAATTCTCCTTACTCAATAACTCCATGATCTGGGCGAAGTTCACATTACTTTCCAGATATTCCATCCATGAATGCGGGATCAAAGGGACATGACCTTCACCGGGATCATGTGTGCGGATCAGTTCTAGCGTTTTATCCGCCTCAGCCGCAATGGAAGGAATGACCATGACTACCAGCAACGTTATCAATAGCCCTAAAGTCACCAATACCGCCATAATCGATAAGATGCGGCTCTTAAAACATAATTTATATTGGAAGAACTTTACGAACGGTTGCATCATATAAGCCAGTAACCAAGCGATCAGGAAAGGTAACAAAGCGTTTCGTAATAAGGCTATCAAATAAATAATTCCTGAGATGACCAGTATACCGAACACTATGCGTATTACACGGTCAAACGTAAAAGGCTTGTCAAACAGTGGATTCATATTATTTTCATATCTTTGCTTGCGACAAAGATAGAATAAAGTAGAATATATAAACATCATGATACGTAAAATATCCTTTTTCCTCCTCATTTCTTGCTTATACCTTTCAGTGGGGGCACAGACTCCACAACCTATCAAGCAATTCCTGCGCAAGCCTTATATGGAAGGAGCTTCATTTTCCTTGATCGTGAAAGAGGTTAACAGTGGCGAGACGGTATTCGCTTACGATACAATCCGGCAGCTGACCCCAGCTTCGGTCATGAAAACGGTTACGACCGCTACCGCATTGGAGATATTGGGCGAGGATTATCGCTTTC
Organism: Parabacteroides sp. 20_3; assembly: GCF_964238835.1. Taxonomy (NCBI): domain Bacteria; kingdom Pseudomonadati; phylum Bacteroidota; class Bacteroidia; order Bacteroidales; family Tannerellaceae; genus Parabacteroides; species Parabacteroides sp. 20_3. The sequence continues at coordinate 91,702 of NZ_CAXSNO010000008.1, read as the reverse complement.
CCACGACATTAGAATACGACGGCTCCATCGAGAACGGCTTGTTAAAAGGCAATTTATATATCAAGGGAAGCGGAGATCCTAGCCTTGGCTCAGCGCATTTCGCCCCGGATCATAAGCGGTTTCTACAGGAATGGATCTCCGCCTTGAAAAAGGTGGGTATCCATAAAATACAAGGAGCCGTAATCGCTGATGAAAGTATATTCGACACGGAAGGCACTTCCCTTAAATGGGTTGGCGAAGATATGGGTAGTTATTATGGTGCCGGAAGCTATGGGATTTGCGTATTCGACAATCTTTATAAATTAGGGTTGCAAACCGGAGCTCCCGGAACCCGCCCGAAGTTGAAAGGAACCGAACCGGAATTATCCGGCATCCATTTCCATAATTACTTAACGACCCAGCAAGTATCTTCGGATAGTTCTTTTATCGTAGGGGCGCCATTCGCCACGGATCGTTATTTATATGGCATTGTCCCCGCTAACCGGGAATGGTATCCGCTCAAAGGGGATATTCCCGACCCGGCTCTTTTCCTAGCGGATTATCTCACTAGGCAATTGGAACATGAAGGGATCACGGTCGGCGAATCACCGTCTTGTTTCCGTATCTTGCGGGAAGCCGGTAGGTGGCAACCCGGGAAACGGACCGAGATTGTTACCACTTACTCCCCTACGCTTCGGGAAATCGTGGAAGTGACCAATCATGTCAGCCATAATTTATTCGCCGATGCCTTGATCAAGACGATCGGCCTACGCTATACGCCCCGTAAGGGAGAGGTCATATCTTCTTTTAACCGGGGTATCCAGGTGCTTCGGGACTATTGGCAAGGGAAAGGACTCGACCTCTCGTGCGTCTGGATGTACGACGGTAGCGGTCTTGCGGTTACCAACAAGTTATCAACAGCTTTTGTGGCTGATTTATTGATTTATATGAAAACCTGTTCACAACAACACACAGCCTTCTACGAATCATTGCCCGTAGCGGGGGTAGAAGGCTCGGTGAGGAACTTCTTAAAAGGCTCATTCCTCCAAGGAAAAGCCCATCTTAAAAGCGGAAGCATGAGCCGGGTAAAAGGATATGCGGGATATATAAACAAAGGCGATAAGCAATACGCCATCGCCCTATTCGTAAACAACTATTCCTGCGACGGACGTCCTATGACCGTAGCGATAGAGAAATTATTGCTCCAGTTGTTCAAGTAACCAGCGGTTATTTCGGCAGGATCGATCTACGCTCTATCATCTCTAGGAAATGCTGTTTATAATTGTCGGAGATCGGGATATACTCCTTTCCAAAGACAATCCGATTCCGCTCGATCACCTTGATCTTCTCCGGCTGGACGATAAAAGAGCGATGAACACGCACAAAGCGATCCGAAGGTAACATATCCTCCAAACTCTTCATGCTCATCAACGAAAGGACCGGACGGGGCTCATCCTCCACGAATATCTTCACGTAATCCTTTAATCCTTCAATATATAATATCTTGCGCAGCTCTATTTGCAACAGCTTATACTCACTCTTGACGAAAATACTCTCCATCCCGCCCTTCTCCGCGATTGGCGCGGATCCTTCTTTCTCTTCCGAAGACACCGGCTTACGGAGCAACTCATACCATCGCAACGCCTTATTCGCCGAGGCAAGGAAGTCCGGATAACTAATTGGCTTCAACAAATAATCCAGCGCGTTTACTCGGTAACTATCCACGGCATATTGATCGAAAGCCGTCGTAAAAATGACACGGGTATCGGCGTTCAAGATACGGGAGAACTCCAATCCGCTCAACTCCGGCATCTGGATATCCAGAAAAAGCAGATCCACCGGCCGATCCCGTAAGTCGGAAAGAGCGTCCAAGGCACTATTATAAGTCCCTTGTAAATCCAGGAACGGAGTTTTCAAGACGTAGCTTTCCAGCAAGCTAACCGCTAAAGGTTCATCGTCAATAATCGCGCAAGTCAATCTCATATCTCAGTCTCGTTTATAGTAATTGATAGATAAGAAGAATAGTTATCCCCCTCCCGACCGCATTGGAACGAGAAATGCCCCGAATAGAGCAGCCCCAAGCGTTTCTCCAGATTCACCAGCCCGATACCGGAACCACTTTTATCTTGATCCGGGCTTTTCGGGAAATAGCTATTCACAATAGTACAAACTACCTCCGCCCCCTCCTGATGGATATCCAAATGGATGAAAGACGGCTTATTATTGCTCACCCCATGCTTAAACGCATTCTCGACCAAGGAGATAAACAACAGGGGGGCGATCAAGGTTCCCGGGGAGGAAGCGACGATATTCGTTTTCAGCTCCACATGTTTGGGCAGGCGTATACGCATCAGCTCCACATAATTACGAAGGAAGTCGAAATCCTTCTCCAATGGGACAAAAGGCTGGCTACTCTCATACAAGACATAGCGAAGCAAGCGGCTCAAATCGTGCACCGCCTCCTGCGCCTTCTCCGGGCTGAACGCTATCAAGCTATAGATATTATTCAACGTATTAAACAGGAAATGCGGGTTAAGCTGGCTCTTCAGGTTCTGCAATTCCGCCTCGGCACGCTCCTTCTCCAGTTCCCGCTGGATAGCCGCCACCCGGTACCATCCGTCCGTCATCTTGATCGCCACGCTAAGGCCGGCTACCAAGGAGTAGATAACGGCGTTGACGAGAAAGAACCCCACCGTCTCGTTCAACGGGCGGGGCGGACGAGCCGGATGATGCATCTCCGGCGGATAGAAATAGCGCATGCAGAGATGCACGAACAGCATCATACCCCCGATAAGCAATAGGTTGATCAGCAGGAAACGCCCTGTCCGGCGGTTAAACAAATACCGCCTCACCAGCCACCCGTAATTCAAGTAGAAGACGAGCATGAAGGAAAGCGGCACGATGATGCTCCGGAAATAGCCCTCGAACGTGACTTGCGACTCCCTCCCCGTGAAGAAAAAGGGGGAGCAGAACAGGATACCCCATCCCGCGATGTGTATCAACTTTCCCAAACCTTTGATAGGGGGAGATTGTGGTGTGTCATTCATCTTATTATCCTCTTTAGTGCTACGCAAATATAGTCATTCCTACCGTTATATGAGCCATGTAGCCTTATCTAGTGAGCATTCGTCTACTCATAGCGTATGGCCTCGATCGGGTCGAGCTGCGCCGCCTTCTTGGCCGGGTACCATCCGAAGAACACGCCCGTCACCGTACATACCACGAAAGAGAGCAGTACGCTCCACGGCTGGATATAGATCGGGAAATGCGCCACGACATTCACGATCAAGGCAGCTCCCACGCCGAAAAGCACGCCGATCAATCCTCCGGTCACGCTGATAAGGATAGACTCGATCAAGAACTGAGCCAAGATATCCATGCCTTTCGCACCGATACTCATACGGAGGCCGATCTCCCGCGTACGCTCCGTCACGCTCACGTACATGATATTCATGATACCGATACCACCAACGAGAAGAGAGATACCAGCCACCGCAGCCAGCAACGTCGTCATTATATCCGTCGTACTTGTCAACATCGTGCTCAACTCCTGCATACTCCGGATCGTGAAATCATCATCATCGGTTTCCCGCAACCTATGGTTACGCCTCAGTATCTCCGATATCTCGTCTATGGCTTGATCGGTGTACTCCTCCTTGAGCGCCGAGCAGGTTATGCCTTGCAAATGGGTAATGGCCAAGATCTTTTTTTGAATAGTTGTGTATGGAGCTAAGATCAGGTCGTCTTGGTCCATTCCCATGCTGTTGTATCCTTTGCTTTTCAGTACGCCCACGACCCGGAACGGTAGCTTCTGGAAACGGATCACCTTACCGACGGGATTCTCTCCGCCGGGGAAAAGGTTATCCACCACCGTCTTCCCGATCACGCATACCTTGGCGGCGGTCTGTACGTCCTGATCGCTGAACATATCGCCATCCTCCACCTCGTATCGGCGTATCTCCATATAATCCGGGCTAATACCGTAGACGGTAGTCGGGGCGTTATTGGCGCCATAGATGGCCTGCCCACTACTGTTCACGGAGGGCGAGGTGGCGGAGACGTAGCGAGTCTCGTTCACGATATCCTCGTAGTCCTGTAGCTTCAGCGTCTCCATGGCAGAGGCGTCTTGGCGTACGCCGCCACGCATGTCGGCTCCCGGCTGGATCATGATCATGTTCGAGCCCATCTCGCTGATCTGCGCCTGTATACTCCGCTTCGAGCCTTGACCGATGGCCAGCATCGTGATCACGGAAGCCACGCCGATGATGATACCCAGCATCGTGAGGAATCCCCGCAGCTTGTTGTTGGCCAAGGCCCGGAGGGCTATCTTTAGTAAATTCGTCGTATTCATTCTAAATAATATGCTATTACCACATTAATTCATTATTCTAATCATCATTCTTGGGCAGGCGGGCCAAAGCCTCAGCGGCGCTCAAGATATTCGTATTCACCGTATCGGCGGTTACATGACCGTCGCGCAACGTGATATTCCGGCTGCTGTATTGGGCAATCTCCGGGTTGTGGGTGACGAAGATAATCGTGCGTCCCTCGGCGTGCAGGCGCTGGAAGAGCACCAAGATCTCGAAAGAGGTACGGGTATCCAAGTTGCCGGTAGCCTCATCCGCAAGGATCACCGCCGGATCGTTCACCAAGGCACGGGCGATCGCCACACGCTGCATCTGGCCACCGGACATCTGGTTACTTTTATGCATCAGTCGGTCTCCCAAGCCCACGGCGATCAAAGCGTTGACCGCCTTCTCCCTACGTTGGGCCGCTTTATAAGTAGGATTGTACATGAGAGGAAGCTCTACGTTCTCTACCGCTGTCGTCTTCGGTAACAGATTGTAATTTTGAAAAACGAATCCGATCTTGCGATTCCGGAGGGTCGCTCGCTGCCGCTTGTTCATGGTGCGCACGGATACTCCGTCTAAGTAATACTCCCCGCTCGTAGGAGTATCAAGGCAACCCAGCGTGTTCAGCAACGTACTCTTTCCGGAGCCGGAGGTTCCCATGATCGTAACGAACTCCCCCTCGCGAATCGTGAACGACACGCCTCGCAGGGCATGGACGGTCTCGTCGCCTACGTGGAAGTCTCGTTTTATATTGTCTAATGTGATAATTTCTTTCATGACGCAAACTATCTCTTATTTTTGTTGCTTCCCGGAGGGCCCGGCATGAAGGGGCTACGCTCCGCTCCTGCACCTACTTCCGGCATGTTGGCGGCGCTCGCTAAATCTACGGCTACCTCATCGCCCTCGCTCAAGCCCTCGGTTACTTCGGTCACGCTGTTGTTGCTGGTTCCGACCGTAATCTGCCTTGGGCTCAAGGTATTTCCTTGGCGGGACCAAACCAAGCGTTTTCCGGGTTGTACCTCCGCATTCGGATCCGTCACGGTCATACCCAACGATTCCATGATGGCGGGCTCGGGGATAAAACGAAGCGCCTTGTTCGGCAAGGTCAAGATATTCGCACGTTCCAACGTATAAATTGTGACATTTGCCGTCAAGCGAGGTTTCAGTTTCAAGTCCGGATTATCCGCCGTAATTACTACCTCATACGTAACAACCGTGGAAGAAGAAGTACTGGAAGAAGCGCTGGAAGTGCTTTCGCTGTCCCCTAAACGAATCTGACGAACCACGCCCTCGAATTGATCGTTCGGGTAGGCATCCACCGTAAAACTAACTCGTTGACCTTCTTCCACGTTCCCTATATCCGCCTCATCCACATCCGCTATTACCTGCATCTTCGTCAAGTCGGCGGCAATGGTAAACAGCGTCGGGGTCTCGAAGCCGGCGGCAACGGTCTGTCCTTCCTCAACAGCCCGGTTGATAACCACTCCGTCTATAGGGCTCGTGATCGTGGCATATTCGAGATTACGGTTTACCTTTACCATGGAGGCCTGACTCTGGTCGTAAGCGGCCTTCGCCTTCTCGTAATTATAGGTAGCCGTCTCATAATCCGTATCGCTAATCAATTGTTTCTCGTGAAGCACCTTGCTACGTGCGTAGTTCTTCTGTTGATACTCGAACTCCGTCTTGCTGCTCGCCAATTGCGCCTCGGCGGAACGAAGCTCGGCTTGGAGGTTGATCTTATCCATCTCGGCGATCAGTTGGCCGGCTTTCACCACGTCGTTATAATCAGCGTACAACTTATCGATGATACCGGAGACCTGCGTACCTACCTCAACCTCGGTAACGGGCTCTACCGTACCGGTGGCCGTAACCGTATTCGTGATCGTGCTGCGCCCTACTTTAGCGGTCTCCAGCTTGATCCCGCCTTTCGAGGATTTGCCCGTGAAAAGGAACACGCCCCCCGCAATGAGGATAACGGCAACACCGCCCATGATTAGTTTCTTCTTGTCCATATTCTGATTCTTTTTATTTCTGTTTTACGTTGTATTCTTGTTCAAAAGGCCCCCCACGACCTCCGTCGCAGGGTAACCTTGAAAAAAGAGAGTGGAGTAAATATATCCATTAGTGGGTTAATAATTCTCCGCAACCGGCTTCTTCTGATAAACATTCAGCAATTGAACGCTCATCAAGGCCATGTATTTCGCTTGTAGCTGCTCTTGCTGGGCGGTCAGATAATTGTTCTTCTCCGTCAATAGCTCAAGCGTATTTTTCATACCGAGGCTGAATTGCTCATCGATCAAGTTATAGCTTTCTTTCACGTAACTCAAGCGTTCGGTAGCCGAGGTATATTGGGTCTGCGACGAGGTAGCGTCCAGATAGATCCCCTCCACGGTTTGCAGCAATTGTTTTTGGGTATTCAGCAACTCCAACTGGCTGGTGGTAATCGCGTATTTCGCCTTGTTATAGGCCGTCTTATACTGGCGGTTACTGAAGATAGGGATGCTGATCGTCAATCCGACACTCTCGTTGAAGCTATTCCAGACCTGGCTACCGAAAGCGTAATCCGTTCCGGAAAGATGGCCGGTACCCAGCCCGGCGTTCATGGAGAGCGAAGGAAGGAAAGCACCTTTCGCCTTTTTCTTCTCCAGCTCGGCGATGTCCACGGCCAGCTCACTGCTCTTTATTTGCGGCATCACGGCCAGAGAGGTATTGTAAATCGTTTGCTTGCTCGGAAGCGGGGTTAAGATATCTTTCTCCGTAAGCTCCGGCATCACCAATTCGATCTCTTCGGTTATATCCAGTTCTAGTAATTGCTTCAATTGCAACTTATAATTGTCTAGATTCGTCTGGGCTACGACCAATTGATATTTATCGGTGCTTAACTGGCTTTCCAACTGAGCCAAATCCACTTTCGAGATCGAACCGGCACGTAGCAACTCCACCGCACGATCCCGTTGCGCCGTAGATACCTCGACCGTATTTTGGTTGATACGAACGGACTCCATCGCATATAGTACCTGCATATAGGTCTGTATCAAGGAGATTTGGATATCATCCTCGTTTTGCTCGATACCCAGCTCATCGACGGTATTTTGTATTTCCTGTTGCTTGATCGCCTGTACACGTTGCCCTCCATCAAAAAGCGTCCATTTAGCGTTCAGCGCATAATTACCGCTATAGCTATTATTCGTAGCGGCGTCGCTCGAAGGATAATTCACGAATCCTTGGGTAACCGAAGCCGAAAGGGAAGGGAAAAGCTGTGCTTTCGCCTGCTTCGTATCCTCTATACCGGAAAGATGCGACACCTTGCTTTTCTTTACTTGGATATTATGCTCCAAAGCGTAATCCAAGCAAGCACGCAACGTCCATCGGGTAGGTTGCTCTTGTGCCTTACTCCCCACACAGAGGAAGAACAGACATGCGAATAATAAAGCGTATTGTTTCATATTGCCTTCGTTTTCTATCTTTTTACGAAAGCAAAACTATATTACCTTAAAAACATGGGCAACCAGACTAGAAAAAGGGGCTGTTTTCACCGATTAAACGGGCAATTGCATCGACAGGAAAGCGTGCGGATATATATTTATAAGGCCATCGATTTGACAATTTGACAAAATGATAACCGAAGTCCCGGAGAATCGATTATTCCGGGCAAAGGTACGGCTCACTCCCAAATACGAAAGAAAAAAACGGCAATCAGCTCGCTAATAGACGAATACCCAAAAACAGTCTTTTATTCCAGTGAAATGAATTCATCCTAATTCATCTATTTAGACAAGAAAAAGGGTGAAACAGTGTTACGATAAGGTTGTAACAGGCTACGAATGCCCATTCACGGGTACTCACAACCCAATGCACAGCCACTCACAACGTCTAACGCAAGTATACGCATCAAGGAATGCGTCCTCTCGCAAGCTGTCTCGTCACCTATTATGTCCCAAATCGGCCTCTTTTTAACGAAAAAGCACGCTTATCACCACTTCCTTCCCACGATATCGCTACCTCCGCACAAAAGGTGTGTCAGCGGATTTGCGTTATATCGAGCAAGAAGTAAGGATAAACGCCATTCCACCTATCTTTTATCGGCTCAAAAGTAGTCATTCTTCTTAAAGAATCAGCTCAAATTGAGCCGATTTGATCCTCAATAATACAAAATAACCCCGGCGATACCTGCCAAAATAATCATCAAGATAGGATGTATCTTGAATTTCCAAGTCAAGATAAAGGCGGCACCAAAGATCAAGAAGCTCTTGTAGTCGATGAAGTTCTCTTTATTCATTAATAGCAAGGCAGCGGCGGCGATCAAACCGACCGTAGCCGGGCGCAATCCAAGGAAAGCCGCCTCTACATATTTATTATTCCGGAACTTAGCGAAGAAATAAGAGATCAAGAGAACCAATATGAAAGAGGGCAGACATACCGCGAATGTCGTCAGGCAAGACCCTAGGATACTCATCGTCTCCGAATACCCCGCATTATGCACCGCCGTATACCCTATATAGGTGGCGCTATTGATACCGATCGGCCCGGGTGTCATTTGAGAGATAGCGACAATATCGGTAAACTCCTGCAAGGAAATCCAACCATAGCGGTCCACCACGTCGGCTTGTATCAAGGATAACATCGCATACCCGCCACCAAAGCCCAATATACCGATCTTCAGATATACATATAATAATTGCAACCAAATCATATCAGCCCTTCTTATTTAAACCATACACCAAACCTCCGGCTATAGCCGCCAAGATAATCCAAGCGGGAGACACCCCACCCATCCAGATCAGCAATGCCGCCCCGACAGGTATGATCATTTGCACGTAACTCAACTTGATAGAGCGTGCGGTTGTCAGACAAGGCACGGCGATCAAGGCGACCACCGCCGGACGCAATCCCATAAACGCCTTCTCCACCCATACATTATCCTTTACCTGCGTAAAGAATAACGCGATCAAGAGCATGATTACAAAAGAAGGGAGAATCGTACCCAAGGCACAAACAAAACCGCCCCATGTCTTCTTCAGTTTATAACCCACGAAGATCGCTATATTCACGGCGAAAATACCCGGCAACGATTGGGCCACGGAGAAAACGTCGATAAAGTCCTCTTTCGTCATCCATCCCCGGTCCACCACATCCCGCTGGATAAGCGGCAACATGGCGTATCCACCTCCGATGGTAAACATACCGATTTTCACGAATGTCAGAAAAAGCGTCCAATACATACCCTTATCTGTTTACGTTGGCTAACGTCCTAAAAGCCTATTGTAAGTTTCTTTATTATTAATAATCTGAAGCGCTTTCTGGTAACTCGGATTATCATCATTGATAATCTGGAAGTACTGCGCCATATCATAGAGATCCCGTGCGATAAGCGCCTTGATCTGAAGCATGATCAACGGCTTCGAACGATTATATTGCTCTTCCTCAAACTCAATCTTCTCATCGCCGGCCATCTTAAGAAGCTCCTCCATGATATCCTCTCCGACCACGAAACCTTGCTTATACTGCTGGAATTTCGGATATTTAGCCATCATCTGGTTCCGATTACGATCCAGATAATTCATGGACACCCGATTGACTAAACCGGAAGCTACCAGTTTCCGGTGATAATCCGTATAACGGGCCGTATCTACCGGGATGAACACGTCCGGCATAATACCTCCACCTCCATATACGGTACGCTCGGTAACCAAGGTGTTATACTTCATTGAATCCGGGAAATGAATGCTATCGGCACTCATCAACTCCCCCCGGTTATAACGGTCGATCAGATCATGGTGGTACTCCTCCATCTTCCCGTTTTCGTAAGGCTTTTGTATACAACGTCCGGTGGGTGTATAGTAACGGGAAACCGTCAAACGAATCATGGAACCATCCGGCAGGGGAATCGGTTTCTGTACCAAACCTTTACCAAAGGTACGGCGACCTACGATCACTCCACGGTCCCAATCTTGAATAGCGCCGGAGACGATCTCGCTGGCCGAAGCCGAGGACTCGTCCACCAGAACGACCAAACGTCCCTCTTGGAATTGTCCACGAGCGGTAGAGTTCGCCTCCTCACGAGGTTGCTTACTCCCTTTCGTATAAACGATCAACCGGTTTTTATCCAAGAACTCATCCGCTAACTCTATGGCGATATTCAAATATCCCCCGCCATTTCCCTGCAAATCCAGAATCAAGTTCTTCATGCCCTGTTTCCGGAGCTTCTCCAACGCCTCCCTGAATTCATCGGCGGAAGAAGCGGCGAAACGGTTCAACTTAATATAACCGGTATTCTTATCCGCCATATAAGCGGCATCCAGACTATACACGGGAATCTTACCGCGAACGATCTTGAAATCCATCAATTCCGGCGACTTGCCTCGCTTTACTTTCACACGCACCTCGGTACCTTTCGGTCCGCGTAGCTTCTTCATGATATCGGTAGTCTTCATCTTCACGCCGGCGATCAAAGTATCGTCTACTTGGATAATACGGTCGCCCGCCATCAACCCCACCTTCTCAGAGGGACCTCCGGGGATTACCTGAATCACGTAAAGCGTATCCGTCAACATATTGAACTGTATGCCGATACCATCGAAATTGCCTTGTAAAGGCTCGGTCATCTCTTTCGTCTCCTCCGGGTCCATATAATTGGAATGAGGGTCTAGCTTATCCAACATGCCGACTATAGCGTCTTCCACCAACTTCGTCTCGCTAGTAGAGTCGACATATAGATTAGAGATGGCGAATAAAGCCAATTGGAGCTTCCGGGCATCCATATTCGCTTTTTGCGCTGTCGCTCCGGTAAACACACCTAAGACGATCAGCAGGGATAAGACGATTCTTTTCATCAGATATATTCGTTTCATAATTTTCAATACAATCTCGTCTCTTTAGGGACGAATTGGGAAATGTCTTTGCCGTAGCGTAACAACTCACGGACTATGCTTGAGCTAATATGCGTATGCTCCGGTTCCGTAAACAAGATAAAAGTCTCGATACCCGTCAACTTCCGGTTCACGTCCGCGATCGTCTTCTCGTATTCGAAATCATTGACCGTACGGATTCCTCTTAAGATAAAGCCGGCTCCGACCTCTTTAGCGAAATCCACCGTCAATTGATTATATGACATGACTTTCACCCTTGGATTATCCTTGTATAGATTCCAGATCGCTTCCATCCGCTTCTCCAAGGAGAAATAGGTAAGCTTCTTATCGTTGATACCGATCGAGATCACGATCTCGTCCACCAGTTCCAACCCACGCCTTACCAAGGATTGATGCCCGATCGTAAAAGGATCGAAGGTACCGGGAAAAAGCGCAATACGTTTATTTTCAATTGATGACATCTTCTTCAACCACTAAGTTATCGATAATAAAGTTCTGTCGCTCCATGGTATTCTTCCCCATATAGAACTCGAGCATATCTTTCACGAGGTCCTCTTTCTTCATTGTCACCGGATCAAGGCGTATATCCTTGCCGATAAAATGCTTGAACTCATCGGGAGAGATCTCTCCCAGACCTTTGAATCGGGTGATCTCCGGATTCTTCCCGGCAGCGGCTATGGCAGCCAAGCGTTCCTCCTCCGAATAACAATACCACGTCTTCTGCCGGTTACGTACCCGGAATAACGGGGTTTGCAAGATATAAACATGATTACGCTTAATCAAATCGGGGAAGAATTGCAAGAAGAAGGTAATCAACAATAAACGGATATGCATCCCGTCCACATCGGCATCTGTCGCGATAATCACCTTATTATACCGCAAACCTTCCAAGCCATCCTCAATATTCAAGGCCGCTTGAAGCAAGTTAAACTCCTCGTTCTCGTAAACGATCTTCTTTGTCAAGCCATAACTATTCAAAGGCTTACCCCTCAAACTAAATACAGCTTGGTAATTCGGGTTACGGCTCTTCGTGATAGAACCGCTAGCCGAGTCACCCTCCGTGATAAAGATACTGCTTTCCTCTAGCAAATCCCCTTTCGAGTCGGTCAGGTGAATCCGGCAATCCCTTAGTTTCTTATTATGTAAATTCGCTTTCTTCGCACGCTCGCGGGCCAGCTTCGTAACACCGGCGATCGCCTTGCGCTCTTTCTCGGACTCCAAGATCTTCTTCAGCAAAAGCTCCGAAGTCTCCATATTCTTATGCAAATAGTTATCCAGGTCATTCTTGATGAAATCACCGATAAACTTCGCTACCGTAGGGCCGTCCGGTCCTATATCTTTCGAGCCGAGCTTGGTCTTTGTCTGGCTCTCGAATACAGGCTCCTCCACTTTTATGCTGATAGCGGCCACGATACCCGCACGAATATCCGAATACTCGAAATTCTTATTGTAATATTCCTTAATGACACGGCCTATAGACTCCTTGAAAGCGGAAAGGTGCGTACCGCCTTGGGTGGTATGCTGGCCGTTCACGAACGAATAATATTCCTCTCCATATTGGTTGCTATGCGTGATAACCACCTCTATATCCTCCCCTTTCAGGTGGATGATCGGGTAAAGAGGCTCGGTGGTCATATTCTCGTTCAACAAATCCACCAGACCGTTGCGGGAATAGAAACGCTTGCCGTTGTAAATAATGGAAAGTCCCGAGTTCAAGAAGACATAGTTCTTTAATAGCCCCTCGATAAACTCGTCCTTATAATGATAATCCTTAAAGATCTCCCGATCCGGGACAAAAAACACCTGCGTACCGTTCGCCTCCCCGGTCGGTTGGATATCCGATTCCTCCGTGACGATCGCCTTACTATATTCCACCCGCTTACACTCTCCGTCACGGTAGCTGGTTATCAAGAAATAACTACTCAAGGCATTCACCGCCTTGATACCCACACCATTCAAACCCACGGATTTCTTAAACGCCTTGCTATCGTATTTAGCGCCGGTATTCATCTTGCTAGACACATCCACGACTTTACCCAGAGGGACACCACGGCCATAATCCCGTACGGCTACCGTACCTTCCTCGATAGTCACCTCGATACTTTTGCCATACCCCATCATGTACTCGTCGATAGAGTTATCCAGCACCTCCTTCAACAACACATAGATACCATCATCGGCATAGCTACCGTCCCCCAGTTTTCCGATATACATACCGGGACGCCGTCGGATATGCTCCATCCAGTCCAGTGTCTTGATGTCATCATCGTTATATTCCGTAGGTTGTTGTATCGTTGAATTCAGCTCATCCATATCTCTTATAACTTTTTAATATACGCTCTTCTTGATTTATGATGCTCTCGCTTGAAATAATCCCATTGCGCTTGTACGGCGCTATTCGTCTCCAGCTCCGGGTTACTCTCGGCGTAAACGGCACCGATACGCTTATAGACCGGAATCAAGTCATTAAATAATAAAGCGTTCACGCCTTTACTTTGATATTCCGGCAAAACTCCTGTCAAATACAGGTCGATTACTTTCGGTTTGCTCTTCAACGCTTTCAGCAAATGAATCCACCCGAAGGGTAACATATGCCCACGAGCCTTTTGCAAGGCTCTCGAAAGGTTGGGCAGGGAGATGCCAAAGCCAACCACCGCATTATCCTCTTCCCTTACGATCAGCGTTACCAAATCATAACGCAGCATAGGGATATACATATTGATATAATAATCGATCTGCTTCTCGGTCAATTGCGCGAAACCATACAAGGGAGCGAAAGCCGCGTTCAATGTATGGAATACCGGACGTGCGTAAGGCATAATCTCCTTAGCGTTCTTGAACTTCAGCACCTTCAATCCGTATTTCTTCTTCACGATCTCGCCGATACGCAAATGCTTCTCGGGAACGCCATCCGGTATATAGATCTTAAATTCATGCCAATCTTGATCCTTTCCGTATCCGATACGCTCCACTTGCTTGGGGTAATAGGGATAATTATAAATTGTAGCCATCGTACCGATCTGATCGAAACCCTCGATCAACATACCCTCGTGATCCATATCGGTAAAGCCCATCGGACCGTGGATCTCCTCCATGCCTTGTTCGCGGGCCCATTTCTCGACAGCGCCAAAAAGGGCATCAACCACCTCGTCATCATCAATAAAATCAACGAAACCAAAGCGGGCACGTTTCTGTCCCCAAGCCTCGTTACTCGGGCGATTCACCATACCGGCGATACGGCCTACCACCTTCCCGTCCTTATAGGCAAGGAAGTAAATAGCGTCGCACACCTCGAACGCCGGATTTTTCTTCTTATCCAGCGTCATCATCTCTTCCTCTATTAAACCCGGTACGTGATAGGGATTACCCTTGTATAATTCGATATTGAACTTGACAAACTTCTTAAGCTCCTTCTTACTGGTAACTTCTCTTATCTCTACGCTCATCGGTAATTTTATTTAAGCGGCAAAGTTACATAAATAATCTTTTATCATGGCATTATAAAACAAATTTATACCTTTGTAAACTCAGATTCATAGCATACCATGAAAAAAATAGTTATTAAATTAATATTGGCATTTATCATGTTTGAAGGAACCTCTTGTATAAACGATCCTATTATAATCAGCCCCGATCTGGCGTTTCGGGCGGAAGCTACTACAGGGGAGGGATCGATTTGGCATCCCGATCGCAATACACTTTTCTGGGTAGATATTGAAGGAAAGACGTTATATGAGTATATACCGGACTTGCAAAATTGCCGTTCATGGCAGTTCGACCGCATGGTCTCTACCGTCGTACCGGAAACGGACAGTACGGTAGTCGTCGCTTTACAAAACGAGATCATACGTGTAAACCTAACGGATGGGAACACGGCATCTATCGTCCCAATCCCGGACAATAACGGGAAGATTCGTTGCAACGATGGGAAATGCGACCCGTCCGGACGCTTATGGATCGGCACCATGGGATTTGGCGCGCCTAAAGGGGCTGCCAGCCTTTATTGTGTATGGGCAGACGGAACCGTCGAAACAAAGTTGACAAAAGTCACGATCTCCAATGGGATCGTATGGTCCGCCAACAAGAAATACATGTATTACAACGACACACCTACCCGTAAGATCATACGTTTCCGGTATGACGATAGCTCCGGTGACATATTGTACGATGGCGTAGCCGTAAATATACCCGAGGGCACCGGCTCCCCGGATGGAATGACGATAGATTGCAACGACAACCTTTGGGTGGCTCAATGGGGAGGTGGCGGTGTTTATTGTTACAATCCCTATACCGGCGACCTGTTGACAAAAATTGTCGTACCGGCCCCCCACGTAGCGTCATGCGCTTTTGGAGGGGATAAGCTCGACACGCTTTATATAACGACCGCCCGTGCTGGATTGAGTGAGGAACAGCTTGAGGAATATCCACTAAGCGGTAGCGTATTCTGTTGCAAGCCCGGAGCGAAAGGGGTGCCGGCGAATTGTTTTCATTAATAATCCGTATTTTTGGTTATAAAGTAGCATAATCGTAAACCAAATATCAATTTAAATTGTTTACTTTGTAGACATAGCATGCAAAATAGAGGCATACTCCTGTCTCCACATCTAACAAATGCTAATAATTATACAGAATGGCAAAGAATAAACCTGCAAAAAAAGATAACAAAGAGAAAAAAGGCAAAAAGGACAAAGGATCTGGTAAACGTATGAAAAAAGAAGCGATGATCCAAGCTATCATTTCCGTATTCCAATCCTCTCCCAAGGAACCTTTCAACTATAAACAAATCAGCAAGATCATCGGAGTCGAGAACCAAGTGCAGAAATTGCAGGTGGTAGACATCCTGTATGACTTGTCCGCCGAGGATATCATCACCGAGATCGACCGTGGCCGTTACCGTCTCAACGGATTGGGAACCATGGCCGTAGGAACTTTCGCACGCCGCAGCAATGGAAAGAATTCTTTCATCCCTGAAGACGGAGGTACGCCGGTATTTATCGCTGAACGTAATTCCGGGCATGCCATGGATGGAGACAAAGTGAAAGTACAGCTTTTCGCCAAACGTAAAGGTGCCGAGCCGGAAGGTGAGGTCGTGGAAATCCTTGAGAGCAAGGAGCGTACTTTCGTAGGTAAACTTCAAGTAGCTAAAGGCTTTGCCTTTTTGATTACGGAAAACAAGACGTTGGCTAACGATATTTTCATCCCTAAGGATAAACTGAAAGGGGGCAAGAACGGCGACAAAGCGATCGTACGTATCGTGGAATGGCCGGATGAAGCCAAGAATCCACTGGGTGAGGTCATCGATATATTAGGTATCGCCGGACAGAATACCGCCGAGATGCACGCGATCCTTGCCGAATTCGGATTGCCTTACAAATATCCTTCCTCGGTAGAAAAAGCGGCGGATAAGATCCCGGAAGCGATCTCTCCGGAGGAAATTGAGAACCGGGAGGATTTCCGGGGGATAACAACCTTCACGATCGACCCGAAGGACGCAAAAGACTTCGACGATGCCCTTTCCGCACGCCGTTTGGATAACGGGAACTGGGAGGTTGGCGTACATATCGCCGACGTAACACATTATGTGAAAACGGACGGTGTCATCGATAAAGAGGCGCAAAGCCGTGCGACTTCCGTTTATCTGGTAGACCGTACAATACCGATGCTTCCCGAGCGACTTTGCAACCAAATATGCTCTTTACGTCCCGACGAGGAAAAATTATGTTTCTCCGCTGTCTTCGAACTAAATAGCGATGCCGTGGTACAAAACTCCCGGATCTGCCGCACGATCATCAAGAGCGACCGCCGCTTTACCTACGAGGAGGCACAAGAGGTGATCGAAACCGGCGAGGGAGATTATAAAGAGGAGATTCTAGCCTTGAACGACCTTGCCAAGAAATTGCGGGAACGCCGTTTCAAGAGTGGCGCTATCAACTTCGACCGTTATGAGGTTAAATTCGAGATCGACGAACAAGGGAAACCGGTCCGTGTTTATTTCAAGATCTCAAAAGACGCTAACAAGTTAATCGAGGAGTTCATGCTATTGGCAAACCGTACCGTAGCCGAGTTCGTGGGCCGTCCTCCTAAAGGAAAGACTAAGAAGACATTTGTTTATCGTATCCATGAGCTTCCGGACCCAGATAAAATGGAGAATTTCGCCTCTTTTATCCGTCGCTTCGGCTATAAGTTGAAAACAGACGGCACGAAGACGGATGTCTCCAAAGGAATCAACTCCTTATTAGACAATGTACAAGGAAAACCGGAAGAGAACTTGATCGAGACAGTTGCGATCCGTGCCATGCAAAAGGCCCGTTACTCCACGGAGAATATCGGTCACTATGGCTTGGCTTTCGAATACTATACACATTTCACCTCTCCTATCCGCCGTTATCCGGATATGATGGTACACCGATTGCTGGAACGTTATCTAGCCGGTGGCCGTAGCGTTATACAAAAGAAGTATGAGGATTTATGCGATCATTGTTCCAGCATGGAGCAAGTCGCCGCCAACGCAGAGCGTGCATCCATCAAATATAAGCAAGTAGAATTCATGCAGGATAAGCTCGGCATGGTATTCGACGGCGTTATCTCCGGTGTCACCGAATGGGGGCTTTACGTAGAACTGAACGAGAATAAATGCGAGGGGCTTGTACCAATCCGTGATCTGGATGATGATTACTATGAGTTTGATGAGAAGAATTATTGTTTATTGGGCCGTCGCAAGAAACGTCAATATCGTTTGGGAGACCCTATCACTATCAAAGTAGCGCAAGCGAATCTGGAACGTAAGCAACTCGATTTCCAATTAGCGGAATAAGGCCTTTTTCAAAGTAAGTATAACTTCATCAGACAACGAAGTTATACTTACTTAGGCATTTTGATTATACTTACTAGGACAAGTAAGTATAATTTACTTTTTATCACCAATACATAAGTCCCAGCGCCCCACAAGCGATCAGCCCGATTCCCAACAACGCATAGAAGATACGTGCGCCGCCACGACCGAACCAGTTCACGAAAGTCATCGCCCCGCTGGTTTTAAAGTACCAATCAAAATTACAGATCGCCGCTACGATTGAGAACAATCCCAAAGCGATAAACAAGGATAAGATAAAGTATTCGGAAGGATCCATAGACTTACTTAACCTCTACAGTACGTGAACCGTCCGGATTCTCCGAGATCGTTACATCTACCACATCTCCGGGCAACAACTCATCTATTTTCTCCGGCCATTCGATAAAACATAAAGCCCCGCTATAGAAATAATCCTCTGTTCCGATATCCTCCGCCTCACTCAATTTATTGATCCGGTAAAAGTCAAAATGATAAATCAATTCTCCCGTCGTATCGCTACGGTACTCATTGATAATAGCGAATGTGGGACTGTTGATCACGTCCTCCACACCCAATTCCTCACAGATCGCCTTGATAAAGGTAGTCTTACCGGCCCCCATCGGACCATAGAAGGCAAAGACCGTACGATCATCCATCCCGGCGATAAACTCCTTAGCCGCCTCATGGATCTTATCCAAACTTTCTATTTTCAGTGTGCTCATAGCATTCGTGTTTACAGTTTATATGGACTGCAAAGTTCGTGATATTTATGATATACGCAACTTTTCGGCATATTATCATTTCGGTTCCATCGTAATAAACGGCACCAACATCTCCTCCATCGAGATTCCTCCGTGCTGGAATGTATTTTTATAATAGGATACGTAATAGTTATAATTATTCGGATAAGCGAAGAAATTCTCTCCGTAAGCGAAAATATACTTACTACTTAGATTCGGGGAGGGAAGTCCTACTTTTTCCGGATCCCGGATCTCGAATACCTCTTTCGGATTGTAGTTCAAGTTCTTGCCTACTTTATAGCGTAGATTGGTATTCGTATTCTTATCACCTATCACCTTGATCGGATTCGTTACCCGGATCGTCCCATGATCGGTCGTAACGATTACCTTAGCTCCCCGCTCAGCGATTCGTTTGAACAACTCAAGCGTAGAAGAGTGCTGGAACCATGATTTAGTCAAGCTGCGATAGGCCGCCTCGCTTTGCGCCAACTCACGGATCATCTTACTCTCCGTACGAGCATGCGAAAGCATATCCACGAAGTTCAGCACAATCACATTCAGTTGATTACGAGTAAGAGAAGGGATCGTACCCAACAATTTCTCTCCATATTGGGAATCGTGTACTTTATTATATGAGAAGGTATATTTCTTACGGAACCGATCGATCTGGGTTTGAATCAATGGAGCCTCATTCAAATTCTTACCTTCCTCGCTCTCCTCATCTACCCACAAATCCGGAAACATCTGCTCTATTTGCGAAGGCATCAAGCCCGAGAATATAGAGTTGCGGGCATATTGCGTGGCGGTTGGCAGTATGCTATAATACAAGCTCTCGTCAAACGTAAAATACTCAGTAAGCAATTCTTTTACCACCCGCCATTGATCCAGCCGGAAATTATCGATCAATATAAAGAAAACCTTCTCGTCATTATCCAACATTGGGAAAACCTTCTTCTTAAACAGGTCGGGGCTCATCAACGGGCGATCGGCCGGATTCTGTATCCAGTCCACATAATTCTTCTTCACGAATTTGGCAAAAGCGTTATTGGCCTCTTCCTTCTGCATACGGAGCATATCTGTCATTGCCACTTGGCTGCTTTCCAGTTCCAGTTCCCAGTACACCAGTTTCTTATAGACCTCCATCCAGTCGTCTGTGGTCAAGGAATCATTGATTTGCATACCGATACGACCGAATTCCTGCTGATAACCCACCGTGGTCGTCTCGGAGATAATCACGTTCTTA
Source organism: Parabacteroides sp. 20_3 (assembly GCF_964238835.1). Taxonomy (NCBI): domain Bacteria; kingdom Pseudomonadati; phylum Bacteroidota; class Bacteroidia; order Bacteroidales; family Tannerellaceae; genus Parabacteroides; species Parabacteroides sp. 20_3. The sequence continues at coordinate 71,687 of NZ_CAXSNO010000008.1, read as the reverse complement.
TGGACATTCTTCTTGATAGAGAGAAGCAATTGGTTGGGATTTACCGGTTTGATCAAATAATCCGCGATCTTATTTCCGATCGCCTGATTCATGATACTTTCCTCCTCACTTTTAGTCACCATCACGACCGGCACATTCGGAGCGATCTCCTTGATATGCGACAGCGTCTCCAACCCTGTCAAGCCGGGCATATTCTCATCGAGAAAAATAATATCAAACGATTGTTCCTTACAGCAGTCAATAGCGTCTTGCCCGCTCACCACCGGAACGACCTCATACCCTTTGTCCTGCAAGAACAAGATATGCGGTTTCAACAAATCAATCTCGTCATCAGCCCAAAGTACTCTATCTTTCTTCGCTGCCATAAGCTTACCTAGTTTATTTACAAATATATGGATAATCCTCCATATAACAACGAAAGAAACGGGATGTTTCGTATTTGATCTCGTAATTTTCCCAAATCCAGATAAGCGAATAGCCAATGAGGAGATCTCCTTCATCAACTCACGAACAGTACTCTCTCTTACTGACTAAGGTTCAAAAATATCCAATTTATCTACAACATCTACAACTATCCTTGTAATCATCTATCTTTAGACGGTTTAGCCTATGGTGGTAGATAAAAAACATCTACAATTATCAGGCCCTATCTACCATCATTTACTACTTTTCTATCTCTAAACAGAACGATCTCTCCACACTTGCCGCAATCATCATACGGTCTCTTCCTTATACAGACAAAACATTAACATATAAGCTTATACAGTTTTTATCCATGAAAAACTAAAGTTTTATACCGCTAAAACCTTTGTTTTCCGCTTAGGAAACTTTTGTTTCTATATAGGGAAACTAAGGTTTCTTCGGCACGAAACTTTTGTCTTCTGTAGGAATGAAGAAAATAGTTCCCTAGGAACTATGTTCATGACTATTTAGTGCCAAATGCCTTTTATGTTAAAACTCCAAAAGATAAGGCAAATATATTGATTTCTTTTAGCAAAACACAATCTTTTCTATTCTAAATCAATATTGTCTTATATTTTATTGACATAACTATATGATTTCAGGGCATAAAAGTCCCACCGGTTAGTCTATTTACGCTCTGTAGATACAATATGTGAATTAGGAAGAAGCGTAGTTTGTAAATACCGAATATAGTTCCTAGGGAACTTTGAAGAACTTAGTTTTACTCCAGAAGTCATGTAATCTTATTTTTATTACTCAGCTTATAATGGCAAAAGACAATTTTAACATTATTTACGAACGAAACTATCAACGATCGTTCATGTTCGCTAAATCATACGTACATGATGATATGATAGCAGAAGATATCGTATCCGATTCTCTTGTGAAGTATTGGAGACTAATCTCCACCCAAAAAGGAGAAGCAACAGAAGCTCTTTTACTTTCGATCTTGAGAAATAAAGCTCTCGACTACTTACGCCATAAAGCTGTACATGATGCTGCGATCGAAAATCTAGAAGAAATAAAAAAGCGAGAACTAAGCATCCGCATATCTACTTTAGAGGCTTGCGATCCAGAAGAAATTTTCCGGGAAGAGATACGCACAATCCTTCAGCGCACCCTACAATCATTGCCCGAACAAACTCGCAGGATATTCGAGATGAGTCGTTTCGAAAACAAAACAGTGAAAGAAATCGCTATAGAAACCAACCTCACCGTAAAAGGAGTAGAATACCACATTACCAAGACTTTAAAAGTATTACGTATCAATCTAAAAGATTATCTTCCCTTATTCTATTTTCTTTTTTCTTGACTTTTCTCGTTTTTCCACTAGGGATCTATCTTGCAGCATCGTTTATTATTTATAAAGCGAAATTAATAGATACCATGAAGGAATTACTACAACGATACATAAAAGGAGAGGTTTCAGAGAAAGAAAGACTGAAAATAGCATCATGGTTAGACGAAAGCCCTGAAAACATGCGTGAATTTCTGGTTTTACGCAAATTATATGACATTTCACTTTGGCAAGCCAATACAGATAAGACAAATTCCGTAAAGAAAGTACATTATTCCATACGGAAGATAATGGCCGAGATCTTAAAAATCGCAGCCATCTTTCTAATCGGCTTTTGGGGAAGCAAACAACTGCAGATACAACAATCGAACAAGAAACAAATGCAAACCATTCATGTCCCTGCCGGACAACGGGCAGAGGTCACCTTAGCCGATGGTACGCATGTATGGCTAAACTCTCGCTCAACCCTAAAATTTCCTGAACAATTCAGCGCAAACACCCGAAACGTGGAATTAGACGGCGAAGGTTACTTCTCTGTCCAGCACAATGAAAATAGTCCATTTACCGTACATACCCAAAATCATGATGTTCAAGTATTAGGTACAGAGTTCAATGTAAAAGCTTACCATAACACATCCTTGTTCGAAACCGCCCTTTTAAAGGGTAGTGTAAAAATCAGTTCCCCTAATTTAAGAAATGGATTACAACTCAAGCCTAATGAAATCGTTAGTATAGAGAATAGGATGCTCAAGAAATCTACAATTAATAATAGCGACTATTTTAAATGGAAAGAAGGCCTGTTCTGTTTTGAGAATGAATCAATCCAAGATCTAATAAAGAAACTAGAACTTTATTATGATACTACGATTGAGATCCAACGTCCCTCATTGTTGAAACATCACTATTCCGGCAAATTTCGTATTCAAGATGGAATAGAGCATGTATTAAAAGTACTTCAGTTAAAACATAAATTCACATACATCAAAGATGACGATAAGAATCTAATAATCATAAAGTAAGAACAGAATGTTAACCTTATAAATCATGTATGCCTATGAGATAAAAAATATCAAAAAAGAAACGGTATATAAAAACCGGGAAATGCGGCAACACTCCCCGGAAAGAATCAATACCACATGCACTTAAATCATCAGTATCAAATTCAAGAGTTACAAATGTATGAAAAATCAAACAAAAAGAGTTATGAAGTTAACTTTTATAACACTATTTCTATCAACCACAGGAATGTTTGCATCTGTTAATTCGCAAAATACACGGGTCAATATCCATGTGAACAATGCAAACACTCAAATTGTCTTAAACGAAATCGAAAAACAAACAGACTATCTCTTTGTGTACGACACCAAAGAAATAGATCTAAATCGTAAGGTTTCCGTAGAGGCGCAAAATAAAACCGTAGCAGATGTGTTATCATCTGTCTTTACCCAAACAGACATCTCATATGCGATGGAGGGTAATAACATCATGTTAATGCGAAAAAACACTTCTGTTACACAACAGAGTAACCGGAGAATTACCGGTGTTGTGAAAGACGCAATTGGTGAACCTATCATTGGAGCAAATATCGTGGAGAAGGGAACCACAAACGGTATAATCACCGACATTAACGGAAATTTCAGCCTTATGGTCTCCGAGAACGCCATCTTGCAAATTTCCTATATCGGATATCAGACACAAGAAATCCCGACCAAAGGGCAGACGAACATCCAAATTACCATGAAGGATGACGCACAAGCATTGGATGATGTCGTTGTTATCGGTTATGGTACGCAACGCAAGAAAGACGTAGCCGGATCTATCTCTTCCATATCTACGAAGGATTTATCTATTCAATCATCCGGGAATATACAGAACCTTCTTCAAGGTAGGTTATCCGGTGTGTCCGTAACAACTTCCGGCGTAGCTGGCGATGCTCCTGCTATCCGTATTCGAGGTGTCGGAACACTGAATAATAACAGCCCGTTGTATGTCATTGATGGTTTTCCTACAAAAAGCGAGATCGCATCCCAAATAAATCCTTCAAGTATAGAGTCTGTACAAGTATTGAAGGATGCTTCCTCCGCCTCTATCTATGGTTCCCAAGCAGCTAACGGGGTTATCTTAATCACGACAAAGCAAGGTAAAGAAGGAAAACCTACCGTTGACGTAAAAGTAAACGTAGGCGTGCAACTTCCCACCAACTTGCCGGAAATGCTAAACTCCCAACAATATGGAGAAGTCTTGTGGAACGCAATGAGAAACGCCGGGTTAACACCACAGCATGACCAATATGGCAACGGAGCTACACCCGTCATTCCTGATTATATTCTACCGGCAGGAGCCATGGAAGGCCAGGTAGATCTCAGCACTTATAATACTGCGGAAAATCAATTTATGCGCGCTAATAAGATCGGAACTAATTGGGCTGATGAAGTTTATCGCCCCGCACCGACTACAAACATTGATATCAGCGCACAAGGAGGTGGCAATGGGTCTAAATATTTCTTGAGCGCAAACTATTATAAACAAGAAGCTCTTGTAAAATGGGCGGGCTATGATCGCTTCTCTTTACGAGCCAATTCTCAATTTAAGATTTTGAGCTTCGCCACATTAGGATCAAACCTAAGCGCAACTTACTCTAAATACAAAGGAAGCAAATCAGACCATGAGGCCGTACGTATGGCTCCGCTTATTCCGGTTTACGACGTAGAAGGTAATTGGGCCGGAACAAAAGCTAATGGTTTAGGTGATTCCAAGAATCCGGTAGCCCAACTTTATAATCAAAGAGAGAATTACAATGACAACCTCAACTTGTTAGGTAATTTGTATTTGGATATCAATTTCTTGAAATACTTCCAATTCAAGACAAATGTCGGCGTAAACGTTGAGGATAGCGGCTCCAAAGAGTTCAATCCAAAAACTTATTGGAACAAAGGAGACGCAAATACGCTAGTGAATTCTTTAAAGGAAGCAAGAGGCCGTAAATCAGAATTGGTTTGGAACAATACTTTGACCTTCACGAAAAAATTTCGTGAAACACATAATCTGAATGTTTTGCTAGGTACAGAAGCCATTAGTTCTAAAATAGAGAATCTCTCTGCTTATAGAAGTAATTTTATTATCGAGGATCCCGATTATAGATACCTTGACGCTGGCGAATCCAACAAGGACAATACAGGCAACGCAAATGAATACGCTTTGTTCTCTCTGTTCGCACGTGTCAATTATCAATATAAAGACAAATATTATTTAGGGGCTATTATTCGTCGAGATGGGTCCTCACGTTTTGGTGCGAATCATAGATATGGCTACTTCCCAGGGGTAAACGCCGCATGGAGACTTACGGAAGAAAACTTCATGAAAGGGCAAGATATTCTTAGTGATTTGAAAATCAGAGCCAGTTACGGTTTGACAGGAAATCAGGATATCGATAACTACGCATTTGCGTCCATGTATTATACGAATATCTCAACTAGCAGCTATCCTATAGCGGGAGATCCAAACTCTGTCACTCAAGGTATCAGTAAGGAGAGCATTGGTAATCCGGATCTTAAATGGGAGACGACTACACAAACAAACATTGGTATCGACGCAGGTCTTTTTAATAATAAACTGAATTTGTCATTCGATTTCTACCATAAATATACTACCGACATCTTGCAAAGAATTACTTATCCTTCTACCGGAGGAGTGGCAAGTGCCCCATTTATGAATATCGGTGAAATGCAAAATAACGGATATGAATTGAATATCAATTTCCAGAATACGACAGACTATGGTTTCCGGTACGAATTAGGGCTCATTTTGTCCGGATATCGTAATGAGGTAAAGAAATTAGCTTCAAATCAATTCATATCGAACACATATACAAGAACAGAAGTAGGTCATCCGATTTCCTCTTTCTATGGCTATGTGATCGATGGTATTTTCCAAACACAAGGCGAGGTCGACTCGCATGTAGAACAGTCAGACAAAGCAATCGGCCGTTGGAAATATAGAGATGTGAATAATGACGGAAAAATAGACAGCCAAGATAGGGCCTATATCGGTAATCCTCACCCTGATTTCGAGTACTCTTTGAGTTCACGCTTCTATTACAAGAACTTCGATTTGTCTCTTTATATCCAAGGCAGTCAAGGAAATGATATTTGTTTCGCATCGAAAGGCGGTAGGGATGGCCTTGATTTCTGGGGAGATTATTTCAATAAAAGTACCCGTATATTGAATACTTGGACTCCTGAAAACAGAAATGCGGAACTGCCGGAGATCAATATCTTGAATCCAAATGATGAGGCAGGTAAGGTTTCTTCATACTTAATTGAAGATGGTTCTTATATTCGTTTGAAACAATTAGAATTAGGATATACCCTTCCAAAACAAACGCTTTCGAAAATTGGACTCCAGCAATGTCGTGTTTATTTGAATGCGGAAAACTTATTGACATTGACAAAGTATAACAACATTGATCCCGAGGTTAAGAACGGCGATGACAAGAATATGGGTGTCGATTATATGAATAATATGCCACTAGCACGCGTATTCTCCATTGGTTTCAATTTATCATTCTAATACTTAAAATTAAACAAACATGAAAAATCTATTTCATATAGCGAAAAAAACGTTCACATGGGTAACCGTCACGATGGCTGTTAGCCTGTTTAATGGTTGTTCTGATTTTTTGGATAAACAACCATTAGGCAAATTGAATGAGTCTGTATTAACAGATGAAAGTACCGTGAATAAACTCCTTATTGCCTGCTATAGTCCATTAAACGGATTTATCAACGGAGTTTGGGGAATAACAAGTGGGCCGGATAATGTCTTCTATGGAGATATGTGCGCTGGAAATATCCATAAAGGAAGTACTACCGGCGATCAAGGCGAACTGCTACAGATGGAGCGTTATGTCGCTACTGCTGAAAATGGTCGTATCCGGGATAAATGGATACTGGTATATGGAGCTATTGAGCGTTGCAACGACGTACTTCGTATGCTGAATGATAATAAAATTGATGGCTTATCAGAAGAAAGTGAAATGGAAATTAGAGCAGAAGCCCGTTTCCTAAGAGGATATTATCATTTTGAAGCGAAAAAAATCTGGAACATGGTCCCTTATATTGATGAATACGTAGAAGATCCGCAAAGAAGGGTTCCCAATGACAAAGATATTTGGCCTAATATTGAAGAAGACTTCTCTTTTGCTACCGGAATTTTACCGGATAATCAGAGTGAGCCTGGAAGACCTACGAAAAACGCCGCTAAAGCGTTCTTGGCCAAGGCTTATTTATTCCAGCAAAAATATAGCGAAGCAAAAGTTTTATTAGACGAAGTCATCACTAGCGGAAAATATAAGTTACTTGACAATTATTTTGATAACTTCAATGCGGAGCAAAACAATAACGCAGAAGTGGTATGGTCTAACCAGGTAGCGGTAAATGTAGCGGGAGCTGGTTACGATCGTAGCCAACGTGGTTTCGACTTATCTTATCCCAATGCTCCAGATCAACCAAACTTAAGTGGAGCCGGATTCCAACAACCTACTTTCGACTTAGTAAATGCCTATCAAGTAGACGAAAATGGCCTACCCATGATTGACACTTACGCTGACCATGAATTCAAAAACGACCAAGATATCGAATCTAGCGAGGCATGGGAACCGGATATGGAAACCCCTGTAGATCCGAGATTAGACTGGGTCGTTGGTCGTAGAGGCGTTCCATATCATGATTGGGGATTGCACCCGGGAAAAGCTTGGATCAGGGATCAAGTCAGCGCAGGTCCTTATAACCAAAAAAAATGGATTATATTAGAAAACCAACTTGCTACATACGCTTATGACAATACAGCAAAATTTAACGCAATGAATTTCAATATTATTCGATACGCCCAAGTATTATTGTGGGCTGCGGAATGTGAGGTAGAGGTTGGTAACCCTGAGAAAGCAAAAGAATATGTCAATATGATTCGTCAAAGGGCAAAAGACGGATCTTACGTGAGATTAGGAGATGAAGCACCTTTTGGCAATGGTCCAGCTGCCGCCAATTATAAAGTGGATATCTATAAGGATTCATGGGCAGGACTAAGTAAAGATGTATTACGAAAACGTGTACGATTTGAAGAACGCTTGGAACTTGCGTTAGAAGGTCATTTCTTCTTCGATTTGGTACGTTGGGATATCGCTGAGGATTTTTTAAATAAATATATCGAAAGAGAAAAAAGACATATCCAATATTTAAATGGAGCCGTTTTTGATAAGAACCATCGCTATTACGCTATTCCTCTAACTGAAATAGATAGAAGCTATGTCGATGGTAAACCGACGTTGACACAGAATCCGGGATATTAATTATAGTAAGTGTGAGGGGGTATCATAATATCCCCTCCACTTTTATCCACAAAAGATTTGAATATGACACAATATCTAAAGTCACTTTATCTATGCATTTGTTTACTGGGGGGATTTATATCTTGTCAAACAAATGAAAGTATCACTCAAGATGAGGAGATACAAACAATCATGGAAGGAATCTCGAATCAAGCGGGTCAAGAAAAAAATCCTTATCTGACAGCAGGAGATAAAACCTACATAATAGGTACGCAAGATGGAAACTTCCCTGATCTTGGTGGACATACTCCCGGAGAGATGGGAGGAGTTTGGAATCATTTGATCAAGCTATTAGATGGCTTTTGGGTAAAAATGACAGATAATAAAGGTAATTCTTGTTGGTTGGAAAACGCAATACAATATACGAATTATCCTTTTGGAAGTAAATTTGAGTACGCTCCTTTATTTAATAATAGTATCCGTGTCAATCGTTTCCAATTTTGCCCACAAGGAGAAAATGGTGTTGTTATTACCTATACCATCGAAAATGTATCGGATTCAGAGCAAACAGTCCTTTTTGATTTTGTCGCAAAAACAGATTTGTTGCCTGTATGGTCATCCGGGACAATCGGGTTAAAAGACGCAAATGATGTCGTGAACTGGGATGCCCAAGATGCCATTTTTAAAGCGAAAGATTTAGGTAATAACTGGAACGTGATTTGGGGAGCGGATCAACATACGAGTATTTATCAACTAGATACTCCTACTTATATAAATACGCAAGGAACGGGTAAAAGTGCCTCTTCTACTTATACGATTACACTTCCTAAGAATCAGGAGAAAAAACTTTCTTTCGTCATCGCAGGATCAAAAGACAGTGAGGAGGATGCCCTAAAAAGTTACAAAGACATCTTAGCGAACCATTCCGAAATGTTGGAAGATAAAAAAATGTATTACACCCAACTATTAGAGAGAGGACGGATTAACATTCCAGATAAAAAGTTACAAGAGGTTTATAACTGGTGCAAAATCAATACGGAATGGCTTGCGGCAGATATGGAAAGTGCAGGACGCTTTCTGGGAGCGGGCGCAATTGAATATCCATGGTTATTCGGTTGTGATAATTCTTATTCATTACAAGGCCTTGTCGCTACAGGTGACCAAAAATTAGCAAAAGAGACATTGAGAGTTATCAAAGAGATGTCAGAGAAAGCCAATAGGAATGGCCGTATTTTGCATGAAATGGCATTCAACGCATTCGTCAGCCACAAAGGAAATACTCAAGAGACTGCTCATTTTGTCATCGCTGTATGGAATGTTTATAAATGGACTGGTGATAACAAATTCCTTGCAGATATGTATCCTTATATGCAAAAAGGTCTGAACTTCCTTTTGAAAGATATGGATACAAATAAGAATATGTTCCCCGAAGGGTATGGAATCATGGAAGTTAGAGGATTAAATGCGGAATTGATTGATGTCTCTGTTTATACCCAGCAAGCACTGGAAGTTATGTCGCAGATTGCCTTAATAATGGGAGAAGAAGCATTTGCCAGTGAGTGCGCCTCGCAAGCAATCGATTTGAAAGAAAGGATAAACGACCTATTTTGGGATAAGGATTTAGAAATTTATTGTGATTTTTATGGAACGAGAGAGCAAGCCTTAGAAACGACTAAAGGTGCTATCGAACAGGTTCGTAATACAGAATACAGGTGGGATGTTGCCGAGGTTTCCTTACAGGAATATGAGGATAGCAAGAAAAAGCATATCGCAATGTATGAGGATATGTATAAACAATTTGAAGCGTATCCAACTGGTATTATGAAAGGATGGTTAACTAACAAGAATTGGGTAATAAGCACTCCAATAGAAACTCATATTGCCTCAGAAGACAGAGCTATTCGGCAATTGGATAAAGTACGAAAAGAGCATTGCGGCGAATATGGTCCTTATTTATCCGCAGTCGAAAGAGATCGCATGATGACTATCGCAACAGGCGTACAAGCGATGGCCGAATGCGCTTACGGACGTGTAGATGAGGCTTTATGGTATATCAATCGCATCGTCGATACATTTGGCCGTACACTTCCGGGATCAATTAATGAGATGATGCCTGATTATGGCTGCCCTGTTCAAGCATGGACCATCTATGGTATAGCAACACCTTTGATTCGTTATATATATGGCATACAACCAGAAGCCTATAAAAAGACCTTGACCCTAAGTCCTAATTTACCATCAGATTGGGACTTTATTGAAATGAAAGATCTTCCTGTTGGAAATAATAAGATTAATTATAAAGTAAAACAACTGGAAGATGGATTGGAAATCACGTTAGATACAACTGAAAAGGATTGGAGTTACCTATTAAGACCGGTAAAACAACCTATCAAGCGATTTATCGTGAATGGTAAGGAACAACGGATTTAGAGAGAGAGACGGGGCATGCCCCGTCTCCACATATAGACACCGCCTCATAATGATCTAAAATTAAAACAGATAACCCCAACTATTTTGAGTAAATAGAACTTAGTCTGAATTCCGTATTCAAGACCTCTTTCCACTCTAACCTTTTACTATCAATGCGATAAATGGATAACAATCAATTTCTTTCATCCCATATTATACTTGAGATAACCGGAAAGCGGGGAAAATGAAAGTATGATTACTTTAACTATTTTTCTATCAAAAATTCCTACTTTTACCGCTAAATCTGTATTGAAGATGAAAGGAGACGATTTTAATATCATTTATGAACGGAATTACCGACGGTCATTCCTGTTCACCAAATCATATGTACATGATGACATGGTGGCTGAGGATATCGTAGCTGAATCGCTTGTAAAATATTGGCGACTGGTCTCTGCTGGAGAAAACGAGATAACAGAAGCCTTATTGCTCACGATTTTGAAAAATAAAGCCCTTAACTATTTACGCCATAAAGCCATACATGATGCCGCTATTGAAAATTTAGAGGAAATAAAAAATAGAGAACTAAGCATTAGAATTTCCACACTCGAGGCTTGCGATCCGAAAGAGATCTTCTCTGATGAGGTCAATAGGATCATCCACAAAACTTTAAAAAACTTACCAGAACAAACTCATCGAATATTCGAGATGAGCCGCTTCGAGAATAAAACCGTAAAAGAAATAGCGGATGAGACAAACCTCACCATAAAAGGTGTAGAATACCACATAACCAAGGCTTTAAAAGCTTTGCGTATCAACTTGAAAGACTATCTACCCTTATTTTATTTTCTTTTTTCTTAATTTTTTTCATTTTTCCACTAGGGATTTAGCGCACAGCGTTGTTTTTATAATAGAAAATAAATTAACAGACATTCATGGAGCAATTACTACAACGGTACATAAGAGGTAAGGTTTCCGAAGAAGAGAGACTGAAAGTAGTGTCATGGCTGGACGAAAGTCCTGATAACATGCGTGAATTTCTGGCTTTACGTAAATTATATGATATTTCACTTTGGCATACGGATACAGAGCAAAAAACACTTCATAAAAAATTCATTCCAACAATTCGACGTATCGCAATCGAAACACTAAAAATAGCAGCGATCTTTTTAATTGGAATCTTTGTTACTAAACAATTCGTAGAACAAAAGGTAGAGGATATACAAATACAAACCATCCATGTACCCACAGGTCAGCGAGCTGAGTTAACTTTAGCGGACGGGACACATGTTTGGCTCAACTCTCGCTCGACATTGAAATTTCCTAATAAATTCGGCACAAATAAACGGAACGTAGAACTTAACGGAGAAGGGTATTTTTCTGTACATCATGACAAAAAACGTCCTTTTACCGTACAAACCGAAAAATACGCAATTCATGTATTGGGTACCGAATTTAATGTTAAGGCATATCACAACAGTCCTTTATTTGAGACAGCATTATTAAATGGCAGCGTAGAAATATCTTCCTTAACTATGCCGAAAAGATTACGCCTAAAGCCGAACGAGATGGCGATCGCAAGTCAGGAAGGATTAAATACATCCCATATTCCTGACTACAACTACTTTAAATGGAAAGAGGGATTATTCTGTTTCGAAGACGAGTCGATCCAAAGTTTAATAGAAAAGTTACAGCTTTATTATGATATTAAAATTGATGTTCAACGACCATCCTTACTTCAATACCGTTATTCCGGCAAATTCCGTATCAAAGACGGAATTGACCATGTATTGAAAGTATTACAATTAAAACATAAATTCACTTATACAAAAAATGAAGAGACGAATCTAATCGTGATAAAATAAATATTTAGTCGTTAACCTTTTAAATACAGAATATAGAGAATGAAAACATAACAAACAATTAACAGCACAAATTACACAAAAAGGGAGATGCTGCAACATCCCCCTTCCGTAAGTCAGTACCAGACTTGCGAAAATAAATTCATTTAGTACTAACAAATAAGACATTACAAATGTATGAAAAAAATTTGTAACGGGCATTTTATGTCCCCTTTTAACACAGAAGACAAAACATTTCGAATAATGAGATTAACATTCATTGCATTATTTGTATTCAGTTTCAGCTTACTCGCATCCGTACATTCACAAACGATGCGCATCAATATCAATGCTAATAATGAATCTACGCATTCAATTTTAGAACAGATAGAACAGCAAACTGATTATTTATTCATTTATAATACAAATGAAATCGACTTAAACCGTAAAGCATCCGTACACGCTCAAGACCAAACGGTAATGGATGTTTTGTCACAAATTTTCAGAAACACGAATATTGGATATGCGATTGAAGGCAGTAATATCATGTTGATGAAGAAAGATGAAAAAGCAGAACAACAACAGGATAACAATAAGGTCTCAGGAACAATTACAGATAAATCCGGAGAACCTATTATCGGTGCTAACGTCGTTATAAAAGGAACAACTAACGGAACTATTACAGATATAGATGGTAATTATACGTTAGATGTTCCTGTTTCTGCCATCTTGCAGATTTCCTATATCGGATATTTGACACAAGATGTTCCTGTAAATGGGAAACAACAAATCAATATTCGTTTAGTAGAAGATACGCAACAATTAGACGAGGTGGTAGTGGTTGGCTACGGTACACAGAAAAAAGGGGAATTAACTTCATCTATTTCCAGCATAAAAAGTGAAACATTCATTCAAGGTTCAGTGCAAGACGCAGCCCAGTTGCTTCAAGGAAAGGTTGCGGGACTTGGCATTGTCATGCCAAATGGTGATCCGACGTCTTCATCCCAAATTGTATTGCGTGGTATCGGCTCACTAAAAGGAGACCGGGTGCCATTAGTTATTGTCGATGGAGTTCCGGGTGATATGAGCACTGTTGCACCAGAAGATATCGAAAGCATAGATGTTATAAAAGACGGCTCAGCCGCCGCCATTTATGGAACCAGAGGAAATAATGGTGTTATTTTCATCACCACAAAAAAAGTGAAAGGAGAGATACCTGTAACTATTGATATTCAAGCTTATGTCACTACCCAGCAAATCAAAAAAAGATTAGATATGATGGATGCCAATCAATACCGTCAATTAGTAAAACAAGGGAAACCCGGCGCTATTGATTATGGTTACGACACAGATTGGCTAGACCAGATATTAAGGACTCCTATTTCTTACGTAACTAATGCCAGTCTACGCGGAGGTAATCGCAACTCTAATTATATCGCAAACATAAACTATAAGTCTGGCCAAGGCATTATCAAACGCTCAGACAATAGAGTATTAACCACACGATTGGAAATCAACCACTCTATGTGGGATAACTTATTAAAGTTTAATTTAAACATCATGGGTAAAGAACAAAGATATACAGCCTTAGGAGATGGCAAAAGCTTCAATGGGGAAATTTACCGAAATGCGTTAATCAATATTCCAACTGAACGTCCGAAAGACGATAACGGAAACTGGATTGAACATCCGACAATGAACGGATATATGAATCCGGTAGCTGCGCTATATGAAAGTAATGGCGAGAATAAAAGTACCCAATTACGTACATTCGGAACCGTTACATTGACTCCCATGGATGAATTTTTCGTAAAAGCATTAGTGTCGAGAACCTCTTATAATCAAACCCGCGGATATGCTGAAACTAAAAAACACATATCAACTGTCCGCAATGGCAAAAACGGGTTTGCTTCTCGTGGAACAACAGCTTCTATCGATAATCTGTTAGAGATCACAGCCCAATACAAAAATAATTTTGGTGCTCATAATCTTACTGGTTTAGCGGGTTATTCTTATCAAGACAATACCTATGAAAATTATTGGATGCAAAACTGGGATTTTCCATCCGATCAATATAGCTATAATAATATGGGCGCTGGAGCTGCCTTAAAAAGAGGAGAAGTTGAGGAAAAGTCTGAAAAAAACAAGTCTAAGTTAATCGGTGTATTTGCTCGTATCAACTATAGTTTCAATGATCGTTATTTAGCATCTGTCAGTATCCGTCATGAAGGAGCTACACAATTCGGAGCTAATTATAAATGGGGAAATTTTCCGGCTGTATCCGTAGGTTGGAATATACATAATGAGGAATTCATGAGCTCCTTACGTTTTATCAGTAGCTTGAAAGCTCGTTTAGGTTTTGGTGTAACGGGTTCAATTCCTGAAGATCCATATATGTCATTAAGCCGCTTGACCAGCGATAAGAATCTCTATACTGGTTCTGGCTGGCTTCCTTCATTAAAACCTTCAAGTAACGCAAATCCAAACCTGCGTTGGGAAAAAAAAGAAGAGTGGAACTGCAATATATGATATTCAGGGAATCGGATAAAGCCTGAAATGAAAAAAAGAGCCAAACAAGTGCAAATATAGCCGTTGATATACTGTGTTTTATGCGGTATCAGATTCGGGAACAACTTTTTAATTTGTCTTAATCCGTTGCAAGTTTTTTCGGGATATATGGGAACATTTACGGGAATTTATTATACCTTTGCCGCATAACCGAAAAAACAACGCAGATGAAAGTTACCGTCTATCTGAAAAAGTGCTCCCCAGACACCTCGAACATCTGTTTCCGGGTACGGGAGAAGAACGTGGACATAAAGGTCGTTTCCCCACTTGAAGTGCAGGACAAGTACTGGGACACCGACAGCCTATGTTACAGGCGAACGACGGCTGTGCCTGCCGCCGAGCAGAAACGTTTGCCGGAACAGATCGCCGCCATCATCGAGCGGGCTGAGAAGACCTTCTCGGACAAGGCGGACAGCCGGTGGATGAGACAGGTCATCGAGGATGTGCTGTACCCAGCCCGGGCATTCGAGCGGGACCACTCGAACCTTCTCGCCCGTGTCCACGAGTATTTGGAGAAGTTCGACGGTGCGGAGAGGACGAAGGAGCATATCGTCCGTTTCGAGCGCAAGATGACCCGCTACCACGACTACCGCCGGAAGATACTGGGCGAGGCGGACTTCACCCTCTTCGTGGAAACCGTCACGCTGGAGCAGATGAACGCTTTCCGGGATTATGTGGTGAACGAACATCTGCTGCGGCAGGAATATCCAGACTTCTACGCTCCCCGCACGCTCATCAACCACCGTCCCAGGTCACTCTCCGGCACGACCGTCATCAACACCATGAACCTGTTCTGCACCTTCCTGCACTGGTGCAAGAAGATGAAGTATTCCGACAACGAGGTCTATGTGCTTTACGGCTGCAAGGAGCCGACCTACGGCGACCCGTTCTTCCTCACTTCCGAAGAGAGGAACATCCTCTACGATGCGGACTTGAGCGACAACCCGAAGCTGGCCGTAATCCGGGACATCTTCGTGTTCCACTGCTATGTCGGCTGCCGCGTG
The DNA here is from genome assembly GCF_964238835.1 of Parabacteroides sp. 20_3. NCBI lineage: Bacteria > Pseudomonadati > Bacteroidota > Bacteroidia > Bacteroidales > Tannerellaceae > Parabacteroides > Parabacteroides sp. 20_3. The sequence goes on along the minus strand of NZ_CAXSNO010000008.1, from coordinate 55,781 downwards.
GGTGACCTTTACCGTCTCACGAGGGACAACATCAAGGACGGCTTTCTGGAATACATGCCGCAGAAGACAAAAAAGTGCCAGGCAAAGACCGTCAGGGTGCCGCTGCACGAGAAGGCGTTGAAGATACTGGAACGGTATGATGCGGGTGCCGACAGGCTGTTCCCGTTCAGGCAGATACACACCTACAACCTCGGCATACGGGAACTGCTGAAACGCTGCGGCATAGACCGTATGGTGACCATCCTTGACACGCACGGCTACAACACCGTGCAGAAACCCTTGTACGAGGTGGCCACCAGCCACACGGCACGCAAGACCTTCGTGGGCAACCTTTACAGGCAGGTTCCCGACCCAAATCTCATCGCCTCCATGTCTGGGCACGTGGAGGGCAGCCGGGCGTTCAGCCGCTACCGTACGATAGACGATGACATGAAGCGCAGGCTTGTGGAAATGATAGACTAAATCGGAAAGGAGGATATATATGAAAGTGACCGCATTCATCCGGAAGACCGCCGCCAAGAACAACATCACGGACCAGGCACGTGTCTATTTCCGTGTACGTGACATCGGCGGCGTGGACATCAAGGCAGCGAGCGAACTGTCCATCAACCCCAACCACTGGAGCCCGGAACGGCAGGGCTACAAGCCCCGCGTGGCACTGGTGTCGGAGGAGAAGAAGATGGCCTTCGACAAGGACGTGCAGCAGATTACCCACCTCATCACGAAAGAGTACCACCGTGGCGTGGACGGCAACTGGCTCAAGGGGCTGATAGAGGAATACCACCATCCCAACATCAACGCGAGGGGCGGCAACAAGGCCGACGAGTACCTGCTCTCGTACCAGATACGGAAATACATCGACGAGACCCCGCTTGCGGACGAAAGCCGCAAGCACCACCTCGACAATCTCAACAAGGTGCTGCGCTACGAGCGTTTCCGGCACGAGGTGTTGCACCAGAGAGGCTTCCGCCTGTGCATAGACACCGTAACGGCTGACGACATCCGGGACTTCAAGCTGTGGATGCAGGAGGAACACAAATATGTGGCCATGTATCCCGTATTCTATCGGAACGAGAAACTTCGCGATGTGGGGCAGAGGCGTTCCGAGAACAGCATGTCTGGATCGCTCTACCGCATCCGCACCGTTGTCAAGTGGTGCATCAAGCGCGGGCTGACAAGGAACAACCCTTTCGACCAGTACCAGATTGCCCGTCCGATGTACGGTGACCCCTTTTACCTGACCCTCGAAGAGCGGGACAAGGTGTACTATGCCGACCTGAGCGGCATGGGACCGACCTACCCGGTCTATCGCGACATCTTCATGTTCCAGTGCCTGATAGGATGCCGCGTGAGCGACCTGAACAGGCTGACCAAGGCCAACATCGTGGACGGCTTCGTGGAGTATATCCCGCAGAAGACGAAGATGGAACATGCCAATACAGTGCGTGTGCCGCTCAACCAAAAGGCACGGGACATACTGGAACGCTACAAGGATCTGGAGAACGCTCTGCTCCCCCGGTTCTCGCATTTTGGCTACAACAAGAAGATAAAGGAGATACTCAAGTACGTGGGCATCGACCGAAAGGTCATAGTCCTCGACCCCAAGACAAGGGAGGATGTGGCAAGACCTTTATACGAGGTCGCATCTACCCATACGGCACGCAAGACCTTCATTGGCAATCTATACAGACAGGTCAAGGACCCGAACCTGATTGCCTCCATGTCGGGACATTCGGAGGGCAGCCGGGCTTTCGCGCGGTACCGCAAGATTGACGACGAGATGAAGAAGGAGCTGGTAAACCTTCTGGACTGACAGTCTCTCTTTTCCACTTATCCTTTTATATCAACCTGTAATAATACAATATGAATATGGACGGGCAGAAACAGACATACGAACAGTTCAAGGCGGACATCTTCCAGTGGAAGGACACGCACAGGGAGGAATACCGCCGCTTTGCGAAAATGATGGCGGACGGTAACGAGATGCAGTACCTCGCCGTATGCCGTGCCATATTCAAACAGCTGCCCGGAATCAAAAAGGAATGGCAGATGTCATGGTGCGACGACAGCACGGACGCTTTCAGGAACATCGGCCTGCATTTCAAGGATAACGCTGTACCGGGGCAGATCGTGGAGCTGTACAGGAAACAAAGGGAAGAGGATGCAACCACTCCTCCGTCTTCCTTCTGGGGCAAGGTCAAGTCCTTTTTTAGAGACATGTCCGGGCATGTCACTCTATCTGCTCCACTTGTATTGAGCTGGCTGTATTACGGCAAGAGTTTCGAGGCAATGGTGGACATGGTTAGCAGGCAGGCGGGACATCCCAAGGCGGGGAATGCCGAGCGGATGGGCTGTTCCATTGTCGTTCGCCAGATTATCGAAGTGTCCATAAAGAACGGCTTCCGCACAAAGGAGGACTGGGACAAACATTTCGCCATGAAAGGCGCAATCGAGAAAGGCAGCATCGGAGAATGGGCATTGCAGTCCGTAAAGGACGGGATGGGTGATAGTGATGCCGATACCGGAAATAACTCGACAGAAGCGGCAGACTCCGGCAACGGCACGGCACCGCAGACACAGCGGACAGCAGGAAAGAAGAAGATACAGGAACGGCCTCTCGCGGATTATCTCAAATGCGAAAAGAAGGAGGCTGTCATGCAATGTATCCGCTGTTTCGTGTCCATCAACACGAGCGCAGTCCATCAGGCACTCCCGTTCTATGTGCTGAAAGACCTGCAGCTGGTGGCCGGGATGCACGCCGCGAAGGAGTACAGCGTGGGCATGTCGTTGCAGTTTCCCGACCTTCCCTCCCTGAAAAGCGAGAGCGCCATACGCCAGGCGGTCGGCTTCCTGAAGACGGCAAAGCATGTCATCAAGGACGGGAAAGACCAGATGGCATTTCTTATCGAGAGCGACGAGAACCGGGAACTGTTCCGGTCACTGGCGCAGGAAATCAATGAAATTATCGCTAATGATGAAGCAGGGACTATCGCCGGATAAGGCAAAATAAGCCGTTTTACATGGTCATGCAGACTTGAATGGTCATGACAATTCAAGACAAGGCATTATATATCAATCCGTTTCAATTCGCATATACTTTTGCACCGTCAACCTTTTCCCGAAGGTCGGCGGTGCTTCTCTTTTATAAGCCATCGGAAGCGGGGCATCAGGGAATTTTTGAAGATGGTCATCACAAAATTCAAAAACCGATATTTATGATAACCATAGAAAGTCTGGTCGAACAGGGCGCGAACGTGAAGCTGGAAGTCACGCCCACCGACCTTAAGATGTTTGCCGAATCCATCGTGCAGCGCACGATAGCGGCCCGGCAGGAAGAGCTGGATGCGGAGATGCAGCGTGCGGCGGAAGAGACGTGGCTCAACACGAAACAGGTCCGTGAACTGCTCAACGTGTGCGACGGCACGCTCAACCTTTGGGCGAAGCGCGGCTACCTCGTCCCTGTCAAGGTAGGCAACAAGAACATGTATGCCAAGTCCGACATACGCCGCATACAGACGGGAGGGAAATCCGAGAGTGTGACATCCTATTGCAAGAAGAAAAATGGCTGACATGACAAACATCCGGCTCGAACTGTGCAACCGGATCCGCATGGAGGCGGAACATATCAATGATACCGATTTCCCGTTGGAAGTTTTCCCGCAGACGATGCAGTCCGTCATCCTTGACATGGCCCGGTACGAGAACTACAAGGCCGAGTTCATAGCGACGGCCATGCTGTCGGCTGTGTCAGCGGCATTGGGCGGCACCTACCGTATCCGCATCAAGGGCGAGTGGCAAAGCAACGCCGCCCTTTACATCATCCTCGTGGGCAGGCCGGGACTGGGCAAGACACCGCCGCTGGAGGCGGCATACCGTCCCATACGGAAACACGACTATGCCCTGTTCAAGGCGTATGAGACGGAACTGGAGGTATGGAAAGCCGCCGGGGAAAACGGGAAGAAGCCCGTGCTGCGGCGTACCGTCGTGTCCGACTTCACCCCCGAATCGCTCCTGCTGACACACAACAACAATCCCCGCAGCGTGGCCATCCTGGTGGACGAGATCATGGGCATGTTCAACTCCGCCAACCGCTACACCAACGGACAGCTCATCGAGCAGCTGCTCACGGCATGGAGCGGCGGGGCGCTGGACGTGACAAGGGTGAGCAGTACAATACCGATCCACATAGAACAGCCGTGCATCAATATCGTCGGAACTACTCAAACCAAGCGTGTACATGAACTGCTGACGAAAGGTTTCGAGGATAACGGACTGCTCGACCGCTTCCTGTTCGTGCTGCCCAAGTCTTGGAAAATGTCGAAATGGACTGATTGGGATGATGGCGGAGTGGACAGGGCGGCTCTGCCGGCGGCACGATGGGAGCAGATACTTTCAAAGGTTCTTGCCCTTGACTATGACATCGGGGAGGAAGAAAGGATGCCCCATGTGCTGTCCATGGACAGGGAGGCTAAAGAGTATTTCTACTCATGGTGGAACAGGAAGGTGGAACGCATCAACCTGATAGAGGACGATGCCGAGGTGGACAGCCGTGAGATGAAGCACCCGGCGCAGGTGGCACGGCTGGCTCTGCTCATGCAGGTGCTGCGGTATGCATCCGGCGAGGGCAACCTGCAGTCTGTGGACACGGCATCGGTAAAGGCCGCCATCCGGCTGAACGGCTATTTCGAGGACTCATACCGCCGCATCCGCTCCTTCGTGGCGGAGGACATGTGCGAGGAACCGCCCAAGGTACTGCTGTCATTGCTGCCGGATACATTCGATACGAAGACGGCCATCGCCATTGGAAAGGAACTGCAGAATGTCAGCGAGCGCACGGTGATGAACTACCTCAAGGAGCTGTGCCGGAGCAGGCTGCTGAGGAAAGCCAAGACCGGGCATTACGAGAAAATTATATATGATAAATCTGGCGAATCTGATGAGAGCGGCAATGAATTATCAACCCTGGACTGCAACGGATGAAGCCCTGTTGCAGCCTGCAGTCTTTGCAGTCTTGCAGTTTCTGGGTGCCGGAAAAGGAAAATTCCTGCAAGACTGCAAGAACTGCAACTGCAAATAGAGGTTTTCATTTGCAGGAATCCACAAAAAGAACATCATGAACGGATACAGATTCCATCTACAGAAATACCGTCTGGGCAGCAAGACCGTCTGTCCGGAGTGCGGCAGGAAAGCCTGCTTCACCCGTTATATCGACGAGGCGGGAGAGATTTCCTTCCCCGGCAATGTGGGCAAGTGCGACCACATCAACAGTTGCGGCTACCACTATACGCCCAAAGAATATTTCCGGGACAATCCTACCGTCAAAGAGAGGTTGGACGGACACGAAAGGGATGGCCGGGCAAGGTCGGCAGTGAGGACAGTACCGGAACAGGAGCCAAAAATATCCTTTCTTCCCTCTGATTGGGTGGAGCAGTCCATGCGCAGATACGACATCAACCCTTTGTACCGGTACTTCTCCAAAGTGGCGGGCAAGGAGGACACCGGCAGGCTGTTCCGCCTTTACAGGGTAGGCACGTCAAGGATGTGGGGCGGAGCCACCGTATTCTGGCAGATAGACCGGAACGGCAATGTGCGTGCCGGCAAGATTATGGGCTACAATGCAGAGACCGGGCACCGGGTCAAGGAACCTTTTAACCAAGTCAGCTGGGTGCATTCGGTAAGGAAGGTGCAGGACTTCCGCATGAAGCAATGCCTGTTCGGAGAGCACCTGCTGTCGGACACTTCCTCCACCATATCCTCCAAGCCTGTAGCCATTGTCGAGAGCGAGAAGACGGCACTGGTAGCTGCCCATTTCATACCTGACTTCATCTGGCTTGCCACCGGAGGAATGCACGGGTGCTTCAACAGCGAGGCCATGCAGGTATTGGGCGGTCGGGAGGTCATCCTCTTTCCCGACCTTAAGGCGACAGAGGAATGGAGGCAACGGCTGCCGATGCTGGGATCCGTCTGCAGGCGTGCCACCTGCTCCGACCTGTTGGAGAAGATTGCGACCGACGGACAGCGCAGTCAGGGACTGGACATAGCCGACTTCCTGCTGATGGAGGACACGCCGCAGATGATCCTTGCGAGAATGATAGAACGCAATCCCGTGTTGCAGACCTTCATCGATACCTTCGGACTTGAACTGGTGGATGCTGGGAGGGCGGAATGACGTGAAAGCAGCGGACAGCTCGCTGTCCTATGAAAAAGGGGTTGTAAAATCCCGTAGCCTATTAGGGCATTTTCACCGCCTCTGCTCCGCGTCCGGCAATCAAAAAGCCCATAGGCCGAAAGATGTTGTTCAGAAGCCAGGTATATGCCTCCGACAATAGGACGGGATTTTACAACAGAAACAACAATCATAAAACGAAAGGATATGAGTAATACACAATACGCGGTCTGTCACCTGCAGCGTGGCAGCGGCAATGACAGCGGAATGTCATGCCATATAGAAAGGAAAGATGCCAAGGGGAAGAAATATGTCCCGGACAATGCAGATGCAGGCAGGACGCATCTCAACCGGGAGCTGGTCAGGTTTCCGGAAGGAGTGTCCAACCGCACCGAGGCGATACAGCACCGCATCGACACCGCCGGGTTGCGCCGCAAGGTCGGCAAGAACCAGACAAAAGCCATCCGTGTCATCCTGACCGGAACACATGAACAGATGATGGAGATTGCCAATGGCGGCAGGCTGGACAGTTGGATTGATGCCAACCTCAAATGGCTAAGGGAGACTTTTGGAAACGAGAACCTTGTATCGTGCGTGCTGCACATGGACGAGAAAACGCCACACCTGCACGCCACCGTCGTTCCCATTGTCGCCGGGGAGCGCGTCCGCAGGAAGCGGGAGGGCGAGAGGAAGTATGAAACGAAATCCGGTCCCCGTCTGTCTGCAGACGATGTGATGCGGCGCACCAAACTGCATGAATACCAGAACAGCTATGCAGCGGCCATGGAACCATTCGGGCTGCAACGGGGTATCGTCGGTTCCACGGCAAAGCATCAGGCCAACTCGGATTATTACAGGCAGCAGGTAATCCGGTACGAGGAGGACATTGCCAAGTTGCAGGCAGATGTGGAGAAGGCACAGGAGGGCAGGAACACCATCCTCTCGTGGTTCGGCAAGGGCGACCTTGCCAAAGCAAAAAAGGAACTCTCGGACAAGGACGAAGAGATTGCCGGACTCAACAAGCGGCTCAAGGAGCTTCAGGCGGAAAAGGCGCGGTTGCAGGAGCGGCATAAGTTGGAAATAGGGAAACTGCGGGACGGTTACCAGAAAGAGATAGAGACAGCCATCCGCAGGGCGGAAACCGCCGAGCGTCAGTCAAAAGAGAAAGATGCCGTCATAGAAAGGCAACGGAAACAGATAGACCGACTTGACCGCAAGGCAAACCCCCAGCGTTACAGCCTCTCGTCCGGTGCCGAACTGGTGCGTCTCAATGTTCCCAATTACCGGAATCCGTCGCTCCATATTTGGACACGGGTCGGAGAGGAACTTTTTGAGGACACCAAGTTCCAGATAGACTATGATGTGGCACAAAGGCATTTCAACGGCCAGATCACGGACGAGGAGTTTGTCAATGCTGTTTTCGAACCGCAGGAACAGGTAAGCGGGAAGCAGGCGGAACTATTGGGGGCAGCTTTCACCCTTGCCGTCGGTGGCCCGGCACAGAATCATGTCGGTACCGGCGGTGGTGACTCTTCTTCTGAATTACCGTGGAATGATAACATAGCAAAGAGACATACCGCAGCAAAACGAAGATAGTTGATTGATAGTAAACATATTTATTGTAGATTCTTATCCGTGCTTGCAAGCCTTTTCAATATTTTATGTACTTTTGTAGTCAAAAACTGACAATTCTTCACCGGAAAAGTCAGCGAAAAATGATGACTATTTAGTTTACAAAAATAATTTTTTTTGCAATGGGTGGACTTTTAGCATTCAGAGTAGGAAATTTTGATACAACTGCAGAGCGTGAGCAGTTTCGGTTTCTCTGTGAGCGACTTAAAGCTCACTATGAGGATTCGAATGAATTCTGTGTGTTCGCAGGCAACTATAATATTGGATGCGAGTTAGATGCTCTCTTTATAAAGAAAGACGCTATTATTTCTATAGAATTCAAAAATTATGGGGGTAAAGTTGTTGCCAATGAAAATGGAGAATGGACATGCAATGGTAAAATTATTAAGGGAGGCTCGAGAAAAACAGTCCTCCAACAAGCACGAATAAACCATTCGATAGTTAAGAAAGAACTTAAAGTCTTGGGGGTTGAAAAGAATCAAATCAAGGATGTCCCCCATCTTATTATATTTCATCAACCTATTGAATTGGAAAACAATTTAAGTGCCACCAACAAGTCTTGGCTTCACATTACTGATAGTGAACATTTCATTGAAAAGTTGGATGACATCACTTGTCCTCATACCGACCTTGATCCACTCGGAATTGTTAATCTTACGGAAACTCTCAACCTAAATCCCTTCTACCTGACGGAATTCAGCAATGCTACTTATGATAAACCAGTAGAGCCAATTGAGAAAATAGAGTTGTTCGAAGATATAAAGAAGTACGAGCCCCACACTGAAGAGAAGGAAAAAGAGGACGTGCCAAACTTTGAATCTTTTGTAATCGAAGACGAAAATAGTATAGTACTTTTGAATTTTGTAAAAAAGGTAATAAAATCATCGCTTAAGCTCGATAATTTTACTGTCATGGTGCTTGATGGCAAAAGGGCATCTTCATCTTTTGCTGCATACGGAATAAAATTAACTCGAGAATATGTTGTGATAATAAGTGCAGATGGCATAGACGAATATTGTTCAAAACTAACAAGATTCACTAATCATGATGTTAAAGCCGTTTTGCCTTCTACAATCTTTTGGGAAGAAGGTAAGGAACTTGTAGTTGAAGATGACAGCTCGTTTAGTGTTGTCGAAGAGCATCAATCAAAAGAACTATCAAATACTAATTCGAACGTTTCTTTCCGGAAGTCAAAGACAATCCTGCCACATTGGCTTGACAAAAAGATCTTCAACGACCACCGAGCTATTTATGCCCCAGAACATGAACGTTATGAGTATAATCTTGATCTCAACGAAGAAGAACTTAAAGTCTATCTTGGTACTTACTTTCCTCGCAGTTATGCAGAGATGTTTTGTGTTGTTGATAATCTTATGCAAAATAAACATCTGAAGGAAATGTTGGAACGGGATAAGATTAACGTATTGGATTGCGGTTGCGGTACAGGTGGTGAAATTCTCGGCTTTATTACAGCAATTGGAAAGCATTTAACACATGCAAAAATAAACATCACAGCAATAGACGGTAATGATGGTGCTTTAGTCATACTCAAGGATTTGATAGAGAGTAATCCAAATAAAAAAGTACAAGTCGAACTGAGTATATTAAACCAGACGTTAAACAATGGTGAAGACGTGGAAAATCTTGCATTCGGCGAGAAAAATTTTCATTTCATCCTTTGTGATAAGATTGTTTGTGAGTTGATTTCGAAAGAAGTGCTACCAATCAATGCATACGCAATAATGGCAAAGAAGCTTGCGACCTATCTTCATGAAAACGGTTTGCTGATAATGCTTGATGTAACAACTAAAGACGAACATTCAGGATATTTCTATCCTCAGTTAATGAATAGCTCAATAAATGACTATGTTCGTGAAAGCAGAACCATAGAGACGCTTCTGCCGTTGTCATGCGCTTGTTATTACGAGTGTAGAGACCTTTGTTTTATGCAGCAAACATTTAGCGTAAGTCACTCCCATAAATCAAATGACGAAAGCCGAGTGTGTTATCGAGTGCTATGTAGGAAACCTCTTAAAACAACTATCATGCAAGAGATAGAAATAGAAAACTTTGCCCATGTCATACACCCCACTAAATATAAGCAAAATGACGATTCGGCGATTTGCAGCCGATCTAAGAACAATAAAATAACAATTGATAGTTTCAACATAAATCTATAAATTTAATCATGGCTAAAAGAAGTTTTTACGTTAAAGACTCAGAACTTGATGATTATCAAGTAAAGGTAATCAACAAGAAGACGGACAATTCATACATAGTTAAGGGTTGTGCTGGTAGCGGAAAGTCCATTCTTGCCTTGTGGAAGGCAAAACAAATACAGGATGAGCACAAGGGCACCTATCTTTACATTGTGTTCACTAAAGCACTCATGCAATATATGGCTGATGGCATTTCACAGGTGGGCATTCCACAACGGAATGTTGACTATCATTGGCATTGGCAGAATAAAGCTGGATGTCCAAGTGCCGATTACATCATTGTGGACGAAGCGCAAGATTTTTCGAAAGAGGATATTGAACTATTCCGTTCAAAAGCAAGGAAAGCATTATTGTTGTATGGCGATTCAGCTCAACAACTTTATACTTTTATTAAAGATAAGCAAACTGTTTCAATGGAGGATATACAGTATTTTACAAAGTTCCCTGTTGAACAACTTGTGTTCAATCACCGATTACCAAAAAAAATAGCTCGTTTTGCTCAATATCTAAATTCGGAAAGTGATGAACTTGAAGAACGTTGCACTGAAGAGGGTGTTGAAAAACCAAAGATCATCAAATACAATAACATTACAGAACAGTATGACGCTATCATTTCGCTTATTCAAAACAAAAATATGGAGGATGTCGGTATTCTGTTTAGACACAATGATGAGGTAGAACACGCATATGAATATTTCAAGAATCATGGTGTAAACGTTGAAGCTAAGTTTGGAACGTTTATGGATCTGGATTTTTCTTCGGACAATCCAAAGATGATGACATACCATAGTTCAAAAGGGCTTCAATTTGAACACGTTTTTATTCCCGAATGTACTGTTGAGGATGATGATAACCGGAATCCATTGTATGTGGCAGTAACGAGAACCTATCGTGCTTTGTATATCATGCACTCAGGCAATCTTTCCAGTCTTTTTGATGATATTCCTACTTCACTTTATGATACGAGTCTTGCAAGTGGTTCAAAATTAACATTATAAGGCTTATTAACTCCTAAAAAACAAGGATAATTATGAGATTATATATACCAACCTGTACTCTGAATTTCAATAATATATTGTCTTCTGAGTCAATTTCGCCCTTAGGATTTTACGCAAGACGTGGTTTTGGTAACAAACGCTTCTATCCTGTTTTCGCGAACGACAAGGAGCAAGTAATTTTATTGTATAGCAAATATCCAAGGTTCAAAGTTGAAGAAAATGACCTTGAAAACTATCCTATGGTTATCGAGATAGAATCTGAAGATTATAAAGAAGGATTCTTTGAAAAGGCTAAGGAACATGATGGAGTAGATACCTATCTCTGCTATCATACCATTAACCTCAACCCTTTCCATTGTCGTATTTATTTCAATAGTTATCAAGAGCGTCAGGGAGTCCTGGTAAAGGCAGAACAAAGTCTTGAGAATAAGTTCTATAAACTTTACGATGCCAATATCAATGTTAAACCAGAGGAGAAAAAAACATTTTTGGGTGTTGCCAAAGACCTATTCACTCAATCTGAAAAAGATGATTTCTTATGGAACTCTTCATATGCAAATTGCAAGATAAAGGATGAATCTATAGATGTTGGTAGAGACGTTCTGCTAGACAAAATTAAAGGTTTCATTTATTGCTACCTAATAGGTGCTAATAGTTCGGTCAGCAACGAGATTGGCAGATTGAAAGCTTTATCGCGAAAACTTCGTAACACACTTTCTGCTGTTGTAAATTCTCCTGATAAAAGACCTACTCAAGCACAAGACGATGCTATCTTGAATGGAATCAGAGAATTTAACGAAATCTATTCCTCAATGGATGAAGATACTATTTGGAACAAAAATTTGTTAGAGTTAAAATTGTCAGACAATCCTCAAGGCCTTTCTGCAAAAGATGCCAAGAATCTTTTGCAACATTGGGGTGTTTATGACACATTCTGTAACAAACTTCATCTTCGTAGAGTTTATGATGCAAACGATTTGTGGAGTTGTTTAGAGTATGCTTCCCCAGAGGCGTTTACTCGTGTCACAGACAGTATGAATAGAGCTGTTCGTAAATTGGAAGCAAAAGAAAATGCTCAACGTGAGAAGTATGCTATTGAGTCATTGCTGAATGTTGATGATGATCTTTCTTTGCATATTTTGGACACATCTTACCAAAGTTCTTTCTACAGGGAACTTATTTGCTCCCAATTTAAGGCAGAGTACAAATCTGTAATGGAAAAGAATGGTGTAGAGGAGCCTTTGGCACAAGCATATAATGGAGGTATGATTCTAAAGAATATGCTTGGAGATAAATGGGACTCAAATCCTGCATCTGCTTATGTTGGAGCATTACTTAATCATTTTCAGGAGAACACCGCCTTTGATCTATTTGCTATTGATAATGATGTACTTTCATCATTTGCTGCATTCTGTCAAAAGGGTGATAACATTGACCGTTTGGTAGAGTACCTTGTACAAACGGGATTCTGTAATTATAAATTAGCTTATGGCATTTATGGTGCCACAAGAGGTTTTGCGTCTCTGCCTAAGACCTTTACATCCATACTGATTAATGGCAATAAGGATTATTATCAGTCATTTGCAAGTAATGTTTGGCGAATGCTTAATGGAGTAGAAATAAAAGATGCTGTCTTGCCAAAAACGAGCACGAATGCTTCGGTTATTGTGGAAAGTCAGTTGGGATCAAAGATCATTGAGAATATAAATAATGTAGAGTCAAAAGTTGTTGGGGTGGTAAATAAGGATGTTGAATTTGAAAATGCCGTACAAAGTCCTAAAACTTTCATGTATATATTAGAAAACATTCCTAATTTTACACGCACAAAAGCATATAAGAATCTTCTTCAAGCAAATTTTGCGGGAGATATTGGAGATTATACTCCAGAAGAATTCAAAGAAAAAATATATCAAACAATCGGGCAGAAGGATCTGAAGGCTCAGAAAGACAAAATTGATATTGCAATTAAATTAGAAGCAAAGCGACAGGATCCCGAGGCTTTCTTATGTATACTTGATAACTACTTTCCAGATCAGTCATCTAATGCATACAAGAAAATTGCCGCCCTTATAAAGACTAATGGCATTTCAACTTCTAAGCTATCTACGCAAACTCCCGTAACAGAGAATAGATTTACTATTTCTGGCGCTTCAGAAGGACAACGTAAGCTCCGTCCTGTCAATGCGACTTCAGCTAATTTTGTTGATGATATCAATGCCAGTAATTTCATATTGTCTAGATCTTATCTTCCAAAAGAAGTTCGTGATGTCTTAGCAAAAAAAATAATCTCTTTCCAGAAGGATTATGCTCCCAATGGTTATTATTATGGTCGGGAAGATAGTCCTCGAACAAATAATAATACGATAAAGCATTTTATCAATAAATGTACATTTACAAAAGGAAATAATCCTTCATGGATACCTTCAACAATGGAGAATAAGGCTTTGTTAGAAAGACTTAAACAAGAATTATACGATAGATATGCCAACAGATAAGATACTTATCACGAACGATGCTGGCGAGCAAGTTGAAGCTACTGCCCCTGTTATCATTTCAGCAAGTCGTTCTACAGATATACCAGCTTTTTATGCCAAATGGTTCTTCAATCGCTTGGCTAAAGGTTATTGCGCTTGGTACAATCCTTTTAACCAGCAAAAAATGTATATCTCTTTCAAGAATTGCAAAGTGATAGTATTTTGGACAAAGAATCCAAAACCTATTCTACCTTATTTGCATATCCTTGATGAAATGAGAATACACTATTATTTCCAAGTTACATTGAATGATTATGTTAATGAAAGATTTGAACCTAATGTGGCATCTGTTGAAGAAAGAGTCGAAACATTTAGGCAATTATCTCAAATGATAGGTAAAGAGAGAGTGATATGGAGATTTGATCCACTTATAATCACATTATCTATAAGTCCAAGAGAATTGCTTAAAAGAATATGGAATGTTGGCAATAAACTGAAAGGATATACTGATAAGCTGGTTTTCAGTTTTATAGATGTAAAAGCATATCGAAAAGTTCAAAATAATCTCGTAAAAGAAACCACATTCTTTACGAAAGAGGATGTTGAAAATGCAGAAGCAAACCATGCTCAGCGAATAGAAATTGTTGAAGGTCTTCAGAAAATCCGATTCATTTGGGAAGAACAAGGATGGAATGTTGAAATGGCAACTTGTGCTGAAGATATAGATTTAGAGTCCTATGGCATAGAACATAATCGTTGTATTGATGGAGAACTCATGAAAGGCATATTCTCTGATGACAAGGAATTAGTTTATTATCTTCATACATTGAAATGGCCGGAAAGAGATATGTTTGGAGAACTTCCGCCAATCCCGCAGAAGACGAAAAATGTAAAAGATTCCGGTCAGCGCAAGGTTTGCGGATGTATGGTGAGTAAAGATATTGGAATGTATAATACTTGTCGCCATTTCTGTGTCTACTGCTATGCCAATACAAGTAAAGAATGCGTCATCCGAAATGCTGAGAAACATAATGATGAAAGTGAAAGTATAATTGGATAATTATGCAAGAGTCAGAAATACAACAATATCTCCTTCGCAACTATCCACAGGAAAATGCACACTGCGAGTGGAAGGAGTTTAAGAATTTGAAGAACTCATTCTGCGGGGACGAAAAAGATGATGTCATCTCGTATGTGTCTGCCATTGCCAATATGGAAGGTGGACACTTGGTGATTGGTGTGCACGACAAAACATTGGATATTGTCGGAACGGACACATACAATTATGATAGGCAGAAGGCGATACTGCGACTGACAGAAAGATGCGTAAATCTTTCAACAGAAGGTCTAGATATAGATGAGTTTGTCACAGATGATACCAACCGTAAAGTATGGGTTATCCATATTCCTAAACATCTACCTAAGCGACCTGTGTTTGCCCATAATAAGGCGTGGCAGCGAATTGAGGATTCTCTCGTAGAGATGACTGCTGAACGTATGAGCGCAATTCTTGATGAACCTATTTTCAGCGAGACGGATTGGTCGGCACAAATTGTAGCCGATGCAATGATTGAGGATCTTGATGAAGTCGCTATAGCCAAAGCTCGTATGATGTTCAAGAAAGTACACAGTCGAATACCTGAAGCCGAAGTAAATGCATGGACAGTGGAAACATTCTTGAGCAAGTGCGGCATAATGAAGAACGGAGGAATCACTCGTGCGGCAATCATTCTTCTAGGTAAATACGAATCTGCGTTCAAGTTACGTCCGGCGGTTGCACAAGTGACTTGGACAAGACGGGATGAAAAGCAGGAGGTTGTGGATTACGAACACTTCACCGTGCCATTTATATTAACCGTAGATGAGATTTTGTCAAAAATTGAAAATCTGACAATGCGTGAAATGCCGGGAGGCACGCTCTTCCCTGACACTATGAAGCAATACGATGACTATACCATCCGCGAAGCTCTTCATAACTGCATTGCGCATCAAGACTATACGATGCAACAGAGAATCAATTTCGTGGAAAATCCAACTTACCTTTATTACTCCAATGCAGGGAGTTTCATTCCTGGCACGTTGGAGAATGCTTTAACGAATGAAGAACCTCAAGCATATTTCCGCAATGAATGTCTTTGCAGGGCAATGGTTGATTTCAATATGATAGATACAGTAAGTAGAGGTATAAAGAAGATGTTCAATGAGCAGTGGCGTCGTCACTTCCCAATGCCTGATTATGAAATTGACGCCAAAAACAGAAAAGTATCGGTACGCATTTATGGCAATGAGATAAATGAACAGTATACCAACTTGCTCAAAACAAACAAATCATTGACCTTGTGGGATTGCATATCATTAGATGCCATCCAAAAGGGCAGAACCATTCACGAGGACATTGCACAGGATTTATTGAACAGAGGACTTATTGAAGGCGAAGCCCCTAATTATACAATCTCTTTAGGGATTGCAAAAGCTACTCGACAACTGCAAGGTTACACTAAGCAAAAAGGACTTGATAAGGAAAAAATCAAACAGATGATTTTGCAGTATCTTAAGAATGCCGGTACAGATGGAGCCAAGCGTGATAGCATTTATGAGTACGTCAAAGACGTAATGCCGCAAGTCAAGACACATGAACAGCAATTGAGACTATTAGGGGATATACTTAGTGCGTTAAGTACCGATAAACTTATTTATCCGAAAGGACGAACATGGTTTTTGAAAGAATAGTTATAACGGAAGATTATGACGGTTTATCCCAATTATAGCGGAAATTATAACGGATTCCGTCATATTATAGCGGATAATGAAATCCGATTAAGTCATGTCAAATTCGTAAAATGAAGAAGTATGTTATTAGGAGAAAGAATAAAAGAGTTAAGAGAACAGCATGGAGTGCTGCAAAGACAATTGGCTGCTCTGCTTGAGATAGATACTCCGATGTTCAGCAAAATAGAGCGCGGAGACAGACGAGCTAAACGAACACAAGTGATACAATTGGCAGAATATTTCAAGGTAGATAAGAATGAACTTCTCACTCTGTGGTTAGCAGACAAAGTATTAGATGCGGTAGAGGATGAAGACGAATTAAAACACAATGCGATAGAGGTTGCACAGAAAAAAATAGGCTAACATTTACAATTATCGGGAACTATATGGTATCATAACTATATAGTTCCCGATAAATATATTTGGTTTTCAACACAATAACAAATAATCATCGGCTCAAGTGTGGAACTTAGGAGTAGACTTCGGCGTTCTTGATAACCGTATCAGTGGATCTATAGACCTTTATAAACGCACGACAAAAGATATGCTATGGAACTATCAAGTAGCCACTCCTCCTTATTTATATCAGGAAATCCTCGCAAACGCAGGAACTATGCAAAATAAAGGACTAGAGATACACCTCAGTGCAATCCCAGTACAAACAAAAGAATTCTCATGGACAACTAGCTTTAATTATTCGACCAACAAAAATAAGTTGGTTGCCCTATCAAACGAGGAATTCCAATTAAAATCCGGTTATATAGAAGATGGCTGGACTGGCGAACCTATCCAACAATATACCCATCGAATATTTGAAGGGGGTGAGGTTGGTAATTTCTACGGTTTTAAAACTATTGATATAGATAACGAAGGACGTTGGATTATTGAAGATAAAAACGGTAATCCAAAACCGATCTCAGAGCAACAAGCAGAAGATAAAAAAATTATTGGAAATGGCCTGCCCAAACACCTATTAAGCTGGGATAACAGTTTTACCTTCAAAAATTTCGACTTAGGTATAACTATGCGAGGTGCATTCGACTATGACATCCTCAACTACCCCCGCATGTTTTATGAATGTCCTGTAAACTTGACCCGGGGAAATTTGCTTGCCACAGCTTATGAACCGAAGTACGGAAAGACTGTACTAAACGACCAACAGGAACTTCAATATGTTAGCTATTTCATCGAAAGAGGAAACTTTTGGAAAATTGATAATATCACCATTGGTTATACCTTAAAACTTAAGAATGATTATTTAAAAAGGATACGTATATACGCAACCGGTAATAACCTATTCACATTTACAGAATACAGTGGATTAGACCCTGAGGTTAATACGCAAGGACTTAATCCCGGATGTGATGAATTAGGCCGTTACCCTTCTACACGTTCCTTTACTTTAGGCGCAATGTTTACTTTTTAAAATAAATAAACTCATGAATACAATTAAAAAACATATAAATATTTTATTATTAGGTTGCTGTTCATTGAACTTTATTTCCTGCACAGACCTAACCGAAGAAATCTTCTCTGACATTACTGAAGATAGTTATAAATATGAAGCTGGAGACGCAACTAAAGTAGTTGGTGCCGCTTATACCAATCTTCAAGATTGGGGATATTGCGGTTCCGGACAAGCTCCAATGCTGAGTCAAGAAATATGTACCGATGCCGCAGTGTTCCCCGCTAATGGTTCCGGTTGGGATGATGGAGGTGTATTTCGTAGAATGCATCAACATTCATGGAACTCCGAACAATTACAAGTGAATCGTTTATGGGAAGTTTGCTATTCCGGAATTATCTTGGCAAACCGGGCTATCAGCATTATCAACCAAGATGATTTTCCTTTTGCCGCTAATGAAAACAAGGCTGCCATGATCGCTGAATCTCGAGCATTACGTGCTTTCTATTACTGGTACATCATGGATAATTTTGGAGATGCTCCTTTAGTCACGGAACCCACCTCAGAATTACCTGTAAAAACATCCCGGAAGGATCTTTATGATTTTATAGTCAAAGAACTAAAAGAGTCTTTCAGCGATCTCCCAACAGAGAAAAATGAATCTAATTATGGAAGATTCACATTATGGGGAGCTAAAGCCCTCCTCGCTAACGTATATTTGAACGCAGAAGTATATACAGGTGATCCCCAATGGAATGCTTGTATTCAAGAGTGTGATGATATTATTAATTCCGGAAAATATAGTTTAGACATTAATTATAGCGATCCATTTAAGGCACACAATGAAAACTCATTAGAAAATATATTAGTCATTCCTTATGATGAAATATTTGCCACTGGATTTAACTATCATTTAGCCGCCTTACACGGAGCAAACCAAAAAACGTATGATCTAGTTGGAAGCCCTTGGGGAGCTGGGGCCTATAAAGGAATACCTCAATTCATCGACACCTATGATCCAGATGACGAACGTTTAAATGCGACTTGGCTAGGAGGTCCCCAATACGCATCTGACCGGACACCTCTCACAGGCTCTTATGACTTAATGGGACAACCGCTTATCTTCGTCAACAAAATGCCCAACGGAATTTTCACTGGTGAGGCAGAAGGATATCGCTGGTTAAAATATGAGGTTGAGATGGGAGCCAGAAGTGAACTAAATAATGATTTGGTCTTATTCAGACTTACGCAAGTCCATATGATGAAAGCAGAATGCCTTTTACGTACTGGGAAAGCAGATCAAGCAGCGTCTATTGTAAGTATGGTCAGAAAAAGAGCTTTTAAAGAACATCCTGAAAAAGCAATTGTCTCAGGAGCGCAATTACAAGAAAAATCCTGTTACAAATACGGTACGGTAGAAAACTATGTATTAACTTCGCAAAATCAAGTTTATCCGGAAAAATTCGGACGTTTCTATGATGAACTAGGTTGGGAATTCGCTGGAGAATCTTATCGCCGGAGAGATATGATACGTTTCGGTCATTTCACAAAAGCTAAATGGTTATCTCATGAGCCGAATGGAGATTATAAAACGGTATTTCCCTTACCTCAAAAAGTTGTAGATACCAATCCGAATCTGGAACAAAATCCGAATTATCAATAATAACATAGAGGATATGTCTCTATATTGACATACCCTCCTTCAATCTCAAATTCTAAAGCTATATGAAGCAATACCTTTTACTCGCTGCGTCTGCCTTTCTTTTGCAAGGGTGCCAGACCTCTAAAGAAGATATAAAGGAACAGCCTTTGAAGATGATCAAGCAGATCGATTTCTCTCATGTGAAAATCAATGACAACTTTTGGTCACCCAGACTCAGCAAACATGTCTCGGCGACCTTGCCTGTCTGTATCGATCAAATAGAGAATCAAACCGGACGTATCCGTAATTTCGAGAATGCAGCGAAAGGGGAAGGAGAGCATTCTGGCATTTTCTTTGATGATTCCGATGTATATAAAGCGTTAGAAGGTATGGCTTATAGCCTAATCAACAATCCGGATTCCGAGCTGGAAAAGAAAGCGGACGAATGGATTGATAAATTCGCTGCCGCCCAACAACCGGATGGCTACATCAATACCTTCTATACACTCACCGGATTGGATAAACGGTGGACCAATATGGACAAGCATGAGATGTACTGCGCCGGACATATGATTGAGGCAGGAGTAGCGTATTATCAAGCTACAGGAAAGCGCAAGTTATTAGACGTATGTATACGCATGACAGATCATATGATGAGCCAATTCGGTCCGGGAAAAAGACATTGGGTACCGGGACACGAGGAAATAGAACTGGCGCTTGTCAAGCTTTATCAAACCACCCAAGAGCAGAAATATCTGGATTTCGCTTATTGGCTGCTGGAGGAACGTGGACACGGTCACGGCACTATGGGTGATGAAGGTAAATGGAACCCGGTTTACTATCAAGATATCGTTCCCGTCCGGCAACTTACCGATATCTCCGGGCATGCGGTACGATGTATGTATTTGTATTGCGGTATGGCCGATGTGGCTGCCTTGAAGAATGATACGGGATATATAGCCGCAATGGATCGTCTATGGGATGATGTGGTACACCGCAATATGTATATCACCGGGGGAATCGGTTCATCCCATGATAACGAAGGGTTTACGGAGGATTACGATTTACCGAACCTAGATGCTTATTGCGAGACTTGCGCTTCTGTCGGAATGGTGCTTTGGAACCAACGTATGAACCAACTTACCGGAGACTCTAAATACATCGACGTACTGGAACGTTCTTTATATAACGGTGCGCTTGCCGGTATCTCCTTGGGTGGAGACCGTTTCTTCTATGTCAATCCGCTGGAATCTAAGGGTGATCACCATAGACAAGAATGGTATGGTTGTGCTTGTTGCCCAAGTCAGCTTTCACGCTTCTTGCCTTCTATCGGAAATTATATCTACGCCTCCTCCGATGATGCGTTATGGGTAAATCTATATATCGGAAATACGGGGCAAATACGGATAGGAGAGACGGATATCCTATTAACACAAGAAACGGACTATCCGTGGGATGGATCGGTAAAACTAACAATTTCTACTTCTCTGCCTTTGGAGAAAGAGATACGCCTCCGCATTCCGAATTGGTGCAAAACCTATGATTTAAGTATCAATGGTAAGAGAATAAACGTGTCTGAGGAAAAAGGCTATGCGGTAATCAAGGATTGGAAATCACAAGATGTAATCGCTCTAGATATGGATATGCCCGTGGAAATTGTCGCGGCAGATCCGCATGTCAAGGAAAATTTCGGCAAACGGGCGATTCAACGAGGGCCACTTGTATACTGCATGGAAGAAATAGACAACCCGGTATATTTCGATCAAATACAGTTGAGCCCAAGTACAACATTCCAGACAGCCTTCGCTTCCGATATATTGAATGGGATAAAAACAATTAAAACAAACGGTAGGGCACAATCTGCTACCTTTATTCCCTATTACGCGTGGGATAACCGTAAAGCAGGAAAAATGAGGGTATGGATCCCCTATAACGAATAACTAAAAAAGCATCAAAATGAAGTATTTATTAACGATAACATTATCAAGCCTAATCTCAATTACCTCCTTTTCTGCCACTTTGCCGGGAAATGAAGGTTCTATCAACATTAATTACCCGAACAATCGTTATCCATTAGCCTCTAAGCCTTATATAGAGTTGCCTATTGGGGATGTTAAACCTGCGGGTTGGCTAAAAATCCAAATGGAACGAATGTGTACGGGAATGACCGGCCATCTGGATTCTATCTATACGAAAGTAATGGGACCGCGTAATGGTTGGTTAGGCGGAGATGGAGACGTATGGGAACGAGGCCCATACTGGATAGATGGCTTACTACCTTTGGCTTACATCATGAATGATGAGGCCTTGATCCAAAAAGTAAAGCCTTGGGTTGAATGGACATTGGCCTCCCAAAAGCCTAACGGATATTTCGGGCCAGATACAGACAGAGACTATGAACCCGGCTTACAACGGGATAACGCACAAGATTGGTGGCCCAAAATGGTTATGCTCAAAGTTCTGCAACAATATTATTCCGCTACCAACGATCAAAGAGTTATCTCGTTCCTCACTAATTATTTCAAATACCAGCTTTCTGAACTACCTAAAAGTCCTCTGGGAAAATGGACTTTCTGGGCTGAACAACGAGGAGGGGATAATCTGATGGTCGTATATTGGCTTTATAATATCACGGGCGATCCTTTCCTTCTGGAGTTAGGAGAGTTAATCCATAAGCAAACCTTCAATTGGACCGACGTGTTCTTGAACCAAGATCATTTAGCCCGGCAAAACAGCCTGCATTGTGTAAATCTCGCCCAAGGATTCAAGGAACCTGTCATTTATTACCAACAGAGCCATAATCCTCAAAATCTGGAAGCGGTTAAGGAAGCTGTACGGAAAATGCGCCATACGATTGGTTTTCCTACAGGATTATGGGCGGGAGATGAACTTTTACGTTTCGGTAACCCGACACAAGGATCAGAACTCTGTACCGCTGTCGAGATGATGTTCTCTCTCGAGAAAATGTTAGAGATAACCGGAGATGTCCAGTGGGCTGATCATTTAGAGAAAGTCGCATACAATGTACTGCCAACGCAGATCAAGGATGACTTTTCCGCACGACAATATTATCAGCAAGTCAATCAAATAGCGATCACTTGCGAAGGACGTAACTTTGTCTCACCACACGAAGACACAGACATTATTTTCGGAGAATTGAGCGGTTATCCTTGTTGTACCTCCAATCTACATCAAGGCTGGCCTAAATTCACACGACATCTATGGTTTGCCACCGCCGATAATGGCATCGCTTCACTTATCTACGCACCATCGGAAGTGACTGCCCAAGTGGGAAACGACATCACGGTTAAAATCGCAGAGAAGACCGATTATCCCTTTGAAGAAAAGATCGATTTCAATTTATCGTTCCCTAGCAAGAAAGACAAGAAAGCCTTTTTCCCTTTTCACTTGCGTATTCCTGCTTGGTGTAATAATCCCGTGATTACGATAAATGGCGAGGCTGTCTCTATCGCAGCTCACTCTGGCGAAATCGTACGAATCAACCGGGAATGGAAAGATGGCGATCATATCCAGCTAGAGCTACCCATGCGTATATCCACAAGCAATTGGTATGACGATGCGGTTGTCATCGAACGAGGCCCATTATTGTATTCCCTAAAGATGGATGAGAAATGGGAACGCAAGGTTGATCAACGCCCGGAGTCTTCACATAAAGGAGAATGGTATTATGAGGTCACCTCTACTTCAGCATGGAATTATTCCCTGATTCGCAAATATCTGAAAGAAGAAGAACTAGAGAAAAATTTCGTCGTTAGAAAGGCAGAGAACATAGCCCCTTACCCATGGAACCTAGAGAATGCCCCTATCACGATCAAAACAAAGGGACGGATCTTACCTTCATGGAAAATGTTCAAAGGTTCCGCCGGCCCCGTAAATTTCTTCATGCAAGCCAACGAACCGATGGGTGATGAAGAGACGATCGAGTTAATTCCTTATGGCTGTACCACTTTACGTATAACCGAGTTCCCGGTACGATAAAATAATGTGCCAATGCTTATTCTACACAAAGAGTATTCGCATTGGCACATTGCCTACATTGGCACATTATTTCAATTCTTCTTCATCGTATAATCCTTCACTCCCAAGGAATCATACGCCTGCAAAAGCGCCTCGTCATTATCGGAGATCATTAACAACTTGTCGTTCTCCTTTAATTCCGTATTTCCTTTCGGGATGAAATAGCGGCCTTCCCGTTTCACCATTACCGCCAAGGTATGATCGGGTAAAGTCAGCTGCATCAATTTATTTCCATGGGATAATACCGCCGGGGTAATATCGATCTCGCTCATAGCGCTCTTGATCTCCTCGGGAAGCTCGATGCCAAACTCATCCTTTCGTTCCGGCTCATCCACCATATCCAGCCATTTTGCGGCTTGAGTAACCGTGGTTCCTTGAATCAGCAAAGAAAGAATCGTGATAAAGAATACGATATTAAAGAACATACCGGCATGCTCGATCCCGGCGATCATCGGGTAAGTAGCGAAAATAATAGGAACCGCCCCGCGTAATCCCACCCATGAGATATACAGTTTACCTTTGAAGGAGAAATTCTTATAAGGTATCAAGCAAAGGAACACGCTAATCGGACGGGCGATCAAGATCATAAAGACTCCCACCATAACACCTACACCCGTCACCGGTAATAACTCATGCGGGTTCACTAGCAAGCCTAACGTAAGGAACATCACGATCTGCCACAACCAAGCGAAACCGTCAAAGAACGTCCCCATACTTTTCTTGTGAACAATCTTAGCGTTACCAACCACCAAACCAGCGATATAAACCGCTAAATAGCCATTACCCTTACATAAGGTCGTAGCGGCGAAGGTGAAGAAAGCCGTAGCCAATAAAAGGATCGGATACAAAGACTCGTTATCTATATCGATCTTATTGATAATCAACACAGCCAGTCTCCCCAATAAGAAACCGGCGATAGCTCCCACCGATAATTGAATGACCAAGGATAGCCCGGCCTCCCAAATATTCATACCTCCACTTTGTATGTAAGCGATCAGAAGCAAGGTAAGCATATAAGCCATCGGGTCATTACTACCACTCTCCAGTTCCAAGGTAGGACGCAGACGCTCTTTCAAATAAACCCCTTTACTGCGCAAGATGGAGAAAACCGAGGCTGAGTCCGTAGAGGACATGACCGCCGCCAGCAATAAAGATTCCGGGAAAGTCAACGTAACATATTTGCCAAATAAACCAAATAACCAATAGATAAACCCGCCCGTGATAAAAGTCGTGGCCAGCACCCCGAGCGTAGCCAATACCACACCTTGCGAGGCGATAGGTTTGACCTCCGCAACTTTCGTATCCATACCACCCGAGAACAAGATGATACTCAACGCCAACATGCCGATAAACTGGGCCACATTCGGATCGCTGAACTGGATGCCCAGACCATCGCTGCCAAACAACATTCCCACACCAAGGAACAACAACAAAGCGGGTAAGCCGAAACGATAACCGGCCTTACCGGCGAATATACTTAAAAACAGGATCACAGAAGCTATTAATAGCACTTGCTCAGGATTTTGAAACATACGCAAAACGGGTTTTATGATTAGTGATTTGATACTTTGTCACAAAGTTCGTAAACTTTTTGTAATTATAATCACACAAAAAGAAGAAATCCGGTCCCAAATTTACAGGAAGACCAGATTTATTCTTTCTATAGAAAAACAAATCTTTCTTACAAATTGTTCGAGAATTTTTCTATCTCGCATAGAATCATTACTTTTGGCAAACATACATATCCGCTTTATGAACAAAAAACATCTATTTACGCTGTTGTTCACATTACTCGTATGGACGAGCTGTAACAACCAACAACATTTTATTACCGACGCCGCTTACCGAGCTGAGGTCGAGAACGATTTCCAAGCGAAACAGGCCGCTCTGCCTAACGGAGACCTTTTCGCAGTATTTAACGATCAAATGACTCCCGAAGAGAGGGAGGCGTTAACCTTCATGTACGCCTATATGCCGATTGGAGACATCACGGACTATAGTGGCGATTTCTATTTGAAAAACATCCGTTCCTCTTTCCAAGCACGGAATGAGATGCCTTGGGGCGATAGTATTCCCGAGATGATCTTCCGTCATTTCGTATTGCCGGTACGAATCAATAACGAGAATCTGGATGAAAGCCGCATGGTTTTCTTTGATGAGTTGAAAGACCGGGTGAAGGGTCTCTCGTTGTACGACGCCGTACTGGAAGTGAATCACTGGTGTCATGAGAAGGTTATCTATACTCCTTCCGATGGGCGCACAAGTTCCCCTTTGGCATCCGTAAAGACCGCTTACGGTCGTTGCGGCGAGGAGTCTACCTTCACGGTAGCCGCTTTACGCTCCGTGGGTATCCCCGCACGTCAGGTATATACGCCTCGCTGGGCGCATACGGATGATAACCACGCATGGGTAGAAGCTTGGGTGAATGGTAAATGGTATTTCCTCGGCGCTTGCGAGCCCGAACCGGTATTGAATCTGGGTTGGTTCAACGGCCCTGCTTACCGGGGTATGTTGATGCATACGAAAGTATTCGGTAAATACAATGGCCCGGAGGATGTCATGGAACGTACCGATGGGTATACCGAGATCAACGTGATCGATAATTACGCGCCTTCGGCTAAAGCTGTTATCACGGTTACGGATGCCAATGGCAAGCCAGTGAAGGACGCTCTGGTTGAATTCAAGATTTATAATTATGCCGAGTTTAACAGTGTAGCCCGCAAGAAGACGGATGCGGATGGCAAATGCTCATTATCCGCCGGAAAAGGGGATATGTTGGTATGGGCCAGCAAGGACGGCAAGTTCGGCTACAGCAAGGTCTCTTTCGGCAAAGACGGAGAGGTTACGATCGCCTTGAACAAAAAACCGGGAGATGTGGAGACGATCGCCCTAGATATCATACCACCGGTGGACGGCTCTATCCCAGCGGAAGTTACACCGGAGCAAAAGGAAGCGAACGCCAAACGTTTATTGGAAGAAGACGCTATCCGTAATAAATATGTAGCTACTTTCTATACGGAAGAGAAAGCAGAGGCTTTAGCGAAAGAATTGGGTATCGACCCGATGAAGACGGAGGATTTCATGATCGGTAGCCGTGGTAACTGGATGGAGATCGAGAAGTTCTTACGGGAGACTCCCGCCGAGAAGCGTGCGCAAGCGATGGCATTATTGGATGTCGTGTCCGCTAAGGATCTACGTGATACACCTGCGTCTGTCCTCGCAGATCATTTGAATAATACGCCGGCCGTTCAAAGCGAATGGTTCAATGAATATATCATGAATCCTCGTGTGGCCAATGAGTTCCTGACTCCTTATAAGAGTTTCTTCGCCGCAAATATTGAGCCTTCCCTTGCGAAACAAGCCGTAGAGAATCCACAGGCATTGGTGGATTGGGTGAAGAATAACGTCTCCATTAACGACGCGCTAAACGCACAACGTATTCCGATCATGCCGATGGGTGTATGGAAATCTCGTATCGCTGATAAGGGCTCCCGTAATATCTTCTTCGTGGCCGTGGCTCGTAGCTTAGGTATTCCGGCACGTATCGAGCCGGTAGCCCGCAAGATCCAGTACTTCAAGGACAACGCTTGGGTAGACGTCGATTTCGAGGCTGCCGTACAGACGACCGCTAAACAAGGCAAGGTAATCGCTTCTTACCAACCGATCAAGGCGCTGCAAGACCCGAAATATTACAGTCACTTCACGATCGCCAAGGTTTTGCCGAACGGTACTTTACAGACCTTGAATTTCGAGAGAGGCGGTAATGTGGATATGGGCTTGGGAGATACTTGGAACGGATTACTGAAGAAACCGTTATCCATGGATGAAGGTAATTATATGTTAGTGACCGGTACTCGTATGGCAAACGGTAGCGTATTGGCCGAGATCGAGTTTTTCAATGTGGAGGCGGACAAGACCACCCCGATCCAATTGGAAATGCGTGAAAGCAAGGACGAGATACAGGTGATCGGTAATTTCAACTCCGAGAATAAGTTCAAACGTGCGGACAACGGTGAGGAGACCAGCCTGCTAGCTACTACCGGACGTGGCTACTATATCGTAGCGCTTCTAGGCTCCCGCCAAGAACCGACAAACCATGCGATGCGTGATATCGCCGCCGTGAAGAAGGAACTGGAGGATTGGGGACGAGGCATCGTGCTTCTCTTCCCTGACGAGAAAGGCTATAAGAACTTCGATCCGAAAGAGTTCGGCGATTTACCGGGCACGATCACATACGGTCTGGATATCGACGGGGCGATCCAAAAGGAAATGGCTACAGCGATGAAATTGCAAAACGCCAATACCTTGCCGATCTTCTTGATCGCCGATACGTTCAACCGTGTCGTATTTGTCTCTCAAGGCTATACGATTGGCTTGGGCGAGCAGTTAATGAAAGTTATACATAAGCTATAACAGATCGTTTCACAAGTGTGATCTGATCTTTTCACCCATGTGAAACGATCGGATCACGGCTGTGAAACGTTCTTTTCACCTATGTGAAAAGATCTATACGACAGGAGACACTCATTTCTTCTACCACAAACCGATCAGACTTCCTCCCTAGATTCGTTTTAATTCCCTTATTTTCCCCGTTCTTCCCAATCAGGGATTCATCTCTCAAAAAAATAATATCTTTGATTAAACCTTTTTACGAAAGGGCAGTCTAAACTTGCGTTTAGTTATATATTTTGGAGTAACGAGTGTAAATTATCAGTAAATACCATACGAGAACATGATGACAAAGAGAGCGAAATGGGGAGTTACGGCGGCTATCTTATTAATGATAGCGGGAATGATCGCTTACCCTCAATTGAAAAACAAGTTCAAGGCATCCCAAGATGCCGCTTCCGTCGTACCCACATCGGGCACGAGCCTGCGAAACCAGACACTTAACATCAACGCCGAGGTATTAAAATACCAATCATTAACCGATAAGATCATGAGTACCGGGAGTACCCTTCCGGACGAAGAGGTGGATTTGGCTTTCGAGTCCTCCGGTAAGGTGGTAGCAATCTATTTCACGGAAGGTACCCACGTAAAGGCGGGCGATCTGTTGGCCAAAATCAATGACAAGCCGCTGCAAGCCCAGCTAAAGAAGCTGGAAGCCCAAGTCCCTTTGGCCAAGGATCGTGTCTATCGCCAACGTACCTTGTTGGAGAAAGACGCCGTCAGCCAAGAGGCCTACGAGCAAGTAGCCACCGAATACGAGAAGCTAATGGCGGATATCGAGCTGGTCAAAGCGAATATCGCCCAGACAGAGCTTCGGGCTCCTTTCGACGGGATCATCGGACTTCGCTCCGTGAGTGAGGGCGCATACGTTACCTCCTCCTCTTCCGTAATCGCCAAGTTGACCAAGATATCCCCTTTGAAAATCGAGTTCTCCATCCCCGAGAGCTACGCGGCCGAGGTACAAGACGGAACCCCGATCCTGTTCCGCATGGAGAAAGACGGTATGATGCAGAACTATAAGGCGACCGTTTACGCCGTGGAAAGCAAGGTAGATATGGCAACCCGTACCTTGAAAGTACGTGCCACTTACCCGAATCCGGGCGAGAATATCTTACCCGGCCGTTATACCTCCGTCGAGATCAGCAAGCGGGAGATCAAGGACGCTTTAGCCATCCCCAGCGAGGCCGTTATCCCCGAGATGGGAAAAGACATCGTTTACTTATATAAGAACGGCGTGGCCGAGCCTCAAGAGATCACGATCGGTATTCGAACCGAGAGCCGTGTACAGGTATTGCAAGGGTTGAATGTGGGCGATACGCTGATCACGTCCGGCGTGATGCAGTTACGTACCGGCATGAAAGTTTCTATTGATAACTTGACTGAATAAGGAGAAGAACGATGGCAAATATTTCAGAAACCAGTATAAACCGGCCCGTACTCTCGACAGTGATGATGCTGGTCATCCTCCTGTTCGGCTTTATCGGTTACCGGTTCCTTGGCGTCCGGGAGTTCCCGAGCGTAGACCAGCCGATTATCTCGGTCAACGTATCTTATCCCGGAGCGAACGCCGACGTGATCATGAATCAGATCACCGAGCCGTTGGAGCAGAATATCAACGGTATCCCGGGTATCCGTTCATTGAGTAGCGTGAGTAGCCAAGGCAGCAGCCGCATCACGGTAGAGTTTGAGTTGTCCGTGGATATGGAAACGGCGGCGAACGATGTACGTGATAAGGTATCTCGTGCCCAACGCTACCTTCCCCGTGACTGCGACCCACCTACGGTATCGAAAGCGGATGCCGATGCCTCCCCGATCATGCAGATCGCCATCCGAAGCAACAAACGCTCGTTGATGGAGTTGAGCGAGATCGCCGAGCTGACGGTGAAAGAGCGCTTGCAGACCATCGAGAACGTGAGTGGCGTGGATATCTGGGGACAAAAACGGTATTCCATGCGTCTATGGCTGGACCCAATCAAGATGGCGGGTTACGGAGTGACCCCGATGGACGTGAAAAACGCCGTCGATAACGAGAACGTGGAGCTTCCTTCCGGTAGTATCGAGGGAAATACGATCTCCTTATCCATACGTACCTTAGGATTGATGCATACCGCCAAGGAATTCAACGATTTAATTATCAAGGAAGACAACAACAACATCGTGCGCTTCAGCGATATCGGACGTGCGGAGGTAGCTCCCGAGGACTTGCGGAGCTTACTGAAGAAGAACGGCGAGCCGATGGTTATGACCGTTATCATCCCCCAACCGGGAGCCAACCATATCGAGATCGCCGACGAAGCCTACAAGCGTATCGAGCAATTACAAAAAGACCTGCCGGAAGATGTCACGATCGAGATGATGTATGACAACACTCGCTTTATCCGGGCCTCTATCAGTGAAGTACAACAGACGATTTACGAGGCTTTCCTCTTGGTCGTATTGATTATCTTCTTGTTCCTCCGCGACTGGCGGGTCACGCTGGTTCCTGTCGTCGTTATCCCCGTATCGTTGGTAGGAGCTTTCTTCGTGATGTATATCTCCGGATTCTCCGTCAACGTATTGACGATGTTGGCGGTCGTGCTCTCGGTCGGTCTGGTGGTAGACGACGCGATCGTGGTGGCGGAGAATATATATGTACGTATCGAGCAAGGCATGTCGCCGAAAGAGGCGGGTATCGAAGGATCGAAAGAGATCTTCTTCGCCGTGGTATCTACCACGATCACCCTAATCTCCGTATTCTTGCCGATCGTGTTTATGGAAGGTATGACGGGGCGTTTGTTCAAGGAGTTCAGTATCGTGATCGCCGGTTCGGTCGCTATCTCCTCATTCGTGGCCCTTACGTTTACACCGATGTTGGCTACCAAGCTATTGAAGAGGAGAGAGAAGAAAAACTGGTTCTATCGGAAGACCGAGCCGTTCTTCGAGGGATTGAACACAATCTACGCCAAGTCGTTGAATGCGTTCCTGAACCATAAGATATGGTCGATCCCTATCGTTATCCTTCTCTTCGGATCGATCGGGTACTTCTGGAAGAACATTCGTTCCGAGTTATCGCCTTTGGAGGACCGTTCCATGATCTCCGTGAATATGCGCGGGCCGGAAGGGGCTACCTTCGAGTTTATCCGCGACTACGCGGACCGTATCGAGCAAATAGCCGACTCCATCGCTCCCGAGAAGCAATCCATCATGACCCGCTCGTGGGAAGGAGGAGGTTCGCTAAACCTCATATTAAGCGATATCAAGGAACGGGAACGCTCGCAAATGGAGATCGCCGAGACCTTGTCGAAAGAAGTCCGCAAAGAGACCTTGGCCCGCGCCTTCGTACAACAGCAATCCACCTTCGGCGGACGCCGGGGCGGTATGCCTATCCAATACGTACTGCAGGCCCCGACCTTGGATAAACTGCAAGAGTTCCTGCCCACGTTTATGCAAAAGGTGAACGAGAGCCCGGTCTTCCAGATGGCGGACGTGAACTTGCGCTTCACCAAGCCGGAGGCACGTATCGAGATCGACCGGGATAAGGCTTCCTTATTGGGTGTCAGCACCCGGAATATCGCCCAGACCTTGCAATATGCGTTGAGCGGACAGCGTATGGGCTACTTCTATATGAATGGTAAGCAATACCAGATATTGGGCGAGATCAACCGCCAGCAACGAAATACCCCTGTCGATTTAAAATCGATCTATGTACGTAGTAACAATGGGGAAATGATCCAGCTGGATAACTTGGTTAAGGTTACGGAAAATGTGGCGCCGCCCCAATTGTATCGCTATAACCGTTTCGTATCGGCGACGGTTTCCAGTGGATTGAATAAAGGATACACGATCGGCGATGGTCTGGACGAGATGGATCGTATCGCCTCGGAGGTGCTGGATGGTAGCTTCCGCACCGCTCTTTCCGGCGAGTCGAAAGAGTTCCGTGAGAGTTCTTCCAGTTTGATGTTCGCCATGATCTTGGCCTTGCTGATGATTTATTTGGTGTTGGCCGCCCAGTTCGAGAGTTTCAAGGACCCGTTGGTAGTGATGTTCACCGTGCCTTTGGCTATCGCTGGTGCGCTGATGTTCATGAGTTATTCGGGTATCACGATGAATATATTCAGCCAGATCGGTATCATTATGTTGATTGGTTTGGTGGCGAAGAACGGTATCTTGATCGTAGAGTTCGCCAATCAGCGGCAAGAGTCGGGACTTAGTTTGCCGGAAGCGATCCGCTCGTCCGCGACCCAGCGTCTGCGCCCGATCTTGATGACTAGCGTATCCACCATCCTCGGTTTGGTGCCATTGGTATACGCTACTGGCGAGGGTGCCCAAGGGCGTATCGCCATGGGTGTAGCGGTAGTAGGCGGAATGTTGGTATCGACCTTCTTGACCCTGTTTATCGTACCGGCCATGTATTCATTTATATCCACCAACCGAAAAAAACAAAACACCTAGTTGTAGATTTATGAAGAAATATGTATATACCTTATTATTTGCCTTCTCTTCCCCCTTTATGGCGGAAGCGCAGCAACTATTCGATCTGAAACGGTGTATCGAAACCGGATTAGAGCAGAACTACTCCATCCGTATCATTCGTAACGAGCAACAGATCAGCGACAATAACGCCACCCCCGGAAACGCCGGTTATCTGCCTACCGTAGATATGAGCGGCGGATTCAGCGGAAATATCAATAACAACCGTAACAGCCTGCAAGACGGATCGATCGAAAAGGCGAATGGTATAAACAGCGAGACGGGCAACGTCGGACTAAACGTTAACTGGACGGTTTTCGACGGTTTCGGTATCCAAGCCGAATACTCTCGCTTGAAAGAATTACAGCGAATGGGGGAACTGAACACCCGCATGACCATCGAGGATTTCGTAGCCAACCTTTCCAGCGAGTACTACAACCTGATCCGGCAGAAAATCCGTTTGCGTAACCTCCGTTCCACCTTGGATCTTTCCAAGGAGCGTTTACGGATCGTGGAAGAACGGTATTATATCGGCTCCATGTCCCGTCTGGACTTGCAACAGGCTCAAGTGGACTTCAACTCGGATAGCTCCAAGGTATTAAACCAATTGGAGGTCGTGCATACCTCCCGTATCCGCCTGAACGAGTTGATGGCATTAAATAATGTGGAGGAGGAAATCCAGATCAAGGACTCCTTGATCTACCCGAACCCGTTCCTCGACGAGGTAGATCTATGGAAGAATACCCTCGAAGCCAACGCCTCACTCCTGATCGCCCAAAAGAACCAGACGTTGTCTGAGCTTGATTATAAAAAGGTAAAAAGCCGCTATTATCCCTATGTCAAGCTAAACGCAGGCTACGGCTACACGGCGAACTGGACGGAAGTGGGCAATTACGACCTCCAACAACGGCTGGGGCTTAATTACGGCGTGACCATCGGTATGAGCCTCTTCGACGGTTTCAACCGGAAACGTGAGCAACGCAACGCCCGCATCCAAATCGAGAACCAGCAATTGCGCATCCAAGAACTGGAACTTGCCCTGCGTGCGGACATGAGCAACTTCTGGATGGCCTATAAAAACAACCTCGACCTATGGAGCCTAGAGAAAGAGAACCTCGTAGCCGCCCAAGAGAACTACCGGATCGCCATCGACCGCTATAAACTCGGCGAGTTGTCTGGTATCGAATTGCGTGAGGCACAAAACAGTCTGCTGGAAGCGGAGGAGCGTCTTTCCGTGGCGGAATACTCCACCAAGATCTGTGAGATCTCGCTGCTTCAATTAAGCGGGCAGATATTAACCTATATCCGCCCAGAACCGGAGAAAGCCAGTTTCTAAGATAAAGCCAGTGCCATCCGCATGGCACAAGTCATTATAACCCCGTTTAATGACTAGAGGCTTATGCTAATTGCGTTTTTTTATGTAAGTTCGCGGTAAATGGCAAGGTCTCATTGCCCAATGACAAAAAGAAATGCAAATACTACCAAAGGTTAATACATTACGAAAAGGATCGCTCTTGTACCGCGGCATCCGTTACCGTAAAGGATTCGGAGTACATTCGCCTTTCGTTTTTAACCTCATCACGAAGGTCATCGAGGAAAAATGCTCCTATTATAGTTTCTATGATATAGAGCTTTTACGTAAGCAGTTATTATTCAAGGAAGGAGAGATCACCTATCCAGACCGGCAGAACAAAGGGAAACGAAAGACTCGTTCCATCAGCGAGATCGTAAAACGGGAATCCATCCGGCCCAAGCATGGCGCCTTATTATTCCGTTTGACAAACTATTTCAAGTCCAAGAATATCCTCCAGATAGGAACCACGATGGGGTTGTCTACCTTATATCTAACCTCCTATGCCACGGGATTGAGATGTATCGCCTTGGAAAATGTACCGGAATTCGCCACGATTGCCCGTCAAGCATTCGCTAAAGAGGGACGTAATCCCATCGATTTGCGTATCGGTAATTATAAGGACTTGCTTCCCCAAGCCTTAAATGACATAAATAGCTTAGATTTTGTTTTTTTCAACACTTTATATGAACAACATAACAACCTCTGGCTGTTTAATGAATGTATGAAATACGCGCACAACGATACGGTATTCGTTTTTGAGGGAATCAAGGCGAGCCGTAAGATGCGTGAACTTTGGGAAAAGATCTGCGCATGTCCGGAAGTGACGGTCACCTTAGATCTTTACTCGCTAGGGATTGTCTTGTTCAACAAGAAATTGCACAAACGAGATTATATTGTTTATTTTTAGGATTCAAAACAAGTCAGATATGAAGAAGAGTATTATCTATACCAGAACAGGCGATAAAGGAACCACTTCACTGGTAGGTGGACAACGCGTGTCGAAAGCGCACGATCGGATCGAGAGCTATGGCACCGTAGATGAGCTGAACTCCTTTATCGGATTATTAATCACGGCCTTGAATAATGAGAAAGATACTGATTTCTTATCATTCATCCAGCATAAGCTATTCACGATCGGTTCTTACCTAGCCACGGATCAAGCGACCACGGAATTGAAAATCGAGAGCAAGGTAACGCCCGAGAGCATCGAGCGTATCGAGCGGGAGATAGACCGTCTGGATAACGAGCTGCCGAAAATGCATGCGTTCATCCTACCAGGAGGATGCCGCTCGGCCGCCCTCGCACACGTTTGCCGCACCGTTTGCCGTCGTGCCGAGCGACAAATCTATCGCTTGGCCGAGAATTGCCCCGTTGAGGAGCCTGTATTGATATTTATGAACCGTTTATCGGATTATTTCTTCGTTCTGGCACGAAAAGAATGCATAAATAATAACGGTAAAGAAATTATTTGGGATTATACTTGCGTATAATAAATAAAGTCATATTTTCGCGGAAAAATAGAGAACCAAATCGCTTCGGCGGTTATTAATACTTGACAGCTATGTATTGGACATTAGAGTTAGCTTCAAAATTGGAAGACGCACCCTGGCCTGCGACTAAGGATGAACTTATTGACTATGCACAACGTTCTGGTGCGCCATTAGAAGTGATTGAGAATTTGCAGGAAATGGAAGATGAAGGCGAGATTTACGAATGCATGGAAGACATCTGGCCGGATTATCCAAGTAAAGAAGACTTCTTCTTCAACGAGGAAGAATACTAGTTCAATTGAGAATTGGAAATTGAAAATTAAGAAATAGAAGAACGAGGTGGCGGACGATCGAGCTCCCCTGCCTCGTTGTTTTTTTGTGAAAATACAATTTATCCGGATTTGCTGCGTTTGTAGTTACAACGTGAAGTGAATGTTTAAATGAGAAGACGTCTTCTTTCGATCTTGATCCTTTTGTGTACTTGTGCGGGAATCGTACGGGCGCAATATGACGCACGCTTAAGTCAATACTTCATGGCGAAACCGTATTATAACCCGGCCGTGGCCGGAGCTACGGAGGACTTGAATATATTGGCTCTCGCCCGCTTGGAAATGATCGGCGTACATGGGGCACCCAAGTCGTTCTTCATTACCGCGGATATGCCACTCACTTTAGGCAAGACGAATCACGGTGTCGGATTGGTTGTATTTACCGAGGCGATCGGGCTTTTCCAGAATACGCATGTAGGGGTGCAATACGCCTATAAGTATAAATTATTCGGGGGAGTCTTGAGCGGCGGTCTGCAAATCGGCTTAGTCAACCAGTCGTTCGACGGAACCAAGGTGATAAAGGTTGAGTCCGAATACCATCAAGAGACCGACGCCGCCATTCCTGTAGAGCAGGTCAGCGGCATGGGGTTGGATATGAACTTCGGTATTTACTATACCCATAAACGGTTTTACGCCGGGTTTGGCATGACGCATATCACCCAACCGGAGCTTCAACTGGACGAGAACGCCTATACCTATATAGGTCGTTCACTTAATTTAATGGGTGGATACAATATTCAATTAAAGAATCCGTTGATAGAATTACAGCCCTCGGTGTTCTTGCTGACAGACATGCAAAGTTTTCATGCGGATATTACCGCTAGGCTGGAATATAATAAGATGTTTAATGGAGGTTTTTCCTATCGGGTGAATGAATCGGTGGGCATCATGTTCGGCGTAAAGCTAGGTCGTTTCCATGCGGGTTACGCCTTTGATTTCCCGACCACGGCCCTAGGCCGGGCAAGTAGCGGTAGCCACGAGCTATGTGTCAAGTATGCCTTAAAGCTGAACAAGACGAAGACAGGGAAAAATAGACATAAAAGTGTACGTATATTATAGTATATGAAAAAAGTATTATTAGTACTTGTAACGGTAGCCTTGCTTACCTCCTGCGGTAAATCTCTCCGGAGTGCCGGCGGTGAGGTGACAGGTGTCAGATCGGTAGCGTTCAATGAACCAGCGCCGTATGGAATGGTCTTGGTTAAAAGAGGTTCGTTCGAGATGGGTCCCGCCGACAAGGATTCCTTGTGGGGAATCATGCCGGAGACGAAAGGGGTCTCTTTCGACGCGTTCTGGATGGATCAGACAGAGGTAACGAACGCCAAATATCGCCAGTTCGTTTATTATGTGAGAGACTCTATTATCCGTGAACGCTTGGCGGACCCAGCTTATGGAGGCAACGATCTGTTCAAGATCACGGAAGACCGTTACGGGGAACCTGTCACTCCGCATTTGGACTGGAACCGTCCGATTCCTTGGAGACGGGCGAACGAGGATGAGCAACGTGCGATAGAAAGTGTCTATTACACGAATCCCGTTACCGGAGAGAAAGGTTTGGACCCTAAACAAATGATCTATAAATACGAGTGGTACGACTATACCGCCGCCGCCCTCCGCAAGAATCAATTGAACCCGGCGGACCGGGTTCGTAATACGGATATTCAGGTAGATCCGAACGAGGTAGTCATGATCTCCAAGGACACCGCTTACATCGATGATGAAGGACGTGTAATCAACGAGACGATCACCCGCCCGTTAAGCAGCGAATGGGATTTCTTGAATACCCGTATCGTCAATATCTACCCGGACGAGAATTGCTGGGTGAACGATTTCAAGAATGCGTACAACGAGCCATATACCCGTATGTATTTCTCTCATCCGGGTTACGATGATTATCCTGTAGTCGGTGTTTCTTGGGAACAAGCGACTGCCTTCTGCGTATGGCGTACGAATTTATACAAAGAATCCTTGAGCTTGCCACCGGGACAATTGGTAGAGCCATTCCGTCTTCCGTCCGAAGGAGAATGGGAATATGCCGCCCGTACAGGTAAGAACGAGAATAAGTTCCCTTGGTCTACCGACGAGCTTCAAGACAGCAAAGGTTGTTTCTTGGGTAACTTCAAGCCGGGTAAAGGTAATTATACGGAGGATGGCCATTTGATTACGTCTCGTGTAGGCTCTTTCGCCCCGAATGAGTTCGGGTTATACGATATGGCAGGAAACGTGGCGGAATGGACCTCAACGTCTTACTCCGAGTCTGGCCCGAGCCAAATGAGCGACATGAACCCGGATCTGCGTTACAACGCCGCCAAGAACGATCCCTACGCCATGAAAAAGAAAGTAGTGCGAGGAGGTTCTTGGAAAGATGTCTCACAATTTATCCGTTCGGACATGCGTACTTTCGAGTTCCAGAACGAGAGCCGTTCTTACATCGGTTTCCGTTGCGCACGTACCCAAATAGGATTCTCTCGCTCCAAGGGAAAGAAATAAGCGGGAATTATAAATTTAAAGTTTTGAATCATTTAAGACAATAATACGACGATGGGAAAATATAGAAGATATAAAAACAGACTGGAGATGTTCCTCTCCAGCGAAAGAGGAAAACGAGTATTGAACTTCCTGTATAGTTGGGGTGCGTCCATCGTAATCCTCGGTGCGTTATTTAAGTTATTACATATACCATACGCTAACCAAATCCTGTTCGTGGCGATGATCACCGAGTCTATCGTATTCTTTATCTCGGCGTTCGAGCATCCGAACAAGGAATATCATTGGGAAGATGTTTTCCCCGTATTGAAATCAAAGAACCCGATGGATCGTCCGGATTTCACCGGTACGCCGATCTCAACCATGATCAATTCTACGGATAATGTAGAAGACGATGAGATAGCCGGGGGAATAAATATCGGTTCGGCAGCGTCTAAGGCGAATGCGCAAAGAGGTGGTTCCTTGAATATCGCAGGTAATCTGGACGTGACGGAAGAAGATTCCAAGAACTTATCCGAGAGCATCAAGAAATTAAGCGGAGCGGCCGAGCAAATTTCCAAGATGGCGGAATTGACGGAAGCTACCCAAAAATATCTGGAGCAATTATCTGGCATGTCTGAGAACATGGAGCGTTTCAGCCAAGTGACTAATTCGCTTACGAACGTATCCGATACACTGTTGAACTCTTATAAGAGTATCACGGATAATTCCGATGGCATCAACCAAAACTCCCGTGGTTACGTACACCAGATGGAACAATTGAACCGTAACGTATCCGGATTGAATACCATCTATGAGATCCAGTTGAAGAGTATCAGTTCGCAGATCGAATCTATCGAACACATCAATAGTGGCTTGAATCGTATCCGTGAGATGTATGACGGATCGGTGGTAGACAGTTCCGTATTCCGTAACGAGACGGAAAAGATGACTCGCCAACTGGCCGAATTGAACCAAGTATACAGTCGTTTATTGCAAGCGATGACCGTGAATATGGGCTACCAACAACCGGCGCAGCCGCAACAACAACCTCAACAACCGATGTATCAGCAGCCACAACAGCCCGGTTACCAACAGCAATATCAGCAACCCTATGGTTACCAACAGCAACAACAGGCTCCGTATACAAACAACCCAATGAAGTAAAGAAATATGGCAGGAATATCAAATAATCCCAATTCTCCCCGTCAGCGGATGATCAACCTGATGTATCTGGTGTTCATCGCCATGATGGCACTGAATGTGTCGTCGGAGGTGCTGGATGGTTTTGAGTTGGTGGAAGGTAGCTTGCGAACCTCTATCGATAACTCCTCCCGCCGAAACAAGATCGTAGCGGACGAGATGGAAGCTTATTACCAAGAGAATCCCCAGAAAGTGGGTGAGTGGGCATTGAAGGCCCGTGAGGTGAAAAGAGCCTCAGATAGCCTCTATACGTATATACAAGATTTAAAGATCCGTATCGCTAAGGTAGCTGATGGCGAGAATGCCAACGTAAACAGCATCGAGCATAAGGATGATTTGGAAGCCGCCTCCCGTGTAATGCTCTCTCCTGTAAGCGGAGAAGGTAAAAAGCTGAGAGCGGAAATTGATAAGTATCGTATCTGGATGGGCGGCTTTATCGAAGATTCGGCGAAGACTGCCGTATTGGAGGCGAACCTAAGCACGACTCCCCCTCATAAAGCGGGGATAAATACCCGTACTTGGGAAGAGGCCTTGTTCGAGAATATGCCGGTAGCGGCGGCTGTTACCCTGTTAACAAAAATGCAAAGTGACGTTCGCTACGCCGAAGGTGAGGTCTTATCGAACTTATTGAATAGCGTAGACGTTGGCGATTACCGTGTGAACCAGATCACGGCGCAGGTAATCCCGGAAAGCCAGATCGTAATGCGAGGAAGCCAGTACAAGGCGAATATCGTATTATCGGCGGTAGACTCTACGAAACGTCCTACGATCTATGTAAACGGAAAAGAATTACCTTACGAGAATAAAGGAGTCTTCACGGTGAATACCGGAGCTGCCGGGACATTCCCGATCAAAGGTTATATCGAGATGCCGAATAGCGACGGCAGCATCATGCGCCGGGATTTCGAGAGCGAGTATTTCGTGACCGAGCCGACAGCTACCGTGGCCCCGACATTGATGAACGTATTATATGCCGGTATCGCCAACCCGATGCGTATCGCCGTCCCGGGTGTACCGAGCGGTAATGTGACAGCTACCATGACGAACGGCACATTAACCCGCAGCAAGGATGGTTGGGAAGCCCGCCCGTCTAAAGTAGGAACGGAAGCCGTGATCACGGTAAACGCTCGTATGGCGGATGGCCGGAACATAGAGATGGCAAAGACTACCTTCCGCGTGCGTGCCCTCCCCGATCCCCTACCTTATATCGAGTATAAGGATCAAAACGGTAACGTCCGTAAGTTCAAGGGAGGTATGATCGCCAAACGTAGCTTGGTAGAGGCTGACGGTATTCTGGCCGCTATCGACGATGATTTGCTAAATGTAAAATATACGGTATTACGTTTTGAGCTGACTTTCTTCGACTCCATGGGTAACGCTATCCCGGAAGTGGCCGAAGGAACCAACTTCTCGCAACGTCAGAAAAACTATATCCGCAATTTAAGTAAGGGTAAACGTTTTTATATCACCCGTGTAGTCGCGAAAGGTCCGGACGGTATCGAACGTACCATACCGACTATCGAAGTAATCGTAAATTAAGATTCGCAGTATGAAACATCTGTATTACATAGCCGCTTTGGCCGCCACTTTTTTAACAGCGATGCCTCTTCACGCGCAAGAAGAAGTTGAGAACGAAGCTACGCAGCAACAACAAACGCGTCGCCGTTCGCCTCAAGCCAGCCGTGGGGAAAGAAACGATAAGAAAGATACCGGTTTACCCGAACTGACCGTACGGGCCCAAGATATGAACGAGCGTTTGACGCAAGAGATCGGGAACGCTCGCTGGATGCGTATTATCTACCGGCAGGTGGACTTGATGAAAGAACAGAACGCTCCGCTTTATTACCCGACCCGCCCAATGAACGGACAGATGAATCTTTTCTCCGTAATCTTCCAGCTTTTAGGTGAGAACAAGATCAAGGCCTATGAGTATCTGGACGGATACGAGGAGTTTGACGAAGCCCATTTGATCAACTTCAAGGATTTGCTGGATCGCTTCTACATCCTTTATGAGGAGATACCGGGGAGAGCGGGTGAGGAACCGACTTTCGTAATCAATGAAAGCGATATACCTGCAGCCGACGTACGGTCTTACTATGTAAAAGAAGCATGGTATTTCGACCAGAATAATTCCGCTTTTGATGTCAAGATATTGGCGATTTGCCCGATCCTTACCTCTACAGGTGATATGGGAGAGACAACCATGCCTATGTTCTGGCTTCCTTACGAGAATATACGTCCGTATATCAGCAATTCATACATCATGACGTCTAATATGAATAACGCCATGACTTTTACGATGGATGACTATTTCCGTCGCCGGATGTTCGAGGGGGATATCATCAAGACCCAAAACTTGATGAATCTGCCATTGCAGGCGTATTGCCCGACACCGGATTCCTTAAAGAACGAGCAAGCTCGTATCGAAGGTCAATTAACCAGCTTTGAGAAATCACTCTGGTATCAACCGGATACGACTCAAGTAGCGGTAGACAGCAAAGCCGCGAAGAAAGCCAGAAAGAGCGCCGCAAGAGGAAAAGGTACTACAACCAAAGAGCCTGCCTCCGAAAAGAAAGCTCCCACTGTCAAGGCTCCGAAAGCAGAAAAATCCGCTCCGGTACGCAGTGTTCGACGCAGAAGATAAAAACGGACTCACGATACGGGTCTGAGCGATAACCGGTGATACGCAACATATGAATAAAGAAATCAAGATTAGACAAGAGCAAGAGAACGACTTTCAAGCAGTAAGGGAAGTCGTGGAACTTGCTTTCCGTGACGTGGAGGACAGTGATCAAAGCGAACCGTACCTTGTAGAACGTTTACGAAAAACGGACGCTTATATTCCGGAGCTCTCCTTAGTCGCTGAATTAAACGGCGAAATCATAGGGCATCTCATGATGAGTAAGGTGGAAATCGTATCAGAAGACCAAAGCGTGATCTCTCTTGGGCTAGCACCGGTTTCGGTGGTACCGAAGTACCAAAGGATTGGCGTTGGTAGCGCTTTGATCCGTGAAGCGCATAAGCGAGCGGGAGAGCTAGGCTATAAATCGGCCGTCTTATTAGGACATAAGGATTATTATCCGAGATTCGGATATAAAAGGGCGATTGATTTCGGCATTGAGTTCCCATTCGATGTCCCCAGCGAATATTGCATGGTTGTCGAGTTGGCACCGGAAGGACTCAAGAACGTGCATGGAATGATTAAATATGCCAAACCTTTTATGGAGTGAGAACTGTCTGTAATGAAATGAGACGGGACATACCCCATCTCATTTCACCAGATAATCAGATCCTTATTTAGAACCTACCCATGTCCACTTATGCCAAAGACCTTCCAACGGTCCGTGTTTATGTCTTTCAGCCCACCACTTACAGAAGCGTACTTGCAAGAAGAAAAAGGCGATACCGATGAACATGCTGACCGTATAACCGCAGTAAGGAGCCAGATTCAAGCCGATCGGGAAATAGATCAACGCACCAGCAAAAGATTGTGTCACATAATTCGTCAAGCTCATCTTTCCATAAGAGCGTAAGATAGAGGTAAAACGCTTAAAGGCCTCGCGCTGATACAGTAACACAAAGGAAGCCACCAATACGAACGTAAAAGCGAATTTCTGCCACATATCAAACACAACACCTGCCGTCTGGCGCACGATAGCGCTGTCCGCCGTATCCATCAACAATACTTTCAGTTGGTATAAAGGACCGAAAGCGATCGCAGTAATGATCAAGGTCTTTATCCAAAAACGGGAATTCTCCTCCGAGGGGATAAATAACTTTTTGCGCCCGATCAACATTCCCAGCATAAATAACCCGCAGGTCTGTACATACCGGCCGGCACCAACAGCCCAGAGCAAACTAGCCTTTTGTCCTAACGTCACGTTCTGCCAGATGAAATTCCATAAATCCCCCCGCTTGGTATGCTCCGCCATCTCTGAGTACATCTCCCCTACTCCTAAATTGGGTAATTGGTAATCCGGATTAAACAGGCTAGCGATATAATGATACCACTCCACCGGCTGCAATAAAAAGATAATAGCCGTTATCAAGACAGCCTTATCGCTCCATTTACGCACGATAAACAAAACAACGCCCACGATCGCATACAGCAGCAAAACATCGCCTGCCGGATAAAAAGCGGCGTTCAACGTAGCGAAGATCGTCAACAGCAGTAATCTCCAAAGGAAGCGGTAACCGAAGTCTTTTCCCTTCGCCTGCTGGTTCGAATACTGTATATAAAAGGTAAAACCAAATAACAAGGCAAAGATAGAATACGATTTCCCGGCAAACAAAGCGAATACCACCGTAAACACGCCTTCATTCAATACGTTCAACCATCCCGGCAGCGTAGCCGGGTCCGGATAGACCGGATAGATAAAATGTTCCACATTATGCACTAATAAGATTGCCAAGACAGCGAATCCACGTAGCGCATCCACCACC
Source organism: Parabacteroides sp. 20_3 (assembly GCF_964238835.1). NCBI lineage: Bacteria > Pseudomonadati > Bacteroidota > Bacteroidia > Bacteroidales > Tannerellaceae > Parabacteroides > Parabacteroides sp. 20_3. The sequence goes on along the minus strand of NZ_CAXSNO010000008.1, from coordinate 12,255 downwards.
TCTACACGAGGTGACTTAGAGATTGTTGTTTGTTGCATACTATTTATTTGTTGTTTCTGTTAACCATGCTACCTTTTGATTGGACTCATGCGGTTGGCCGATAATATCCGCATAAAGTTCCGGACGACGGGCATTTCGGTAACGATATCCTCCAGCCTGTCTCAATTTCTCAGGGATAGCCGTAGCGATCACGAAATCATCACCCAGTTTACGGCATTCCGCCACGATATCGCCGAAAGGATCCAGAATCATCGAGCAACCGTTCTTGATCTCATTATAATCACGCCCGATCGGATTGGAGAATACCACATATACCGCATTGTCGTACGCCCTAGCGGGAAGCCATTTCATAAGCCAAGCACGTCCCTTCAGGCCATCGAACTCCTGTCGCAAGGAAGTCGGGTCGTTTGCCCGGTTCTCCCATAACATAGGATTTATCAAACCAGCCCCGGGGCGAGGGGAAGGGGTACACATCGTCACGTGAGGCATGAAAATGATATCCGCCCCTAATAAGGCCGTGGCACGGACATTCTCTATGATATTATTATCGTAGCAAATCAATATGCCACATTTCCATCCCTTGATCTCAAAAACCACATATTGATCGCCCGGCAAGATATTCGGATTAATAAACGGATGTAGCTTGCGGTACTTTGCCTTCAAGCCATTGCCATCCACGCAAACTTGCGCTTTATAGATGCGATCCCCATCCCGCTCAAAGAATCCGGCCAGTAGCGTGACGCCAAACTCTTTGGCGATGGCGATCAAGGCTTGCGTACTCTCCCCCGTGGGGATCGGTTCGGCAATAGCCAACAATTCCTCGCGAGACAAGTCCTTGGCAAACGTATATCCACAAACCGAGCATTCGTGAAAAGCCACTACATCCGCTCCCTCTACCGACGCTTTCCGGCACATCTCCCGGATGATAGAAAGATTATACACTTTATCGTTATCCCGTGTCTCGAACTGCACGGTAGCAATTTTTAATGGTTCCATGATATTTTGATTTAATTGGTTTATATATTTTTCGACTAGATTCGCAAAGATAACAATAATATACTACTTTTGCGGGATAACTTTTTCTACCGATCATGAATATCAGACGAACACGACAAGAAGATCTGGCCGAGGTAATGGCTATGTACGATTATGCACGCAGGTTCATGCAAGAGCATGGCAACGGGAATCAATGGATCAACGGATATCCTTCCGAGGAATTGATCTCCAACGAGATCAAGGCCAGCCATAGTTTCGTATGCGAAAATGAGCAGGGCGAGTTAGTGGGGACCTTTTGTTACATCGAGGGAATCGACCCTACTTACCTAAAGATCTATGAAGGCGAATGGCTGAACGATGAACCTTATGCCGTGATCCATCGCATGGCCTCCAACGGTAAGCAAAAGGGGATCTCGACCGAATGTCTAAAATGGGCATTCGCTCATTGCAATAATATCCGTATCGATACACACCGGGATAATATTGTCATGCAAAACTTATTGAAAAAGCATGGCTTCAAGCAATGCGGTATCATTTACATCGCAAATGGTACGGAACGCATCGCTTTCCACAAAATAGTAAACCCAACAAATAAAGAATCATGAAGCATCCTATTGACCTAGAGCATTGGAACCGGAAAGAACATTTCCTGTTTTTCGGTTCTATGGACGACCCTTTCTTCGGACTGACCACCCAGATAGACGTGACCTCCATCTATAAAGAGGCGAAAGCGGATCATGCCTCTTTTTTCCTCTACTCCTTACATAAGATTATGACAGCCGTTAATGAGGTGGAAGAGTTCCGGTACCGGATCATCGACAACATCCCTGTCTGCTTCGACCGAATCCACGTGGGAACAACGATTGGGCGGGAAGACGGAACATTCGGCTTCGGCTTCTTCGAATATACACCGGACAGGCAACTGTTCCTTCAAAACGCACAGAAAGAGATCGAACGTGTGCAAGCTCTCACAGGCCTTTGCAAAGATAGGGAATCTGACCGGCAAGACCTAGTCCGTTTCTCCCCGGTCCCATGGATCGCCTTCACGGAGATGAAACATGCTTCCTCTTTCCGTACAGGCGATTCCGCTACCCGTATCTCCACCGGAAAGCTGATCGAGCAGAACGGGCATCGGATGCTCCCTATCTCCGTAACGGCTCATCATGGCTTGATGGACGGCAGACATGTGTCTATCCTCTTAGATCGTATAGCGGATAAAGATTGATAAAACAGCGAGACACCCCCGACAGTCAGCCCAGTACTCCCGGCGGGAGTACCCCAGTACCACGTAGGAAGTACTTCGGTACTTTCATCAAAGTATTCCAGTACTCCTTACGAAGTACTGGGGCAAGTCTATAGGCTATCCAATCGGGCTTATTTACGTACCCGCAAGAAACGTTTGGTCAGGTACCTGCGGACAGGCTCGTCGTATATCCTCAAACTGATATAAGCCAGCGCAATACTTCCGAGAACCAAGGCCAATGCCTCCGGCCATGCCTCGGCAAATGTAAGGTTCTCCTTCTTTACCCACCCAAAATACAAGTATATAAGAGGGTAATGTACCATATACAAAGGATAAGAGATATCTCCCAAGAATTTACAGATACGGGCGGAATGCTTATCGGTTGTCTTCCCGGAGGCCCCCAGATAGACAAGCATAGGGAATATCAGGATCGCGCATACGGAATCATAGATACCGTTCATCCATAAAGCCTCACCGTCACCGACATAGGGCATGGAAAGTAAAACGACGATCGCCAAGCTACAGATCCAAAAAGCGCCTTTGATATGAATGGGTTTAAAGACGCGCGACATCAACAATCCCATCGAGAAAGAAAATAACACTCGTAAAAAGCCACCGATCAAATTGTACTCTTCCATCGTCCACCCCACACCTAGGTGCCCCGCACCGGAAAAATTGAATATAGCGAACGAAGCCAATCCGATTCCCGCCAAGACAATAAGTGCCGTAAGCGCCTTCGTTGACATCCGACGAATAAACAAAGCATACATAATATTTCCGATATACTCGAAGAACAAAGACCAACTAGGGCCATTTAAAGGAAACATCTCACCATTTCCACGGATCTCAGGCCCGGAACCGGGTACAGCCGGTATCAAAAAAAGGTTGATAAGCAAAGCTAGCATCACCATGGATATAGAGACATGCGTACCATCCCACTTCTCACACCCTTGTATACAAAACGCGATAACTCCCAAAACAGCTCCAAGGACAACCATCGGATGCAAACGGATCAATCGACGTTTGATAAAATCCTTTGTTGTCATGGTTTTCCACCGGTCGTCATAAGCATAACCAATCACGAACCCAGACAGGATAAAGAAGAAATCAACGGCTAAATAACCGTGATTAAATTGTTGATCAATGGGACTCGTAGCAAAGGCTTCGAATACATGATAAAATATAACCATTAACGCTGCGACACCTCTCAATCCATCAAGAAGGTCATAATGAGGTTTTGTGTCCGCAAATGCGGCCGCTGAGATTTTTGAGTTTGACATTAATTGTTTGAGCTTATTTTTGATACTACTATTACTCCTAATTTCCGCAAAAATACAAAAAGGCCCCATCTTTCACGTTATTAGACAGTTCTTTTTTCATTAGTTACACATAAATAAGGTCGCAAAATACGAAGTCCCCAGCAAAGCTTACGCCTGCCGGAGACTTGTTTCTTTATCCGTACTCCATCCTCACGGAGGTACTTACGGACCTCTTAATTTATTACTTTAGTATTAATATTAATCCAACTCCCGCCTGTTCATCCGTCACGGATTACTTGGGATCGAAACCCTCACGGGAATTGTTGATTATCTTATTTCATTATTCCTTTACTTTGAATATTCAATTATTTAACGACAACTTTCACAGTCTCCTCGCCAACCGTAACGAATACGATACCGGCAGGTACAGCGATTGTAGCGTTATCGGATGTAAGAACAGTCTCAGCTACAGACTGGCCTAATACAGTACGTACATAAGCGTTCTGACCAGCAGCGCCTTGGATCGTTACGACACCGTTGCCACCTACTACAACGATAGAGGAAGCAGCATCTTCAACAGAACCGTTAGAAGTCGGAACGTCAGTACCTAATGTGAAGACCATAGCGATATCATTGTCAGCAGTCAAACCAAGTTTTCCATTCAAGGCATAAACATAAACTGTCTTACCATCAATCTTTCTTTGAGAAGAAATAACATACTCATCCTCAGAATCCTTAGCTAAAGTTATATTAAACTTGAACGCATCCAGTCTATCAGAATTTACAGTCTCACCATCAGACTCCAATTCCTTAACAACTTTTACAGCCTCACCATTTACGGTAGTAGCGATTGTATCAACACCCTCAAGGATAGCCGGACGGAAGATTACCTTAGTATCCTCTGTTCCTTCCAAATAATATGCCTCATTTGTATATTCTTGAGCAGAGCCTTCTACGAAATATTTCAAAGAATCCTGAGCATTGAACATGAACATTCTCTCAGCCGGTGCTTCTTCGCCTTCAGCAACCTCAATGCCTTTAGAGATATAGAATGAAGGAGTCTTAGCCTTGCTATCCGCCGTATCCAACCAGAAAATCATGCTTTCCGCAGAAAGGATACCTTCAGTGATACCATTCTTATTCAACTGATAGTTGATAGAACCTAACATATTGTCAAATGATGCGTGACGTGGTTGAGAGGCCAATGACGGGTTGAACGGATTAGCGTCCAAGATCTCAACGTTTGCGTAACCATCATTCAAGTCACTAGCTGCTACATAACGCTTCTTATCATAAGCTACAGTTAAATTTGTGCTATTAACGCTCGCAGTTTTAACCGCAGAAGTATTATCAATTGAAGCAGCATAATCAAGCGTACCCCCAGAAGTCGCAGCTAACGAAACCAAAGAATAACCGCCTGCGGCATTCTTAATGATAGCGAACTCTGTAGCGGCATCCTTTTCTTTATCAGTAGCAGCGGCAGCACCTAAATATCTAGCATCGTCACCCTTAACTTCCGTCGTACGCAAGATATAAGTTGGAACAACCAAAGTATCCTTATCCGCAACTCTTACAACCTCATTCTTATCATTTAAGTAAGCATAAGTATTCGTATTCAAGATGTAATCAGCTACACCTTACAAAGATTTATCCAAAGTTTCAGCACCTTTTACTCTTTCCGGATAAAGGGTCAACATTGTCGCCTTCTCATCGGTAGAGACCTTCATACTCTTTTTATCATTAGAAAGAACTGCATAAAGAGTCTTGTCACCAAATACGTTCTTACCATTGAATGTCATCTTAAAGCCCTCGGCGATCTGAGTATCCGTGAATACTTTATAACCGTCCGTACGAGTTGTAGCGATCGTGTTGAACTTAACGGAAGTTGTATTCAGTGCTAAATCTTCTGTTACACCTTTGGAAGCTTTTTCATCTCCTTTGATTGTTACTTCTTCTCCATCATAAGTTGCTTTATCTACTTTATAGCCACCTTCTTTTCCATCCGGTTGTAAACGTAATACCAAATCCTCACCTGTCTCACGGTTTGTCAATGTAAAATTATATTTGCCATCAAAACCAGAAACGATCCATTGGGATACCGGCATCGTAAAATCCGCACTATTATAAGCAACCACTCTTAAACCGTCACCTGTAGCAGGATCAACCGTTAAATACTTATGGTACTCTGTTTGAGCGTTTGGCTTACCCTCAGAGCTCTTGTCCTCATCATTACTTGTAAAGTAAATATTTACCACATTCTCAGCGTTCTTCTTCAATAATACAGAAGCGTCAAGATAAGAATTCGCACCCAGTTGCGGATGGATAGGAGTATAGTTCGTTTTTGTACTTCCTGATAATACAGTAGTCACATAAGTCTTCGTATCAGAAACAGAAGGCTTAACCGCAGCTACATTTACATCATAAGATTTCCAAGTATTACCTTCTTTGACAGAAGGTTTCATCGTTAAAATCAACTTACCATCCTCATTAAAGGCATCTTTCAATGAGATCGTAAAGCTTGCGTTTGCACTAGAGTCTTTAGCAGCGACCTCACCTTTCATCCAATACAAAGCGTAACCTTCACCATCTTGTTTACCATTGATGTTGTAACGTTGAGTAGGATCCACGGCTAAGAAAGAGATTTCTTTTGCAGCTGATATGGCAGCTTCATTATTTGTACCATCTTCAACTTCAGCAACAAATGCTTCTACCTTCTTTGCGTCACCTTTCACAAAATAAGTACCTGTCTGGATTTTCGCATCCGCAGCAGTAATATCCGCACTAACAGTTACCGGAGTTACGGAATCAAACAAGTTACCAACCAATTCGCTAGTCGTATAATCGAAGGACAAAGTTGTACCTTTTGAATTGTATTCAGTCAAATACTCATCTCCGATCTCTTTAGCATAAGAGAAGGCCTGTAAATTACTACCAACCTCGCTAGCAGGCAATGCAGCCGTAAACAAGCCTTTAAATTTCAGCTTACCATCTTTTACAATAAACTTCGTGTTGAAGTCTGAAAGATTTTTCGTTGACTGATCTCCGGTAACGGCAGTACCATCGCCCTTTGTTATAACTTGGTATTCCTTACCATCAATAGTTACCCACAACTCGAAAGTACGAGAAGAGTAGTTACGGATCGTAAATTCGGCGGCAGTTTCATTCGTAGCAGAAGCAGTTGTAGCTGTTAAAGAAACAACTTCCTTATCGCCCTTCAATTTTAAGATATCACTACTCGTATACTTTGCATACAAAGTAGTATTTGACGCTCCTAAATAGAATGTCATGCCATTGCCCAAAGCGGTCTCTGTAGTTGTATAAGAAACAACGGTCTTGTCTCCAACAGCGGCATACGCAGCATTAAAAGCAGGTCCACCTAGCAGTAAACCAGCTGTTAACAAGGTAAAAATCCTTTTGTTCATAAATTCAAAATTTAATATTAATAATAGTGTTAATTAAAGTCCATCCCGTCGTTTAGCACCCTTGTTTTACTCGAAAACGACTAGTCTAAACGATCGTCTAAATCTTGCGTTTTTTTAGTGTCGGAACAGGAGGTTTGTTGAAGGAATCGGTTGTTTCGTAAAGGATAACCTATCCTATTGATAAGAAAGAGGATAAGTAATAAAAAAATAGCCCGGAAGAGTTGCAAGTATCGAAGAAACGCGTACCTTTGCAAATGACTAAAAGAATCGATCGTTTAAACTAGTCGTTTCTATCCCATAAAAGATTGTCAAACATCAAGGTTTTTAACTATATATAATGTACAGGTGTACATTAAAATAATGTAAACCTATCAAAGCATAAGATCTGAATCAAGCTTCCTCTTTGACACAAAAGTATTGATAGTACCGCTAGCTTCGAGTTATAGGTATTTTATAGGCTCACCCGATAATCATTGGGGATATCTTCAGGCTCATCTATATTTCAGCCGGCAGCCTAAGATAAGTCGGCCAACAGATGAGATCATGAGATAACTATTGCCATATAAATCGCTGTCTTATAAACTATTAATCAACAGACCAACTCACTTGAGAAAGGCTTCCCAAGTGAATAACTAACCACTTCCAGACTCGTAAGCTTACGGCTACCCCCAGCCGTAAGTTATTCACTTGACAAACCGTAAGTTATTCACCTGACAAGGCTAAATTATACATTAACCGTCTCTCCCCCGGTGGTTATCGGGAAATGGCAGAGGAGCTATAGATACAAGTGGCCCATTTGTCTTTTTGACAACTTGTAATCTGAAGTCCCGGAGAATCGATTATTCCGTACCCAAGTGCGTCTCGCTTCCAAATTCGAGAGAAAAAAACAGCAATTCTCTGTTTGATAGCCGTTTGCTGAAAAACAGCCTTCCGTTCCAGCCGAAATAATTCACCCTAGTTCATGTTTTACGGTCGTTAGGCGGTAATAATGCCCAACGCTACCGCATGTGAGGGCCGATACCTATATATGTGTAGGCTTACGCCACTATATGTGTAGCTTGACGCGACTATATGTGTGGGTTAACACTGCTATATGTGTGAGTTGATACAGCCATATGTGTAGGTTGATACGTATATATTCGTTAAAAAGCGACGCTTATCGTGTTAAAAAGCGGTTGTGGTAGCTTGTTCGCGCTCCCCGCTTACGCTCGTTGGCTTTTATAGCCAGAGAGCCGTGTCGTGAAAAAGAAGGTATTTCAATCAAAAAGATACCATTCATCGCATTAAGCTGACATCCGCGATTCTTGTCTTATCCCTTTGAATTAAGTCTGTCCCCAATAAATATCGGGTGAGCGTTTACTTGATTAATATTGGCAATATATGAACAATGAATCTGCAGAAAAATATCTTGAGGCAACGATTCGTCAGCAACCACGTCACTGGCTCATAGACAAAAAACGAAACGGCAGACATCTCCGCCGTCCCGCCCAAAAGAGATAGCCTTATCTCTGTTTGTACACATGTCAAGGTTGGTTATTTACTGATATCAGGGCCTATATAAACCCTGTTTTTCATATCGTGCGTAAACATAAGACTTTTTTTCGACAAAAGAGCAGATTCCTTCTTCTTTTTGGGAATACATGTTCTAAACATGCCACACTACCTCTTGGCTACTAGCGTGAGCTTCTATTATAGAGGAACTATGAAAAAGCATTTTACATCAAAACATAAAGCTAAATCCTTTCTTCTGCGAAGCATTGAACCGTTCAATCTCCAAAGAAAGGGATTTCTTTAACTGATTAGCCATAAATATTAAGAAAGACCTGCGTATGATGCAAATTGCCTTCAGTCGTTTTAAGGATTTTCTGAAAGAACAGTACCCATTATATGAATGCAACATCAAACCCGAATTTATCACTAAGGATATGATGGTTCTGTTTGTGGACTATTTGCAATCCCGTAGCGTTGGCGAGGGAGCAAAAAGTATCTATCAGCGTTTCAAGAAAGTGATACGCTATGCCATCGAACACGATGTGATACTGAAAGACCTTACATATAAGAATGTAGACTACTCAAACAAGCTATTGAAGTTTGAACAGAATAAGACCAAAGGGCATTCTTCTGCTAGTGGAGTAGTCATACCTTTGAATGACGGTTTACTCTCTATTATTGGCGAACCTCCTGCAGATGGCAACAAAGATGTGCTTATATTTAATCTACCATCCTATGAAAGCTGCTGTAAATCAGTAAAACGTTGGGTGAAAAGATCCGGAATAGACAAGCACATAAGCTGGCATTGTGCCCGTCACTCATTTGCAGTGAATATCCTTAACAATGGTGCTAATATTAAAACAGTAGCCAGTTTGCTCGGACATAGCGGGCTGAAACATACGGAGAAGTGCCATTCAAGACACGCTGTAAGCACAAGCAGCACACTCTGTAAACCTTGCACTAACTTCCCGTAACTGGCTTATGGGCTGTTATATCGTGGAATTTGAACAAAACGGAGAAGACCGTGCAGCCTATGGTGAGCAGCTTTTGAAGAAGTTGGAAAAACAACTAAATACCAAAGGACTTAACGAACGTAGATTCCGGGAGTTCAGACGTTTATATCTTGTTTATCCACAGTTGAAAGAAGAGGTTTTAGGCTATGTTATGTCGGGTTCGGGAATTCGGCGGTTGCCGACCGCCGAATTTGAAACAGAGATTCGGCGGTCAGTAACCGCCAAATTGCAAATGGTTTCAGAAATTGCAAATAATGACTGGAAATTGGCTGCTGAAAAGCTATTTAACAGATTATCTTCTACGCATTTGAATGCAATATCTGCTATTGACAATCCTATTAAACGTGCCTTTTATGAAATGGAAACGATTAGGGGATGCTGGACTGCAAAAGAACTGGAACGGCAGATTGATTCATTGTACTACGAGCGTAGTGGATTATCTAAAAACAAAGAAGCTCTTTCTGCATTAGTACAGCAACAGGCAGTTCAACTACAGCCTGCGAATGTAATAAATACTCCCTTGACCTTAGAGTTCTTAGGGTTAAATGAACGGGCATTAGTTACAGAGAATGATTTAGAGCAAGCCATCCTTGATAATTTACAAAAGTTCCTTCTGGAAATGGGACACGGCTTCTGCTTTGAAGCTCGCCAAAAACGCATACTGATAGATGAAGATTACTTCTTTGCTGACCTCGTTTTCTATCACCGCATACTGAAATGCCATGTCATAGTGGATTTAAAAATTGACAAATTCCACCATGAATATGCATCCCAACTGAATATGTATCTAAACTACTTCAAAGCAGAAGTAATGCAGCCCGATGATAATCCACCAATCGGTATTTTGCTTTGTACTGAAAAAGGAGATACTTTAGTTCGTTATGCCACAGCAGGATTAGACCCAAATATTTTTGTACAAAAGTATAAAATCCAGTTGCCCAGTGAGGAAGAATTCAAGAGATTTCTTTCAAAGGAGATAGGCTAACAACTTTCAATAAAAACAAAGGTTTAGTTCATTTTAGATATACAAGAGAAATGGACTAAACTTAATCTGTAACCTTTTCATTGTAAAACCTCAAAAATTCCATTTCACCCACCTGCTTTAAAAATTTCTGATTTTCAATAAAGTCTTGCCCATACTTTAACCAACGTTTTGTAAAACCTTTGAACTTAGTGCAAGGAAATAGATGACATTGGTAGCAATGTGTTATTCCTTTCTCAACGCAACACAGGTAAAATGTTCTACATTTTTCACAGCGGGTTTTGTTTTCCTCTGCTCCCTGACAATTTTTTTCATCTCGTGTGTAGCTTGGACAACCGCCACAGAACACACCACAAGCAGGAATACGACCATGATATGGTTTTATTACAGATAAGGTTTTTGTCATCCAAAAATTAGTCAAATTCAATTTATTTGCCTGTCGTTTTTGTTCCTTCTTCACCACGTATTTTTGCTTCTCAAAGAATGGACGAGCAGTTAGACTCACTTCTGATGTGATTTGTATAATACCTTTTGTAATAGCATATCGTTCTATTTCTTCCAAAAGCATAGTTGCAATGCCTTTGCCTTGAAAGTCTGCGTGAATGAACATAGAGTGCAGATAGCCTTGCGGCGTAATGGATGAAAAACCTACAATCTGAGACAGTTGATTAACAGCCACAATAAAATAGTGAGTCTTTATCATTTCCTCTATATTGGAAAGATCATCTCCGCATGATGCCCAATCTTCAACTTCATCCTGTGAATAATCACGCCTGTTTACTACAAGCACGGTATTCTTATATAAATCTCTCAGTTCAGCACTATCAGATTGTTGCGCTATTCTGATTTTAAAGTCCATTTTCATCTTTGGTTTTGTATCTTTTCGTATGAATGAAACTCGCCATTGATAAAATAGTGCCATTCTATGCGATTGATTTGGGTTGTACTCTCATAACGCATTGTTTGTTTTATCAACACATCCCGTCCATCATCCGTTGTATATTCGGCAATTACTGCCTGCACTTTTTCGCTCTCGACAATATACTGGATGTTGGGATTAAAGCAATCTAACAGAAATAAGCCTCCTGCTTTGAGATGATTTCTAACGCATCCTAACGCATTGAATAAATCTTCGTTTCTGTATAAATGGTGGATTGAATTAAATGGAATAAAGATTAGGTCGAATTTTTCTTGCAAGTCGAGCATTCTAATATCTGCTTCTATGAAATCAATCACTAATTCTGCTTCGATAGCCTTCATCTTTGCTTGTTCGAGCATTGAGGGTGTGTAATCTACTCCGCAAATGCTGTATCCATCTTTGGCAATGGGGATCGTAAGTCTGCCTGTACCACAGCACAGTTCAAGTATTTCAGCCTCCTTATTTTTCGGTAGCCACTTTTTGTAGAATTGCAAATCAGATAGAAAGGTATTTAATCCATCATATATATTTGCATCATAAATCAACTCACCAACCTTGTAACCTATATTCATTTATATTCTCCAATATTCATTGTTTCATATTTATATACCAAACTTATTTCTATTCTCTTTCGTGTCCGGATGGATATGCCATAGATTAACCTTATTTTCCTTTATTTCTGCAACCCAAATAGCATGAACATTATTTAGAACCTGATCTGATTTAACATACCCACAGGTTTTTTGGACTGACCCAAAAAATTGTCTAGCCGTGGATAGTCCTGCCGAATAATTACATACAAAAAAAGCTTGACTGATTACTCAATCAAGCTTTTCAACTTCAGTACCCAGACCCGCATTTGAAATAATTAAAGTGGGGAAAATGTGGGTAAAAAGAAAAATGCAGAAAAACACAGCAATATAACTATAT
>NZ_CAXSNO010000007.1:127794-340148 GCF_964238835.1 Parabacteroides sp. 20_3 | reverse complement strand
CTCTCGAATGCGGGTGCAAAAGTAATGCTATAAAACATACGGTCCAAATTTATCGGGCATTATTTTTCAAGTTTTTTTTCAAGAGGGGGATCGCGTACGTTAAATAATACGTGATGCTCTTTTTTGACTTACGAGTCACTGCGTGTACCTAAAACAGGGCTCTCACGAGTACTTTTACACGTATAAAAACGATAAACAGGGTCCTGGCGACGAGAGGAAATCACACGGGAAAAACGGCTTTCTGCTCATGGAATCACGAGAAAATCGCTCTGTACACGTGCTTTTGGGCCACGTAAATGTGAGTTTAGGCCGATTATATCGCCCCAAAGACTAAAAAAGGGCTAAGAGAACAGTATTACATAAACAACTGTCTATCTACACTTTAAGACATCAAGAAAATCTTCCAAAAAAATCACAGGGCGCATTAGGGCGCATCTTTACGTGTTCGCAAAAACATTTTACAAAAAAAATATATTACTCCATCTATATATAAGTAAGACGCTAATTTTTTTATAATATAAAAGTTTTACAAACCTCGCAAAGATGCGCCCTTTGCGCCCTGAACCATCCCCTACCAACTTATCCGGGATACAAAAAAAGCCTATGGGACACGGCCGTAAAGTCATTGAGATAACACCTCTATCCCATTGACTTTACCACCGTTTCCCATTGAGATACTATCGCAAACCCGACACTTCAAGAAGGGATAATCATTCCCCAGATAGGCGTCTTGACCATGAACACGAATAGTTCGCTCGCAACTGAACTGAACCGCACCATCGTCCCGTTAATCGCTACCCGTCCCATGATAGGGACAAATCCGTTCTTCTCCTTGCTGCCGTTCACATAGATTTGACTTCTCCCAATATCCACAATTTGCCCCTACCTTCTTCATATTCAATTTTAATTGCGCCAATCTGGGCTTTTTATAAGGTTATTACGGAGATTTTCCGTAAATTTGTAGAAATAAGACAGCCAATAATATTTATAAAAATATGCGAGAAAAACTCTCCTATCCTGTTAGGATCATCATATCCTTACTATCCATTTTTCTCTGGAGCTTTCCGGCAGAAGGGCAGGATAGTGAAAGCTTAAAAAAGCAATTGGATCAAAAGCTAAACTCTTTCGCAAGGCAATATGTGTCTTCACGCACCATTAAGATTGACTCCATCCTCATACAGAAGAAGAAAGTCACGCTTTTCGCCAATGAAGCTTTGGAGGACATCCCTTTTCGGGAATATAACGTTTCTGAGCTTTACGCAAGTATAGCTCCCCTATTCCCCAATGCCTCCAAGATCGTCATCTTGACCCGAGGTACAGACATTGAGAGCCTGATTCCCGAATACGACAGAAAAGGACGTCCCAACAAAAAGAGGCTATACTCCATTAAAGAGAGCAAATACCCGCTAACCCGTAGCCTATCCAGCCCTCATGAGATAAAAAACGGATTACAAAACCGTCATATCGCCCTTTGGCAAAGCCATGGTTTATATTACGCCCAGACCGCCCATCGCTGGGAATGGCAACGGGCTCGCATGTTCGGCACCGTGGAGGACTTATTTACGCAGAGTTTTGTTCTTCCTTATCTGACCCCGATGCTTGAAAACGCAGGAGCGACTATTCTTATCCCCCGGGAAAGGGACACTCAAATACACGAAATCATTATAGACAATGATCGCTCTACTCCGGGATCCGAGTATAAGGAATTGGATGGAGAGAAAGCTTGGTCGGATGGGGAGAAAGCCGGATTTGGGCATATTCAAGCTACTTATACGAATGGGGAGAACCCTTTTACGCAAGGTACCTATCGGCAGACGGTCACACAGAGGAAAGGAAAAGAAAGTCTCATCGAGTGGATTCCCGAAATTCCGGAATCGGGGAATTACGCGGTCTATGCCTCCTATCAATCTTTTCCGAACAGCACAGAGCAGGCACTGTATACCATCCATCATGCCGGAGGGGAAACCACAATCGCCGTCAATCAAACAATGGGGGGTGGGACTTGGATCTATCTGGGAAATTTCAAATTCACGGCACATGAACAAGCCCATGAGAGAATCGTGTTAACGAATCAAAGCAATAAATCGGGAAAGATTATCACGGCAGACGCGATCAAGATCGGTGGCGGCATGGGGAACATCGCACGTAGCCCGCTAGAAAGTCCCTATCCGATAGAAGCAGAGACAAGCGGGTATCCACGGTTTACCGAGGCGGCCCGATATTGGCTACAATGGGCGGGAATACCGGATAGTATCTATTCGAAAAGCGCTTTCCGCAATGATTATCAAGACGACATTTACGCACGTCCCCGATGGGTTAATTATTTAAAAGAACAGACCCATATCCCTATCGACATGGCCTTCGCATTCCATTCCGACGCAGGAACCACCCCGGATGACTCAATTATAGGGACACTCGGCATCTATATGTCTAAAAGCAACGACGGAATCTACACCAACCGGAAAAGCCGGGAGATCGCCAGAGACCTAACCGACATGATCCAAACACAGATCCTGTCCGATGTCCGCAAGGTTTACAATCCTCAATGGAGCCGCCGGGGCATGTGGAATCAATCTTATATAGAGGCACGTATTCCCGATGTCCCAACGATGCTATTAGAATTACTATCCCATCAAAACTTCGCCGATATGCGTTACGGGTTAGACCCACGCTTCCGTTTCCTTATCTGTAGGGCGATCTATAAAGGGATGCTCCGTTATATCTGTTTCCAGAATAAACAGGAGCCTATCGTACAACCGCTCCCACCCGATCGTCTGTATACGGAGCTCGTAGAAACGAATAAAGTGAAAATCGGCTGGAAAGCCGTACAGGATACTCTTGAGGAGAGTGCCTCACCAACCGCCTATATCCTTTATAGTCGAAAAGACAGCGGTGGATTCGATAACGGGACGCTCGTAAAAGGAGAAGAAATCATTCTTCCAATTGAGGCGGGTATTATCCATAGTTATAAGGTAGCTGCCGTAAATAAGGGAGGCATCAGTTTCCCTTCCGAGATCGTAAGTGTTTACCGGTCTCCTAAAGGTGAAAAGGATAAGACGGTATTGATCGTCAATGGATTCGACAGGATCAGCGGTCCAGCCAGTTTCGAGAGTACGGCGGATAGTTTAGCCGGCTTTCTTTATGCCGTCGACCGGGGAGTGCCTTATCTGAATGATATCGCATTTATCGGGGATCAATTCGAATTCCGCCGTTCCGCCACATGGAACAGCAATGATAATAACGGGCATGGGGATAGTTACAACAATTACGCAGGCCAAGTCATAGCGGGCAATACCTTCGATTATCCTTTCATACATGGGCAGGCCATGGCCGAAACCGGTTATTCCTTTGTTTCATGTAGCCATAAATCTTTGGCCGAGGGAGTCGTAAAGCCGGATACGTATCCGATTATTGACTTGATTTTAGGAAAACAGCGCCAACCGGTTATCACTCCCGTTTTACAGGATACGCTTCGCAGCTACCTTGCCCAAGGCGGCAACTTGCTTGTAAGCGGGACGAATCTTTTCTCCGACAGCTGGGGCAACGCGCAAGACCGTACGTTCGTCGAGGAGGTACTAAAAGGGAAGTTGGCTAGCCGTAATGCCAGCAAGGAGGGAATCGTAAACAGTTGCGCATCCCCTTACGGATATATAAACGGCAGATACACGTTCCGGACACGTCCGAACCCTATTTGCTACTCGATCGAGTCGGTAGACGGTGTACTTCCGGCGGATAAGCTCGCCCATACCATCTTGAGATATCCGGAGAACAATATCGGGGCGGGAATCGTTTATGAAGGGAAATATCGGACTTGTTTGCTCGGTTTCCCGTTTGAGGCGCTTCAAACACCGTCGGAACGAAATCGACTCATGGAGTCCATCTTACGCTTTTTCTCCATTCAACAACAAAATAAAATACAGTATATACAATGAAACGAATCAATTGCTTTATCCCTTATGGAAAAATAGAGGCTACACGACAAACGGTAGCGCAATTGGCCGAGTCGTCCTTAGTGAGTCAGATCTATCTAATCACGGACGATCCCCACGCCAAGGCTATTTATCCCTGCAATTTAATCCGCACGGAGAATATATGGAGCACGAAGACCCTCCGGGAAATAGCCGGCTATGCCAGTGCCCATTATACGTTAATTTATACGAAGACTGAAGAGCTTCTATTAGGCATGTATGCCCTAGAGCGTTTTGTCGCCATCGCCGACGATACGAGATCCGGTATGGTTTACTCCGATTATTACGAGAAGAAGGAGGGCAAACTCACCCCCCATCCGGTGATCGATTACCAGAAAGGAAGTCTTAGGGATGATTTCAATTTCGGCTCCCTCCTACTTTATCGTTCTTCCACGCTACAAAACGCCATAGCCTCCATGGATACGGAATATACATTCGCCGGACTCTACGACTTGCGCTTAAAAGTCTCCCAAAACGCTCCGCTGACGCATATCAACGAATATCTATATACAGAAGTAGAGAATGATTTACGGAAATCCGGAGAGAAGATGTTCGACTATGTAGATCCCAAGAACCGCTCCGTACAGATCGAGATGGAAGCCGCCTGTACAGATCACTTAAAGATGATAGGCGGCTACTTGCCCCCTCATTTCAAGCCAGTCCGTTTTGACGAGCAGACATTTCAAACGGAAGCCTCCGTTATTATCCCTGTACGTAACCGTGTACGGACGATCGAGGACGCTATCCGTTCCGTACTGCGACAAGAGGCGTCCTTCCCTTTCAACCTAATCATTATCGATAATCATTCTACGGATGGCACCTCCGAGCGAATCCAAACGATCGCCGCCACGGACCCTCGTATTATCCATATCCAGCCGGAGCGTGACGACCTCGGCATCGGGGGTTGCTGGAATATAGGAATACACCATTCGGCTTGCGGCAAGTTCGCCATCCAATTGGATAGCGATGATGTATACAGTGACGAGCATACCCTGCGTAAGATCGTGGAAGCCTTCTACGAGCAGCGATGCGCCATGGTGGTCGGAACCTACCGAATGACCGATTTCGATATGCGAACCATCCCGCCCGGAATTATCGACCATAAAGAATGGACTCCCGAGAACGGCCGCAATAACGCCCTCCGCATCAACGGGCTTGGAGCACCCCGAGCCTTTTATACACCCTTGCTACGGAAACTAAACCTCCCGAACACCAGTTACGGAGAAGATTACGCCCTCGGCCTGCGCATCAGCCGTGAATACCCGATCGGGCGGATCTACGACGTGCTGTACCTTTGCCGCCGTTGGGAAGATAACTCCGACGCCTCATTGGATGTCGTGAAAATGAACAACCATAATATATATAAGGATAAAATCAGGACTTGGGAACTCGAGGCCCGCTTAAACATGGAAAGACAATGAAACCAAACAACTGGGTCAGCTCATCGCAAGCGACCGAATTATTAGCCAAGCAACTCGTGACATGCCCATTGGCCGAGAAGAACTATAAGGCGCTGGAGGCCGTGCAAGTAAAATCCTTCGATATGGGAGGGTTCTCGATACGTGCGCAATTCAATCCCGCCCGTATTGTTTCCACCGGGGCCAAGGTAGATGCCCGATCCCTAAAAGAACGCAAGTGCTTCCTATGTCCCGAGAACCTGCCGGTGGAACAGGAGCGACTGCCTTTCGGCTTTCGCCATCTGGTATTGTGCAACCCCTACCCGATCTTCCCCCAACATTTCACGATCCCTACCCGGAAACATACTCCGCAACTGATATTGCCGCAATGGAATGACTTCTTGGAACTGACAAGGAGACTCGCTCCCTTCACCGTCTTCTACAATGGACCCCGTAGCGGAGCCTCGGCACCGGATCATGCCCACTTCCAAGCGGTGACACGAGGCATCATGCCGCTGGATGAAGAGGTAACCCAATTTATACGACAATCGTATGCGAGTGTATACGACAACCGTATATACCCACTCACCGGCAACCTCCGCCCCGGCCTCGTCATCCAAGCCGCCACCGAAGAAGCCGCCACCCGGCTCTTCAAAAAGATCTACGCCGCTTTGCCGATACTTCCCGGTGAGCCCGAGCCGATGATGAATATCTTCGGCTCCTATTACGATAATAATTGGGTAATCACGGTTATCCCTCGTAAACGCCACCGCCCGTGGCAATACGAGGCCGAGGGCGACGACCATCTCCTGTCCAGCCCGGGAGCTGCCGATATCGGAGGTCTTTTCATCACCCCTTTAGAAAAGGATTTCAAAAAGATCAACCCGGAGCTTCTGCGAGATGTTTACCAACAAGTATGCCTCAGCGACCGGGACGTAGAGGAAATTTTCGTACATTTGTCATCTAATTAGTTTTCAATAGATATGAAACAATTCTTTAAAATGATGTTTGCCTCAACGCTAGGCGTTATGTTGGCAATGGGAATAATCCTGACGGTATTGATATCCATGACTATAGGATATATCGCCACCGTAGGTAGCACACCTGATTACACCCCCAAAAGCAATACGGTATTCAAGATCAAGCTAGACGGGACGCTAGCGGATAACCCGGCGGAGAATCCATTCTCCGCCTTGATGGGCGACAAGGAAAACATGCTGTCACTGAAGGACCTGCTCGAGACGATCCGGATAGCGAAACAGAATGACAAGATCGCAGGGATTTATATCGAATCGGGGCTTCTCTCCTCGGGTAGCGCTAGTTTGGAAGCAATCCGCCGATCGTTAATAGATTTCAAGGAAAGCGGCAAGTTCGTGGTAGCTTACGCCGATAATTTCACGCAAGGGAATTACTTCCTTTGTTCCGTAGCCGATAAGGTATTCTTGAATCCGCAAGGCATCCTTGAATTGACGGGACTCGCCTCGCAAACCCTATTCTACAAAGGACTGATGGATAAGGTAGGTATCGAGATGCAGATTTTTAAGGTAGGTACCTACAAAGGTGCCGTGGAGCCTTTTATGCTGGATAAGCTGAGCGAGGCGAACCGGGAGCAAATCCAATCGTATATCTCCACCATCTGGGATAATATAACCGAAGGCATCGCCGAATCACGCGGCATCAGCGTGAACGATATCAACCATTACGCCAATGAGGGGCTTTTCTTCGCGGACCCTGTGAAAACGGTAGAATGTGGCTTTATAGACGAATTGAAGTATAAGCCGGAGGTAGAAGCATATGTCAAAGAGTTAGCCGGACAAAATGGAGAGAAACTGAGATCGGCCAACTTAGCTCAAATGAAAACCCTCAAGGCCTCACCCACCAAAAACGCCCCGGAGATAGCCGTACTTTACGCCGAAGGCGAGATTAAGGCGCAAACACCCGGCAACTTTTACGATATCGAACAAAGTATCACGGAGAAAATGGCCGATGAGCTTATCAAGCTAAAAAACAATGATGACGTGAAAGCCGTGGTATTCCGTGTGAATTCCCCGGGAGGTAGCGCTTATATATCCGAGCAGATATGGCGTCAAGTTGTCGAGTTGAAAAAGGTGAAACCTGTGGTCGTTTCCATGGGCAACGTAGCTGCCTCGGGAGGCTACTATATCTCATGCGCCGCTAATAAGATCATCGCCGAACCGAATACGTTGACCGGCTCCATCGGTATCTTCGGCATGTTCCCGAACGCCTCCGGATTATTCGGGAAACTAGCGTTGACCACGGACATCGTAAAGACGAACACATTCTCGGACTTAGGAGACCTCTCCCGTCCCATGACCGAGAGTGAGAAAGCACTGATACAAGGATACGTGGAAAGAGGCTACCAAACGTTCCTTTCCCGCTGCGCCGAAGGTAGAGGTATGACTACCGAAGCGGTCAACGCTATCGGACAAGGACGGGTCTGGACGGGTGAGCAAGCGAAAGAAAGAGGTTTGGTCGATGAGCTGGGCGGTATTGAATTAGCTATAAGCACAGCGGCGGGGTTGGCTGATCTGGATCAGTATAGCGTAACTACCGTCAGCGGTTCCAAGAATTTCTTGGACGAGTTCTTGGAAAGCCAGCTCGGAGAGGTGAAACTCTCTATCGTCAAAAATGTATTGGGTAATGAGTTCGAGTACTTCAAGACGTTGAATAATATCAAGACGAATTGCGGAATCCAAGCTCGTATGCCTTACGATATGAAACCGTTATAATAACTGGACCATGCTGACAGATCATACGATTAAGTTCAATAAACTCCTCACTCCATTCTCTTTCCTTTATGGAATCGGGGTGAGATTCAGGAATCAGCTGTTCGACTGGAAAATCCTTCGGACAGAGCGGTATGATCTGCCTATTATTTGCGTGGGGAACCTGACTGTCGGGGGGACCGGAAAAACCCCTCATACGGAATACATCATCCGTTTGATAAAAGACCGATACCGGGTAGCTGTACTCAGCCGTGGCTATAAACGGAAAACCTCCGGTTTCTTGTTGGCCGATCAGCGAAGTACCAGCAAGGATATCGGTGACGAGCCGTACCAAATGAAACGTAAGTTTCCGGATATTCTCGTTGCCGTAGACGCTGATCGCCGCAGGGGTATCCGCAATCTATTGGCTCTGCCAGAGAATAAGCGCCCGGAAGTGATCGTGCTGGACGATGCCTTTCAACATCGATACGTCGCCCCCACGCTGAACATCCTTTTAACCGATTGCCACCGTCTTTATACGCAAGATAAGCTCTTGCCCGCAGGCCGTTTAAGGGAACCTATGGATGGCGCTCGACGTGCGGACGTGATCATTGTCACGAAATGTGAGTCATGTATACAACCTATAGACTTCCGGATCATAGAGGAGGATATACATCTCTCAGCTTATCAAGAGCTCTATTTCAGCCGTATTCTTTACGGGGAGCTGGAACCCGTCTTTTCCGGTAAAGCCCCCAGACGCACATTAAAAGGGCTGGCCTCTACTACAGAGGTTTTATTGGTATCCGGTATCGCATCCCCGGCACCTCTCGAAAAAGAGATCCATAAATATACGGAGCATGTCACCTCATTGATCTTTCCGGATCATCACGCCTTCGATCGGCATGACATCCAGAAAATACAAACGGCCTTCAAGCGGTTGACTTCTACAAGTAAATTGATAATCATCACGGAGAAAGATGCCGCCCGACTCCGTGACCTTCCTTCGCTTCCCATGGAATGGTTTTCTCATTTATATTGTTTGCCTATTACGGTGGGTTTCTGTATGGACCGGGAAAAACAATTTCAAGAATTAATAGTTAAACATATTGATACAAGAATAAAGAATCATCCTATATTACGTTAACAATCTTATGAGCAATAGAACAGAAATATCGACTTTGGGAGAGTTCGGGTTAATCCGTCATCTCACCGATAAAATAGAACTTAAAAATCCGAGTACGTTGAAAGGTGTTGGTGACGACGCAGCCGTACTAGATTACACAGACAAGCAAGTATTGGTTACGACAGACCTTTTGCTGGAAGGTATTCATTTCGATTTGATGTATGTGCCGTTGAAACATCTCGGCTATAAATCCGCAGTCGTAAACTTCTCCGATATTTACGCCATGAACGGCCGCCCGAAACAGATTACGGTATCATTGGGTATTTCCAAACGTTTCTGTGTAGAAGATCTCGAAGAATTCTACGAGGGCATTAAACTCGCTTGTGATATCTATGACGTAGATCTCGTTGGTGGCGACACTTCCGCCTCACGCACAGGGTTAGCGATCAGCATCACTTGCCTAGGCGAGGGAGAGAAAGGTAAAGTTGTCTATCGAAACGGAGCCAAGGAGACCGATCTTATTTGCGTGTCCGGCGATTTAGGGGCCGCCTACATGGGTCTCCAATTACTGGAACGGGAGAAAAGCATATTTAATGGGGAGAAAGATTTCACGCCCGATTTCTCTGGTAAAGAATATTTGTTGGAACGCCAATTAAAACCGGAAGCCCGCAAAGACATTGTCGAGGTTCTTGACCAAGCTGGAATCGTTCCGACCTCCATGATGGATATCTCCGACGGCCTCTCTTCGGAGTTGCTTCATATATCTAAAGAAAGTAATGTAGGTTGCCGAGTTTACGAAGATCGTATTCCTATCGATTACCAAACCGCAGCCATGGCAGAGCAGTTTAACATGAATCTGATAACCGCGGCATTGAATGGAGGTGAGGATTATGAACTCTTATTCACTGTTCCTTTAGCAGATCATGATAAGGTGTCGGAAATGAAAGGTATTAAGGTGATCGGTCATATAACAAAGCCGGAGTTAGGCAATTATCTTGTCGGTCGTGACGGAGGTGAAGTCGAGCTTAAGGCGCAAGGTTGGAACTCACTAAACTAAAAAGAAATATCCGCTCTGAATTCACGAATGCAAAGCGGTCCGTCTCATTTTTATTGGGGGACGGACCGTTTTCCTATTATTTCACTTCAATGGATCCTAAATAATTATAGAAGAGTTCAAAATCACTTATCTTCAAGAAAGGTAAGTGATAAACATCCATCTTTATAATTTGCGCCTCTATAGCCATTTTCCCATACAAATCAGCCAAAGACATACTCTTTATATCACCGTTATGATAGACCTTATTCTTTTTCTCGGGAAGCTGTACCTTCTTATCCAAGAAACGGATATAAGTATAAGAAGTAGCCAGCGGCTTATTATAAGTAGGCACTTTTCCGACTTTCCTCATATCATAAAACCCTTTCGCACGAGCCGTCTCACAAGGGACATTCATGAACTCTGGTATATTCACAAATCGAAAGGCACAATCATCCCATTTACAAAAGCCAATCTTAGCCAACGCATCCGGCTGGTCTGTCTTAATTTGTGGGCACCACAACCCTTTTAATGGAAAGATCTGCTTATCCATATCATATTGTAACATCTCCGACTGACTCTCAATACGAAACACCTTACTAAAATCAACGTCCCCTAACGCCTTTTCCAATTTAGCGGCATATTCTTTCTTAAGATCCGCCATAGTAAATGGATCCGCTTGATTTTTCTCTACCAGATTCTTGTCACAATGAGCCATATACCTTACTATCACATCGTCATCAACTGTCACATTATTTAATTTAAGCGCATAAACAAATAAGAGATCAGACGTTAAATCGACCACACCCTCAATTTCGCTTTTAAAATATTCCGAAACAATATTCCCTTGACTAAGCGCATCATTAATATTTATACAAAGACGCCGTCCATCCAGCTCTACCACGACAAGAGGATGCGTTTCTACCTCAGAATAAACGCCCATACTCTCAAAGAGTTTCTTATCGTAATCCGGAATATCAACGATCACCGCCTCTTGACTAGCCAGATTCTCTTTCGGCATCGTAGAAATCTTCCCATCCTTTGTAAACGTCCTAACAAACAAATATCCGGAAACCTTAGGGACACCAAACATAATCTTATCCCCTTTTTTATACACTTTCCCATCACAGGCAGACACCGCATCACGAGTTCCTATCCCAGCAGCAGCAAATGCCAAACATACCCAACTTAAAACAATACTCCAAATTACTTTCTTCATATCTATAGCTTATTAATCATTCTCTACCCGCTTCCAAAAATAAGTAAAAATCCATATTTATCTACACGCTCCCCCTATTTACCCTGCTTATAGCAGCTAATTTCACCTCTACCCTCAAATATTTTCAAAAAATCCACCGCCACCTATTGCATATATCAAAAAAGTCCGTATCTTTGCACCCGTAATCGAAACAACGATATACAAAACGACATGATGGTGCCATAGCTCAGTTGGTAGAGCAAAGGACTGAAAATCCTTGTGTCCCCGGTTCGATTCCTGGTGGCACCACTTTTAAAAGACTTCAAATTTGGTAAATCCCTGAAAATTAAACATTTCAGGGATTTTCTTTTTCTCTCAATCCGCATATTTTTGGCAAAATAACGCACTTCCCTAGTGCTAAATCGTGGACAATTTTAGTCTCGAAAAAAATGTCCACGAATTGTACCGTAAGTTCTTGATTGTCTTATCGTTTAGTTCTTGCTATTCTGCACGATTCAGTAACTTTAAACATTAATTTTTAGAGTATGAAACGACAGACTTTCAACGTACTGTTCTTCATCCGCAAAACAAGAACAGTAAAATCAGGTGAAACACCTATCATGTTGCGGATAACTATTCAAGGTCAATTGGCTGAAATGCAGCTAAAACGAACCATTAAGCCTAAACTCTGGTCGCAAGCTAAAGAACAGTGTACTGGTAAAGATTCTAAATCTGTAGAAGTAAACCGCTATTTGGAATCGGTAAAATTACGCTTGTATGAGATTCATCGAACTTTAGAAGATGAAAACAAACTAATTAATCCGATGGAGATTAAAAGGCGTTTTCTCGGACTGGATGAAAAGCATAAGATGTTCTTTGAAGTATTCCAAGAACACAACGACAAATGTCGGGAACTGATCGGCAAGGATTATGCAAAGGTCACTATCTCCCGTTTTGATACATGCTTGAAGTATTTTAAAGAAATGCTTCTAAAACAATACCATCTAAAGGATATTCCGATGAAAGAAATAAATAATGCCATCATTCAAAATTATATTCATTTCTTGAAATCAAAAAAGAATCTACAAGAGAATACCGTTATCCGCTACATGAAAGTAGTCAAGAAGATTACTAACATGGCTCTTGCAAATGATTGGATTGATAAAAATCCGTTTATGAATATCCATTTTCATGAGCAGGAGGTACACAAGGAGTTTCTAACCAAAGAAGAATTAGAAATTTTACGGACTAAAGTTTTCAATGTACCACGCTTGGAATTGGTACGTGATATTTTCTTATTTCAGTGTTGGACTGGCTTAGCGTTCATAGATGTATCGGAATTGAAACCCGAACATTTGGTAACAGATAATGAAGGTAACATCTGGATAAGAAAGGCTCGCCAAAAGACAAAAATCATGTGTAACATTCCACTCTTGGATATTCCGTTAGCGATATTGGATAAGTACAAAGGCTATCCGCTTTGCGAAAAGAAAGGTACATTATTGCCCGTTCCATGCAACCAAAAGGCAAACAGTTATTTAAAGGAAATAGCTGATTTCTGCGGAATTAAGAAAAACCTGACCACGCATACTGGGCGTCATACTTTTTCGACTGTCGTTACGCTAGCTAACAATGTATCATTGGAAAATGTATCTAAGATGCTCGGTCATACCAACACGAAAATGACACAACGGTACGCAAAAGTATTAGATCAGAGTATTCTCCGAGATATGCAGAACGTACGGGAGAACTTCTCTCCTAAAACCACCTAAAGATGAAAACGGCTACCCAATCCATTCGGACGGTAGCCGTTTATCTATCTTTATTATATTAAAAGCTAAAGAGAATAATCTTCTATATTATAGGCAGAACGAAACCTATCTTCCAAAACCTTCCTAATATCCGATTCACGAAACAGCACTTTGCCCGGAAGTTGGATAAAAGGGAAAATGCCATCATCCCGATAATACTGCAAAGTTCTACGGCTGATTTTGAGAATGGAACAAAGTTCTTCACTTGTCAGATACCGTTCACCTTCAAATATCGGTTTGTTATTCTTCAACACATATTCTATATATGGTAAAACCCTATCTAACGATTGCAATAATTCTTGGCTATCCTCATTCGTGTACAAATCCATAAGCAATTATTCTTTAATGGTTACTTTTATTCTACCTGAATCCAATAATTTTTGTACTTCGGCAACCTTATAATATACTTTCTTGCCAACTGTCGAAAAAGAAAGTTTGCCACTCTCCCGTAGAGACTGTAATGTTCTCAAAGAAATATTTAGCGAAGCTGCCAATGTCTTGCCTTCTATCCATTCTTTCTCAATACACATATCAGAGGGAGATAAAGAAGTATTATCTGCCAATGATATAATCTGTTCCAGCTTCTTTCTAAAAGAATCAAAGGAATCTTTTTCTATTGCTACTATATCCATATATAAATCAGCATTTATATGTTTTATAAGTTTTTCAGAACTCAATATGAAACATTGACAAAGGTAAGTTCCGCATTTAGCCTGTTCAAGTCCAAGCCTTCGGTTTAGAAGAAAATCTTCCTCTCACTATGTTCGAGCGTATTTTCATCTAAAGACTTGCACAGACTAAATTCTTCACTGGAAAAGTCAATGATTCAAATTAAATTCCGAAAAACAATGTTTTGAGGGTAGCAGGTTATTCTTTCCCACTGTCAAAGTAGTGCTTTTGAAGCAACTTATCAATATCACTTTGTCGATAAATGATTTTGCCTTTTATCTGGATGAAGGAGATTAATCCCGTATCTCGCCATTCTTGCAAGGTTCGCAAACTGACATTCAGTTTCTTGGAAACTTCATGGTTAGAAAGAAAACGTTCTCCGTTCAGGTGGGGCTTGTAGTGCTTTACTATAATTTCAATGCCTTTCAGCATTGAATCGAGCGAAGAAATAAATTCTTTGACTTGTGGTGTATCTTTATTTATTAGTTCCATGATTGAAAGATTGTTTTATTGAAATATTGATTTCAAGATTGCTAGATGGCTAATCAGTTGTATGATTAGCTGCTAAATTAATTACGCAGATAGTCACCCAGTGATGAAATGCTAAGTACATCTTTTGCCGGATCATAATCTAAATAGAGCCGTTTGGATGCAGTGGCAATAAAATACTGGCTATCATCTTTTTGTATTTCATACGTAGCAGGAGAAGCCTGTTTGGTGGTTTCCGATACATATATTATAGAAAGGAGATATTCTTTATCGTTCCGGTAAATGATAACCGTTGGATTCAGATTTATGCTTTCCCATGTGCCGACAATAGAAAACAAATTGAAGGTCGGATAATCTTCTTTAGTTCTTTTCATAAGGCGTAATTTGGTTGGGTGATTGTTTCTGTGTTTCACTGTCTGCTATAATTCTTTCAATATCAATAGATTTATAATAAATCTTACTGCCTATTTGAGAATAAGCCAATCGTCCGCTACTCCGGTAATATTGTAACGTTCGTTTGCTAAAGCCTAACAACAGGCACACTTCCTGACCATCCAGCCAGTTTTCTACTTTTTGGGTATGAGTGCTGCACAAACTTTCTATTCGCTTGGAAAACTCCGTGAACCGTTCGCAGATATACGAAAAGGTTCTCTTTTCAATGGTTACTACTTCCATACTTTTTCAAATTTGAATGGTTTATAAAACGAGTTGATTATATTTTCATCGGCAAATGAAAGAAGAATCAAGAGCCATTTTCAAAACTGTCTGAAAGTGGTATGAAGTGGTTATAACTGACCGAATGAATGAAGATAGAAATTATACACTGTGAACATACAAAATGTTAAAATCGTCCATTTTATACTTACTACTAAGTAAATTGCATATATTTGCGTCATGAATGATACTAGAAATGAAATAATAAGATTAGGGAGTGAGTTGATTCGCTCTATTGGCTACAATTCTTTTAGTTATGCAGACATATCTAAAGCGTTGAATATAAAGAATGCAGCTATTCATTATTATTTCCCTTCAAAGTCAGATTTGGGAGTAGAGATAATAAGAAGAAATCTGAATGCTTTCAACGAGCTAACTAAAACATGGGAAAGTTTGGATTATAAATTACAGTTTTCCAATTACATTCATATGCACGATAGTTTTATCAAGAACCATTGGGTTTGTATAGTTGGTTCACTTTCGCCATCTTATGACACTTTACCTGAAAACATGCAGAAAGAATTGCAGGGATTGGTAAACACGATTCTAAAATGGCTTACAGCTTTATTAGATAATGGTTTAAAAAACAATGCTTTTTCATTTTCGGAAACACCAAGAACAAAGGCTTTTATGGTTCATTCTGCATTACTATCTTCTTTGCAAATGAATAAAGTATTAAAAAATGATGTATATATGTCAATACAAGAAGGATTACTAAATATCTAATATTTTTTTGCCCCAACAACTTACTTACTAATAAGTATATAAAATTATAAAAATGAAAAGAATTGATTTTTTAAGAGAACAGATTATCGAATCGAGGAACTTTGTTAATCGTTTGGTTTCCGAAATACCACAAGATTTGTGGTACACAATTCCTCAAAACACTGATTCAAATTTTGCTTGGCAAGTTGGGCATTTAATGATTAGTCAAAACTTCCATGCTATCACATGTATCACAGGAAGAAATACTAAAGTCGCAGAATTGTTACCCATTGTTGATTATGTGAAAATCTTCAATGGCATGGGAAATCTACACAGGTCAGTAGAAAAAAACTTGATCCCAGCATATGAGCTAAAAGAACAGTTTGATGCTATTCACGAAATATGCATAGATAATTTATCACAATTAAATGATGATATATTATTTGAGCAATTAGAACCTATTCCGTTTAAGCATCCGATAGCTAATAATAAATATGAAGCATTATCTTGGTGCTTCAAGCATGAAATGTGGCATAGTGCAGAAATGGAAGAACTAAAGCGTATGCTCGGCTATCCTATCAAATGGCTATAAAGATAGTTGTATCTTAAATATAGAAAATGATAATAAAAGAGACAGGCAAGCTATTGTTTATTCTAATAAAGTGATTACATTTGCATACCATACTATACGGTACGTATTTGAATTATGAAAAAAGTAGATAAAAAGCAGTGGTTCGTGACAGGACTAACAGTTTTGGAAAAAGAAGGATTTGCAAGAATAACGATAGATAATCTATGCGGATTATTACAAATCACCAAAGGTGCATTCTATCATCATTTCAAAAACATAGACGGCTATGTGGATGCGCTGATGAGGTATTGGTTGGAGGTAAACACATTTGAGTTTATTCGTGAAGTGGACAAATTGAACACTCCCAAAGAGCAACAGCAGAAATTAGCTGATATGGCAGCATACGCTTCTATCCGAAACGAAAGTGTAATACGGGCGTGGGGGTACTCCAATCCAATTGTACGAGATTATGTAGTGCAAGCGGACAGTATCAGGTTGGAGTATGCAGCCAAGCTGAATGAAGCAACCGGATTAGAAGCTAAACAAGCAATGGATTTGGCGGTAATACAATATTCCATGCTGATTGGTATGCAGCAAGTTTGCTCGGCTCTATCAGCGGAACAGTTTAAAGAGTTGCAGGATATGGTTATCAATAAATTTAAAGAGCAGCAAGATGAAAAATATACAAACAAACGGCTTGATTGAAAAGTATCTTCCTGCCGATTATGTGGATTCCTATTCAAGGGAAATAGTTTGTAATCAGAAAATAACACCTGAAAAATTTCGCAATCTTGCTTTTAATCAACTTCCTAAATGGATAGATTGGTTAATGAATCTACGAAACACCATTGTAAAACCATTGGGATTGGACACAAAGAGTAGATTTACAGATATGGTATCCGATAAAAACCAGTATGAAGAGATTTTTGGAATGCCCGACAGTCACTTGGATTTTCATGTTTCAATGTGGTGTGGTGAGTATAAAGATGGAAAACAGGAGCTTAGAATCACTACTATTGTGAAATATAACAATTGGCTTGGACGAATGTATTTTTTCTTTATTAGACCATTTCACAAAATTATCATTTACTCTCTATTGAAACGAATAAAGAATAAATATGAACGGCAATAAACGAAACGTATAACACATGTTTGATTACTTATGCCAAAATGGAGCCTTTCAGATCAAAATATATATAGTCTTCTCAACTCTTCTTGCACAGAAGAAAATTTTGATGAAGTCCAACTAGTTATGGCATATAGAGAATTTGTTGAATCTGTGATTACCTTTTTGAATAATGAATCAGATTACAAAACTTTGATTAGAGAACTAAATCTTACCTATATAGAATTTGAGGCACTAAGAAACAGTTTAGAAATCAGAAGAGATTTCTGTTATGAAGCAAGAAGTATAACATGTAATAAGATACTTTCATTTATTAATAAAGAACTGGACTTGCTTCATCATCAAATGGAATTTCCTAAATTCTTTATTAACATTGAAGCTGGATGGAAATCTACCTTACACCTAAATAAAGATATTGCTAAGTACATCGACATAATGGAAATTGTATGTGGACTTTATTATTTAAAATGCATTACAACGGTTGATGGTAAGGAAATACACTTTAGTGATTTAGCAAATGCTTTTGAAAAGCTGTTTAACATAAAATTCAGTGATATTTATAAAAAAGAAGAAGAGGTAATCAAACGTAAACCTGATAAACGAACAGCCTTTTTAGATAAACTTAGAGTCGCAATCATCGAAAAGTGTAAGGAAGAAGGATATTTTCCATAAAATCAAAATACAGACATTCAGAGAATTAAGCATTATTTATCGGGGAATGGGTGATCTATTCCCCGAACTTATTTGCACCCATTTTCAGAACTTTGCTTCATCAATCGATTGAAAATAATAATGTTGAACTTAAAAATGAAGCAAAATGTATATAGACAATGAAAACTTCGAGAAATGGATGGAGAAACTTTCCAAGAAACTCACAGAGATCGGACAAGACCTGAAATCTCTTATCAATACCGACACCGTATTCGATGAAAATGAGAAGCTATTGGATAATCAAGACTTAGCCTTTCTGCTAAAAGCATCTTTCAGAACCCTGCAACGCTATCGGGCTAAAGGTGTACTTCCTTACTTTAACATTGGACGGAAAACGTACTATAGAGCCAGCGACATTCGGGCTTTTGTTCGTGGGTATGCCGATTCTCAAACCTACAAACAGTTTGAAAAAGCCAATCAGTTAGCGAAACAGCCCTGATAGCAAAATGCAGCAGAGGGAAAAAGCCTGTGTTCGGGCTATTCATTTATGGTACCACCCCGATTTAGCAGAAACTGCTTTACCTATCGGTTCAGCCCGTTTCGCTAAATTGAGCAAGAGGGAACTGGACAAGTCCTGTTCTTCCCTCTTGCCCTGCGGGGCAAAGCCTTCGACTTTAGCGTGTTACAAGAACACGCTGTAATGACACCTGTAATAAGCATTTTCTTTGCAATGCTTATTATCAGGTATTTATCTATTCATATTTCTATAAAAAAGTAATTACCATGCCAAACAGTAGTCGGAAAACTATTTTTACCACCGTTTCCATCGACAGAGAAACGGCAACTTTGGTAGAGAAGATATGCAAACGCTATTCACTGAAAAAGAGTGAAGTTGTAAAGTTGGCGTTCGGGTATATAGATAAGGCACATATCAACCCATCCGAAGCACCTGAATCCGTAAAATCGGAACTGGCGAAAATAAATAAGAGGCAAGATGATATTATCCGCTTCATCCGTCACTATGAAGAAGAACAACTGAATCCTATGATACGGGTAACAAATTCTATTGCTTTGCGATTCGAGGCTATCGGCAAAACTTTGGAAACTCTTATTCTCTCTCAATTGGAAATCAGTCAGGAGAGACAAACAGCCGTGCTGAAAAAGTTAAGCGAACAGTTCGGCAATCATGCCGATGTGATAAATAGTCAGTCCAAACAGATTAACGCACTTTACCAGATACACCAACGGGATTATAAAAAGTTGTTTCACCTAATACAACTCTATTCGGAACTTTCTGCTTGTGGGGTGATGGATAGCAAAAGGAAAGAGAACCTGAAAGCAGAAATCAGCAATTTGATAAACACATAAGATTATGCATATAGACTTTGCTCCACCATCAAACAGAACATATAATAATTCCGGTAGTAGCCGACAGCTAGCTAATTATTTGGAGCATGAAGATTTAGAACGAATAGAAAAGGGTATCTATACCGAAGGCTTTTTCAATCTGACGGATGATAATATCCACAAATCAAAGGTTATAAAAGATATAGATACCAATATCGGGCAATTATTGAAAACAGATGCTAAGTTTTTCGCTATCCATGTTAGCCCATCGGAAAATGAACTTCGGGCAATGGGGAACACCGAACAGGAGAAAGCCGAAGCCATGAAACGCTATATTCGGGAAGTGTTTATTCCTGAATATGCCAAGAACTTCAACAAAGGGCTATCCGAAGCAGATATAAAGTTTTACGGGAAAATTCATTTTGACCGTAGCCGTTCAGATAATGAACAGAATATGCACTGCCATTTGATAGTGAGCCGGAAAGATCAAACAGGTAAGAAAAAACTATCTCCTCTTACTAACCACAAGAACACCAAGAACGGAGTAATAAAAGGTGGCTTCGACCGTGTGAACCTGTTCCTACAAGTAGAGCTAGGATTTGATTGGCTATTCAGTTATAATCGCCAGCAGACAGAATCATTCAACCACCGTAACGTGATGAAGAATAATTCTATATCCGAACAACTTAAACTACAGGAACAAAATTTTCAACCCAGTGAAAGAAAAAAAGAAATCAATCAAGATGACAATCGAGAAAACTTTCTTTCTTCCAATCTTGAAAATAAGAAAGCTAATCATCAGACTTTCAATACAAATACCTATATTACTACCAAACAAGAAAACAATACTTCAGCCAATCCATCTTTCAATCAAAATAATAATCAAACATCCGCTTCATCTATTTCTTTTATATCTTCAGAAATAGGTTTTCCTATCGATGATGAAAGACAAAAACTAAAACCAAAGCGGAAAAAGAAAAAACGTAGACTGTAATCATTTCTACATAAATAATAGCATTTTAATTCAAAAAATCTCATACTCCACTTTGTGTTATTCTTGTAATACGCTAATAATCAGCAGTATTATTTATTATTTCATTCATTCATTGGATAGAAAACCAAAAATCACTATCTTTGTTTCCATAGAAAGTCAATATTATAACATTAGATATGAATTCAAAGGACAGTTCAATATTTCAAGTTTTGAATCTATCTGAATACCAACAAAATCTGTATTCAGTGAAGTCCTCATATACAGACGAGCAGTTAGAATTTTACAAGATGCAAGCTAAAATTGTAAGTGCGAACTATTTCTATTGCTTCAATAGTATTATTGAAAATCAGCCTATTCCATATATATATGTATACGACCAACGATCATCTTACAAAGAACAAGAAATTGATCTTGTTAAAATAAACAAACAGCTATGGACTCTAGGAGAAATAGCACTTGCTCTCATTGTTTATGATGATGGATTCAAAATAATAGACACAAGAAATCCAATAAAGAGTGTATCTGAGCCTTCTTTTTTAGATGGCATATCACAAGCGATAAAAAGAATCGATTCAACTTTAAAGAATAGAATATTTGAAGGACAGATTTTAGAAGAATCACCTGCTAATTATATTAGTGTATCACCGTATCAAAAACTATTAGACCACATTGAAAAGAGAATACTAAAAAAGAGTAAAAAAATAAATTGTAAACCAGAACTATTAAAGAAACTTTTAGTCAAATTTATACTAATCAAGTATCTTGAAGAACAAACAGATAATAACGGAAATAGTGTATTTGAAGACTGCTTTTTTGATAAATTTATCACCAAAGATAGAAACAACAATACTATATTTAATAATTATACATTTTGTGATGTTCTAAGAGGTAATAATATAATAGGACTGCTATCATTCCTCAATTCTAAGTTTAACGGAGGGATATTTAAAATTAGCGAACAGGAAGAAAGAGAGTTACAAGCGGCAGACTTTAGCATTGTCGCCGATGCACTTGATGGGAATAAAGATATTGATGGGCAAATGTCCATATGGCGCTATTACGATTTCAACCTTCTTCCTATTGAATTTATTAGCCGTTTATATGAACGCTTTGTAACTTCTGTCACAGGAAAGCAAAAAAGCACTGGGGCTTATTACACACCACCACATCTTGCAAGACTTCTTATAGATGAATTATTACCTTTCAATAAATCGATCAATTTTGAAAATTTTAAGATTTTAGATCCATCATGTGGCTCAGGGATATTTCTTGTTTTAGCATACAAAAGACTGATAACTTTATGGATGTTAAAAAAGCACAAACAACTTATTGAGGGAGAGGAAGCTATTAATGATATAAAAAAAATCCTACTTAACTGCATCTATGGAGTAGACATAAATGAAGATGCATTATCTATTACAGCAACTTCGTTGCAAATAGAACTTTGTAGTCATATACGACCAAAAGAAATTTGGGACAAATTAACTTTCGACAATTTAGAGGAACATGGAAATCTTACAAATCTAGGTTTTTTTAAATGGTATAAATCCGTATCTTTCAAATTCGATGTTATAGCGGGAAATCCGCCATTCAACATTTCAAAGGAAGAACAGGAAAATAATATAAGAATAGAAAAAGATGATGATTTTTCAAAAGAAAAATACAAAGATTATAGAGGAAAACTGCAAGCTTTCCCTTATAATAATCCAGCATTAATATTTTTGTATAGATGCCTAACTGAGCTTTTAAAGAATGATGATAGCACTTTATTTATGGTTATGCCTTCGTCATCATTTTTATACATGCCTTCATCTGCTGAATATAGGAAAAGTCTTGTTTACTTTTGGAATATAGAACGAATATATGATTTTACTCCATTAATCAATCATTTATGGGGCAAAAAGAAGGTGGCGACTATAGCAGTTAAAATATCAAATAAATATTTTAACTCATCAAAACCAATAGAGCATATTATCGTTCGCAATTCATCAGCAAATGAGAAGGGAGCGATACGTTTTCAGATTGATAAATACGACAGATTTTATGTACCTATTGATTTTGTATATACCAAAGATTATATATGGAAAATTAATTTATTAGGAGGAGGATATTTAAGAATTTATTTTGAGAAATATCAAAACGGATTCATGCATATTGAAGATTTCATAAAATCTAACAAATGGAAAAAATCTAATGGCTCAAGAGAAGATAATTCGTCTGATAAACAGATCGATATGTATGAAAAAAAAATCCTTGATTCCGATCTTTTCATTTCAGATAAGATTACTAGAAATATGATTTTTGTAGAAAAAGAGCATATTTTTAGAAGACCTATACCTGATGAAGTTTTAAATGCTCCTAATATACTAATTAGGCTAAACATTAATCATCAGATACCAATTTCTTACAATACTCAGTACAATGTACACTTTCGTCCAGGAGTCTTAGGCTTAAAGGGTGATAATAATTTGTTAATGCAAAAATTTGTATCCGCTTTTGTTGCGAATAGAAATTTATATATGTTATTAATAAAAGCAAGTTCCCCTAAAATTTTTATACAACAAAGTAATAGCTATACTATTGATGGTAACGATATATTAAGTCTTCCTATAAACATAGATAATGAAGGATATCCTATCCCATTTAAGCAAATGGATGGAATTGAGAAATCTGTTATAGAAGATACATTATTGTTGTCTGACAATCTAAACAATTCATCATCAGTTATTTTCAATAAAATCAATCCCAATTTATTATCTAATTATTGTGATGCTTTTTGTGAAATACTTAACTTAACATATGAAGATGGAGAGTACAAATTTCGGGCTATACGACAGATAATTAATGACGATTATGTATGGACAACATTTGAACATACCAATAACAAGAAAGAAATAGAGAGTATACTTACAAATTCAAACAAAATAGAATTTGATAAAATTTTCTACGATGAAATTTTCAATAATGCACTGACAATAAATAGAATTATAGTATACTATGGAAAAAATAATCAGATAAGTTTGATTAAGCCAAATAAGACTAAATATTGGATGCAAACCATAGCGTATCGAGATGCGGAAAATGCTAAAAGTGACATGTTTAAAAACGGATATTAAATTATGCAATTTGACTATATAGACCATTCTCATAAATATATAGATGATATTCTTTATATAATTAGACTAGGGCTAAAACAGAGGAGTAGTGTACTTAATCGAAAAACACGAGAAGGCATAAACACCCAATCATTAGTTGATGCTTTTAATGTTATTGGCTTAACAAACACTGTGCGTAAAGTAAAAATTGGTGTACAAAAAGAGCATGAACGAGAAGATGGCAAAGGAAAAGAGGATATATACTTCTATTTGAATGACGACAAATATACACGCATATTCTACGCCGAAGCAAAGCGACTTCCAATGCCTCGCTATAAAAACAAAGAAGAATACGTAACAGGAAATAGTACAACTAACAACGCGTCTGGAGGAATACAACGTTATAAATTAGGATTCCACGGTGATGAACATCTGAACAATAATGGAATGTTTGCATATATTGAGAATAAATCGATTGAAGAATGGCTTAAAATCATCAACGATAAAATATTGAATGAATATCCTAATGATTCACCATTGATTTTAACCAATAAAATAAATGAATATACCTCCACCCATACATATGAAAACCATGAAGGATATTTTACAATGTATCATTTCTGGATTGACTTAACAAGAAATTGATTACAGAATAGCTTATAAAAAACGTGTTGTATTTTGGTTAAATAGAATATTTTTCTCACATTTGCACAAGCGATCGTTCTTATAGCGAGCAAAACGATAAAACATAATCGTGTGCTAAATCATGTGGATTTCCAATTGAAAGAAACTATAAAACGGTGATAATCAACAGAGAGAAGATAATAGTTCTCTTGCTGGTGGCACCACTTTTAAGAAAAGAAAAACGATGTAAATCCCTGAATTTCAAAGAAATTCAGGGATTTTTCATTTCCAAGAATAAGCAAAATAAGTGGGACTAAAGCAAACTATACATCCTTATTCGGGGGATAGTTTTAGAAAGCCTAAAATGTTACACAGCACAAGTGCTACTTCGTTTTTTTACAGCACATTGATCTATTTTACATAACCGGGTTCTCGGTTCGATTTCCTAACTTTGTATCATTAAAAATTGAGCTGTATGGAAAGAGAAATATTCAGCGTGTTGTTCTTCATTAAGCGTAGTAAAACGTTAAAAACGGGAAAGTACCTCTGCGTGTGAAATTCTATCAGATTTACCAAGACTTGGAATTGGAGGAAAAGATTGTCTCCGCACGTGCCATAGTAAACCGCTATCAGGGAAAGGACGAAACTTTCAAAACATTATATAATGTGTTCAAGGAGTATAACGACAACTTGGAAACTCGAATGAAACAGATCCCCAATATCCAACTTAAATTGACCCCCGATTTATTTTTCCTAAAATACAAAAAAAACATCATATAATCAGTTCATTAGCTTTCGATTTGTGCTGGGTTTGTAATTTTTATTTACTGCCAATATAGTCATTCATTTCTTCCCGCAAATTTTGCGTAAGGACTCTCCGTGCAGCTCAATTCTTGCGGCTTGGTGAGTTATTCTGTACATGACTGCGCCGGCTATTGTCTCCTTGCCGATGACATCATACTTGTCTTTGACCGGCAATTGTGATGCAATCAGTGTTGATTTCTTACCATATCGGTCTTCGATGATGTCCATCAGATGCATTCTGCTTCCGTTGTCCAACGGCTGCAAGCCGAAATCATCCTGTATAAGCATATCCGTCCTTTCTATCTTTTTCAGCTCCTACAGGATGCTACCTTTTACCTTGGTGGCCTTCAACTGCCCTAAAAGTCTGGAAGTATTGGCATACAGCACTTTCAATCCTTTCTGGCAGACTCTGTATCCCAAGGCTGTGGCAATGTAGCTCTTTCCTGTACCGGAGCTTCCCATGACAAACAAGTCGCACACCTCCTTGACAAAACTTGTTCATGCTGATTGATTTATTGGGAATACTATCTGTTTTGTCTATTTAATAGATTAATGTAGAATTATGAACTGATTCTGTAACTCTTTTAATGTTTTTTTGGTGGGGCAATTTAAATTGGATTTTGGGGAACTCTTTAGATAGGACAATGGGGGGACAGTTTATACCAAATTTTCCACCTGTCAATACACAGAAGAATTTTCATTGTTTATTACCGAAAAATAGAAGCAGTCTCTACAAAAAAAGACTGCTTCTGCTTCATTTCTAAAACAAATCAAAAAACAAATATGCTCAACTATTAATCTTAATTTTCTTTTAAGAAACGGATGATAACACAGGTTTGTCTGATACGGAAAACAAGTGTTCACTAAGCGCCTTCAAAGCATGCACTTTATCTTCCGCTTTCATCACCAACGATACATTACTACTACTTCCGCCGTATGAAATCATCCGTACGGGAATATCTTTCAATGCATTGATGATGCGTGCCTCAAAACCGACATTTTGCCATTCTAGGTCACCAACAACACAAACAATCACCATATTCTTTTCGACTGTAATCGTTGCGTATTTCCGTAATACACCCACAATCTCGTCTATATGCTTGTCATCATCAATCGTTACGGAAACCCCGATATCGGAAGTGGTCACCATGTCCACCGGCGTATTGTAATTATAGAACGTATCAAACACGATGCTCAGAAAATGAGGTGTCGGTATCGTATGGAGCGACTTGATCTTGACATACGTGATGTTGTCTTTGGCGGCAACAGCTTTGATCGCACCCTTTTCCGCCGTATTCGAGATCAATGTACCCGACGCATTTGGCTGCAATGCGTTCAAGAGGCGTACCGGTATGTTCTTTTCCTTGGCAGGCAGGATGCAAGTCGGATGTAGTATCTTGGCACCGAAATGTGCCAACTTAGCGGCTTCGTCGAAGTTCAACTGCCTAACAGGAGCGGTGTCATTGACAAACCGTGGATCGTTGTTGTGCATCCCGTCAATATCCGTCCATATCTGTATCTCTTCTGCTTGGATAGCCGCTCCAATTAGAGAGGCGGTGTAATCGCTTCCTCCTCTTTCCAAGTTGTCAATGCTGCCGTAAGCATTCCGGCAGATGAAACCTTGCGTAATATATATTTCTGCCTCTTTGTTTTGCTCCAAAAGTGTATTTAGGTGTTTAGCGATATATTCCATGTCCGGTTCATTGTCCATTGTAATTCGCATGAAGTTCAACGCAGGCAATAAAACTACCTTCACTCCTTGTTCTTCCAGATAGCAGGTCATCAGAAAGGTTGATATTAGCTCACCCTGCGCCAAGATTTCCTTTTCATCGAACATGCTGAAAGGCATATTAGAGAAAGACCAGACATGTTGAGACCGTTCAAGCATGTATTGCATGGCCCTTTCTTTGTAGGTATCGCTTTGGTATAATTCTTCTATATGATTGACATAAGCTTGTTCCAAAGCAGAAAGGATCGCATTGGCTTTTCCCGGATCTTTCTTATGGAAACACTCAGATATCTCCACTAAAGAGTTTGTTGTCCCTGCCATGGCAGAGAGTACTACTATTTTCTGTTCCTGATCGCAAATGATTGATGCGACATTCTTGATCCGCTGGGCAGAACCGACTGAAGTACCACCAAATTTTAATACTTTCATTAGACTATCTGATTTTTGATTTTACTTTTTATACATTGAATCTGATCACGAACGTGCTACCTTTACCGACTTCGCTTTCGATACGGATCGTACCACCATGAGCTTCCACAAAGTCCTTGCTGATGGCAAGTCCCAAACCGCTACCTTGTACTTTTGTTCCCGGCACACGGAAATAGTGGTCGAAAATACTTTCGTGGTAACGCAAGTCAATGCCCTTTCCGAAGTCCTTGACATAGATCTCGACGGCTTTGTCGATCTGTCGTGCACCGATGATAATCCGTCCGTTCTCCGACGAATAACGGATGGCGTTCGATAACAGGTTGGTCACAACCCAAGCAATTTTCTCGCTGTCGACAAACAATTTGGTGATCTTTTCAGGATACTCCACTTCGATCTGACAGTTAAAACGCTCGGCCTGTACCCGGTTCGCCTTGATGGCATAGTCGATCAGTTCGATCGGTTTGGTAATCTTCGGATTCAGGTAGAGCTTACCGCTTTCTACCTGTGACATCTTCAACAATTCGCCAGTGATCTCCAACAAACGGTCGCTATTTTCCTTTATGTTCTTGGAAAGGCTCTCCTGTTCTGTATTCAGTTTTCCGATCCGATTGTCTTCCAGCAGTTCCAAGCTCATCATGATAGCCGATATCGGTGTCTTCAGTTCATGAGAGATCGTTGAAATAAAAGTTGTCTTTGCAATATCTTTTTCTTTAAATTCGGTCACGTTCTTCAACAGGATCACATCCCCGACATACTTACCCTCCAGTCCAGTCTGCCTGTTAACGTTGATCGGGATGTATTTTACTTGAAAATAGCTTTCCTTGTTGTCCGCATAGATTTTCAACGGATCCTTATTGTCATCGGGATGTACCAACTGGCGGATCAAACGGCGCAGCAGATCATTTTTTAACGCCACTTCGGGAGCCGGTTTGTCGATAATGTTTTCCCGTGTCAAATTCAAAACAGTCAAAGCCTCGTCATTGACAAACAAAATCTTCCGTTCCTTACTCAAGCCTATGATAGGTTCTGCAATGCTGTTGATAATTGTTTCTATATATTTTTTCCCTTGCAGGATATCTTCCAGCGAACTGTTCCTGTATTCGGCCAAGCGCTCGGCCATCTCGTTGAACAACGTGGCTATTTCCTTAAACTCCGGTTCATTACCCAAATTGAGCCGTTTGCTGTAATTGGCATTGGTGATTTCCTTGATGCCATCCGTCAATTTCCGGATCTGTACGCTGACCGAGCGTGGCAGGCGAGCCAGAAAGAGGAAGGCGATCACGATACAAGCAATCCCTACCGTCCAGATCCAAAAGAGAGACCTTTCCGCCGTATGGACAGCCACTTCATTCTTTTCATAAATGGCTGACATATTGACTGCCATAATGGTATAAATCGTCTGGCGTATCTGCCGAATCGATTCATCATCCATGTCATCCAACGCCTTTTCACAGTTCGAACTTAATCGGTTGGTCAGTATGTCTTCATCCTTCTCTGTCAGATTTTTTTTCTGAGCTTCCAACCCGGCCTCAAACTCTTTTCGGGCATTCGGATTTTCCCGAATGGCATCCAGTGACTCGAGCATCTGACGGGAATAAAGGAGTGAATTATAATTATCCGCTAGGATATTCTGCGTGTCATCCGATACATTATGAATGTTTTTTATAGCCAATCCACCTAATAAAGTGATCAGGACAAATAAAAGTCCTATCCCATAAGTCAACTTTGTTTTTATATTCATATTCATGGAAGGATTTTTATGCTAATATTATTAAATCAATGCCTAATTGAGCCAACTCTTCTAACATGTTCCGATAGTGAACCATCGCAAGGATAGCGGAAGGATATTTTAAAGCTGGTCGTCCGATACATAGCGTACTGATTTGCTTTTCTTTACAAACCTGTACGATCGCATCCGTTATATGTGGGGATTGCACTTGAATGATTTCTCCTCCAAGTTCCGTTGCCAACTTGAAATGGTTAAGCAAATGCCTTTGACTTGCCAACGGAATCCTGTCGGAACTTTCTCTTGGGGTTTGTACATACAGTACAAAAAACTTGGAATTATATCGGGTTGCCAACCGTGCGACTTTCCGTATGATCTTACGGGGAGTTTTCTCATTACTGCTGATGCAGGCCATAAACCTTTCGTGGCGTACGCCGAGATTCTCTGGAATGGTATTCTCCACTTTTTTTTCTACCCGCAAAGCTACCTCTTTCAATGCCAACTCCCTAAGCTGAAGAATATGTTCAGCCTTAAAGAAATTATTTAATGCTGTTTGTATCTTATCGGGTTTGTATATTTTTCCGGCTTTTAACCGAGCCAGCAATTCGTCAGCGGTAAGGTCTATGTTGACCACTTCATCAGCCTGCTCCAGTACGATATCAGGAATACGTTCCTTGACCTCAATGCCAACCACGTCCTGCACCATCTCGTTAAGTCCTTCTATATGCTGAATATTGACCGCCGTGATCACACTGATACCGGCATCCAGTATATCCATGACATCCTGCCAACGCTTTTCGTTCTTACTGCCTTCGACATTGGTATGAGCCAATTCGTCAACGATGACAACTTCAGGATGGATACTGAGAATCGACTGCAAGTCCATCTCTTCGATCTCTTTTCCTTTATAAAATATCTTGCGGCGGGGGATGATAGGCAATCCTTCCACCAATGCCTCCGTCTCGACTCTCCCATGTGTTTCTATATAACCGATCTTGACATCGATACCGCTTTCCAGTAATTGGTGGGCATCTGATAGCATCCGATACGATTTACCTA
The DNA here is from genome assembly GCF_964238835.1 of Parabacteroides sp. 20_3. Lineage (NCBI taxonomy): Bacteria > Pseudomonadati > Bacteroidota > Bacteroidia > Bacteroidales > Tannerellaceae > Parabacteroides > Parabacteroides sp. 20_3. Next base: position 310,160 of record NZ_CAXSNO010000007.1, on the reverse strand, counting down.
CACCGGCAATCATGCCGATGTAGATTTTAAAATTGCCACGACGAGACTTTTTCAACAAATCTAAAAAATGTTGTACACTTTGTTCTCGGTCCATGCGTATTATTATATCAAGGTCTTAAAGAAATTCCCAAGACAAGATGGGCATCCTCCATACGAGGGTTCCAAATTGCCTGTGTAAAAATAGGTAATGAGAAAGAATCCGTGATTTTGATATCTTTCGTTGCTTTCAATGCAACATTCGTTACTGCAAATCCACTATTTACATCACCTCCATACGTAGTTATTCCCGCATCATACGGAAGAACACCACAAGTTGCATTCAGATCGACGCCCTTCACTGTGAATGGAAAATTCAACTCCACATAAGAAGAATAGTTTTGGTTTCCATTTTCATCTTTGTCTTGACCGGCAAACATGAAATTCCAAGTGATAGACAAAGGTAACTTCTCAATAGGCAAAGTGTAAGCCAAACCTGCTTCAAAATGGTGATCTGTTTCATGGCTTTTGAAGTTAAAATAACGGCAAGAGCCTTGCCCTGCCCACCATAAGCTAGCGACAGACAATGTAGGACCAGCTGATCCGAATGTATACGCTGCCGTTAAATCTATCTCTTTAGCCGCAGGCATAGATGTAGAGTTTGCTCCCTGAAAATCGGTAGATCCCCAGGCTGTCAAAGAGAAATTACCTACCCCCAGTGATAGTGTCGGCTGGAAGCTAGCACCAGTTTGGTAGAAACCACGCCAAATATAGGAACTTACCAAATCTCCCTGTACAGAAAAACTTACTTTACCATCCTCTTCCTGTGCATTAGCCAACGTAGAAGATGCCATTGAGAATACAACTGCCAAGGCTGCTACTTTTTTTACGAATGATTTCATAACCTAAATCTAATTGACTTATTAAAAATTTGTTATTTGTTATTTGATGCTTGATCAAGCGCAACATTTAATTTCAATACATTTACTTTCTCCGTTCCGAACATACCCAATAACGGTTTCTCAACATGAGAATTGACGATACCCATTACCTTTTCTTCCGACCATCCACGAGCGTCCGCTACACGTTTGGCCTGTGCATAAGCGGCTTTCGGTGAGATATGGGGATCCAAACCGGAACTGCTGGCCGTGATGATTTCAGCCGGAACTTTTTCACGGGTTAGGTAAGGATGATGATCCAAGAATGTATCAATACGTTCTTCCAACAAAGCTAAATGTTCTTCATTGGAAGGTCCCTTGTTACTACCTGCCGAACTGGATGCATCGTAACCGTCACCAGCATGGGAAGGACGTCCCCAGAAATAAATATCTTGCGTGAAATTCTGACCAACATTGGCAGCCCCCACTACTTTTCCATTCAATGTAACCAGTTCGGCATTACCCTTATTCGGTCCTGCCACTTGGGCAAACAACCACAAAACGAAGATGTAGAAAACACTGAAGAACAAACAAAATGCAATTGTCAGTCTTAATGATTTAAAAAGATTTGATATCATAATGAATTATTGTTTTATTTTCTTAACCTTCCTCCTATCTTCATACAGAGGGAGGAAGGTTTTTAATATTGATTTTACTTTTACATGAATAAACTTACAATCATATCTATCAACTTGATACCAATGAACGGGGCAATTACACCGCCCAAACCGTAGATCAGCAAGTTGCGACGAAGCAATGCGGAAGCACCGATCGGTTTATAAGCCACACCACGTAATGCCAGAGGGATCAGAATCGGGATGATGATCGCATTAAAGATGATCGCACTCAGGATCGCTGATTCCGGACTGTGCAGGTGCATGATGTTCATCGGGGCCAATGCCGGGATCGTAACCATGAACAGAGCTGGTACGATAGCGAAATACTTGGCCACGTCGTTAGCGATACTGAAAGTAGTCAGCGTACCGCGAGTCATCAGCAACTGTTTACCGATTTCGACAATCTCGATCAGTTTCGTTGGGTCGTTGTCCAAATCAACCATATTACCAGCTTCCTTGGCAGCCTGCGTACCACTGTTCATTGCGACACCAACGTTTGCCTGAGCCAAGGCCGGGGCATCGTTCGTACCGTCCCCCATCATGGCGACCAGCTTACCGTTTTCCTGTTCCTTACGGATATAGTTCATCTTGTCTTCCGGTTTGGCTTCGGCGATATAATCGTCTACACCGGCTTTTTCAGCGATATATTTTGCGGTCAACGGGTTATCACCGGTTACCATTACCGTCTTCACACCCATCTTACGCAAACGTTCAAAACGTTCTTGGATACCCGGTTTGATGATATCCTGTAACTCGATCACACCAATGATGAAATCATCCTGTGAAACAACCAGCGGAGTACCGCCGTTACTCGTGATCTTCTGAACCAAATCGGCCACTTCTTTCGGATATTTGTTGCCGGCAGCCTCACTCATCTTACGAATAGCATCAAAAGCTCCTTTACGGATGCGAGTACCGTTTGCCAAATCCACCCCTGAACATTTAGTTTCTGCCGTAAACTTGATCATCTTTGATCCGGATGTATTCAGATCATGTACACGTACACCTTTTTCACGTCCCAGTTCCACGATTGACTTACCTTCGGGTGTATCGTCAGAAAGAGAGGACAGTAGACAAGCTTGTACAAAAGAGTGTTCGTCAATGCCGGATACCGGATAGAATTGGGTTGCTTTACGGTTACCGATCGTGATCGTACCGGTCTTGTCGAGCAGCAAAGTATCAATGTCACCGGCTGTTTCAACCGCCTTACCGGATTTGGTGATTACATTAGCAGACAACGCACGATCCATACCGGCAATGCCGATGGCAGATAACAAACCACCGATCGTAGTCGGGATCAAACAAACGAACAAAGAGATAAAGGCTGCGATCGTAATCGTCGTGTTGGAATAATCAGCAAACGGTTTCAAGGTACCGCAAACAACAACGAATACCAATGTAAAACCTGCCAGCAAGATTGTCAAGGCGATTTCGTTCGGAGTTTTCTGGCGAGAAGCGCCTTCCACCAAGGCGATCATCTTATCCAAGAAACTTTCACCCGGTTCGGTCGTCACTTTCACCTTGATCTGGTCGGACAATACTTTCGTACCGCCTGTTACAGAACTCTTATCTCCACCCGCTTCACGGATCACCGGAGCAGATTCACCTGTGATGGCGCTTTCATCGATAGAAGCCAGACCTTCGATAATTTCACCATCGGAAGGAATCGTGTCGCCGGCTTCACAAATAAAGATGTCGCCTTTCTTCAACTGAGAAGAACTGACCGTTTCGATCTTGTTACCGACACACAATTTGGCAGGAGTTTCTTCCCGGGTCTTACGCAAACTGTCGGCCTGAGCCTTGCCTCGTGCCTCTGCAATCGCCTCTGCGAAGTTGGCGAAAAGCAACGTGGCGAACAATACAATAAACACTAAGATATTGTAACCGAAAGATCCTTGCGTTGTATCACCGGTGGCAGCAGCCCAAATCGTAACAAACAACATGACGAACGTCACCACCTCCACGATAAACATGATCGGGTTACGGAACATCATCCGCGGATTCAACTTAACGAATGATTGCTTCAAACTTTCTATAACGAGCTCCTTTGGAAATAAAGAAGCAGTTTTGTTATTTCTCATCTTCTTAATCTGTCAATTAGTAAATACTAAAATATTCGGCGATCGGGCCTAATGTTTGTGCCGGGAAGAATGACAAGGCAGCAACGATGACGATTACGCAGAATGTCATCACACCGAATGTAACCGTATCAGTCTTTAATGTACCCGCGCTTTCCGGAGTGTACTTCTTGTTTGCCAAAAGACCTGCAATAGCTACCTGTCCGACAATTGGCAAATAACGTGAAATGATCAGTGCCAAACCGCAAGTGTAGTTCCAGAAATAGGTATTGTCGCCTAATCCTTCAAAACCGGAACCGTTGTTAGCAGAAGAAGAAGTATATTCATATAACATTTCACTGAAACCATGGAAACCGGGGTTGTTCAACCAGCCACCCTCGCTCTCTACGAATTCAGGGGCATATACCCATACGTAGGAAGAGATAGCCGTAAAGATCAAAATCACGAACGGGTGAGCCAACGAAACGATCGTCGCAATCTTCATTTCTCGGGCTTCTACCTTTTTACCTAAGAATTCCGGCGTACGTCCGACCATCAAACCGCTGATGAATACAGCTATGATCAAGAATGCATAGTAGTTCATGAAACCTACGCCGACACCACCAAACCATGTATTGATCTGCATGTTCAACATCTCCACCATACCGGAAAGAGGCATTGTGCTGTCGTGCATACCGTTAACGGAACCATTAGAGGTGACGGTCGTAGTCACAGACCACAAAGCGGTTGCGCCCGGACCCAGACGGGTTTCCTTACCTTCCATAGCACCGCAAGACTGGTCAATACCCATCTCGTCGATTTTCGGGTTACCTGCCATCTCATAGTGAACGTTACAGAATACCCCCAAAAGATAAGCAAACAGCATTACACCATAGATCACATAACCTAACTTTTTACGTTTCAGATAAAATCCCAAAGCAAATACCAATGCCATCGGAATGATCAGAATAGACCAGCATTCTACAATATTGGTCAGGTAAGTCGGGTTTTCCAATGGGTGAGAAGAGTTTACTCCGAAGTAACCACCACCATTCGTACCTAACTGTTTAATCGGAACGATTGCAGCTGTAGGGCCTTGTGAAACAGTTTGTTCTGCTCCTTCCAATGTCGGGATTGTCATTTTGGAGTCGAAGCCCATCGGCGTACCTTGTATGATCAGGATGAAACCCACGATCAGAGACATCGGGAAAAGGATACGTGTACAGCTGATCACTAAATAGTGCCAGAAGTTGCCGATTGTTTTAGTTGTTTTGGTAGCCATCGATTTCATAATTCCAGCCATAGCAGCCATACCTGTTGCAGCAGTGATGAACTGGAACAACATGATGACGAACAACTGTGTAAAATAAGTCAAACCGCTTTCTCCGCTATAGTGCTGCAAGTTACAGTTAACCATGAAACTAATACACGTGTTGAACGCCAAATCTGGACTTTGTCCGCTGTTCCCATCAGGATTCAAAGGAAGATATCCTTGCGATACCAACAGGATCATACCCCAGAAGAACCAAAATACGTTTATAATAAGCAGAGATTTCAAGAATGCCTTCCAATCCATCTCTTCATTGGGGTTGATACCCGCCAGTTTGTAAATAAATCTTTCAATTGGAGCCATGAAACGCATGCAGTCGTTTCCATCCTTATACACCTTGGCGATATGCTTTCCCAGCGGGTAACTGATAACCAGCAGCAGCAATATCTGCAATGCTACACCTAAAATTTCTGTATTCATCTTTTCACTTAAAAAAATAATTACCATTAAAACTTTTCGGGCTTAATTAGGACATACATCAAATACCCGAAGATCAATAAGCAAAGTATAAACAGTGCTAAAAACATAATTTAATTCTCCTTTCTTACATTAAATTTTCTCAAACCAGTCCACACACTTGAAGAAAAACCAATAGCATACTACACCGGTAGCACACAAGAACAAAAATGATAACGTATCTTCCATACTTGTCTCTTTTAATTGTTAATACTATTTATTTGTTTTCCGCCCTACTATATGCCAAAGTTGTGCCAAAAAATCGAGTTTATGCACAATATATTGTTTATCAGTTATATAATCAAAAAAATAATATTATTATGTAATATGCTCAATCCTTTTCAAAATGAAAATATCCTTTTCATTTTGAAAAGGTATATAAAAAGGCAAGCTGCCTGTTTTAGGTAACCTACCGGGTATGCAAGAACAAAGTGTTCCACAATATAGTCCATAGGCTTCCATCTTCTTATAAAGTGTGGTTAAGCCTATCCCAAGAAGACGAGCTGCTTCGGGTTTGTATCCGTTGGTATGTTGGAGAACTTTCTGAATGAGGTGCTTTTCAACGCTGATTAGGTCCAATTCAATATTATTCCCCATATTTTCAGATAATTGACATTTCCTTTCCATGGACATCGTATTATGGCTGCCATATATTTTTTATGATCACTTTAAATCTCACCAAAATCTTTAGATATCTGCCCTGCACAGACAGGCTTCCAACAATCGAAATTTCTCTTTTTAGCTAAAATCGTGTTATTGATTATAGGCAATTCGCAACTTTCGCTGATATATAAAATAGCATGTCCCCGAGCTGTTGTTTTCAATTGTTTTCTTAATGTGTTCCAAGCTTCTGTATCAGAAATAAAATATTGCGATGCGGTAGACTCCGTTTCATACACCAGTTTGTATTCATTCAGCACCAATTCATTTTCCTGATTTGTCTTCTTTTGAGGATAGCATAAATAGGCAATTCCTGTCAAAAGGATGATTCCTGTAAAAGTATTCAGCAGATATTTAAAATAATAATCATTTTCGAAGAAATAGAATTCATTGATGTTACCACATATACATACGCTAGCCACAAACAGTAATATTACCGTTATCCGTTGCTTCAAAAATTTCATCCGCATATTCTTTTCCATTTGTATCCTAATTTTTGAAATCAAATCCTTTAAATAAGCCGTGAATAAATTATATCCACGGCTCAAAAAGAAAAAAACAATTCAAATCTTTACATAATGAATGGAGAAAAAGATTTTGGTACACATAAAACAACTTTAATTGCAATAATATATAATATGAAACTTATATCCTTCTATGGGCAACCAAATACTTCTTGCAAGGCCACCATTTTTCAATCCTGTTTTTCAAAATGAAAAAATATCCAAAAACACCAATCCAGCTTGTTACTAGTAACAGAACGATAATCTTGTTTTTGATCCTTTGAGGAACATCTTTTTTTATTAAATTGCTGATTGCCCATACAGAGGCAAGCGAGCCTAATTGATAAATAAAAAATACCATTTTGTTTCTTTGTTGTTCTACATTGTTTCTTATAGCAGACAACCGAAGATGAATATTAATGATACTTTCTTCGGAAATCTAAACTGATAAAGATAATGCCAAAATCAGACCAATTTAAGAATAATAAACATAAATCACTATATATCAATTGATTAAAAATATCAATTCTAAATTGAAAGTAAAAAAAACCAACTAAAATGAAAAACACTTTTTCATTTTGGTAATATTACTTAGGCTTCCCTATTTACAAACATCTGTTTATCAATGACAAATACAAATTGGTATGGATTTTGCTTTGTGTTGTATATAATATTTCAAATATGAGATTATTTATCATTTCGAATAGGTTGCCTGTAAAAGTTACACGTTCCTCCGATGGAAAATTTGTTTTTTCACGGAGCGAAGGAGGGCTGGCTACAGGTTTGAAGTCATTGGACGTTGATTGTGAAAAACATTGGATCGGTTGGCCTGGCGTCTGCGTAGAACAAAAGACGGAAAAAGATGACATTTGCAGTCAATTGGAAAAAAATAATTATCATCCGGTATTCTTATCCGACAGGCAGTATGAAAATTACTACGAAGGATATAGCAACAGTACCCTATGGCCCCTCTGTCATTACTTTTTTGCTTATACGTTATATAAAAAGAACTTTTGGGAATCATATAGGGAAGTCAATGCTGTTTTTTGTGAAGAGATATCGCGGATAGTTGAACCTAATGATTGGGTTTGGGTACAGGACTATCAGTTAATGCTGTTGCCGGGCATGCTCCGTGAGAAGTTTCCCAACCTTCATATCGGGTATTTCCACCATATTCCGTTTCCTTCACATGAACTTTTCCGGATTCTGCCCGAAAGGGTCGAGATCCTGAACGGACTTTTGGGAGCCGACTTTGTCGCTTTTCACATTCACGATTATATGCGTCATTTCATCAGTGCGACGGAACGCGTCCTTCATAAGAATTTCAATCTGGATGAAGTTCAAATGAATGATCGTGTAACCCGTGTGGATGCATTACCGATGGGGATAAACTATGATCTTTATCACAATGTGATAGCTGATGACAAAGTCCACCACGCAGTAGAGAAAACACGACTTCTATTTGGAGATCATAAGTTAATCATATCGGTAGACCGACTGGATTACAGCAAAGGAATATTGCACCGTCTTTACGGATTCGCCTCTTTTTTGAAAAATCATCCGGAATATCACGGGAAAGTGACATTGGCGATGGTTATCGTCCCCTCTCGCGACCATGTAGGCAGTTATGCCGAATTGAAAACCAAAATAGACGAGGAGATCGGTTCTATCAATGGAACTTACTCTACCATGAATTGGACTCCGGTATGTTATTTTTATCACGGTTTCTCTTTTGAGGAATTAGTAGCGATGTATTATGTTGCCGATATAGCCTTGGTAACCCCTTTGCGCGATGGTATGAATCTTGTGGCAAAAGAGTATGTCGCTACCAAACAAGATAATCCGGGGGTACTCATTTTAAGTGAAATGGCCGGTGCTTCGGTTGAATTGTCTGATGCTTTATTGATTAATCCAAACGACACGGACCAGATCGAACAAGCCATTTGCCGTGCATTGAAAATGCCATTGGAGGAACAAAAAGAAAGGCTTCAGCGGATGCAAGCCATCCTTTCGGTTCAAACCGTAAACAAATGGGCTGCGGATTTCATGAGAGAATGGCGGCAGACCGCAGAGAAAAACAAACGATTACAAAAGAAAAAGATCTCCGCACAAGACCAGAACGAAATCAAAACATTATATGACCAAGCGAAAAAGCGCTTGATTTTGCTGGATTACGACGGAACATTAACTGCATTCAAAAATCATCCGGAAGATGCAGTTCCAACACCTGCATTACGAGACCTGTTACAGCGTTTTTGTTCCGACCCTCGGAATCATGTAACCATTAATAGCGGGCGGGACCACTATACATTGGAGAAATGGCTGGGAGATCTTCCTCTGTCTTTTGCCGCCGAGCATGGTGCATTTTACAAGGAAAAAGGCGCATGGCATAAAAACATAGGCAATCGAGAGTGGGATTCGGAGCTATTGTTTATTCTAAATTTGTTTGTAAGCAAAACCCCGTACTCTCATCTTGAGACAAAAGAAGCTGCTCTTGCCTGGCATTATAGAGAATCGGACGCCTGGCTGGGAGAGCTGAGAGCGCAACAGCTAACAAAGGCTATAATGCCTGTTTGCCTGAAAAAGGGATTACAAATCATGCAGGGCAACAAAGTCGTGGAAATAAAATCTCCAGAATGCACAAAAGGTTCGGAAGTAGATCGCCTATTATTGGCTTCCCGCTATGATTTTATACTAGCAATGGGAGATGACACGACGGATGAGGATATGTTTCGGGCTCTTCCAGTATCCGCCATAACAGTTAAAGTTGGAATTGTATCTGAAAAAGCCAAATACAATCTGTCCTCGCAGGAAGAAGTATTGCCTTTTTTGGAAGAATTGTCGGGTGAAGGTGTTAGTTACGGAACGACTTCCAAAAGCATAAAAGGTCAACTGAAAGCCACCGTTGATTTTTTTAAAGGATTGTGGACAAATAAAAAATAATTTTTATGGACAAGTTAAATTACGGAGTAATAGGAAATTGCTGCACTGCGGCTTTGATTTCGGATAAAGGCAGTATAGATTGGTTATGTTTCCCTAACTTCGACTCACCTTCCATCTTTGCATCATTGCTCGATCGGGAGAAAGGGGGATATTTCGGCTTCGAGGTTTCTCCGGATTATCAAATATCGCAATCGTATGTTCCTCATACAAATATTCTTTCGACCAACTTCGTATCAGAAGAAAATGAATTTGCCGTTGTAGATTTCATGCCTTGTTACCATCTGAGCGATGCGAGCAATTGTTATCGTCCGGCAGAGATCTACCGATATATCCGCAGAATCAAAGGTACTCCCCGTTTTAAAATCAACTATGAGCCGGCTCCGGACTATGCCCGTGGAAAGACAATTTTCAACACGACCTCGGAATATATAGAGACCTACTCTACTTCTAACAGCAAAGATAGGCAATATCTTTATTCCTCACTACCTTTGCACAACATCTTGGAACAGAAAGAAATCGTACTGGCTAAGGACGAGTTCTTGCTACTTTCATATAACGAGAAAGTAATACCCGTCAACATTGAGCGTGAGAAACTGGAATACTGCCGGACGCTGGTTTATTGGTTGAATTGGACTGACCGAACCAAGAAGTTTACGGTCTATAACGATATCATTGAGCGAAGTCTCCTAGTTTTAAAATTGATGTCTTTTTATAATGGAGCCGTATTGGCGGCCATAACAACTAGCCTACCGGAAACGATCGGAGAAGTCCGTAACTGGGATTATCGTTTTTGTTGGCTGCGCGACGCCTCCATGTCCATTGAAACTTTGTTCCAGATAGGCCATGTGGAAGCCGCAAGGCGGTTCATGAGATTTGTCCAGTCTACTTTTGTTTCTCAACACGATACTTACCAGATCATGTACGGTATTCGCGGAGAAAGAAAATTGACGGAAGTTATTCTGGGACATCTTTCCGGTTATAAGAACTCACGACCCGTTCGGATCGGTAATGATGCTTACCACCAGCTTCAAAATGACTCGTTCGGCTATTTAATGGACCTGATCTACCAATACTATCGTTTGATGCCCGGTACATTGGACGAGGTGGAAGATATGTGGGAAATGGTAAAAAGTATCCTGACGAATGTGATGATTGACTGGAAAAAACCAGACAAAGGCATTTGGGAGATTAGAGGAGAAGGACAGCATTTTGTTTCCTCCAAAGTTATGTGCTGGGTCGCATTAGACAGGGGAGCTCGTATTGCAGATTTATTAAACAAACCGACATACCGGAGACGTTGGTCGGAAGAAGCGACCGTAATCAAAGAAAATGTCATGAAAAACGGTTGGAAAGAAGAGATGCAAAGTTTCTCGCAAACCTACGGTAATTCCGACCTTGATGCGTCCTTGTTGTTAATGGAACCGTACGGATTTATCGATCCGAGAGACATACGCTACCATAAAACAGTGCAAGCGATAAAGAATGCGTTACTTTATAAAGGGTTGATGTACCGTTATAAATCTCATGATGATTTCGGACTTCCCTCTTCCGCCTTTACTATTTGTACGTTCTGGCTCATCCGTGCTCTTTATGTCATTGGAGAAAAAGAAGAAGCACGTAGTCTGTTTGAGGAAATGCTTCATAATTCAAATCACTTGGGACTTTTCAGTGAAGACATTGATTTTGAAACCAAGGAGCAACTGGGGAATTTTCCTCAAGCATATTCCCATTTGGCACTAGTCAATACCGCTATATTGTTTTCGGAAGAGGACATACGACTGTTTTTTAAATAAACCTTCTGTATCTCTTTCATTTTGATAATAAATGCGACTACAATAGGTTGGCTTCTAAAGAAATTGGGATTGGCAGAGATACCGTCCTCCAAGCTTCTTTTGGATTATAGCGTAAAAGAACAGTTGTACGAAGGTACGGAAAAATACCTAAAAGATTTGAAACAGAAGGAAGCGTTGGAAGCAACAGACTAGAGTATTGTCGAACAGTTCCTACCTCAAAAAGAAATATATCCGGAAATGCCTGTCCGTACCAAAGACGTAATGGCAGACATACGCCTACGAATCTTGGATAGAGAACGCTCGCTCTATTGGAACCTATACACAAACGGTGTCATTTCATCCGGGACACAAAGACGTTTAAATGCCGCAGTTGATGAACAATACGATCAAGACGGAAAGAAACCTCTATGCGCCCGAGGCGATATTTTTGAATTCTGTGAGGAACCTTCATGGATAATCAGTATGAAGTTTTTCTCTCGTTTTTTCCAAAAATGGGCAGATATTTACTATCAAGACAGAATTATTTTAGGATACGATTTGGCAAGGGGATTGATCATAGCCCAGAAAATATGTCATCCTCAATAGATAATAACTCATCTAAATCACCATTCATAATGTATGGTAAACACTGGCGAATCTTGTCTATAGGCCAATCCCACCATTTCAACATCAGCAATCGTTTTATTACATCCGTATCAAAACGCTTCCGAATTTCTCTCGCAGGAGTTCCCCCTACTATTGTATAAGGGGGGACATCTTTTGTAACAACTGCACGTGCTGCGATAATAGCCCCGTTTCCAACATGGACTCCAGACATAATCACGGCTTCATAGCCAATCCAAACATCGTCACCAATTATAATATCTCCTTTATTATCCCATGCCGACACCACATTCGACTTTTCTAAATTCCACTCCTCATAAAACAAAGGAAATGTATAGGTAGATAAAGAGTTTAACGTGTGATTAGCGCAATTGAACAAAAACCTTGTTCCACAAGCAATAGAGCAGAATTTACCTATTACTAACCTCTCCTTATGGATGGGATAATGATAAAGGACATTATTCTTTTCGAATAGCAAAGGATCATTTACAAAATCATTATAAATTGTATAGTCACCAACCACTATTTGAGGATCTTGTATAATGGTATTTAGATATACGGTTTGTTTATCTCCCGTACGTGGATATATTTTAGTCATCATCTTTCTTCGTTTTTTAGTAATATTTCTTTTTCAAATAAAAAATAGATTGTGTAGCCAACAGAATTACAAAGACGTATTCCGCTGTTAAATAGATTGCGAGAGGGGCTTGCGTGTAGCGACATAACCAATAAAGGTAAACCAAATATATGGCTGTTGTCGTAACTTGAAAAAGGAAAGTCATTTGTGTCTTTCCTGTTCCTCCGACAGCATTCAAATATACATAACCCGGTAAAGCGAAAGTGTAATTCAACAACATTACAACAAAAGGGGCAAAAGCTAACTGTATCAATAGTTCATTACTCGTATAAAAACCAATAATCCATCGATTACACAATAAAGCAATCGCAACCAAGGGAAATCCTATGGCATAACCTAATTTCAGAATTTTACTACAGATTGAAAATAGTGTCTTCCCTTCTCCCGCACCAATCGCATTACTGACTAATGAGCCTGTTGTAAGCGCAAAAGAATTCGCTATCACAAAAAATATAGCCGATACGCTCCGGGTTATATTGGAAATCGCTAACTCTATTTTTCCCAAATGTTCAATTGAAACGAAAAACAAGAACCAAGGGGCTACACTAATAAACGCATGAAGCATACTCCATATTGATAACTTCAAGACTTTTATAAGTAAATTACCATTATAGACCGGCCTTAACCCATATTTTTCTTTATCCAATCGTATCCACATATAGAAGGAAAGCATCATAAAGGAGCCCATCTCTGCCAAAGAAGAGGCAATTGCCGCCCCCGAGATTCCTAATTCCCTAGTGAATATCAAATAAAAATTTAAAGGAATATTGATTAATACCGCTATGGCAGCAGCCCAAGATAGAGCTTTTGTATGCGTTATCCCCACTAAAAAAGAACGTATCGCTAAAAATGGGAATGAAAACAACAATCCAAAGCTACGCCAATCCAAGTATAGGATTACCGCTCGATAAATATCCGAGGAAACGATCAGCTTCTTTAATATAAATGGGGAAACCGTATGAATGAGAAGGTAAAGAAAGATAGCCAATCCCAAAAGGAAAAATAAGCCTTGAAAAAAGGTCTTGCCGGTTTCCTTGTAATCTTGCTCTCTATTCCTTCGAGCTACCATTACTTGCAACCCAATGCTAAATCCAAAACCAAGCATATAAATCGCCAAATAATAAATTCCGGCGATAGCGGACGCTCCTAATTCTATCTCTCCAACGTGGCCTAAGAAAACAGCATCCGTAATATTGATTAATTGTTCCATTAAGATACTCATCATTACAGGAAAGTTGATGAGCCATATTTGTTTATATGTATAATTCATTGCTCAACTGTATAATAGTGCGATACAACATACCGCTTTTATGCGGTATGTTATTTCGTAATCCATAAAATAAAAGGATATAAAATCTCCGTGACAAATAAAGCTGTATTTGTCAAATAGCTGAATAGCTTTATTGGATAGGGCTATTCGTTGAGCGTAGCTATATACAGAGTTTCATAAAAGATGAATATTTTTGTGTTTCTAAATCTTAATGCAAATATAAGGAAAAAAGCAATCAATCAAGTAATACAAGGAAAAAACTATACTTCAAAAGTAAGTTAACTTCATGAGGCAAGTAAGTTAACTTCATTTTGCTAGGATATAATGTCCAATGTTTAACATACCTATTCACGGGTTTCGGACTGATCCGATTATATTAATAGGGCTAAAAGAAAAAACGGCTAAATAGACGTCTCTATCCAACCGTTCAAAAGATCTTCGCGATAATCTTTTGTGCTCACAGTCAAGGTTAAACTCGAAAAACATATAACTTCAAAATGAATTTATAACATCATTTTGTTTTGATGTTGGCAAAGGTAAGCCTTTATTTGTAAATAACAATTTTTTATCATGTTTTTTTACTATTATATCTTTTTTTTCTTCTCTAGAATATTTTCGTTTTAATTTATGGCCTCTCTTGTGCTCGGATATTCAAAAAAACGCAATGGAAAGTTCAAGAAATGAAAGCAGGGCATAAAAAGGGTGTGTCATGACACACCCTCTTGTGAAACCATAAAAAAGATTTTCAGCCACAATGGAAATAAGTATTGACCAGCTTCAACATCTCTTCCGGATTATTCTCTAGGTCCTTGCGTAAAGAAGCGTCATCATAAGATTCCAGTTTACGGATGATGCCGTCTATCATACTCGGACTAAATACGTTATATTTTTCAAAAACAGCACGCTGTTGTCTTAAACGGGCGGCTGAGGCTGCGCAACTGTCTGGGAGTTGATCCAATGTCTTTAGGCGATCTTGATTCTCTTCCTTATGAATATTCACGTTTACATAAGTCTTCTCAGCGATCTCCAAAGCATCGTCGATCTCAAAACCATGGCGGCACGCAACTGCCAATCCTGCCAATAATTGGTATAAATCAGCGGAGCCATCCGGTGAGCGCATCTCGACCGTTTGCTTTTGGCTCGTATCATAATGGCTGGCAGGTTCCAATGGGTTCGCCAAAGCACACATGTCCGTTTTTGCGGCCCAACCTAGCGGAACACGAACTAAAACTGAACGATTCCGATCTCCCCAACAAATATTCGTAGGTGCTTCTTGGTGTGGAACCAAGCGGAAATATGAGGTTGGGTTCGTATTTCCAAAAGCCGTAATAGAGGAAGCTAAGCACATCATTCCAGCGATAGCCTTACGGGCGGTTTCGGATAAGATACCATTCGCTAACATCTGATTCTTGCCATCTTTCATGATACGCATATGGACATGCAGACCGGAACCTGCTTTTCCCACCGTAATTTTCGGAGCGAAAGTGATGTTATATCCATATTCATGCGCTAGATTGCGGATCGCCCATTTAGCGATCATCAATTGATCCGCTGCATTTTCCGCAGGACATGGTAAGAACTCGATCTCATTTTGCTCATAGATCAAACCATTTAACGTAAAGTTACCAACTTCCGAATGACCATATTTAATTTGTCCCCCGGCTTGCGCTATGCAGTGCATGCACTCCGTCCGGAACTCATTGAACTTAGCGTAAGGAGCGGATTCATGATAACCTTTTTGGTCGGTAGCAGGGAAAACGCCTTCATCCGGTGCGATTACGTAATATTCTAATTCACCCATTGCCTCAAATTCCATTCCCGTCACCTCATGAAAAGCCTTACAAGCTTTATGCAAGGTATATTCCGGGGAACTTTCTAAGGGTTCTCCATCCTTATTGAAGAATGAGCAAAGCATGGTAAGCGTAGGTAATTCCGCAAACGGATCCTCGAAAGCCGTACGGAAACGGGGCACCACATACAGGTCACTACTTCCCGCCTCGATAAACGAGAAAAGACTAGAGCCATCCACACGCTCACCGCAAGTCAAGATCGCATCCAGATAGGCCGCATTGTTGATTACAAAGTTTAGTGTTTTCAAACGTCCGTCGCCCGCGGGATACATAAAATTAACCATCTGGATATCGTTTCCATAAATGTAGCGGATAATGTCCTCTTTCGTAAACCCGGACGCAGGCTTCCCACAAAACTTCTCTAATTTGTTGGGAGTCATTTCTAGTTCTTTGTTCATGTCTTATATTGATTATGTTTATAGTGTAGAGAAAAACTTCCCTTTGGAACTGTCAACCGGAATCAAGCTAGAGATCGCTTCCGCAACTTCTATAGGCCGGTCAGACTCTATGATGTCCACGCCTTGACGGATGATCATACGGTATGCTTCAGCACGACTTTCGGGTGTGGATAGTTTATCGTCGGAAGGGGCGGTAGAGATCATGCACATGACACCTCTTTCATGTAACATATCGATTACCTCACGGACTTCGGGGGTAATCTTCGGACCTACGTAAGCCATGATATGGCTCCAAGGTATACCGTTATCCTCATAGTCTTGAACCGCTTCTTTCGTTTTCACGAAAGCCTCAAACATGAAATTCGGATTTTTCTCGTAAAAGAAACGAGCCGAGGCACCATCATGAACCGTAATCATTACATAAGGTTCCGCTTGCATATCGGTAATCAACTGAGCGGTGCGCTCCATAGGAACATCCTTCTTATCAAGGATTAGGATTGTTTTTCCACGGGCCCAACGAATCGCTTCCTCTAAAGTCGGGATACGATAGTTTGTGATATTTCCTTCGGGATCCTTCAAACGGAAATTTTGCAATTCTTCCCAAGTGTAATCAGAAACTTTCCCGGTCCCATTACTGGTACGCTCCAGTGTATCATCGTGGAAAAGGACGATAACACTATCTTTGGTTAACCTCGGATCTATCTCGAACGTGGCAGGCGTATAAGAGAGGGTATTTTCAAAGGTTTCCATACTGTTCTCAGGATAACCTTTTCCCCGTCCGCCTCGGTGTCCGCTAATTAAAGGAATTCGGTCATCGGCATATTGGTAAAAAGATATCAAATCATCTACATTTGATATCTGTAGCGTATTCATTCCGTTGTATTCAAGCTCCTCCTTGGGTGTGTTCAATACGCAAGAACCACAAAGTAGGGCCAGCATTAAAAATCTGGCGGATAAATTGAGTTTCATTTCACGATCGTATTTTAGGTGAATGATTCTTTCTATCCGCCAAACTTACACAAAATAAATGATTTTACAGAGTTAGCACCTTAATATTCGTCAACTTTCTGGTCTACACGGAACTTATCCAAACGTGCTTGCAGGCGAGTTTGGATATCAGCATATTCCGGATTATCGTATAAATTATTCAGCTCATTCGGATCACTTTGCAAATCGTAAAGCTCATTGCAATTAATCGCGTCATTATGTTCATTCTTCTCTCCATAGAAATGAATCAATTTATAACGACTGTCACGTACGCCATCGTGGCGACGTACCATATGGATCGCAGGATAATCATAATAATGATAATATAGATACTCACGCCAATCTCTTGGTGTCTCGCCTCCAAACAAGGGGACTAAAGAAGTTCCTACCATATAATCAGGTTTCTCGATACCGGCTATATCCAGATAAGTCGGGGCATAGTCAATGTTCTGTACTAAGGCCGTACATTCACTTCCCGCCTTGATTTTAGCAGGATAACGGATAATCAACGGCGTACGGAAAGATTCCTCATACATGAAACGTTTGTCGAACCAGCCATGTTCACCCATGTAAAAACCTTGATCCGAGGTATAAACGATCACGGTATTATCCATAAGCCCTTCTTTTTCCAAATAGGCGATCAAACGCCCCACCTCATCATCAATAGATTTGATGCAACGTACGTAATCCTTGATATAACGTTGATATTTCCATTTAACCAAATCCTCGCCTTTCAGGTTCTCGTTAATGAATTTTTCGTTGCGGGGCTTATAAGAAGCGATCCAAGCTTCCCGTTGTTCCGGGGTCATACGATCCAAAGAGGCCTGCCAACCACCAATATTCCATTCCTTTTTATAAGCCTCCTTCTCTTTAAGCTCATCTACCTTCAAATCATAAACCAAAGTCATATTTTTGTCTATACTCATCTCTTGTGTACGTGCGGCATCGCAACGAGTGGCATAATTATCATTGAAAGTATCTGGATATGGGAACTCTACATCCTCATATAAATCCATATATTTTGTATCCGGCATCCAGTTACGATGTGGAGCCTTATGATGAACCAGCAGGCAGAAAGGCTTATCCTTATCCCTCTCTTCCAAAAACTCGATAGCGTGATCGGTCGTAAGGGTCGTCGCATACCCCTCTTCTTTTACATACTTGCCATTCGATTCTTTGCTTTTAAACTCCGGATTATAATAATCTCCTTGATCCCATAACACATGATAATAGTCAAAACCTTTCGGCTCACATTGCATATGCCATTTACCGACAACACCTGTCTGATAACCGTGCTGTTGTAAGATTTCAGAGAAGAATACTTTTGTCGTATCAATACCTTTTCCTAACTGTCTTTGTCCGTTTTGGTGACTGTAAAGACCGGTCATCAAACAAGCACGGCTAGGAGTAGACAGAGAATTCTCTACGAAAGCTTGCCGGAACAACATTCCTTCCGCAGCCAAACGATCTAAATTTGGTGTAGGAGCCAATTTACCTAGCGCATGTCCATAAGCGCTAATAGTTTGATACGAATGATCATCCGTCATGATATGGATGATATTGAGCGGCTTCTCTGCCACTTCTTTTTGCCCGACTCCACATGCGGAGAACAAAAGGGCAGGGGCTAATATAGCTCCATAATTAATCGCATTCTTCATGTATTCAAAATTTTAAAATTACACAAACGTACAAAAAACAGAAATTATCACCAATAATACTTCCGGGCTATCTCAGCCATAGTCGGATATTTACTATCCTCATCGTCATATTGTTGTTTCAATTCCAACAGTTTTGTCTTCAACTCTTTAATCAACGCCTTTTTCGATGGGTCGTTATACAGGTTCTTCATTTCCATTGGATCCTCTTTCAAGTCATACAATTCCCATTCGGGAGTTCTGGACTCATTCTTGGTCCCGGTCATTCCCAACGACTCTCCATAATAGAATATCAATTTATAGCGATCCGTACGGATGCCATAGTTGGCTGTCACGTTATGGTCGTTATCCGCATTCATCCAATAGCGGTAATACATAGCCTGTCTCCAATTAGCTGGGGGCTCATTCCTTAAATTCGAGCGGAAACTTTCTCCCTGCATTTGGCTAGGCTTGTCCACTCCGGCATAATCCAAAAATAGAGGAGCGAAATCGATATTCAATGTTATATCCTTATTATCCGTGCCGGGTTTGATTTCTTTCGGATAACGGATAACAAACGGCATACGCAAGCATTCCTCATACATCAATCGTTTATCAAACCAACCATGTTCCCCCAAAAAGAATCCTTGGTCTCCGGTATAGATGACAACCGTGTTTTCCGCCAATCCTTGCTCATCCAAATAGTTCAAGATACGCCCTACGTTCTCATCAATACCAGCGATACAGCGCAAATAATCTTTAATATACAATTGATAAGCCCAATGGCGCAACTCATCACGGCTCATGTCCGTAGGTATATCCGTTTTCACATCCGTCTGCCTCAAATGCTCCATGCTCATCCGTAGCAACTCCGCATACTCTCCCTTGCCCTCATATGTGTCCAATAAGTTCTCCGGCTCCGGGATCGTTACATCTTTCAATAAATCCTTGAAACGCTCGGCGGGTGTCCACGGTCTGTGAGGAGCCTTGAAATGGCACATCATAAAGAAAGGCTTGCTCTTATCTCGATTTTCCATGTATTTGATAGCCTCACTTCCTATCACGTCGGTAGAATGCCCTTTATACACTTTACCCGTTCGGGGATTCGCATGCGGATCATTCCCCCATGTACCTTTTTCTATAAGCATCGGGTCATTATAACGGCCCTGTCCGGGCAAGACATTGTAATAATCAAAACCTGTAGGTTCCGCATGCAAATGCCATTTACCGAATATAGCGGTTTGATATCCTGCTTGCTGCAAGCATTTCGCTACATTCGGATGATCCGGATCTAATGGATCTTGCAAAGTATATACACCATTCTTTTGGCTATATTGTCCTGTGATAATCGCTCCACGGCTCGGGGTACTGATTGAGTTCGTCACAAAACAATTCCTCAATATTGCGCCCTCATGCGCTATTCGATCAATATTCGGAGTTGGTAAAATATTAGACAATATACCTCCATAAGCGCTAACAGCCTGCGATGCATGGTCGTCAGACATGATATAAATGATATTCGGAGTCCTATCATTCTGTGCCATGGCTGTTTGAACAGCACTAAAGTCATATAGACAAATGCTTGATAATAAAATGTATTTGTATTTCATGATATTTATATTGATTTATTATAGCCAAACATCTAACTAATAAACTTTCAAAAGATTTGCAAATCTATTAATAAAAAGGGGAATGTCATAATCCTCGCTTCCATAACGAACTATAGATTTTGGCATTCCCTCTTAAGTCATACTTTCTACAAATCAATAATACCCTTGATTCCTATGATCTGTGTGAGGTTTCACTGTCCGCTTCAATGGGATATTCATTCCGTCTGTAGATTCTAGCCAATCATAAATTTGAGCATTCAGTTGTTTGATAGTCTCTTTATATTCAGGTTCCGCAATCAGGTTCGTAGTTTCATACGGATCATTTTGCAAATCATAGAACTCATTCGTATCCCAAACCCCATGATAACGGATATACTTATAACGATCAGTACGGATACCATGCATCGTTGGTGTCTGCGGAAATTCATATTCCCAGTAATACTCATAGAAAATATGGTCTCTCCAATTCACCTTCTCTCCCTTAAGCAAGGGCAGGAAAGAATATCCCACCATCTGCTCGGCCTTTTCCAAACCCGCACAAGCCATAATCGTAGGAGCGACATCCACATTTTGTACCATATTCTCTATCACCTTACCTCCCTCAAACATACTGGGGCAACGAACCAACATAGGAACTCGCACAGATTCCTCGTAGAACTGTCTCTTGTCGATCAATCCATGTTCTCCCCACGCAAAGCCATTATCACCCATGTAAATAACCAACGTGTTATCATCTAATCCTGCTTCTTTCAGATAATCCAAGACAGAACCGATACTTTCATCCACAGAACGCAAGGTCTCACAATATTTACGAACTTGAACATCCCAAGGACGGCCATGGTAGGAATAGTCCACCCCATGCCAACTTTCTCTTTGACTTTTCACCCAATCCGGAGCCATTTTTTCTCCATAATACTCTTTTCCAAACGCAGCCTTTCCTGTTTTCTTATCAATAGTCGGCAACTCTTTAATGCCATAATGAGGCGTATTGAAGTTCGGAGGCAATACCAATTCCTTATCTTTATAACAATCCTTATGGCGCTTTGCGGCTGAAAAATTGTCGTGCACACCCTTATGAGACAAATAGACAAAGAACGGTTTATCCGCTTGTTTTTGTTCCTTCATGAATTGGATCGCAT
Organism: Parabacteroides sp. 20_3; assembly: GCF_964238835.1. Taxonomy (NCBI): domain Bacteria; kingdom Pseudomonadati; phylum Bacteroidota; class Bacteroidia; order Bacteroidales; family Tannerellaceae; genus Parabacteroides; species Parabacteroides sp. 20_3. The sequence goes on along the minus strand of NZ_CAXSNO010000007.1, from coordinate 288,759 downwards.
GGTCGGTCAAGAGATCCGTAACATAGGTGCTGTCTTTATACTGTATCCATTCCCCATTTACATTTATGCCGGGATTATAATATTCCCCCTGCCCTTTGAATCCTTCCCAATGATCAAATCCAGGCTGAGGAGCTCCCGAGTCATTTCCCATGTGCCATTTTCCAAAGAAAGCAGTTTTATATCCGCTTTCTTGCAAATATTGAGGGAAAAATACCAGCCCTTCCGGAAGCGGAGCGGAATTATCTACCACCTTATGGCTATGCGAATACATACCGGTCAAGATAGAAGCCCGGCTGGGAGAAGAAAGAGAAGTTGTGACGAATGCATTTTTGATATGCGCTCCTTCCTTGGCCATCCGATCCATATTAGGAGTTTCCAGCCAAGGGATCGTATGCATGAATCCCATATAGTCATATCGATGATCGTCCGAAAGAATAAAGACAACATTTAATGGCTTCGTTTTTTTTGAAGTATTGTCTGCTTCCTGATTTTTAGGCTGGCAGGCCAAGCATTGACTTACGATAGTCAATGATAACAAGGTATTATTGATATTTGTATTCATATTGATAAAAGTTGAGGAGCTGTAAGTTTTACAGCTCCAATTAACATTTTATTACCAACCCGGATTTTGTGTTAGTTCAGGATTCAAATCCAATTCCCGTTGAGGAATCGGCATGAGGATCATGTGATCCTTTATATTACTAGCAATATCCGTCTTATTCTTTTCGGCAACTTTCGCTTCGTATGCGCTATGCTCTTTCATCCGTTTTATGAATGTACCTGTACGTACGAGGTCGAACCAACGATGTCCTTCTATCGGAAATTCCAAAAAGCGCTCGTTTAGTATCGCCTCCCGAAATGCGTCTTTGGACAAGCCCGAATAATTACCGGAAGAATCGCCAAATGCACGTTCTCGAACACGGTTAAGAACTTGGTGGGCCTTCGCTGACTCTCCGATTTCATTTAAAGCCTCAGCATACATAAGCAAAGCATCTGAATAACGGATGATATGCATGTTGATTTCACAGAATTTAATAGCAGTTATACCTTCTTGCCAATACTTCCCAAATAAAGGGATACTAGATATTAACTCTTTCCCATTTTGCGGGTTTGTATAATGAGTTCTTAGATTTACTGCTTTTCGCTTGTCATTTTCATTATACTTATCATTTAATTCCATTGTCGGGATATCAGCTTCATTAGATCCATTAACACCGACAGGTTCAGGAATAGAATATTTCGGTCCAATCATACTCATCTCATCATTTTTAGGAAACGGATCTTGTTTATATTCTATATAAAGCACGGCTTCTTTTCCTGCTTCAGTTTCCAAGTTCCAATTGTCACCATAGTTCACATGTAAGCCATATCCATAAGCACCTTCTTGTTCAACAACCTCTGCCAGTTTTTCCTTCGCTTTGGAATAATCACCTTTCGTCAAATACACCTTTCCTGCTAAAATCTTGGCAGCACCTTTTGTCGCACGCCCAATATCCGTAGTCCCATATTCCAAGGGATAAGGAAGGGCATTTTCCGCATCTGTCAAATCAGATAGAATCTGTTCATAGATCTGTTCTTTCGCAACTCTTGGTCCCATAGCATCATCTATTGTCTCTAATTGAGTCACCAAAGGAACATCTCCAAAAAAGCGGACTAAATTGAAATAATAAAGAGCACGCAAGAATTTCGCCTCTGCTATAAATCTTTTTTGCAAATCAGGGTTCATGGTAACTGATGGAATATTATTAACAGCTGCATTCGCTTTCATTATACCCATATAGTTGTTTTGCCACATATCTCTAATAAAAGTATTTTCTGGAGTGTGACGTAAGAATTCCAAATTCTGCAAAAAAGCATTAGGCATACCCAAGCCATTTTTCATCCCATCGCATGTAAGATCGCATAACATATACATATGTCGATTATAGATACTATGGAGCTGTTGATAAGTTGCATCAACTGCCGCTTGAGCATCTTTCTGGTTCGAATAGAAATTATCCACAACCAATCTATCTATTGGTTTTTCATCCAAAAAAGAACATTGTATATTGAATAATGAGAACATAAATATACAACTAAACATTATGACTTTTTTCATGATAATACAATTTAACTATTACTTAATATCAAGTTTTACACCAAACATGAATGTACGAGATTGAGGATAACCGCCGAAATCTTCGCCTGCCTCAAGTGTTGAGGCTCCTCTATAACTAACTTCCGGATCATATCCTCTGTACTTCGTCCATGTCAATAGGTTTTGTCCTGTTACATATAAACGTAGGCCTTGAATATGTTTCATGTTTATCTTAGGGAAACTATAAGACAATGAGAGAGTTTTTAGTTTCAAATAAGAACCATCTTCTATAAATCGATCACTTGCCAATATGGCTCTGTTTGTTGTCGCCTTTGGATAGATATTACTCGGATTCTCCGGAGTCCAGCGATTTACCATGTCTGCGTAAGCATTTTGTCCACCTGTTGGATTCTCCAATTCCATGGCATTGTAATTAAGAATCTTATTCCCATAGGAATATTGCAAGAATACATTAAGTTCAAAACCCTTATAAGCAAACGTATTCGTTAATCCTCCGAAAAATTTAGGATTAGCATCTCCTAATATTTCTCGGTCATTAGCGGCATCAACCTTCCCATCGCCATTTAAATCCTTATATCTACGCAAACCAACCCCAATTGGAGAAGCTGAAGAGGTTTGTTGCTTACACTCTTCCTCATTTTGGAAAATGCCATCAAAACGATATCCATAGAAAACACCTATAGGTTCACCAGCAATTAAGCGGCGTACAGAACCCGTTTTTATATGTCCATCACCTTCTGCCATCTCCTTATAGTCTTCTCCTCCTAATTCAAGCACTTTATTTCTATTAAAAGATATATTAAATGCGGTTGTCCAGCTAAAAGGACCTGTTAAATTATCACTTTCTATAGATAATTCATATCCTTGATTTTCTATACTCCCTATATTTTTCAACATGGTTTGATATCCGGATGTAGCAGGAACAGCGACACTATACAGTAAGTCGGTTGTTTTTTTCTTATAATAGTCTGTCGTAATACGTAATCTATTATTGAATAAACCAAGATCTAAACCAATATCAAATTGTCCGGTACGTTCCCATTTCAGATCAGGATTAGGAATCTTATTGGGGAAGAAACCAGATACAAGTTGATTGCCTAAAATCCAATTACTTGTCCCTAACGTAGCCAAAGATTCATATACTCCAATCTCCGTATTTCCTGTAAAACCATAGCTAGCTCTTAACTTCAGGTTGGAAATTGTCTCTTTTACTGGCTCCATAAAAGCTTCTTCTGATATACGCCATCCAGCAGACGCGGAAGGAAAGAAACCATATTTATTGTTTGCCCCAAAACGAGAGGAACCATCAACACGGGCATTCACGGAGAATAAATACTTATGCTTCAATGTATAATTAACACGTGCTAAATACGACATCAAACTCCATTGCATGGCGTTGGATTCAGGTTTGTTATAAACCGAGCCGGCACCTAAATTGTTATATTCCATTACATCATTCACGAAATTGGAGGATGAGGCCATTACATATTCCGTATTGTTTTTTTGCATCGTAAAACCTCCAAGTAAATTCAAATCATGATCTTCCGCAAATGTTTTATTCCAAGTCAATGTGTTTTCATTTAGCCAATTTATACTTTTGTTTATTCCTATTTGAGCGGTTGCGGTTCCATTTGCTTGATAAATAGTGGACGGTGTATATCGGTTTGTTTTGTGGTACATAATATCAGTACCTAGAGAAACCTTTAAGCGAAGATCCGGGATAATCTCCCATTGCGCATAAATATCTCCAAGTAAACGAGAAGTCGCATTGTTGAATTTTCGTTCTTTTGCGGTCGCAACTGGATTTGGAACTAATATGCCTGGAACATTAACTTGAGTATACGCACCTGTTAACTCATCCTCATACACAGGTTGTATCGGATTCATTCTTAGCGCACCGGAAATGGTACCATCTTCTCCTCCTGTGTCTGTCGCTACGGAATTACTAATTGTATGGCTGGCGGTCATGTGTGTTCCCACGCTAAAATTCTTGAATATTTTACGATCTAAATTCAGGCGTATGGAATAACGCTTGAAATCAGAGTTGATGACAATTCCCTTCTGATCTGAGTAATTGCCCGATATTGCATATTGTGTCTTCTCGTCACCACCCGAAAAACTTAATTGATATGTTTGCGTACTTCCTCCACGAAATATCTCGTCTTGCCAATCCGTCCCATTACCAATCTTTGCGATCTCAGATAAAGCCGTAGCATCATAATAGGGTTTTAATCCATCATTTGTATAAGCCTCATTCACTAATTTCGCATAATCTTGCGCATTCATGACATCTATCTTCTTGGATACGTTTGATATTCCAAAACTTGCCTCAAAAGAGATAATATCCCGTCCCTTTTTACCGCTTTTCGTTGTAATCAACACGACACCATTTGCCGCACGTGCTCCATAGATCGCCGTGGCGGCGGCATCTTTCAAGATCTCTATAGACTCAATATCTGATGGGTTTACAGTAGATAGACCACTCATCTGTGTCTTACCCCCCGTATTACCGAAACCACTACCACTATAAACAGGGAAACCATCGATAACATATAGAGGCTCGTTTCCTCCTTGCAAAGAACTACTGCCACGTACCCGGATAGAAGCTACGGCTCCCGGCATACCAGAGGTTTGTATTACTTGCACACCAGAGGCACGCCCTACCAAGCCTTGATCGATAGAAGTCATGGGCGTTTGCTGTAATTCCGCTGTTTTAACAGAGGATACAGAACCAGTCAAATCACTCTTCTTCACAGAACCGTAGCCAATGACAACAACCTCATCAATATTTTGGGTATCCTCTGTTAGTTGGATTTTAAGGGAATGTTGTTTACCAATTTTCACCTCTTTGGTCATATAGCCAATATAGGATATCAAAAGTATATCCTTTTCCGATGCGTCTAAACTGAAACGTCCGTCCATATCGGATATGCTACCCGTAGAGGAACCTTTTACGACGACATTAGCGCCAATGATAGGTATGTTCGCTTGATCGGTAATGATACCTGTGATCTTACCATCCTGCTGGTTCATCCGAGGCCGTTCATTTTTCTTGTAGATTATGATATGTTTATCATCAATCGTATAAGACAAGCCTTGTTTATCAAGAATACCATGCAATATTTGGTTGATGCTTTGTCTATCTGCCTTCACAGAGATTTTCTCATTGAGATTAATCTCATCATTCTTGTACCAGAAGGAGTATTCACTTTGATGTTTGATCTCTTCAAGCGCCTCCGAGATAGTAACATTGTGCAGATTCAATGATATTTCCGCTACTTGAGAGTAACCCGTTTTTGCGGATGCGCAAAATAAGCTGAGCATACATAGTACAACAGATAGTCTCATGATGTTATATGTTTTTTTTAGGTTAACATTAGGCATATAATGCCTTGTGTGTGAAATAAATTTCATACTTTTGCAATGATTTAAAGTTTTTAATTGTGTTGCGATAATTAAGACTTGAGTCTTTAGAAACGGAAGATGTTGGTAGCATTTTCCGTTTTGTTTTTCTCTCTTCTCTCTTTTTTCTATTTCATAGGCATATCGATTTAATGTTTATAACTCATTTGATTTATTTTTTCGAGATCGTGATTTGATCCCCTTCTATCTCATATCTTATAGGTCGATTAGCGGTCATGACTCGGAGTATTTGGTCTATGTTCTCTCCTCGTACGAAATCACCGGTAAAAGCTGCGTTCCTCAAATCATTCCCGAGGATCTGTATCCTCACGTTGAAACTCCTTTCCAGTTGCTTAGCGATTTTCTCTAGTGGATAGTTGGTGAAATAGAATTTACCACAAATCCACGAAGTATAACTTTGCAATCTCACTTCTCTCTTGATAAAGCGATGTGAGGCTTTCATATATTTTATTTGCTGTCCCGGCATTATCTGGATGAGATTTTTAGTGTCAAGTCCGACACCGACTTTCCCTTCCGCTAAAGTCACCTCTATATTATCATCGTCATCATAGGCCTTCACATTAAACTTCGTTCCTAATACTTTCACCTTAACATTTTCAGCGCTAACGATAAAGGGATGCTCCTTGTCGTGCGATACCTCGAAGAATGCCTCACCGTTCACCTTTACCTCCCTCTGCCCGGAGACGAAAGCTGCCGGATAACTCAATGTCGTACCGGCATTGAGGATCACTTTCGTGCCGTCAGACAGGACTACGGAGGATCGCATTCCCATCGGATTCACCATCTCTATCATTTGGCTGTTCAGTTTCTTGTAACCTTCATGGAAAGAGATATAATTGGAGATGCCGAACAAAAGCGTGACGGAGGCGGCGACCGCAGATATTCTCAACCAAAACCTTCTGCGCAAGCTGCGTTCGATACGGTTGTTGACCTCAAGGAAGATATCTTCCCTCATTTCGTCACCCATTTGCTTTATGATCTCTTTTCTTGTCTCCATATTTCGTCTTTCTTATAATAAGGAGTAAGGATCGGTGAAATTCGTTTAAAGAGAAAGACATTTTTTTTAAAATGTTTGAAATATGTCCTAGATGCATAAAACATCCAAATAATTGTCGTGTAGAAAGTCATTTTCACCTAGTATTACTCCCTTCTGTGTAGAATATATACTTTAAGTGCTATAGGATATATACTTCAAGTGCTTTGGAATATATACTTCATTGGCTAATTTGATTTTATTGGAAAATGGATATTAATATGAAAACAAACGAAATATCAGGAAAATCCGATTTCAACCGTTTTATTAACTTCTCCACCGCAATCTTCATTTGCACTCGGACCGTACTCTCTTGGATGGATAGGATTTTAGCGACCTCCTTGGTACTTAATCCTTCCTCACGGATCATCAAGAATATTAGGCGACATTTTTCGGGAAGCTCATCAATTGCTAGATTAAGAAGTTCCCGCATTTCTTGCGATTCCAACATACCCTCAGGAGTAGCTTCTTCCTCTGGTTCAAATGAGCATAACTGATCCATCTGGATTTTATTGACACTATTGCTTCTTGAAATATGACGAAGCGCTTCGTTGCGTACCGTTATATACAAGTAAGTATCTATATTGTCTATCTCTTTTAAGCGTGCTTTTGATTTCCAAATGGAAAAGAACACGTCGGACACGACCTCCTTGCAAGCCTCTTTCTCTCCAAGGCAATAATACGCAAAACGGAATACCTGATCGTAATACAAATTATAAAAGCGCTCAAATGCCCCTCTGCCGTCTGAAGAAACAGAGGATAACAAGTTCATAATATTTTGTTTAGATACTTTCATGCCCTTTTATACTTAGAGAAAAAGCGGGTTGTCGCCTACACTTCGTAAGGTATCGCCAGAGACCTATGCACACGTAGACAAGCAACCCGCAGATATAGCGAGGGCTTGTGCCTTGTGTGCTGTTAAAACTGGCGATTTCAACGAAGTAAGGCACTTCCAAAATTTTCACGATACAAATATAAGGTTTTTATCACATTTAAATCTCTTTAAAGCGTACTATTGATTTCTGTGAGATCATTATCTTTGTACGAAACATATCGGTGAAATTATGGACGAGAAAGTGCTCGAGAAATTGAAAATCTTGGCCGAGTCGGCAAAATATGACGTATCCTGCGCTTCCAGCGGAACCTCCCGTTCGCATAAGAGCGGGGCTATAGGAAGTGCCGCGGGATGGGGCATTTGCCATAGTTTCGCTGAGGACGGACGGTGCATCTCGCTTTTAAAGATCATGCTGACGAATTATTGTATGTATGATTGCGCCTACTGCATCAACCGGCGAAGTAATGATTTGCCGAGGGCTACACTCTCCGTTACCGAGTTGGTGAATCTTACGATCGAGTTTTACCGGCGTAATTACATTGAAGGATTGTTTTTAAGTTCCGGCGTGGTCCGAAACCCGGATTACACGATGGAACGGTTGGTGAGAGCCATCAAGGATTTGCGTCTCGTACATCACTTCAATGGATACATACATATGAAGAGTATCCCCGGAGCCAGCCAAGAATTGGTAAATGAGGCTGGGCTTTACGCCGATCGTTTAAGCGTGAATATAGAGATCCCGAATGAGGCGAGCTTGCAGACTTTAGCTCCGGAAAAGGATTTTAAAAGCGTATTTGCCCCTATGCGTTATATCCAACAAGGCGTATTACAAAGCGCCGAGGAACGCAAGCGTTTCCGGTATGCCCCACGATTCGCTCCCGCCGGGCAAAGCACGCAGATGATCGTTGGCGCTACGGCGGATACCGACAAGGATATACTTCGTCTATCATCGGCCTTATATCAGAGACCTACGATGAAGCGTGTTTACTATTCGGGATTCATTCCGGTAAATGCGTATGATAACCGTCTTCCGGCACTTACCACGCCTCCGCTGGTCCGTGAGAATCGTTTATATCAAGCGGATTGGTTATTGCGTTTTTATCAATTCAAGGTAGATGAGATTGTCAATGACGCATATCCGGATCTGGATCTAGACGTGGACCCGAAGTTGGCTTGGGCCCTGCGGCATCCGGAAGTCTTTCCGGTAGATATCAATAAAGCGGATTACGAGATGCTTCTTCGAGTTCCGGGAATTGGCGTGAAATCGGCAAAGATCATAATCGTTTCCCGGCGTTACGCTAATCTCGGTTCAGAGCAGTTGAAGAAAATAGGAGTGGTCATGAAAAAGGCTAGCTATTTTATTACTTGCCGGGAACTCCCGACGCAGACCGTGAATGAGGTCAGCCCTGAAACCGTCCGGCAACTATTGACGAGAAAGAGCGGAAAGAAAGTAGACGATCGGCAGCTTATACTGCCTTTTATAGATTAACGCCTGTTTTATAAGAAGGATTGATAATGATTATATTTGTTTACGACAAGACTTTTGAGGGATTGCTTACCGCCGTATTCGATGCCTATTCCCGCCGGACTTTTCCGGATTTGTTATTAGCCGAGGGCGAGCCATTTCCATTGTTCTATGACGAGGCGATCCGGATTTATACGGACGACCGGAAAGCAGAACGGGTATGGAAAGGGCTTGAGAAGAAAATCTCCAAGTCTTCTCTTTCCGGGTTGACGGTAACTTGGTTGTCGGAATTACCGGAAGTAGACCTGTTGTTATTCAGATATATCCGCAAAGCGATCGATGCTCCAGCTACGATTGAGTTCAATCTTGGTGACCCGGACATATTGGAAACGGCCAAGATCTGGAAGAAAGTAAACAACGAACGCTTGCGAGTGATGCAATTCTTTCGTTTCCAAAAAGCGGCGGATGGAACTTACTTTGCCGCCATCGCACCTATATATAACGTATTACCTTTGGTATTACCTTATGCGCAAGACCGTTTCGCTGATCAGCAATGGCTCATTTACGACTTAAAAAGAGAGTATGGATATTATTATGATCTTAACGATACGATAGAAGTCCGTTTCGAAGAGAAAGATTCACACTTATTGACCGGATTGCTCAGTGAGGATATCATGGATAAGGATGAGAAACTTTTTCAAAGTATGTGGAAAGAGTATTTTAAGTCTATCGCTATCAAGGAGCGTTTAAACCCACGGCTTCATCGCCAACATATGCCGGCTCGTTTTTGGAAATATATGCCGGAGAAGAGATAATAGTATAATTGCTATTAATCAGCCAATTACAGTTTTTGTTAATTTCATTATCGAAAAACTAAAGTTTTTTCAGCAGGAAACTAGAGTTTCTCCATTGGAAAACTTTTGTTTCATCTAAGGAAAACTAAAATTTCGTGCTATAGAAAAAAATGTTTCTCTCATATAAAACCAGCCTGTTATTTAACGAAAAAGGGATGAGCTTAATATCAAGTCCATCCCTTCTTATTACAATCAACACGTTTCTCTTATAGCTCACGAATCCAGATATTACGGAAGCTGATCGGCTCGCTAGGATCGCCATGGCTCTGTAGGATGATAGGGCCTGCGCCATGTTTCTTCACTTGTGGGAAACCGATCCACTCTGTCGTACCCAATATCGTCGTATGGTTCTGCAAAACCACGCCGTTCTGGATAACCGTTACGGTTGGATGCGTGCGATAAGAACCATCTTCCTTGAAAGTGGGGGCGGTATAAATGATATCGTACACGTTCCATTCGCCCGGTTTACGCATGGCGTTGGCCAAAGGAATGGATTGTTTGTAGATACTACCCGTCTGGCCGTTCACGTAAGTCGGGTTATTGTAGCAGTCTAACACTTGAACCTCATACATCCCTTGCAGGAAAATACCGCTGTTACCTCTCGACTGGCTCTCTCCAGTGATATTCGTCGGGACCTGCCACTCGATGTGCATCTGGAAATCGTTGAATTTCTGTTTGGTCTGGATATCACCTTTCTTCTTGTTTACGGTAAAAACGCCATCATGTACATCCCATTCGGCCGCACCGCCTTTTACGCTCTCCCAAGCGGAAAGATCCTTGCCGTCAAACAAAACGATAGCGTCGGAAGGAGCCGTGAAACCTCCACCTTTTAAGTCTGTACCCGGAGTGACAACGGGAGGAACCGGTTCGTAAAACTCGGACATCTCATGCGTGATACCGGCATAACCTGTAGGCATCTTGAACTCTTTTTTCTTGTCTTGAGCAACAACGGTAACGCAACCCGCTAAAGCGAAAGCCGCAACTGTAAGCAATCTTTTGTTCATGGTCTAAAATGATTTATTAGTTAGTTAACATTTCTTGCTGCAAATATACCGTTTTTTGCCGAAACAGATAACGATTTGTCAGAAATCTTATTGATTATGATCAAATAATCTTTTCTCGGCCAACTGCTCAAACTTGGTGTTCGGACGACCGTAATTGCAATACGGATAAATACTTATACCGCCTCTCGGTGTGAATATACCAGTAACTTCGATATATTTCGGATCCATTAATTTTATCAAGTCCTTCATGATAATATTCACGCAATCCTCATGAAACGCCCCATGGTTGCGGAAGCTGAATAAGTAAAGCTTCAAGCTCTTGCTCTCTACCATTTTCACGTCGGGGATATAATCGATATGAATCGTAGCGAAATCCGGTTGTCCGGTAATCGGGCAGAGACTGGTGAATTCCGGGCAATTAAACCGTACCCAATAATCATTTCCTTGATGCTTGTTCGTAAAAGCCTCCAATACCTCCGGAGCGTAATCCTGTTTATATACGGTAGAGCCACCTAATAAATGCAACTCTCCTTCTTGTTTTCTCTCGTCCATTTCTTTCATTTACTTTTGATTCTCTTCTTTCCTTTTCAGATATTTCTCCAATCCGTCCTTACGAAGTTTGCAAGCCGGACAATGCCCACATCCCTCAGCCATAACACCGTTATAGCAAGTCAGCGTCTGCGTACGTACTAGATCAAAGACGCCCAGCTCGTCCGACAATTCCCAGACTTCGCTCTTATCCCGGTCCATAAGTGGGGTATGAATTACGAATTGCTCATCCATCGCCAGATTTAATGTTACGTTAAGAGAACGCACGAACGTATCCCGGCAATCCGGATAACCACTATAATCAGCCTCGGAGACACCCGTTACCAAATGATAAATCCCCTTACCACGGGCTAAGATAGCGGCGAAAGTAAGGAATACCATATTACGGCCGGGCACAAACGTATTCGGATAGCTATCCTCCGGCTTCTCTTGATCCATCTCTATGCTCGCATTCGTAAGCGAGCAATTGGGATCTAACTGGCTGATAAGCGATACGTCCAATAACTGAAAAGGTACGTCCGCATCCGCGGCGATCTTTCGAGCGACCTCTATTTCCAAGGAATGTTTCTGTCCGTATGTGAAGCATACGGCCTCTACACGTGAAAAATGCTTCTTCGCCCAGAAAAGGCAAGTCGTGGAATCTTGTCCACCCGAGAAGCATACCAAAGCGGCATCTTGTTGTTTCATATCTTTCTTGTTTTTAATACGTGGTTTAGCAAGCACACGGAAAAGACATCTTTTCAGCCACAAAGATACGCTTTTTTTTAATTCTTTCGAGCGGCGATAAGCAACATCATCGGACGGCGAAGTTCGTCTCGCATCCCGGGAACCGTATCCAGCATCGATTCGTCCGGTTGAGGCTCCACCAGATGGGTGATACAGAAACCCGCCTTGATCAATCCGTTCACGTAAGTCGTAAGTGTCTTATGATATTTGGTTACATCCTCTCCCAAAAAACGAGCATGCCGGATTCCCTCTTGAAAATAATGATCCACCGGCCAATGCGCAGGTTTCCCTTCCGAATCGTAAATCCAATCTTGATTGCCATAAGCAGTAAAAACGGGATGTTCCACAGAGAAGACAAAGACACCCTCTTGCGTTAAACATTTATATACCTCTGTACAAACCGTATCGAACGACTCGAGATAATGGAATGTCAAGGAGCTGATCACGATGTCAAAAGAATTTGGAGCAAAATCAAAATCCTCGATTGCTATTCTTTTATATTCGATCAACGGGGAGGGATTTATCTCCCGTGCCTTGTCTAACATCTTCCCAGAAAGGTCAATGCCTAAAGCGAAGGTCGCCCCTCGCTCTATGGCATATCGACAATGCCAGCCAAAACCACACCCTAAATCCAATACACGCTTTCCGTTAAAATCAGGCAACATCTTCTTTAGCTCATGCCATTCTCCTGCTCCTCTCAGCCCTTGTACAGAGCGAGACATCTGACTGTATTGACCGAAAAAGCGTTCATCATCATACTTATTTTCTTTCATATTATATATTGTAGGGATATCTTGGCCAAAGATACTTATTTTTCGTAGATACCGACATGATTTCCTTCGCTATCTTCTAAAACGGCGAAGTATCCTTTATTTTCCGCTTCAATCTTTGTCTTGGGTATAATAATTTTACCCCCTTTATCCAATACTTTAGATAAAGTGTCCTCGATATCTTGGCTATTAAAATGGATTAAGATACCATCCGGCGAAGGTTGATAACTAGGAGCGTAGAACAAAGCCCCAACCGCTTCTCCTTGCTCGATAAAACAGGCCATCTTCTCTGTCTCACATTCGGAAACCGATAATTTTAGTCCCAAAATAGTTTCATAGAAATCGATCGCTCGATAAAAGTCTACAGTTGGAATCTCGAAAAAAGCAATTAAATTGTTCATTTTGTTTTCTTTTTATAGTTACTGTTAATGTCCTCGCGAAGACATCACAAAAGTAGAGCGTATCGTATCTATAGGATAGAAGAAAAAGGACATCTTGATCACTCCGAGAAATAATCAGAATAAGGAGCGCATAAGGAAAGATACTCCGTGGGTGTATAGCCGGAAAACAGCTTAAACTCTTTTATCATATGTGACTGATCTGAAAACCCACATTCATAAGCTAATTGAGCGAATGAAATGGATGGATTCTGTTGTACCTTAAATAAAGCCCGTTGCATCCTAACGATACGAAGAAACTCTTTGGGCGTAGCTCCTACATAATCTAAGAAAATGCGGTTGAACTGTTTAGAACTCAGGCATGCGGTTTCAGATAACTCAGAAATATTAGTTTTCGCTTGTTCATTTATTTGATGGAGGACTGCGGATATTCGCTTTAAATTATATTCATAGCCTTCAAACCTATAAAGACGGTGAATCAAAAACTGCTCGATCAAGCGGATGCAAGTTTCATGATCATCAGCCTCTATCACTTTTCTGGATAATATTGATAATTCCAAATCTTCTATAGCATCCACCGCTATAAGTTCTCCATAAAAGAACTTAAGGGGAAGTTGAAGGATGGCTCTTGCCGCGTACGGCTGAAAAACAACCGTGATCATTTCAATCTTTCCGGCTGACATCACATCTGAAAAGTTGAGGCATTGCCCACAGATGAACGCTTGAGGCTGCGATTCTTTTTTTCCTACTAATAAAAGCCTTTTACCCCTATGAAATACTAATTGTATGCAGCCCGTTGGTAAAGTCCGTTCAGATACAGAAACATCCGCGCCATCTTCCAGTATCCAATAATATCTCACATAAGGAGTTAATATATGAATAGGCTTTATTATTTTAAATGACTGCATCTTATAGAATTTAATTTATCGGGGCAAAGGTAAATAACCCCTAATCAATTCTATAGTAAAAAAGAGACATTTCATATTAATACTGCGACATTAAGCTTCAATCAACTATTTTTGGGTATATTCAAAACTGTAGTATTCTTGATTTCATTAAGTACAAAAGAGCTTTGCATCTTCACGATGCCATGAACCTTGGTTAATTTCTCGAACACAAATTGATTATAGGCATCTAAATCCTTAAGAACCACTTTGACAAAGAAATCATAAATACCTCCCGTCGAGTAACATTCCATTATTTCATCGATATTCCGTATTTCTTCTTTGAAGCGTTCGATATGCTCATCATCGTGTACAGCTAAAGATACATTACAGAAAATGATCAAGGGTAATCCTATTTTTTTATTGTCGACCAATGCCACATATCCTTTTATATATCCTTCGTTTTCTAAACGTTTGATTCGTTCGTAAATAGGAGTCTTGGAGATATGAAGTTTCTCAGAAAGCTCTTTTGCATTGATCTTCGCGTCCTTTTGCAAAGAATGAAGAATTTCAATATCTGTCTCATCAAGTAGTGCCATAGTTTTTTTTCCTGTTTTATTTGATTTAATATCCCCGAATTAGAATTATAGAATGCAAAACAGGACAAGAATAGGAAAATTATCGTATTTAAGCTTGACGTATAGGAAAACAATCTTCTTTAAATAACTTTGCAGCAAATAAAAATCTAATTCTAACACAATTATGTTTAAAAGTAAAGATCTTCTGTATCATAGTATCGCCATATTGACAGTCATTATATGGGGAACAACGTTTGTCTCCACAAAAATACTGATTAATACAGGATTATCACCGGTTGAGATATTGTTATACCGTTTCGTGCTTGCGTATTTTTGTATTTTGACTATAGCGCATCGACGGTTGTGGGCTAATTGCGTAAAAGATGAATTCTTATTGTTCTTGTCTGGATTATGTGGTGGTTCCCTATACTTCATAGCGGAGAATACGGCACTGGGCATCACATTGGCTTCCAACGTTTCATTATTGATCTGTACAGCACCGATCATTACAACGGTATTGTCTCACCTATTTTATAAAGAATCTCTTAGGAAAGGACTGTTATATGGATCTTTAGTTGCCTTATTTGGAGTCGGATTAGTTGTTTTCAACGGCAGTGTTCTTTTAAAAGTAAATCCACTTGGTGATTTTCTCACTTTAGTTGCCGCTACGATGTGGGCTTTTTACTGCCTTATCCTAAAGCGTTTGAGTCGTTCTTATCCCACCTTGTTTATTACACGAAAAGTATTTTTTTATGGGATACTTTCTCTTTTCTTCTATTTTGCGATCTACCCTTTAAATATCAAACTAGAGTTATTGAAACTGCCAGTCGTATATTTAAATATATTATTTCTGGGTGTCATCGCCTCAATGCTTTGTTATATCATGTGGAATACGGCAGTCAGAGCCCTCGGAGCATCAAAAACAGCCAATTATATTTACATTGTCCCTCTGGTCACCTTGATAACTTCTGCGATTTTTCTATCAGAAACTATTACGATAGCTTCTGGTATTGGCGCTTTAGCCATTATTAGTGGAGTTTATATCGCAGAGAGGTAAAAATAAAGAAGGGTTACTCATATGAGTAACCCTTTGATTTTCAGTGGTGCCACCAGGAATCGTCATTTTGACTTAAGTGGCTGTATTTCTTATAGATATATTTTCAAAAAAGAAGTAATCTCCCGCTATTGCTCCACCAAATTTTTGCACTGCTTTGCGGCGAAATTCTTCACAACACATTTCCTTTTGCAAATATACGAGGAATCGTCATAATTTGGAAATTTTGGAAACTATATTATGTGTTAATTCTTCATTGAAATATTCATAAAGGTATTATATGTGTTTTATAACAAGAAATGTGATTATAATCTATTGAATAATAGACTTTTGAAGAAGAAGAGTATAACAATGGGTAACGATGTAGAAACGAGCAAACTTCTTTAGTTTGCTTTGGTTTACCACTGTTTCAAATGACTCTTCACAAAGATAATCATTTTATTTTTGAAGCAATAGAAAGATTAATAGAATTGTTCTTTCAATAAGCATCTTCTTTGTATCTTTGTAATCATATGGAGGAATTTAATAAATATCTCAAAGGGGAAAAACTGAATTTGGTAAAAGAGGTGTGTATCAATAAGGGAAAACTTATCCAGTTTTCTCGTAATAAATATTTTTCAAGAGCAGGAGATGTGATAGCAGATGTTGGTTACATCAAACGTGGAGCTTTTAGGTATGTGTGTGTCAATCCATCAGAAGAAAAAGAATATAGCACGGGCTTTGCCTTTGAAAAAGAATTTGTAACAGACTATCCGGCTTGTATATATCAAGTCCCGTCAGAGATAAGCATACAGGCAATAACGTCCTGTGAGGTGTATATTTGTAACATACAGGAAATATTACGAATATTCAATGAAAATATTGATACACAAACGCAAGCACGAAATAACGCAGAGCGTATTCTGTTCTGTGTCTATCAGAACTATATCGACTTATATAGAAAAACTCCAGAAGAACGGTATAAAGAAATAATAGACAGATGCCCTGAAATATTACAAATACTCACCTTGAAAGAATTATCTTCATATTTAAAAATCACTCCGGTAACAATGAGCAAAATACGGCGGAAAATAACCTTTGGACACTAAAAGTCTAAAACACCTTTTAGACTTTCATACAAATTCATACTTGTAGGCATAAATTAAGTTATCTCAACTTAACTTTACCTCAAAAAAGAATATGAGAAAGTTGAATTTGCTTCTAATGGGTATTTTTACTCTTGCCAGTGCAACGGCACAAAACAGCGTGGACAAGTATGCTGCATTTCATTTGAGTTTTGTTCCTCCATTAAGTACAAACGGTATAAAGGCTAATGAATATACCAATGGAGCATCCTTTAATTTGTTGGTTGGTATATCAAGAAATGAAGATAATTTTTCATTTGCCGGACTAAGCAACGTGATAACCAATGACGCTAAAGGTTTTCAATTTGCTGGACTTTCAAACTTTATCGGAAATAATGGTAGAGGCATGTCGTTTTCCGGCTTAGCGAATATTGCGAAAGGTTCTTATAACGGTTTCCAATTTGCTGGAATAGTGAACTATGCCAAAGAAATAAACGGATTTCAATTTGCCGGAGTAGTAAATATTGCTCAAAAAGTAAGTGGAGTACAATTCGGATTATTGAATATTTCAAATGAAAATGATTATCCTATTGGAGTAATTAATATCATAAAAAAGAATAGAGAAATGGGAGTAGCCTTGACTTATGATTTTCTGGGGAACTCTATTTTATCATTTCGTTCAGGAACTCAAAACACTTACGGTATATTCGGCTTAGGATATAACCATAAAGCTAAAGGAAATAAGTTTGTTCAGGAAGCTGGATTAGGGGCACATATCCTCTGTTGTAAATGGTTTCAGATAAACAATGAATTAAAAATTTCCACTATCGGTTCAATGTCCGAATCCCCATCTTTTAATGCCGGATATTCATTACTTCCATCTATTAAAATAAGTAAGCATTACAATGTTTTTGGCGGTGTAGGTATTAACTATCTCACATCAAAAGATGATAGGGATTTATTCCCTCATCGTAGTATTTGGAAAAAATACACAGAAAACAGATTACAACAAATATATATTGGTTACCAAGTAGGTATTCAATATATTTTTTAGCATATATCCCTGAAGAGTGCCTAATCTTCAGGGATATTTAGAATTAACAAGATATATCTTAAACAAAAAGACACATGGAAACTATGTTAGGATTGAGATTTTTCCGTCTATTATCGGAATACTCACAAAAAGAATTTGCCGTACATGATTTAACGGCTGCACTACGAGAACTTGCCAGTCATTTGGCAAATGTTGCCATAGATGAACAGGACTACGCTGTATTGTTACGCTATTTTTCTTTTGGACTTAATAGGCTCAAATCGTATCGAGTGCAATTTGAGCAGGGGGAAAAATGCCTTGTTATTGCTTATTGATGAAGCGATAGAAGTTATAAATACAGAAATTCGCATACTCAATATGCGTATTAAATACCCGATTCAGTTCCAAAATCGAAAAAATAGCTTTCCACCCTCACCGCTTTATCTCACCGATGAAACATACCTTGTAGAAATCATGGAACTGGTTAGTGGGTTATTCATATCTAAACGGGTGGTTACCCACAACGGGACAGAATCACCATTAACCGAAATTGGAAGAGCCTTTGAATACCTATTCAATATCAAATTGGGGGACATCCACAAAAAACACGATAATGTAATTTGCCGTAAAGCCAATAAGCGCACTGAGTTTTTGGACATACTTCGTAAAGCCATTACTGAAGAAAGTAAGAAGAAAGGCTATTTGTAAATCAACAATTTAGCAACTATTTATGGGGGTGTACCAGTGGTACACCCCTAACTTATTTACACTCATTTGCCGAACTTTGCTTCATCAATCGATTGAAAACAATAATGTTAAACTAAAAAATGAAGCAAAATGTATATAGACAACGAAAACTTCGACAAGTGGATGGAACAGCTATCGAAGAAGCTCTCCGAAATCGGGCAAGACCTAAAATCCCTTATCAATACTGACAAGGTATTGGACGAAAACGATAAGATACTCGACAATCAAGATTTGGCTTTCCTGCTAAAAGTATCTTTCCGAACCTTGCAACGGTATCGGGCAAGTGGCAAACTTCCTTATTTTACGATAAGCCATAAGACCTACTATCGTTCGGCTGACATTCGGGCATTTGTTCAAGAAAATGCCGATTCTACAACCTACGAACGATTTAAAAAGGAAAATCAACTCGATAAGCAAACCGAAGTAAAATAAGGTAGCTAATGTTACCGACTAAAGAAGTGCTATCGCTCTCCATTTAGCAGAAACCGCCTCGCCCTGTGGCTCGGCTCGTTTCGCTAAATGAAGCAAGAGGGAACTGGACAAGTCCTGTTCTTCCCTCTTGCCCTGCGGGGCAAAGCCTTCGGCTTTAGGAGGTTACATTTGTAACCGTTTATAACAGTGATTATAAGCTAAAAATGTATTCCGCTTATAATCAACTCAATGAATCTCATTTTCCTTATAAAAAAGTTATAATCATGGATAAGACCAATAATATATCCACACTTACCACCATCGGGATAGACCGGCAAACGGGAAAGCTAATAGATAAGCTCTGCAAACGCTATTCACTGAAAAAAGGGGAAATAGTCAGGCTGGCATTTGTCTATATTGATAAAGCGTGTATCAACCCATCGGAAGCACCGGAATCCGTAAAATCAGAACTGGCGAAAATAAACAAACGGCAAGACGATATTATCCGCTTCATCCGACACTACGAGGAAGAACAACTGAACCCCATGATACGAACTGCTAATTCTATCGTAGTTCGGTTTGACACCATCAGTAAAACATTAGAAACGCTTATTCTTTCTCAATTGGAAACCAGTCAGGGGAAGCAAATAGCCGTACTGCAAAAAGTAAGTGAACAGTTCGGCAAACACGCCGATGTAATCAACCAGCAGGGAAAACAACTCACCGCCCTGTATCAGATACACCAACGGGATTATAAAAAACTGCTTCAACTGCTACAACTTTATTCGGAGTTATCAACTTGTGGCGTGATGGACGGCAAACGGAAAGAGAATCTAAAAGCGGAAATCGTCAATCTAATAAATACATAGAACCATGCACATAGATTTTGCTCCGCCATCGGGAGGAACATATAATAATGCGGGTAGTTGTCGGCAATTAGCTTCATACGTGGAGCATGAAGACTTGGAACGGATGGAGAAAGGAATCTATACCGATGGCTTTTTCAATCTGACAGAGGATAATATCTATAAATCAAAGGTCATTAAAGATATAGATACCAATATCGGGCAACTCTTGAAAACAGATGCTAAGTTTTACGCTATCCATGTCAGCCCATCGGAAAAGGAACTTCAAGCGATGGGTAATACAGAACAGGAGAAAGCTGAAGCCATGAAGCGGTATATCCGGGAAGTGTTTATTCCTGAATATGCCAAGAACTTCAACAAAGGGCTATCCGAAGCGGATATAAAGTTTTACGGAAAAATTCATTTTGACCGTAGCCGTTCCCACAACGAACTGAATATGCACTGCCATTTGATTGTGAGCCGGAAAGACCAAGCTAATAAAAAGAAGCTATCACCCCTTACCAACCACAAAAATACCAAGAACGGAGTAATAAAAGGTGGCTTCGACCGTGTGAATCTGTTCCAACAAGCGGAACAGGGCTTTGATAGATTGTTCGGCTATAATCGCCAATTATCAGAATCGTTTGAGTATCACAACACGATTAAGAACGGAAGCATTGACGATAAACTGAAAATGCAGGAGCAGGAGTTGAAAGAGCCAAAACAATATTTTACTGGCGAAAAGAAAAAAGAGATAATACAATCCAGTGAAAAAGAAAACAATATTTCTTGCAACCTTGATAGCAAGGCAGATAAAAAACATTCTTATAATCAGCAAAATAACGGTAGTGGCGATTCTCTATTATCTATTTTCTCATTGGGAGATGGCAATAATTACGATGCAACATCGGCGGAGGAATTACAAGCACAGAAACATAAAAAGAAAAAGAAGAAAGGGATTAGACGATGGCTGAATATGAGGAACTAAGAGCCGATATAGACCGCTACCTGATGGAGCGTTTTAAGTATCGCAAATCGCTTGTATGGCTGACAGTGGATAATATAATAGTTACCCGGAGAAACAGCCGGGTAGATTTATATTTGCGTATTAGAAAGGTTGAAAGCCGTTTTCCACCTGATTGCCTGATTATCGCCCGATTGAGTTTTAGCAAAGAACGGATAGGGCACGGAACACACTTTATCCGATTTCTGACAGGAATAGCCCGAAAGTACGGTTTTAACCATATCGGCATTGAATGTGCCAACCTCAAAAGCAGTACATTTGCCAAGAAGTTAGGCTTTTACTGCATAGATGGCGAAAACTTCACAATAGCTATAACCAAACTAATATCTTATTTTTCAATGGAATAATCTTAATTAATCCTTTCTTTCTCTGAACACAAAGGTATATTCCGAGCCTAAAACGGCAACACCAAGCCCTGCGGGTTTTGATAAATTTCTTCCTTTTTGCTCCACAAAAAGAGTAAATTTATCAAAAGTGTTGCCTTATTTATTCTCTCCATATAGAAGATGTTTATCAGAGAAAAAAGGAAAAAATATGTTGGTTGGAGTGAGCGTCACGGACATCGGCAGCCAGTTCAGTCCACTGCATACACAGTTTTCAAAATCAGTTATTTTTATCTCTTTCTTTGATGCAAATTATTGCAATGAAAGGAGTTTATAGCAATCTAAAACAATAGTGATATGGAAATTGTAGCCATCGAAAAGCAAACCTTTGAACAACTGATACAGAGGTTTGAGGACTTTGCTAAGCAAATAAACGCGCTTTGCGGAAAGAACCGAAGTAAGGAAAGACTGGTTAAATAATACGCAATTTGTGAACTGCTTAAAATCTCTTCCTGTACACGGTCAACCTACCGACGAGATACGGGAGTTTTGCCCTATTCTTAAATCGGGTGTAAGTGTTATTACAAGGCTATCAGATGCTATTAAATGGCTATGAGCCTACATTTGTAGGCTAAATGAAAAATCCTGATTGAGAACTATAATACTCAATCAGGATTTTTTCATATTGCTATTTTTATTCTTAAATACCTGATACAGACAAATTACTACCCACTTTTTGCATATCATTTAGAATGCTTTGGTCTAATACACGTGCGTATCGTTTCGTCATATTGATATTGGAATGACCTAACATTTTTGCAACATTCTCAATGCTAACACCATTAGCTAAACACACTGACGTGGCATACGAATGTCGGGCTGAATGAGTGCTAAGATTCTTCTTAATTCCGCATAAATCGGCGATTTCCTTCAAATAACTATTCATTTTTTGATTGCATGGAACTGGTAACAACACATTTCGTTTTTCGCAGAGGGGATAACCTTTGTACTTTTCTATAATTGCTAAAGGCACATCTAACAGCGGGATATTGCACATATTCTTAGTCTTTTGTCGAGCCTTGCGAATCCAATAATTTCCCTCTCGGTCTTTTACTATATGCTCTGATGTTAGTTGCTTTACATCTATGAATGATAGTCCGGTAAACGCACAGAATATGAAAATATCCCGAACCAAATCAATACGAGATAATTCAAATTTTTTGTTTATAACAGTTTGGAGTTCATCCCAAGTAAGAAACTCACGATGAACTTCTTTCTCATGGAATTTTATTCCCATAAACGGATCTTTGCTTATCCATTCATTGGCAAGAGATAGGTTCGTAATTTTTTTCAGGCACTTCATATAGCGAATGACGGTGTTTTGAGCACATTCTTTTTCCGTTTTCAAGTAGAAATCAAAAGCCCGAATAAACTCTCCGTTTATATCTTTGAGTGGTAAATCTTCTTTGTCATATTTGATTTTGATAAGTTCGGCTAAATACCGTTTACAACTTTCGTAGCGGCGAACGGTAACCAGAGCAAAGTCTTTACCTACTAACTGTCTACATTGGTTGTTATGCTCCTGAAAAGTGGCTATAAGGGTTCTTGGGGCTTCCTTTTCTTCCAGACCAAAGAACTTATCGCGAAGGATAGTAGCCGAGATGAGCAAACCTTCCTGTTTCAAATCAGCATGGATATTATACAATTTGATTCGAGCTTCTTCGATAAACCTGTTCAGGTCGTTTGATTTGCGGTCTTTACCACGAGAACATTCTTTCGCCTGATTCCATAGGGAAGGGGTAATGCTTTTACGGATATTCGTTTCAGAACGAATATTATTAACCGTAATCCGCATACATACAGAGGCTTCACCATTCTTCAATAGTTTGGTTTTCTTTAAGAAGAACAAAACACTAAATGAATTTCTTTCCATCATTTTTCTACCTGTTTTAAGTGATACAAAATTATGGAAATGTGGAGAGGATTTTGTTACGTAACATACTGACAAACAGTGTCAAACAAAGACAAAAGGTGGAGATGAAATATCTCCTGATTTGCTCCACCTTTTGCTCCACCAAAGTAGGTTGAAATTTGCTGTTTTTTGCGTAGTGGTTAAAAACAAAAACTCCCGATATTCTTTGAATATTAGGAGTTTACTTCTTTTTGCTTTCTCTAAAAGTGGTGCCACCAGGAATCGAACCGGGGACACAAGGATTTTCAGTCCTTTGCTCTACCAACTGAGCTATGGCACCATCATGTCGTTTTGTATATCGTTGTTTCGATTACGGGTGCAAAGGTAGGTATTATTTTTAATCCAGCAAATGTTTTGAAAGAAAAATTCACAGGACAGTAAATTATCTATTTTTCCTGCAAAAAAATCCACTTTTCTCTTGCAAGTTCAAAAACAATGTGTACCTTTGCACCCGTAATCGAGACAACGATACAACAAAACAAAAAACGGGATGTAGCACAGTTGGCTAGCGCGCCACGTTCGGGACGTGGAGGTCGGAAGTTCGAGTCTTCTCATCCCGACTCATCAAAAAGGCAAGAATCTTGAAAGAGATCTTGCCTTTCTTTTTTCAATCCTATTAATATCTAATGAATAACAAAAGGTATCAACATATATTGTTCGATCTGGACGGTACATTAACCGATCCTATGATTGGTATTACCAGTTCTGTAAAGTACGCCCTCTCCTATTTCAATATAGAAGTAGAAGATTTACGATCTTTATGCCCTTTCATCGGGCCACCATTAAAAACATCCTTTAAGGACTTCTATCAGTTTACAGATGAGCAAGCAGATGTAGCCATTGCTAAATACCGGGAATATTTTTCAAAACAAGGTATTTTCGAGAATACCCTGTATCAAGGTATTGATGAATTACTCCGTTTGCTTACCGAAAACGAAATGAAAATCTACTTAGCCACCTCAAAGCCGCAACCCTTCGCTCAACAAATTCTAGAATATTTCCACTTAGAATCTTATTTTGCATTTGTTGGAGGAAGCACATTCGACGGAAGCCGTTCCGAAAAAGCGGATGTAATACAATATGTATTAGACAGCACCGATATAAAAACACGGTCTGACGTAGTCATGATCGGTGATCGTAAATATGATATAGAAGGGGCCAAAGCGAATAACATAGATTCAATAGGAGTCCTTTACGGCTACGGGGATGAAGAAGAACTAGCGAATGCCGAAGCAAACAAAATCGTTACTGATATAAAAGAACTATCATCTTTCCTTCTAACAGGGAATATCCCCATATAGAAAGCTTAAGCAGATCGATAAATCACATTAAAAATAAACATCAGCAATAAAGAGAATGAAATATTTGGAAAGCTCGGCTTCAACCGGGCTACCAATTTTTCTATAGCGATCTTCATCTGTACACGAACCGTACTCTCTTGAACCGATAATATTTCCGCGATCTCCTTCGTTTTCAATCCCTCCTCACGAGACATCAAAAACACAAGACGGCATTTCTCAGGAAGTTCGTCAATCGCTTTATCAAGCATCTCTCTCATCTCTTTTAACTCCAAATGCTCCTCCGGAGAACCCTCATCTTCCTCTTCCATTAATGGCAACAACTCATTTAAAGAAGCCCTATTCAAGTCTTTATTCCTTGCTTGATAACGAAAAGACTCGTTACGTACAGAAATATATAAATAAGTATCTATATTATCAATCTCCTTTAATCGTTTCCGAGATTGCCAGACCGAGAAAAAAACATCTGTCACAACTTCACGGCATGCCTCCTTCTCGCCTAAACAATAATAAGCGAAGCGAAAAACCTGATCATAATATAAATTATAAAAACGTTCGAAAGCTCCCATGTTATCTACCGACACAGATTCAAGCAACCCTTTGATATCTCGCACAAAAACTCCCACTCCTTTTTCTTTGATTTGGCAAACATACTAAATATAATCTAAATGCCTTTTTAAAAAGCAGACTATTTTTTCTCATATTTTACTTGCATATTCAAATTATTAAACTACTTTTGCACCCGCAATACGGAAGTAGCTCAGTCGGTAGAGCACTGGTCTCCAAAACCAGGTGTCGGGAGTTCGAGCCTCTCCTTCCGTGCGTGAGCGGCAACACAATGAATATGTGTTGCCGCTTTTTTATTATTCACCCTCTCTTCCCATTGCGATAAAAAAGCGTAAATAAGACAACATTTTTCGTTAAAGAGACTATTTTTTCTTTCAATATATAAAGGAATATACTACTTTTATTGCCGATTTTAAATCTAATTGAGACTTAGTGTAAATCGTATACCATAGAAACAGATGACAACTAACAAATTTTCAAATCGATACTCGTCTGAGAGGAAAAAGTATTTTTTCAAAAGTAAGGCGTTTATCCTGTTCCTCGGATTATTTTTGGGAGCTGGGATTATGATCGCCCTTTATAAAACATCTGTATATTTCTCGACAGATGAATCTTGTATGATGTGCCACGTGCATCCTCACGTAGAAAACAGTTGGAAACTTTCCAAGCATGTAAATAATGGAAGTGGCGTTAAGACACATTGCGTAGCTTGTCACCTCCCACCCCAAACAAATACTTGGAAACATTATAGCGCAAAGGCTAAATTGGGTATGAAAGATGTTTGGTCATACTTGACTAAAGACAGCGCGGATTTCAATTGGGAAACTAAGTCCGAGTTGGAACACGCCGTTAAATATATCCCCAATGAATCTTGTAAGGAGTGCCATCAGAACTTATTCCCCGAAGGAATTACCGATGATGGTGTAACGGCACATTTATATTATGATGAGAATGAGAAAAAGCTAGATCTACAATGTATTAGTTGCCATTTGGATGCAGGACATTACAATCCGAACTACAATCACTCCAAGATGGTTGGTATACCGGGACAAAATACATCCGGGGCATCTTCGGATACCAGTTTGTTTTTTAAGGAACCAACTACAGTTACCTCTTTCACCGACTATGTAGAACAAATTCCCGGAACAATGGTCTCATTCAAGATGATTGCTATCCCCGGAGGTTCATTCAAAATGGGTAGTGAGGAAAAAGAGGCATTTCATAAAGCAGATGAGTCGCCTGTACACAACGTAACTGTCAGTCCGTTTTTCATGGCTGAGGTCGAGGTGACTTGGGATCAATACTGGGCTTTCTATGGGAATACGATGAGTGAGGGCCGTACCCCTCCAGAGACCGTATACGCAAATAACAGTAATCCGAATGTCGATGCCATCTCTGGTCCGACACCTCCGTTCGGTTTCCCGGATCAAGGCTGGGGTGGCGGAGATCGCCCGGCTATTACAATGACTCATTATGCGGCCGAGACTTTCTGCCAATGGTTATCCAAGAAAACAGGAAAGACTTATCGCTTACCGACCGAGGCGGAATGGGAATATGCGGCACGTGGCGGCACGGAAACACCTTATTTCTTTACGGGTAATCCAAAAGACTTCTCCGATCAAGGCTTCTGGCGTAAATTTTTCGACGCTAAGACTGATAGTATAGGTTCTTATGTGATTTATAGCAAGAACAGCAAAAACAAGACGCAAGAACCGGGTTTGGTAAAAACCAATCCTTTCGGTTTAAAGAATATGTTAGGTAATGTAATGGAATATTGTGCCGATAAGTATGATCCTGAAGCTTATGCTAAAAGCGGAAGTAGTGCCACAGATCCATTGGTTACCGAAGGTACTGAGTGGGTAGTGAGAGGCGGTAATTACACCTCCGATGCGGCAGATCTTCGCTGCGCTTCCCGTGATTATACCAAACATGAAGCTTGGTTAAAAACCGATCCGCAACAACCGAAGAGTATCTGGTGGTACTCCGATATCAGAGGAATCGGTTTCCGTGTTGTATGTGAACCTAATAAATAGTGTCTAAAAAAAATAATATCATGAAAAAAGAGAACAGCATTAGCAGAAGATCATTTCTGAAAAGTTCAGCCCTAGCGGGTGCACTTGGAGCAATTGGAACAGGTAGTACAGTTGGTGTATTAACTTCTTGTGGTGGAGGTGAAAGTGCGAACGCAATAAAGCCTTTGAAAGAACCCGGTACTTATTACGTGCCCGAATTACCAGATTTGGCGACTGATGGAAAAGAACTAAAAGCTGGTGTAATCGGTTGTGGCGGACGTGGTTCCGGAGCCGCTTTTAACTTCTTGAACGCTGCGAACGGCGTTACGATCGTGGCTTTAGGCGATACGTTCCAAGAACGTGTCGATGATTTGGCAAAGAAATTAAAAGATGAGAAAGGAATTGATGTACCGGCTGATAAACGTTTCGTCGGCTTGGATGCGTACAAACAAGTGATTGATAGCGGCGTAGATGTAGTGATCGTCGCCACTCCTCCCGTATTCCGTCCAGTTCATTTCCAATACGCCACAGAAAAGGGCAAACATTCCTTCTTAGAGAAACCTATCTGTGTTGATCCGGTTGGTTACCGTACCATTATGGCTACCGCGAAACAAGCTGCGGCAAAGAACTTATGTGTCGTAACCGGTACTCAACGCCATCACCAACGCAGTTATGTCGAGTCTTACAAGAAGATCATGGAAGGATTGATCGGTGAGATCACGGGCGGTACGGTTTACTGGAATCAGAATATGCTTTGGTATCGGGATCGTCAACCGGGATGGAACGATTGCGAATATATGATCAAGGACTGGGTAAACTGGAAATGGCTTTCCGGCGACCATATCGTAGAGCAACACGTACATAATATAGATGTATTCACTTGGTTCAGCGGATTGAAACCAGTCAAGGCTGTAGGTTTCGGTTCTCGCCACCGTCGTATCACTGGCGACCAATATGATAACTTCAGCGTTGATTTCACAATGGAAAATGGTATCCATATGCACAGTATGTGCCGCCAGATAGATGGTTGTGCAAATAATGTAAGCGAATTCATCCAAGGAACCAAGGGATCATGGAGCAGTGACACGATGGAGATCAAGGATTTGGCAGGAAACGTTATCTGGAAATATGATAGCGAGGCCGAAAAAGCGAACTTCAAGCAAACTGACCCGTATACATTAGAGCATGTAAACTGGATCAACTGCATCCGTGGTGGTAAACAAATCGAGCAAGCTTCTGAGACTGCTATCTCCAATATGGCCGCAATCATGGGTCGTGAGTCCGCTTACACGGGTACCGAGACCACTTGGGATGCCATGACTGCCTCTGCATTGGATTACACTCCGAAAGATTTGAACTTAGGAAAGATGGATATGAGCGGCTTCGTCGTTCCTGTTCCGGGTAAACCAATCGACAAGAAATAATCCAGACTGTTTATGACATTAAATAGAAGAAACTTTTTAAGAACCTCCTTATCCGGCGCTGCTTTAGCGGTAGGAAGTACGGCCTTGGCCTCCTGCTCTTCCAAGCCGGCAAACACTGCCAAAGGAGAAAAAGGGAGCGACAAGCCCGGCAAGGACCTTGAATTAAAGCTTTCTTTCCAAGAGGGAATCGCCCCGGGTGAAAGTTTGAACGAGAAACTTGATTTTATGGAGAAGTTGGGCGTTGTAGGTTTTGAGCCGGGTGGCGGAGGATTAGCCAGCCGGGTAAACGAGATCAAGCAGGCCTTAAACGGACGTAATATCAAAGTGAGTGCCATTTGCGCCGGCTTCAAAGGCTTTATTCTTTCTACCGATCCAGCCATCCGCAAGGAATGCATGGATACGATGAAAGAGATCATCGCCGCAGCCGGTGAATTAGGTTCTACGGGCGTGATTATCGTTCCTGCCTTTAATGGTCAAGTCCCCGCCTTGCCTCATACGATGGAGACACGGGATTTCCTTTGCGAGCAATTCAACGAGATGGGAACTTTCGCCGCCCAGCATGGGACTAGCGTCATCTTTGAACCTTTGAACCGAAAAGAGTGTTTTTATCTACGTCAAGTAGCCGACGCCGCCTCTTTATGCCGGGATATCAATAATCCGGGTGTACGTTGCATGGGCGACTTCTGGCATATGACATGGGAAGAGACCTCTGATATGGGAGCCTTTATCTCTGGTGGAGAGTATCTCCAACACGTACACGTGGCCAGCCGCAAACGTCGCAGCATGCCGGGTGAGGATGGAGATGCCGACAACTATATCAATGGTTTCAAGGGATTGAAAATGATTGGTTATAACAACTACATAAGCTTCGAGTGCGGATGTCAGGGAGACCGTAACGTGGTAGTCCCCGCCGCCGTCAAGTTATTACGTGAACAATGGGAACAAGCTTGATAAGATGCCTTTAGTATATCCAAATATGCAATTGAGTGAGGTGGTGGAAGAACACCCCTCACTCATTCCCGTAATCAACCGGTTTGGGATTCGTCTCGGGCTTGGCGACAAATCGGTGAAGACGCTCTGTGAAGAACATTCGCTGGATACGGACTTTTTATTGACAGTGATCAATACCTTCCTCAACGAGGAGTATTTTCCGGAGAAGAAGTTACAAACTTTCCATACATCGCAGATCATTGATTACCTGACAAAGACGAACCAATACTATTTACGTTATCAGCTTCCCAATATAGAACGCCATCTAGGTTCCTTTATCTCGATGAGTACGCCAGGCAATCCTACTCTTGGATTGATAGGACGCTTCTTCTCCTCGTTCAAGGAAGAACTCATCGCCCGCATTGAGAAAGATGATAAGATATGGTTCCCCTACTGCATGTCGTTAAGTAAAAAGCTGGGAAAAGAACCGGCGGGAACGATCGATGGATTGCAAATCACCTCCGAGCAACGTACGGAAGATACCATCGAGGCCCTTTTAGCCGACTTAAAAAGTATCATGGTCAAGCATCTTTCGGGAGATTACGACGAGAATTTATGTTATGCCGTCCTCTTCTCCATCTGTAGTCTGGAGAAAGATATCAAACAACACAACCGGATCCGGTATCGAATCCTTACCCCCATGGTCTCGGCCATGGAAAAATTATGTATCTAACGATCTGAAATGCATCGAAACAAACAAATAGCGATCATACTGTCTGATACCCTAAGAAGTATTGGGCTGCAAAGCTTGCTGACCGACTACTTCCCCCCGGTAGAGGTTTGCTATTTTCCAAATTTCGAGATGCTTTCCTCCACAGGAAGCGACACCTACGATTACTATTTCACCGATTCAGATACCCTTGTGCTCAACGCAGATTTCTTCCTCCCGAGAAGAAACAAGACCGCCCTCCTCATCGACAGCACCGAAGAACACGGGGCGCTCTCGTCTATGAACCGTATCACGTTACGTTCCTCCCAAGAGACCATTATCGAGCAATTGCAACAATTATTTACGAGCGACAGCTCCGGCAACACCACTACCGAAAACAACAAGGACCTATCCAGCCGTGAGGTAGACGTACTTCAACTGATCGTAAAAGGCATCACGAATAAAGAGATCGCCGATAAGCTGAACATCAGCTTGAACACCGTCCTTACCCATCGTAAGAACATCACCGCCAAGCTGGGCATCAAGACCGTATCCGGCCTCACCTTCTACGCCATCATGAACGGGATCATCTCCGGCGACGATATCGAACTATAGCGAAGCCAACAAACCAGCTTTCAAAATCACTACATCTAGTGATTGACCATCCTGTTTCTTTACCGTTTCTTCGCGATTGAAAAAATATACTAACAAAAGAAATTCGATGAAGAGACACTACTTAGGTATCATCGCCCTAGGTGCGTTGGGGCTGCAAAATGTATACGCCGAGGACATCAAGGCTAACGAGAACGACACGATAAAAACCTATAACATGGGTGAGGTAATCGTGACCTCATCCACGAAGGAGACAAATAATCTCCGCACGTTACCCGGTTCCGTATCGATCCTTTCCCCACAAATGATCTCCGGCAGGCAGATCGACGCATTAAAGGATATAAGTTCTTTCGTCCCTAACCTATACATGCCGGATTATGGGGCAAAACTAACCTCGGCCATCTATATCCGCGGTATCGGAGCCAGAAGTAGCGGACAATCCGTGGGTTTATATGTAGACAACGTGCCTTATCTGGATAAAAGCACCTTCGATTTCGAGCTGACCGATATCCAGCGCATCGAGGTATTACGAGGGCCGCAAGGAACCTTGTATGGTCGTAACGCCATGGGGGGCATCGTAAATATCTATACCATCTCCCCGTTCGATTACCAAGGAAAGAAACTCTCCCTATCGGCCGGAAGCTACGGGCAATATAAAGTCAAGGCCTCCCATTATGCTAAGTTGAGCGAGACCATCGGATTCACCGCCGCCGCTTACTATGACCATAGCGACGGTTTCTACACTAATGCCTACGATGGGAAAAAGATCGATAAGGAAGACAATGTAGGCGGCCGATTCAAGTTAGAAGGTCGCTTCAATCCGAACTTCCGTGCCTCCTACTCCCTTTCCGTAGATTATACGGATCAAGGAGCGTTTCCATATGGCATGTTCATCGGAACCGGAAATACCGATCACAAGTATGTAAATCCTATCAATATCAACGATCCCAGCTCTTATAAACGGACGGTCATCGCCAATAACCTGTCCCTCGAATACCGGAATGAGCACGTGATACTGAGCAGCACCACCGGTCATCAATATTTCAAGGATGACATGAAGATGGATCAAGACTTCTCCCCTCTCTCGATCTTTACCCTCAACCAAAAGCAAAAGCAAAACGCTTTCAGCGAGGAATTGGCGATCAAGAGCAACACGAGGAATAATTACCAATGGTCCTTCGGACTCTACGGTTTCTACGATGATCTACATACGGACGGTCCGGTCGATTTCAAGGAAGACGGAATTAAGACCGTTCTCCAGCCCGTATTCGATCAATTGAAGAAAGATCACCCTAAGATGCCCTATCTAAAAATACTGGACGATCATCTTTATATTCCGGGTTCTTTCGACACCCCTTCTTACGGCCTTGCATTGTATCACCAATCCACTTATAACAACTTGTTCACGGAAGGTCTGTCAATTACCGCCGGTATCCGCTTGGATTACGAGAAGCAAAAGATGGATTACAATTCTGAGGCTAAGATGAGAATGGGTTTCGGCTTCGTAGAAAACGGACCGGTTATCGACATCGAGAAACTTTTCCCGATCCCAACCACCGTGATGGACGCCAGTGTCTCCCAAGATTTCTGGCAAGTACTTCCGAAAGTCTCTTTAAAGTACGAATGCTCGTCAAACACGTTCACCTATGTATCAGTAGCGAAAGGTTATAAGACCGGGGGCTACAACGTACAAATGTCGGCAGACGTGATGCAAAGCCAGATGCAATACGATATGATGAGCGCTTTCAAGGACATGATGCCGATCGAGGTCAAAGAACCTACCCCCATCGAGGAAGTAGCCGCCTACAAACCGGAGAAAAGCTGGAACTACGAGATCGGTATCCGTAGCGAGTTGCTATTCCAACGCCTAAGCGCAGAATTAACAGGTTTCTATATGGACATTCAAGACGTGCAGCTGACCAAATTCGTGAACAGCGGCAACGGCCGTATCCTCACCAACGCCGGGAAAGCCAAAAGCTACGGTATAGAGGCCTCCTTGCGTGCCCGCATCATCGATGGGCTAACCGCCGACGTTAATTACGGTTTCACCCATGCTACGTTCCGGGATTACAACAATGGGAAAGAGGATTTCAAGAACAACTTCATCCCATATACCCCACGTCATACCTTCAACGTAGGACTGCAATACACCCGCCTGTTCCGTAACGCATGGATAGACCAATTCTCCGCCTCCGCCCAATTCAGCGGTGTCGGAAAGATCTTCTGGACCGAGCGAAACGACATCTACCAGAAATTCTACGGAACGGTGAACGCAAAGGTAGGCGTACGCAAAGGTATCGTCAACGTAAACCTATGGAGCCGTAATATAACGAACACCCATTACTCTGCATTCTATTTCGAGTCGTTCGGAAATCCGTTTATCCAACTGGGTAAGCCCTTCCAGATCGGTGCGGAGGTGGCGATCGCCTTTTAAGCGCAAGCGTTCGATAGAAATAAAAAACGGGAGAGCCGGTTCTTACACCAACTCTCCCGATAACATTATTCTTACTTTTCAGTCTTCGACAGCCTACAGAGCAAGAGCTACAATACGTCTCTTCTAGTAAACGAATCACCCTCTAGATATTCCATCCTTAGCCTCGAATATAACCGATGGCTCAAGCACATTTATCGTATGCCATGTCCCCATTGGAACCTACATGCCATACCTCCCCTCATGAGAGCAAAGCAGATAGCGAGACACCTCCTTAAAAGCCTCCCTATCCCTCTCATATATAATCTCCTCCAGTCTCCCACAAAGGCAAATCACTGTCTCTACTGTATCCTCATGCCTATAGATAGGCACATCTGTGCCCACAGCCAATGCGTTCAACATCCTCTGCGACGTATCAGTTGCCGAGTTACGCAAATCATGGTTTACACGTAGCCGAGACGACTCGGCTGCTCTAGCCAACATTGCGTCCAAAAACACTTTATCAATCATTTATTCCATTCTATTTAATAGAAATCTTTATCATACCATCTCAATACTACCTCAAATGCCTCTGCATAGCCTAATCCCCACTGCCCACCACGTACAGCAGCCAAACCTAATAAATATTCCTCCGAACGGGGATGTGGATACGAACGTATAACACCCCTATACATAGAAAGAGCTTTAACTTTCGCAAGCACCCCCTCTTTTCCAACCTCTACAAAACAATTTGGATTAAAAGTATTCATAGCATTATTTATTTTCCACTCTGTACATGAAGGTACCTCCATATACCAAAACTCCTTAACACGTTTCACTTCAGGACGGCGTTGAAACAAACGTATGGCCTCTTGACACGCCATGGAGGTTTGTAAATGGTCATTATTTGTATCCGCAGGATGATGAGTAATGATAATATCCGGCTCACTTTCCTTGATAGCACTCTCTATAAACTGAACAAGTTTCAAATGCGACACAGTGTTCATTTCTATATTAGGGAATGTTCCTTCATACTTCTTTTGTACACCCAAGAACGATATAGCAGCATCCGTATCACCCTCCAGTTCTATATCTGATGGTCGAAAAGCACGTGCTTTTGCTTCTGTACACATTATACACACATTCACTTCATGGCCTGTATGCGTCCATTTATAGATAGACGCACCAGCCCCCAATACCTCATCATCTGGATGAGCCACTACTAATAGGTATTTCATTGCTTTGTCTATTTTCGTTGTAATATTCTATTGATCTCCTCAATATATATGTTCGTCACAATATTCCGGTCAAATTCCCGCTCCATTTTCTCTCTTGCAGCCTTACCCATTGCAACCTTCTTATCATAAGGGAGATTGATGAACTTTTCTACAGCAGAAACTAACTCATCCACATTCTTACAATGGAATAAAAAACCAGTCTCGTCTTCATCTATTCCTTCTTTTATACCTGGTATATCTGAACCAATACAAACACGCCCCATTGCACTATGCTCAAGAACAACGTTCGTCATACCTTCATAATAACTTGCATGAATTACAGCATGAGCTTTAGAGATAAAAGGCTTCATATTCATCTGAACACCAGCATACTCTACTATACCTCTCTTTTGTAATTCATGTACACGCTGACGATACACATCTTCATCATAATCACCATAGATTATAAAACGTATTTTTGGATATATTGCTTTTATCCTCTCAGCACAAATTAAGAAATCATTAATACCCTTTATCCTTACCAGACGACCTACATAGTTAAAAGTTATGGGTTCTGATTCATTAGGGTATTTTGAATATTCAAAATCATCAAGATTAACCCCAGAGCCGGGAATATCTCTATATGGTATCTTGTTTCGCAAAATACTGTTTAACACATCACGCTCTCTGCTATTTTGATACATCATGCACGATGCTCCTTTAAAGCCCAACTTGTAAAATATTGTTAAACAAATACCAACAATAGGATTGTAATTAGATGGTTCTAACAAGCCTGCATTATTGACAATGTAAGGAATTCTCAATAAACGGCAGGCTATTCCACTATATAAAACACTTTTTGTAGTATAAGACAAAACCAGATCAGGTTGACCTTCCTTGAAAATCTTGTAATATGTACGAATCAGTACCAAATCCTTAAATGGGTTCATTCCCCTTCTATCCATCGTATGGCCTACAAAATGGCATCCTCTATCAACGAAATATGCGATTTTGTTTCCTTTTGGACATACTAAAGTTACATCAAAACCTAATTCTACCAATTTCAGAATGAGTTCACTTCTGAAATTATAAAAGTTATAGTCCTTACACGCAATCAGAAAAATCTTTTTCTTATCCATTAATGGTCTTGTCTATTGTAGTTTGGAAAGACATATTACAATACGAGTTATCTTTGTAGCGAGAAAAATCAATGGAATAATTATCATTAGCAAAAGCACGTTCTGCTTTTGATATAAATTTCATACATATTTTTACCAATAGTCCAAGACCTGGAATGAGAATAGTTTTCTTTCCTAAAGCCTTACGGATAGCAACTATAGTATCGGCTGTAGAAATAGTCTGAGCATTCTGAGGATGAAAATAGCCCCCATCTCCACTCTCTACTAACTGACAAATAAAATTGTCGAGATGCCCTATATAAATCAGACTCTTCACATTTCTGAATGATGGAAAGATAGGGGTCAAAGAAGCTATTTTTTGCAACAATGCAAAATTACCCTTACATCCCTTTCCGTAAACTACTGGAGGACGAACTGATGCAACCTTGAAATTATCATCTTCAAGTTCATGAATACGTTGATCAGCTAAAAACTTGCTTTTACCATAGAAATTCTTAGGAGATTCTTGGTCACGTGAACAAATAGTTTCAGTAGTATCACCATAAACGTTCATTGAACTCATATAGATATACTGCTTTACATAATGCTTCTTAGCTTCTTCACATAGCTCTACAGCAAGATCTGTGTTTATTCTGTAAAACAAATCTTCCATATCGTCAGTTATTTTTACATGGGCAATACCAACGACATTGATTACAACATCTATTCCTGTAAAATCTATATCTTTTGGTTTTTTTTCAAAAGAATCTATGATAACTACATTATAACCAACTTTTTTCAACGCTTGATAATAATGCTCACCGATATAGCTATTCTTGCCATATATAAGTACTTTCTTCATTATTATTTGAAATTATCAAAGTTCTTAATCACCTCATTCCAAGGGCCTCTATCTTCCTTGTCGTAAATATATACGCATTTAGCACCCTTGAAATCTCGTAGCCACTCAGCCAACGAACATATACCTCCTTCAACACGTTTTCCATAGTCAATCACTTCACTCATAGAAGTGAAAGGCTCAAATTCTTTGCGATCGGCAGAATCGATATATCCATTCTCCATACCTTTCACCCATAAATAAGGCAATGGCATACCCGCAAACTTACATGTTGGATTCCAAGCCGAAGCACGGAAGTTCGTTTCCATAAAGTAAAAAGTTCCATCCTTATCAATCAAGAACTCAACCTCAAACACACCGTTAAAACCAATCTCCTCAAACATTGCCTGAAGTCTATCTTCCATATCCTTGTCCGTAAACATAGTAACGTCATGATATGGACTATAATACCCTTGAATAAGGTATTTCCATTTAAGTTGAGTAATTATGTGCATATCCTTACCATTGTTTATCGTATAACCCTCTAATGCCATTTCGTTCTGCTTATCAACAAAATGCTGTACCATTACCCAAGGGCTTGTAATCTTATTCATAGCATTCACCAATTCCTGTTCATCCTTGCAGATAAACACATCAAACTTCCAACTACCAGAGTTTGGAGAAATATCCTTTGTGATAACAGGGTACCATAAACCATTAGGAATAATATCACCTTTTTTGATGACATATGAATCCAAAACATTAAATCCATGACGTTTTGCACACTGCTGGATTTCATACTTATCCATAAACTCATTAATACGACCAGTATGTCCCGCATTATAGGTTATAAATTTATCCTTCCATTCATCATAGTGGAGATCAAAATATCCCACGGACTTATCATCAGAAAATACGACATAAGGTTTCTTTTCCTCTTTGCCATATTTCTCTATCAAGAACGCATATCCTTCTTCAACGGAATCTACACGATAAAGTTCCGATATATATTTACTTTGAGTCGCTACCTCATATCTGCGCCTTACGCTGATATATACAGGGTTTATACCATTCTCGCCAAAAGCGCGAATCATATTAAGTGGATTATAATGTTCCAAAGCGAACACTATAATCAAATGTCCATTGTATGAATTGTTCATAGCAATTATATTAATTCTTGATTATATGAGCCAGATATTCTAATTCCTCTCGTCCATATCGTTGATCAATCGTTATTGGGATGACATATCTTGACAGCCAGAACTCAAAACTGTCTGCCTGTTGTTCTTCACAGATGTAGCTCCACCAGTGACCTTGGAAGTGTTTCGCATTCAGCAAACGTTTTAAAAGGTCATCTTCTTCTACTAAGAGAGGATAAACCATTGGAACCGTATCTTCATCATAGAAACGTACCGCATCAATCTTGTTTATTGATCGAAATAATTCTTCAGCAATCGCAAAATTCTCTTTTCTTTTTTGTTTTATGTATTCATAATCAGTACCATCAAGAATATATCGAGTCAATTTTGACATCTTCATGATATCTTCGACATCAATTCGATGTTCATTTACGCTTCGGGCTTCATACCCTTTACCTTCACAACCATATTCAATTCGTTTTAACAGAAAAGAAGCGGTATCACTTGAATAGCCTTGAGAATAATTTTCTACATATTGCGATACCCCTTTGCCTATAACGTAGGCTCCATCTGGCACCCCAACAAATTTCCTACATGAATACACGTTCATCGCACCTTCTATTGGAGCGCAAAAAAACGCTTGACAATTATCAATGATCGCATGGTTATATGTCATGGACAATATTCTCATCCTTTCATGAGACATAATACCATAGTAGTTTACCAACAAAACTGCATCTTCTTTATTGGCATTAAGATCAATAGGATTAAAATTCTTGTCAATATGATAATACTTTATCTCAACATTCTTACGAAGAAGAAACTCTCTAACAGTATCGCACTGATAAATCGGAAGCCAAATTCTTTTGCAGCCAAAACACCTAAATGCATGTAAAATCGCTGCACGACCTATATTTAGACGAGCAACATCATCATTTTGACAATAGTATTCCAACCCTTTGGGTAATTGAAGTTCTAAAAATGATCCTATTTCCATATTCTATGCTTCTACTTCTTTATTTGTACGAAACTCCGATTCATTAAGTTTGGGAGCTCTAAACTTATCATCAGGACGAGCAAAACCAACAATTAATCCTATTGTGGTATAGAAGATCTTCCAATCCATAGACAATGACCAGTTACGAACATAAAACAAATCAAATTCCGCCATTTCTCTTCGGCTTTGTGACTTCCCTTCATGTATGGCTTCCCATCCAGTTATACCCGGTCTCATAGACTGACGTTCTCGTTGTTCTGATTCTGTCATCACAAGCATCTCCTTGGGCAAGATAGGCCGAGGTCCTATAAAAGACATCTCACCAATTAAGATATTCCAAATCTGGAACAACTCATCTATATTTGTTTTCCTAACAACCTTACCCCATTTCTTTAATCTCAGCTCATCTGGAAGTAGATTGCCATCAGCATCCCTTTCATTAGTCATAGATCTCAGCTTATACAGTGTGAAATGTTTGTTTCGATATCCCACACGCACCTGTTTGAAAATCGGTGATGACTCCGGCGATACGATCTTCACGAAAAGCATACCAGCAAATAATATGAATGCACTTGGTACAAACAAGACTAACGTAAACGTAAAGTCTAAGAATCTTTTTAATAATTTATCCATAGTTTTTATCCCTCAAATCCACACCCATTTAATTCTTTATTATAATAAACACAAATAACGAATGATAGATTTAATACATTTTTGTTATCGTTTCTCGTTTTTGTACTACAATCGAGCCAGACTCGATGTTCCCTTTTATCACACTGCCTGCCGCAATGAGGCAATTGTCTCCAATAGTCGTGCCACGCAATATAACAGTATTGGCTCCTATCCAGCAGTTCTTTCCAATAACGACAGGAGCGGTAATATATTCATTTCTGCGGACTCCATGTTCAGAGTCAAACACATGATCATGGTCATAAATATACACCCCAGGTCCCATTATCGTGTTACTTCCTATGGAGATGCTATTGTGGCACATAAGCATGCTATTACTGTTTATACCCACCATCTTACCGACAGTCAACCTGCCTCCATCTGATGCACTGATCACCGAGCGAGCAGACACAAGAACTCCTTTACCAAGTGTTATTACCCCTCCCCGTAACCTGATATTCACATTGCGATCCATCCTGATATAGGGGTGATAATAAAGCGTTTTCATGTGCATTAACTTTAGACTGAAGCATTTGACATTAGCTCTGAAAGCTAAAAGAATGTCTGTTACAATTTTCATAAATCAAACTATATCATAGATACATAGTATACAATGTATCTTAAACCATATAATAAACCCTCATAATTAGTAAAGAAATTAGCAGAAGTAAATACGATAAAACGATTAACATGCCAAATACAACATTTCCTTACATCTAACATATTCTATCTTGCAATTAGTTAATTAGCATCTATAACAAAATATAAAACAAGACAACTATTCTACTATTGAAACAATACAATTCAACATAATATTAACAAAAATATCAAAATTGAATAAACACAAAAAACTACTATCCAAAGTACACATAACTTTTTGTCAAATCAACACTTAAATTTATATTCATATTAAGTGTGGTAAGATCGACTGTTTTATCTTATCAAAAAAACAACAACGTTTCTTGTCCAATATATCAGATTGGTACTCCTTTGATTTCTGAAAATTGCGATTACAGAGGTTAATCTTTTCTTCAACCGTCAGATTATTTATGGCAATAATCTTTTTAGCTATATCAGAAGGGCTTTTCCTTTTCACCACATAGCAATCATCTATTAACTCCGGAATGCCGGCTGTTCTTGCACCTATAACATGG
The DNA here is from genome assembly GCF_964238835.1 of Parabacteroides sp. 20_3. Taxonomy (NCBI): domain Bacteria; kingdom Pseudomonadati; phylum Bacteroidota; class Bacteroidia; order Bacteroidales; family Tannerellaceae; genus Parabacteroides; species Parabacteroides sp. 20_3. The sequence goes on along the minus strand of NZ_CAXSNO010000007.1, from coordinate 248,575 downwards.
CATCCTCGGCTCATGGCTTCAATAACACTCCTTGGTAAACCTTCTTGAAGAGAAGGTTGAATATAGATGTCGATCTCATCAAGGAGCTTGAATATATCTTCAAGCGACAATCTACCTGTAAATACAACCTGGTCTTCAACCCTTAATTGGGTAGCCAAACTTTTCAGATGAACTCCTTTGCCATCACCACACATTAGATATCTCACTCTAATTCCTCTTTCATTGAGCCTTGGAATAGCTTTGATGACATATTCTTGTCCCTTGTATCTTACATCTACCGAAGCAGAAGTCATAAGTATCAGAGGTTCGCACTTCTTTTTGGCGTAATGCTCTTTCTTTTTATTCAAGTTATCTTTACTAGTTTCTTTTATGAGAACGTTAGAAGCACCAATACTTAAGCCCTTGCATGGATACCGATTCTGCAAATACTTTTCAGTAACATACAATGCGAAGTCGGCTTTGCCAACGCAATACCTTATCTGTAAATAAAAGTAGGGTGCCATAATCTTTCCTGCTAGTCCATGATTCCAGTATGCATCCCATCCATCACCCATAACCTCCGCTAAATAGGGCTTACCCAAATCTCTGCCAATCCTTGCTGCTGCTATACCCAACATAGTCGGGCAGCGGATTATCAGTAAATCACAAGAGAAAATCAAATCCTTTATGTGTGATTTGAATTGCAACGAAAATGCCGCAGATAGACCATTCACGCCATAATAGGATACAAACAACTCTTCCGCACATTCAAATCCTGCTGGCAGTATGTCAATAGACGTTACCCGAAAACAAGCATGAATGTCTCCAAATACCTGTTTATATCTTTTCACAATAGTAGAGAACTGAGTCCCCACATACAATTTTTCTCTATACTTATAAGCGTGAAAATCACTCACTATTAAAACTTTCATTTTGCTTCCAACCACTTTTTCTATAACCCCTCAGTTTGGGTATACCACTTTAATTAAGATACATTTGCCATCCTATTGCTCCCGAAAAACTGCGAATTTATCCTTTCACTCGCAAAGGGACAGATAAACCGTTCAGTAATTGAGTTGTCTATACTGCAACGACCATCTTTCTTTCATATAAGCGAAAGCTGTTTTCAGAAGTCTTTCAAGTAATTGACAAACTTTTCCTTGTGTATATTTTCATGTCACTCATTCTCAGTTACTGTGCTAGGCGTTGAGATTCTGTCAAAGTAATCCTTTTCTTCTTCATGCAAAACTGTCTTCTGTTTTCTAGCTCTTAAAACCATAGAGGTTCTTACAGTCCCGCTTTTTTTGCTCCTTCAATACAACATTCTCCCTCTGGAGTTTCTCTGCCTGCTTATTCAGAACCGCAATTATCTTTCCAAGTTCCTCACTTCTCCAAATCTATTCGCTACATTCTTATTAAAAGCTAGCAGCCATTTTAAGTTCCATATTGTTTAAATCATGTTGCTGAATATATATGCCGCTAGTCGTTGCTCCTGCTTTGTTACATATAAACAGTCTTTAGCCCCCATTATTATTAGATTCTGAAAAGCGAATAATTCAAAACCATTACTACCAAACGTGGATCCATGAAATTTCAAGTTATAACAGTTAATATCTATATTTTCATAGAAATTAGGCAGACATCAAAATCAGATACTTGCACAGCATTTTATGATATTCATTTATTTTCACAAGGATCCTGTATTAAAAAATTTAACAAGATTTATTCCATAATTAAAAACCAGAGTATCATTTTCAATCTGTCCTTCTTTTTCGAATCCTTTATAGTATACAGCCGATTTTAAATCAGGACGCTTATGGGATGTAAAAACAAATTTATTATATGGCAAGGCATCAAAATCTTGCAGATGTTTTTCTGTACAACCATTCATTTCCGCAAATTTATAGAAGATATTATCCCAATGTATTCTGCTTTTTCTCCTGTTCCACTTCTCAATAGCTTCTTCTTCAGTCTTATAATGAAGAAATACTATTTCCACATCACCTAATATACCAATAGGGACATTAGTCTGAGCCTTTTCTTTCAGATTGACAGAATACTTACTCTCAGTATATTTTATAAACTTTAAAGGCATAGCCATATACTTTCTCAAATCCTTAATCAGCTGAATATAGTCTTCAGGAAAAATATATAACCCTATCGTGGGACTATCATAAGGAAGAGCAAAATACCGATAGCAATGCCCCCCCCAACAGTTATTAGAGATAATTGTTATGTTTTTGTTTTTCAAAAATTTACATCTTATTAGGCCCATGTAAGGATTTGTATAATCCCGTACTCTTGCCATCAGACTTTCTTTTACGTGTCTAAAAATAAAATTCATTATTTAAATATTAAAATGTTTACTTATAGCAAAATCTACCGAACCTATGAAAAATTGATATATAAACGGATATTAGCAAATTATTCAAATGGGAATTTACAAAAATAATATACCCGTTAACACAATCATTCAGAATACATTTTCATTAATAGTTTATACATTATATAAATAAAAGTTTCATTACAAATACTCATAATTAACAACAACATATTCCTTTTTTATAACTCAACTATTAATTGTTCAAATATTATTTATTCTCCTTCTAATCAAACCGACAAAAAGCGTAACAAACCATAATGCTATAATAATCATAGTTTGAGGTTGAATTCCCCAAAAAAAGTAAAACGTTAAAAAAAGTATCGCAAGAACATAAGCACATTTATTATTTGATTTCTCAGAAATATTAATAATTATTTTTATAAATAAAAAAGCGATAAATATTCCAAACAGATGAAAATTAGCTACAAATTCAGACCATATATTAACGTAATAAAAGACTAAAGAAAAAGATTCAGGATCTTTATCTTTACAATAATTAGTAAAATATTGAGTAAAAAAAGACGGTTTATCATTCCATATAGACCTAGGTATATAAAAAAACAAATCAAACAAAAAAGACTCCCCCCTATAAGTCAACATACTCATTCCATTAAGCTGATCATAAATTGCAACTTTTAAAGAATAATGACGACTATAATAGAGAGTATATAAATAATAAAAAGGCACATCCGTTCCTTTTCCTGTATTAATTGTATAATAAATAAAATAATATACACAAACCAAGACCAAAAAGATTGATTTAACGATTGATTGTTTTGCTTTTAAAAAAAAATTACCTTTCAAATATTCAATAAATATCAACACAATTGCAGAAAACACAATAAATGTTCTTTTAAAAGAAAGCCAAGTTATAATTAAAATATTAAGACATATTAATAAATCAGACTTTTTATTCTGTAATGCATAAAAAATCATACAAAAAAAAGAAACATTTAAAGCAGTAAACATAACAGTTTCATGAAATAAATCATCTTCAACAGACATACTATATCTATATGGATAAGCCCATATTCCATAAATAGAAGAGTCTGGCGCTATCAATATACTTAAAGCAGGCAATAACATACAAAAAATAAAAATCATGTTTGTTATTTTACCCAACTGAAAATATTGTATTTTTTTAATAATATCCAGAAATATAACATTTTTATCCTTTAATGAGTTATAATATAGAATAAATATAATAAAACATATTGAAATATCATAAATAATAGCAACATCGCTATCAATCAAAGCATTAAACAAGTTAGGACTTTCATAAAATACAACAATCTGATCTGAAAATAAATGATCAATTATCAAAGATGGAAAATGAAAAAAGAAGAACACTAAAGTAAAAATATAATATGCATTTAATCTTCCGTAAGATATAGATTTTACAGACAGAATAAAGAAAATACTACCCCAAACAAAACACAACAGATCTAAAACTTCAACCATCACAATAGCATATTAATATTAGCGCTAAATTTTGACATATCTCATACACAAAGCAAGAAGTATACACACTATTTAATATATTAAGAGATATTATCTACTATTCACTCATCCTATTTTATCAAATTGATATAGGCTTCTGCAAAAATTGCACTTGAGAATTTCTCCTTCACTGTTAAGCGAGCGTTACGCCCCATCAAAAATGATTGCTCTTCCGATAAATTCAAATACCTTACCACCGTACGACAAAAATCGTCTACGTCTTTAGGATCAAAAAGGAAACCATTTTCTTCATCTCTTACAATCAAAGAATTATCAGCGACAGCGCTCACTATACAAGGTAACTCACAAGACATGGCCTCGATCATAGAATTAGGTACTCCTTCATGTAAAGAGGGTAAACAAAAACAATCAGCCCCTTGATACAATCTGCAAGGATCCTCACTATATCCGTTTAATGAGATCAGATCATCCAATAAATTCTCCGCTATGATCTTCCTCATATTCCCAATCACCTCCTTTACAGAATCGGCCTTACTTTCCAAATCGCCATACCAAGAGAAATGAAAACCAATCACATTTTTGGCCTTTAATTTCTTTATAACCTCCAGTAATATGTAAGGATTTTTTTGTGGCACATAACGAGCTGTTACAATTATTTCTCTTATGGGTCCTAAACACTTCTTTCTCCTTGGATAAAAGTAGTCTGTGTCAATACTGTTATAAATCACATGAATCTTATCTTTCAAAAGGGGACTTACTTTTGATATATACTCTTTTTGATAATACGTGTTGGGCACGATATAATCCGTCACTTCATGGTATAACTTAAATAAAAATGGTTCAAACCAATCTGGCTTCAAAGTAATGTTCCGCTCCCCACAGATAATCAGAGGTCTATTCTTACGATTTATCCAATAAAAAGGAAGTATTTGTACGCTAAAATATTGTATAAAGGAGATAACGACATCATATTTTCTAATCCATAAGAACGTATAAAGCGAAAATATTTTAAGAATTCTCGATGGACAATCGATCGTTTCCCAAACGACACCATCCGGCAAACGATATTGATTACTACGGGAATAAGTAAGCAACGTTATCGCATGTCCTTCCGCATGCAATACTTTTATTAGTTCAAACATCTGACGTTGGGATCCACCACCTCTCATGGAACCGATAAAACATAATATTTTTTTCATTTTCTGTCCGATTAAAGCGATTACTTAAAGTGAAATATCATCTAATATTACTTCGGTAACCTTATCAAATCCCCCAACTTTCGTTCCCAATCACCATGTAACGGTTTCATTCCTCCCCAGTCATAGAATGTAAATTCACCAAAATACAAATGACCATTCACATTAAAGAAATCAACACGTACAAAAGCCAAGTCTTTTGACAGTATAGCTGCCAATTCTTTCATCTTCTCAAAATTATCAGGAACACCATACTCTGGTATCGTCCGCTCAAAACCATGATTGATATTTACAGGTTGAAAATCCATATCATAAAAGTTTTCACGAATAACCTTTCCTTTATTTGTCACATACATATAAGTAGGTTTGCCATTAAAACAAAAGAACTTATAATCATGTAATTCATGGCCAGTACCCTCATTTAAATATGTCTCTGCCAATATAAGCGGTTCTATGTACTTGTAAGGCCATTCACGTAAATGCCAATAATAATTTCTCCTATCCATCGTATTACGATTAAACCGACGATGCAGTGTCTTACGATCAATACCTTTCTTCTTATCGACCAAGATTCCACCGCCACTATCGTGATTAGATTTCAAGAATACACGTTCTGGTAACCTACTAAAATCAATATCACCTACATTTTTCCAGCATCCATAGCAAGGAACTACATATTCCTCGCCTATCAATTGTTTCACATAAGATTTTACCCAATACTTATCCGCCATCATCGTAAATAGAGGGTTATGATAGTTTAATTTCATCCAATTCAATTTTTCATTAAACCCCTTAGGATTATCCCAATCAATAGACTTTCCAAATATCAAATAATAGCGTATTGAAAGATAAAGTTTAGCCGGCATCCATCTCTTTGTACGATAGATTAAAGCATTCAATAATTTTATATACCTAGCCATATCCATTCACATTAATATATAAAGACTCAATACCATCTCATTAAAATAAACAAATCAGTCTTTAAAACAACTCTTTTTACAGACAAAAAAATCTATCAAAAAACCAATTAAAACAATATTAAAGAACTCAATATTTCCTTTTTTTAGAATTATTTGATTAATGTTTAACTTGTTCCGATTTCAATGAAATATTAATAAATTCATATTTATTTTTTCTAACATTTGCTCACATTCAACATTCTAAAAACATACAACCGATAAATTAATTCGACTATATAGGTAATAAGAGCAATAAAAATAAAGCTATACAACGAACGTGTATACCCTGTTATCCAAACTAAAAACAATAAGATTAAATAAGCAAATGTAGTTACTAAAATTGAATAAAAGAAATACCTATTATGCCCAAATGCGATCATAAAATTAGTTGCCAAAAAGACAGATACACCCAAAAATAATGGCACCAATGAAAACAGGCGTAAAGGTATCATATCGATGTGTCGATGTAAGAAAAAGTCCACAATTGATTCCATAAATATATTAAGAAAAGTTACCATCACAAGATTAATAACAAAAACTAAAACCATCGTAATTTTCAGATTCCTCACACTTTTATTCCTAGCAAATTGCGGTAACAACACCGTCGTTATGACACTGGTGGGTTTTGAAATCACCCCCATCAGTTTAAGTCCTAAATCATAAATCACGACATCGCCCATACCGAGAAATACTCCCACAAACATATAGTTAAATTTATTTTTAATAGTACAGACCAAATTCGTCGCTAAAATAGGAGAACATTCTTTTACGTACCCCCATTGCTGTTTGAAGCTAGGCATGACAAAACGGATATCCATTTTACAAAACACGATGTACAGTGCAATCAATCCGGCTAATACATATCCCACACCATAAAATATGGGAACATATAAATAATGACTTTGGTCCTTCACGAAAATGAACACCAAAGAGATAAACACAAACTTGACTATGATAGTCAATAAGGAAACAAACTTCAACTTCTCAATTCCTTGAAAAAAGAATTGAAGAAATAGGAGCTCCTGTAAAGTTAACAGATAAGAGAACAGGAACAACTGCCAATGCGTCCTGTAGTCAGGAATACCCCACACCACTGCCATGTAGACAAAGAAACTGATCCCCCAAAGCAAAAAGCGGGTAGTCAATACGGAAGAAACAATTTCCGATTGTTTCTCCTTATCATCCTGATGAATAGACACGCTCTTAGCACACACTGAATTGGAACCAAATTCAATAAGTAACGTGGCATAACTTACCAACACCTGTGCCGTAAGCACCATACCATAGAGATCCATCCCTAATACACCCACAAGGTAAGGATAGGTAATCAATGGAGCAATTAGTTCAAACCCTTGAACCAATGCCACAAATAAAAAATTATCACAAATAATCTTATAATGCAAATATAATTTTTTAGCTTGTCGCAACATTCTGAATAGCTTATGTTAGTGCCCAATTTTGACATATCCCATACGGAAAGCCACATTACAACACTTCTCTTACAAATTTTGTCAAAAAGTCGGATTGTTTTGAATGTTTTCTGGTATCTTTCAAAAGATAGGAGTCTTCTACAATATTGTTATCTATCCCTGGAGATAGTCTACTTGTTGCTTAAGTTTCGTTAAATCTTTACTGATAACACTCCAGATAATCGTATTGTCCACCTTATATAACCATATATGACAAAATCTCTTAAATCAATGTTCCTTCTCCCATTTTCAATTTGTATATCCAATAAACGATTAATAGCTTCCCCTATAATTCCAGTTACGTTCTACTGTCCGACGCAACAACTTGTTTTGCTCGTAAGCGATGAAATCCCTTTTCTCTCCCAACACTCCTCTATGGTAATGGACAGATCGAGCTCTATCAAGAGATCAATATCGGTTGTGCTTCGTAAATCTCGAAATCTTCACAGAACAGGAAAAAACAAGCTACGTACCTTGTAACGCTTGCATAGTTCCTTTATCGCATCTAGTTGATCTCACAAAATTGAATTCATCTCTTTCCTATCACGATTCAATCACAAACATAACTTATTTGTTCCTATAGCAGAAGCTTTTCCGGTAAAAGTATTTAGATAGAAGAAAGATTTTACCGATCACCAAACTTCCTTATAAAACCCTTTATACCATTCTACCGTCTTCCTCACCCCTTCCTCTATTGGCGTGCGAGGTTTATATCCCATCTCCATTTGCAACAGAGTCGTATCCGCATTCGTCTGGTAAACATCTCCGGGTTGCATGGGAAGAAACTCTTTCTTTGCCTCATGGCCACAAGCAGTCTCTATGGCAGCAATGAAGTCCATCAACCTAACAGGATGAGAATTACCAATGTTATAGACCCTATAGGGTGCCGAAGACGTGGCTGGATCTGTTTTTTGCGCCTCCCATACAGGATTGGAGGTAGCCGTATGATCCAATACTCTGATCACCCCTTCGACTATATCGTCTATGTATGTAAAATCTCGAAGCATATCACCGTTATTAAACACTTTTATAGAACGATCATTTAAGATAGCATCAGCGAATAAGAAGGGAGACATATCAGGCCGCCCCCACGGACCATAGACCGTGAAGAAACGCAATCCTGTCGAGGGAATACCATACAAATGACTGTAGGTATGCGCCATCAGTTCGTTGCTCTTCTTCGTGGCGGCATAAAGACTCACCGGATGGGCAATACTGTCATGTTCAGAGAAAGGTACCTTGCCATTCAAACCGTATACACTACTGCTGGAGGCGTAAACCAGATGCTTTATCTGATGATGACGGCATCCCTCCAAGATATTTAGGAAGCCATCCAAATTACTACTCACATAAACTTGCGGATTGGTAATAGAGTAACGCACCCCCGCCTGGGCTGCCAAATTGATCACCTTATCAAACCCCTCGTTGGCGAACAACATCTGCATAGCCTGCGTATCCTCCAGATTCATCCGGATAAAACGGTAGTGGGGATAGCGATCACTTTGCGTAAACTTATACCAATCCACAGCCTCCCGGTTGATCCCGGTCTCTGCCAATCGCCCGTATTTGAGGTTGATATCGTAGTAGTCGTTAATATTATCCAAACCTACTACCTCGTCACCCCGTTCCAGCAGACGCTTCACGGTATGAAAACCGATGAAGCCTGCCGCCCCGGTCACTAATATTCTCATAAACTCCCCTTATCCGATTTTGTAATAAACGAAACCATTCTCACGCATATCTTCCGCATCATAGATGTTACGACCATCGATCACGACTTTATTCGCCATAATTCGGCTTAATGCAGTCAAGCTAGGCATGCGGAACTCCTTCCACTCGGTCACCAGTAACAACGCATCCGCATCGAGCGTCGCCTCATACATATCTTTGCAATAAATTACCTGATCCCCGATACGACGCTTGCATTCCGTCATGGCGATCGGGTCATACACTCGTACCGTAGCACCCGCTTGACGGATCTTCTCGATCAAAACCAAGGCAGGAGCCTCCCGCATATCATCCGTCTCCGGCTTGAAAGCCAACCCCCATAGGGCGATAGTCTTACCTTGGATATCTCCTCCAAAATACCTCAACAACTTCTCGAAAAGAATGGACTTCTGGCGCTCGTTCACCGCCTCCACCGCTTGTAAAACCTGCATCGGATAGCCGTTCTGCTCAGCGGTCTTGATCAAAGCCTTCACGTCCTTCGGGAAGCAACTGCCTCCATAGCCGCACCCGGCATAGAGGAATTTCTTACCGATACGGGTATCGGAACCTATACCTTTACGCACCATATTCACGTCAGCTCCGACCAGCTCACACAGGTTGGCGATGTCGTTCATAAAAGAGATACGGGTTGCCAACATTGAATTAGCGGCATACTTGATCATCTCCGCAGAAGGTATATCGGTAAAAATCATCCGTTCACCACTTAACATGAATGGCTTATAAAGTTTAGACATGATTTTGCGGGCACGTTCGCTCTCCGTACCGACCACTACCCGATCGGGAGCCATAAAGTCCTTGATAGCGGCTCCCTCTTTCAAGAACTCAGGATTGGAAGCCACGTCAAATTCGACTTGTTCACCCCGTTTATCTAACTCCGCTTGGATAGCAGCCTTCACCTTTTGTGCCGTACCCACGGGAACCGTCGATTTAGTCACCAAGATGGTATATTTCTTCACATGTTGGCCAAAGGTCTTCGCCACCTCCAACACATATTTCAAGTCGGCCGAACCATCCTCATCAGGAGGTGTACCTACAGCAGAGAAAACAATCTCCACGTCATCCAAGCAAACAGTCAGATCCGTGGTAAAACGCATACGACCAGCCGCTACGTTCTTCTTCACCATATCTTCCAATCCCGGCTCATAGATGGGAATCTCCCCGTTAAGTAAGGACTGAATCTTCTGCTCGTTCACGTCCACACAAGTGACATTTATGCCCATCTCGGCAAAACAAGTGCCTGACACCAAGCCTACATAGCCCGTGCCTACAATAGCAATATTCATGTCTGTATATTTTAGTTAGTACTCAATTTAAAGCATACACCAATACATAGGCACCTTTATAGTACCTATCTGGTTTTATGTAAAAATTAAACGTAGAAAATTTAGCATTGGCTCGTAACCAATGTGATTTTATAGGATGCCTATAAGCAAAGTACGATTGCGTTTACTTCATTCAATAACCCAATCCCCCAACGTATGCCGCTCACTATCAAAATTAATCCCAACCTTTATGATCGGCAACCCACAAAGGGCGAAGTGCTCCGGGTAATTGCGCAAATTGATTTGCTCAAGGGCTATATCCGCAGTCCTGTTTAACTTCAATTCCACGACATAGAGTGTTGTCGGTGTGCGCATCACCATATCCACACGGCCTTTCGGGGTACGGACTTCCACGTCCACATACATTCCTAGCAGGCTGAAGATCGTGTAAAGCAAGGACTGGTAATGGCCCTCGTAATCCGTATTGTCACATTGGGGGATGGTGGACAGGAAGGTCTGCAATAAACGCAGGGCATCGTCCATCCGCTCTCCAGAGATCGCCTCGAAAAGAAGGGCTACCGTAGTAAGTCCATCCGCTGTGTATTGATGCAAATAATTGGGCAATAAGCTTTTCATCAATCCCATACGAACCTCTTTATTGGGGATGTCAAGCGTGTACAAATTCGTGAGCGAGGAATAGTCCTTTATCGTGATGTAACCGCTCTGATAGAGCAATGGCGTAATATCGACCATCCGTTCCGTGGGTGCGTCAAACGACTCTGCCAAAACCTTGCGTGCGCCTATTTGCTGGGGTTTCACGTGATACTTGTTCAGCATCTCGATCAAATAGGTGGGCGTACCGCTACCGAACCAATAGGAATTTAGTTTACTGTCGGCCAAGGCGTTCAACAGGCTGAACGGGTTGTATATATCGGGCGACGGCCACGTGAAATGGTAACCGTCATAATTCGATTTCAAGGCACCCAAGGCACCCTCCGGAGAAACGCCGAGGTTGTCGGCCAAACGACCGATACCCTCACCCATATGCTCACGCATCTCCTCCTCCGTGATGCCACAGAGGGCGGCGTACTCCGGGAGCATGCTGATATTCTTGATATTGTTCAACTCGCTGAAGATGCTCAATTGAGAGAACTTCGTGATACCTGTCAAGAATACGAAACGCAAATAAGGATCGCAGGCTTTCAGCGGACTATAGAAGTTACGCATCACGTCGCGAAGCCTCGGCAGCTCCTTCTCCTCATGCACCACGTCCAGCAAGGGAGCGTCGTACTCGTCGATCAAGACAACCACCTTTTGACCGGTCTGGGCGTAGGCACGTTGGATGAGACTTTCCAGACGTTGGTTCGTATAAATAGCGCTCTCATCACGTCCGTATATCTGCTCGTAACCATACAATTTCCTCTCCAGCTCACTCAGAAGCCGATCCTTGTCCATATGCTTCGCCGTGCTCATGTCGAAATGAAGCACCGGATACCTTGTCCACTCCTTCTCCAGGCGCTCGATGGCCAAGTCCTCGAACAATTCCTTTCGCCCCTCAAAATAACTATGGAGCGTAGAAGTAAGCAACGACTTCCCGAAGCGGCGGGGACGGCTCAAGAATATATAACCAGACGCGCCGTGTGTCATTCGGTAGACCAATTCCGTCTTATCTACATACACATAATTCCCCTCTCTCAATTTGGAGAATGTCTGTATCCCTATCGGATATAATCGCCGCCCTTCCATCTTCGTCTCTGTTTATTGGTTCGTCAAGACAAATATAACGTTATTTCCCTAAACGATCAATTTTCAACCCTCTATTTTTCTATTCCACGCCTCATCGCCCTATACACCTCCTTGAGCGCCCCGGCCCCATACCCCATGAACTCCGGTTCATCCATCTCTACGCATAGTTCTTGTACCAAGCGGGTCAGACTCTGGGGATTGATACTCTTTTTTTTTCGCTTTGCTGTAGGTGGCGGTGCCTACGTGGGCCTCCGCACAAAACTCACGGATGGAGATTCCTAACCGCTTACGTGGAAATTCCACTAACTCATCAAATAAAATCTGGTTCAAATCTAAATTTTCCTTCATACTATGCTAATTTTTATTAAACAATCATCCGATATTTCAGCCTATAGGCTGAAACGCAGAATCAATTATTAGCAATAGCTTTAGAAAATTAATCTGAAATCCTATTGATATGGACCAACAAATGTCTTACTTTCTTCCTCCCATCACCAACACGCTTCCTACCGGGAACTGTACACTACGGGAAGTGTACCGATGGATCACCGAGGATAAATCTCTCGAAACGGTTACCAACGAATTACGCGCCTTCATCCGGGAAGGCAGGGTAGCGGAATACCGCCAACTCAAACAGCGACAACTGCCGTTCGTAACGCCCCACGGCGTTTTTTCCCGTCGTAAGAGCGACGCTCTCATCTCCGCCTCGGGGTTGGTAGTGGTCGATATCGACCATCTCGCCTCTCTCGAGGAGGCGGAACAACTCCGGGACCACCTCTTCGAGGACCCCTATCTCGGGACCCGCCTCGCCTTTGTCAGCCCCGGAGGACTTGGAGTGAAACTTTTCATACCCGGAGACGAGACCGTTCGATGGGCCATGAGTTACATACAGCTCCTGTATGCCGACACCTTCAAAGGTGAGGTGGATACCTGTGGCAAGGATATCGCCCGCTGCTGTTTCTTGTCTCACGATTCTAACGCTAAAATATTCATACCATGAACAACGATCTTTCCAAACTAGTAGAAGCGGTACGGGCGGCCCATGCCGACATCGCCCCCACTTACGCCGAGTATGTACAATTGGCTTTCGCCATCGCCACCGATTGCGGGGAGGCAGGACGTAGCGACTTCATCAGTCTCTGCGAGCCATCGCCCAAGTTCAACGCCCTACACGCCAACAAGCTTTTCTCCAGTGCCTTGCGCACCGGAAACCAGAATGTCCATCTGGGCACCGCTTTCCACTTGGCCAAGCTGGCGGGCGTGGAAATAGGTTTCAAGTTTCAAGGTTTCACGAAACCCTTTTCCTCACACACACGTGTGAGTACATATAATACAGCCGATACGGTAGATCAAGCCCACGAGACCAGCGATCGGGAAACCGAGGCAAACGACGCCCCACTCCACATCGGCAGCGAGCCTTACACCTCCCTGCCACGGCTGGTACCCGGCTATCCATGGCCCTCGTTGCTACGGGACATCCTCGGTTTCACCGATAATGCCGAGCAGCGGGATATCCTTTTGCTCACGGCTCTCACCGCCCTAGGCGCCACCTTGGGCAAGACGGTGCGTTGCCTCTATGGGATGCATTGGATCTATCCCTGTATCCAGCTCTTCGTGATCGCTCCGCCCGCATCGGGTAAGGGCATCATGGCGTGGCTGCGTAAGTTTATCGAGCCTATCCACCGGGAGATCCGCCAACAAGTGGACCTAGCGATGAAACAGTACCGCCAAGATTTGGCGGCCTATCATGCCTTAGGCAAGGAGAAAGCCAAGATGGAGATGCCCCAGATGCCTAAAAACAGTATGTTTATCATCTCCGGCAACAATACCGGGACGGGTATCTTGCAAAATATCATCGATTCGGACGGCACCGGTATCATTTTCGAGACCGAGGCGGATACCATCACCACCGCTATCGGGGGTGATTACGGGCATTGGAGCGATACGCTCCGTAACGCTTTCGACCATGCCGGGCTCTCGTTCAACCGACGGACCGATAACGAATACCGGGAATGCGACTCCACCTTCCTCTCAATGGTGCTCTCGGGTACGCCCGGACAGGTAGCGCCGCTTATCCCCTCGGGCGAGAACGGGCTCTTCAGCCGTGAGGTCTTCTACTACAAATCGCAGATCCGGGAATGGATCGACCAATTCTCCGTCGACGAGGTAGACGCCGAGAAGGAATTCCACCGGATGGGCTACGAGTGGAAGGCCACGATCGATCAGCTCAAGTGCCGGGGTACCATCACCTTGCGCCTCGACGAGCGGCAACAAGCCGCTTTCAACGACAGCTTCGTACGTCTTTTCCTGCGTGCCCGGCAATCCAACGGGCAGGAGATGAACAGTTCCGTGGTACGCCTCGCCATCAACCTCGTACGTTTCATGGAGGTGGTAGCCATGCTTCGTGCCTTGGAACAACCGGAATTACTGCTGCCGGCCCAAGGCATCAACAGCGACAACCTAAAGGACAAGATCATCGGAGGCTGGGAACTCCATATCACCGACGATGACTTCGCCGCCCTTCTGACAATGGCGGAGCCGCTCTACCTCCACGCCACCCATATCCTCTCATTCCTGCCTACCGGCGAGATCACCAGCCGAGGCCTCTCGGAAAAGGACAGTCTGCTCAGCTCCATGCCGGACGAGTTCACCACCGTCCAATGGATGGAGGCCGCCGAGCATGCCAACATCCCCAAGAACACCGCCAAGACATGGCTACGCCGACTATGCGACTCCGGAGCCCTCCTGCATGGCGAGCATAAAGGGATTTACTTGAAACCCTTATAATGTACGTACGTGTGTGTGAGGAAAGAGGGTTCATGAAACCTTGAAACTTGAAACTCTCCTATAGTCATTTTAAAATTCAATACAGATGAAAAAAATAGATCTCGCCCGTCAATATTGCCTGACAGGCACCCCTTCGAACGCTTTGCATAAGTTGAACCGATATATCCGTGACGTGAAAGGACTGAAAGAGGCCCTTATCCGTCATGGTTATCACTCGAAAGATCGCTCCATCACGCCGAAGCAAGTACAGATATTCTATGATTTTTTAGGGGAACCCTAAAATTCTTCTCCTAGAGCGAATAGGTGGAAACAAATGGTATATCCGGGCTTTCCGCCTATCGTATCTTTGCTACAGAAACAAAAACATCAACCTTGTCCCCTATGCGCTACTTTAATTATCAAGAGTTTGAAGACTCCGCCACGGCCCGGCGAGACGGGATCGACAACAGCCTCACCCCGGTGGCCCGGAGGATGGTCACGATCCTAGTGGAAATGCTACTAGACCCGCTACGGCGGGTCTGGGGCAGCCCCATCGTCATCAGTAGCGGCTATCGCTGCCCCGAATTGAACATCCTTATCGGGGGAGCCAAGCACAGTCACCACCTCCTCGGTTGCGCCGCCGACCTGATAGCCGGCTCTCCAGATGATCATCGCCTCTTGTTCCGACTGATACAAGAGACGCACGAGCTGTGCGGACTCGAGTTCACTCAGCTCATTCTAGAGCCCGGCGCCCGATGGATCCATATCTCTTACGTACCCGGCAACCTTCGCTGTCAGGTTATCGATAAAGAAAAGTCGCCTAATTGACTTAAGTCTTTCAAACTGAAGACTTAAATCAAGGAGCACGAAAAGCCAAGTCATCAAGCGTGAGGACTCAACTCATCATCCCCCAAGTTCTTTATGTATCACTTAAAATATCTTACGATTATGTCATTAAACTATTCCATTGCCATGATGGGCAACCCGTTGAAAAAAGAGGAACCCAAGAAAGCCTACGCCAAGGCGCAAACCAACGGCGAGCTCAGTCTAAAAGAGCTATCTACCCTGATAGCGAGTAAATGCACAGTGCACCAAGCCGACGTTTCGGCCGTGCTCATCGCCACCACCGAGTGCATGCTGGAAGGTCTGAAAGCCGGTAAGCAGGTGAATTTCGGCGATCTGGGTGCCTTCCGCCTCCAGATCAATTCCGGGGGAGCGCCGAGTGCCGACCTGTTCACCTCCGACTATATCAAGGGGTGAACATCCAGTTCGTCCCCGGCGAGGAACTTCAAGTCATCTTCCAAGGCCTCAAGTTCAACCTCGTCCCCACCCGGGCCGCCCAAGCCGCCGTCATCAAGGCCCAGAAGGCCGGTAAGACAACAGTGGATATCTCCGGTAAGAACGGCTCCTCGGACTCCGAGTCGCCTGACGAGATTTAGTGTTACTTTTGGCTTGACCCAAAAGTAACCAAAAGGTCAAGGCTGACGCTGACGGGCTACTTCGAGACCTGCGCTCGCTGTCGCATCCCAACTCGCTTCGCTCAGACAGGGATGCTCCGGACGCTCGCTTCGGTCTCTTCGCTTTACGCCCGTCCGCTGAGGCCGTCCAAAGGAAAGCGTCGCTTTCCTCTTATATCCTCCGTGGTATTTTAATTCTCAATTCATAAATTATAAATCAAAAATTCAACCATCATGATCACACAAACCTATCCTGCTCCGGAAACCTCTAAGAAGAGCGTTTGGAGCATTATCTTAAAAGTCATCATTGCCGTGGCCACCACAATCGCCGGAGCATTCGGACTACAAGCCTGCCAGATGCTCTAGTTTAAAGTTGGCTCTCACTCTTCACATCCCTCTTTACATTTAAGTACATGTGCGCATATCATATACATAATATAATACTTACAAAAGAGGGGGATGTGAGACCTCCTCACAGAGCCGGAAGGCTCTACATCCGGCCTAAGCGGACGGGCGTAAAGCGGAGAGACCGAAGCTAGCGGCAGGAGCGTCCCTGTCTGAGCGAAGCGAGTTGGGACGCGACAGCGAGCGCAGGTCTCGGAGTAGCCCGTCCGGTTAAGCCTTGAACTTTTGGTTACTTTTCTTTCAAGAGAAAAGTAACGACAAGCTATCCATCCAAGACCTCGTACTTGGAGTGCCGGCTTTTGAACTCGGGGACGATCGCCTTCATCTTGCCTACAATGGCCATATCGTCCCTCGAGCGGCCTAGGCCGACGAGTTCATCTATATCTTGGCAAACCGTATCATAATCGTACTCCCGTACCTTGGCGATCTTGATCTTCGGATGGAAGGTAGGCAGCGTGATCTCCTCGTCGTTCAGTACCTCCTCGTACAGCTTCTCGCCGGCACGAAGGCCCGTGAAACGGATCCCCACGTTCTTGGCGCCCGAAAGCTGAATCATACGTTTCGCCAAGTCGATGATACGCACGGGCTTGCCCATGTCGAAGACGAAGATCTCCCCACCGTTACCCATCGTACCCGCCTCCAATACCAACCGGCAGGCCTCCGGGATCAGCATGAAGAAACGGATGATATCCGGATGCGTCACTGTCACGGGACCGCCCTTGGCAATCTGTTCACGGAACAATGGGATCACGGAACCGTTAGAACCCAGCACGTTGCCGAAGCGGGTCGTAACGAACTGCGTCACGCCTTCCACATAGCCCTCCTTGATCGCCTTGTCGAGGCTCTGCACGTAAATCTCGCAGATACGTTTCGAGCAACCCATCACGTTCGTAGGATTCACCGCCTTGTCCGTGGAGATCATCACGAATTTCCTCGTGCCATACTTCACGGCCAAGTCGGCGATCACACGGGTACCGTCCACGTTGTTACCCACACTCTCGCAAGGATTATCCTCCATCATCGGAACATGCTTATAAGCCGCCGCATGGAATACATAGGCGGGGCGATGCTCCGAGAAGATCTCCTCCATGCGAGACTTGTTAGCGATGTCCGCCACCAAGGTATAGGCGTTGATATCCCGCCAATCCCTCGCCATCATCAAGCGGATGTCGTGCAAGGGAGTTTCCGCCTGATCTACCAAGATCAAGCGATCCGGAGCGAACGAGGCGATCTGGCGCACCATCTCGCCACCGATGCTGCCGGCGGCTCCCGTTATCAGGATGCGTTGACCACGAAGCAAGCGGCCCACCGCCTCCATGTCTATCTCTATCTTTTCCCGGGGAAGCAGATCCTCGATCTCAACCTTCCGGAGTTGTGTATGCGTCAAATCGCTCCTGCCATCCCATTCTTGCGCCGCCGGGGTCACGTAGATCTTGATCCCCGCCTCCGCCAAACGGGCCACCATATCCGGCTGTTCCCGAATGGAGTCGCTCTTCAAGGGGGAGACGAAAAGGATCGTCGCCCGCTCCCGGCGCATGGCATCGATCAGCTCCTCATCGAAAGGGTACACACGCACTCCCATCAATATACGATTCTGCATGTTCCCGGCCTCCGAGACGAAGCCTGCCAACACGTACTGTGCGGGATCTTGGTTCTGGATGCTCTTCGCCAAACTGATACCGCCCTGCTTCACGCCGAAGATAAAGGCACGTTCAGCCTTCGACTGGCGAAAGGTCGTCACGTAGAAATACTTCACGAACACACGCATCGCCCACATCAAGCTCATCGCCAGCAGGGAGGATAGCACAAGGTCTCGTTTACGGATATACACCAAGTAAGGCGAAAAATCCGTAAACTCTTGGAAGGTCACCACGCAAACCACACCAAACAGCACGGCAAAGCCCACCCGTTGCAAATCCACGAAGGAAGAGTAACGAATGATGCCCGAATACGTACGGAACAGCCTAAAGCCCACCAGATAAGGCACTAGGCAAACACCCCACGTGAGCGACAGGTGCCAAAAGATGCCCATCGTGGCGAAGATCCCGTTATTCAAGGCATATACCAGCAAGCCTGAAAACAGGATCACCAAGCAATCCAGCAGGATAATACTCCAATACGGCAACGCTTTCCTTGAGAAATACCACGTTGAGAGTTTAGAAAAAAGGTTCATCATGAATAAAATTTGGGGTTCATGTCAGCTGGGGCAAGCCCTCCACCTCACCGGCATGCCATCTTCGGTAGTCGGTCAAGGAGGATTCGGGGACGGTCAGCACCACGTAATCCGTCTCGTCCCGCCTCAAAATATGTTTACGGGCGTACGAACGCAACGAGCGATCCGTCACGGACACCATCACGATCGGGAACGGGTAGGCGTACAGGCGCAGCGGCGTGGTCTCGCTATCCGGGAACGCACGATACAACTGGTAGGCCGAACGCTCGAACGCTACCCAGTAGGGACCCGTACAATACAGGTGTATTGAGTTTTGGTTCGCACGCTCACGATCCATGATCTCGTTCAGGCGCTCGTTTAGTAACATGACCAAGCGAATACCGGAGGGAACTTCACTCATACTTCGTTAGTAGACAGTTCACAAGTGACTGTTGACAGTTGCGCACAGCGGTGAATCAACCATTAACTGTCACTTGTCAACTGTTAATGTTTTAGCCAGCGGTCGTAGTCGGCTAACCGACGGATCAAGGATAATTTACTCTTCTTCGGGGAGGATTCCCGGCTCCACGGATCGATCAACTCGTGCGCACGATAATAATAAATACTGCTATCCGTACAGCCATAAAGCGTAAGCAGTAATAATGCCAACGACTGCTCCGCACGGATCAAGGGTAAGAACGAGACGATCGTTCCGATCAACGACTTTTGCCGCTCCTCGTCCCCAAGTATCGTATAGGCGGGCAACAAGAGAGAATAGAGCTTGCACCGCATCACGGCAGAATCCAGCTGCAACTCCCCATAAGCACGCAAGGTCTCGGTCGCCAGCTCACGGTCTATAGCCGTAACGCCACCATCCCCCCAATGACGGCCCAACGCCTCATGAAGACCATTTTGTATCCGGGAATTGTCCAAACGGGTATATACATGCTTGCCTTCCTCGGCCAAGCCGATCACCTCATACTCGCCCGGCTGAACACGCAATAAAGGAACCCACATCCAATTGTCCACGCATACCATTACTTCCCGTTCGCCAACACCGGGCTGTATTACTACACTTGCCTCAACACCTTTGAAACGACCATCCGTGATGCGTATCCGGTCACCTTTACGCAAATAACCCGCTTCCGGCACATACACCGGAAGCTCATCCGAGTAAGAACGAGCAACCCAACGCAAGTTTTCCATCTCACGATCGGAGACAAAAGGATACGAGCCACGGCCATCCACGCTAGGCAGGAAATTATACAAGGGAAAATCCCGTTTCAAACGGAAGATCTCATACACAGAAGAGCGGATAAACACATAATTGTAGAGCAACGGACGGTGAGTCTCCACCAAACGCCCTTCCCGACGATGCATCTCCACAAAAGAGGGGGCGAAAAAATCGAACGTAGGCTCGCCCAAACGCACCCTGCGATCTAACTCCTTCCGCAAACCCTTGGCTGGACCTTTGTGACAAGCGGGAAGAGATAATACATACCATCTTACTGCATGGACATCACGCAATGGTAAAGGAGGAAGATCATGACCCATAGATACTTCAATGCCATATCAGCATATTCTATTAATACACTGATAATCTAATACTTAAATCAAATACTCTTTTCTATTCCCGAAAATTTTAAAGCAATAGAAACCATGTCAATATCTCTTCTATCGGGACACGGAAGATAGGCTACTTGGGAAGTAGCGTAAAAAGTGAGAAAATCATTATTACCCAGTTGTAGAGACGGAGCGTGCTCCGTCTCCCACCGTCTGGCAGTAATTTAAAATACCCATTTGAGGGGATGAGACGGGGCGTGCCCCGTCTCTACACGATGTTCGTACGATTTTTATGATGTGACGTGATGATACAGGAAATATGGGGTCGTTTCGTCTCCATTGTCGTGTCCATACACCACGAATAGAAACGAAAAATAGAGGAAAGACAAATTTAGAAAACAAACAAAGCTTACACAAAGCCTAAAAATTGTTTGTTATTCGGTGTTTTTTACTAAATTTGCGGCGTGGAAGATTACGCTACTTCCCAAGTAGCCGATCGCCTACCCCACCTTTGATACATTATTATATATACTCTCGAAGCAAGCCTTGTTCACCGCAGACATCTTATCCAAAGAGAAACTCTTCAAATAGATTTGCGTGGTCTTGATCGATTGGTGTCCCAGCAATTCGCTGATCATCTCGATCGGTACACCCTGTTCCTTCAATGCCGTGGCGAAAGAGTGACGGATCGAGTACGAGGTAACCATTTCCGTCACACCACAGGCATTTGCCAGCTCCTTCAAGGACCTGTTGAAATCAGCCAAGGCAGAGGTATATTCCCGGAAGGCCTCTTCACCCGTTTTCGTCCCGCTCAAGAAAGTGAATACATAGGGAGAATCCCGAAGCGTGCCGGCCATCAATGCCGTCAACAACTCCTTGGCCACAGGCTGTATCTCGACCAACATCGGCGTACCCGTCTTTTGGCGTTTATACCTCAAGACACCATTCCGGATATCACACTTTTTCAAATGAGCGAAATCGACAAACGCCATACCGCAAAACAAGAACATCAGACACAATGCCTGTTGCGTTTTCCGCAGCCCCGAATCATCCAACGGAGCGGTCATCAACAAACGCAAGGATTTCGCAGGCAATGCCTTCTTCTGCTTGCTTTTCACTCCCATGAAAATCCCCTTGAATAAATAACGGGAAAAAGGAGCCTCCCCATTCTCCATCGCCAACCCATACACACGGCGAATTCTACGCATATAGGTAGATACCGTATTCCACGAGCATTCCCGGTCCTGCAAATAGTCTTGATACCTCAAAAGCATTTCCCGGTCGATACGGGTATAAGGAATCACCTCCTGCCCACAAAAACGCAGGAATGAATTCAAGGCATCTTGATAACTCTTGGCGGACGAATAACGTCCTTGCTCTCTCAATCGGGCTATATACATCCGCATACCCCCCGCTAAATCATACTGTTTCATATTTTCACGTATAAAAAAAGTAAATTACAATAAAAAACACGGTTAATTCGTGATTGTCTACTTACATTTGCAGAAAAACAAATACCATGGACAAGATCGTAGAAATAGCCCGGTTCACCTATCCGGCGGATGCCCAACCGCTGATGGCCCTGTTGAGGTCGGAAGGGATAGAATGTTATCTCCGCAATGAGTTAAGCAGCCAGATCATGGCCGGTTACGTAGACGTAGGCGGCGCACGGGTGGAGATTCTGGAAAGCGACGTTCCCCGAGCCATGAAGATCATGGAGGAAGGCGGTTACGACCTGCCCCGGGAAGACGAGCAAGCGGAACCGGTAGAACAAGTCGCCGGATTCGCACGTCATATCCCTTTTCTACGAAAATATCCCTTAGAGAAACAAATCATGATCCTATTCGTCATCATAGCTGTCTTTTTGGCTTTGGTGATTTATTTCGGATCGCTTATTTCCTCAAACTAAACAAATGTAATCAATGGCACGCAGAAAGATAACAAATAGTCAAGCCGTATGTATCACCTTACTATGGGGTGTCTTATGCTACATGCTGCTTGTATACAGCGAAACGATCAATTTCGACGTCATATTTGCCCTTGTAGCCTCCGCTATCATTGTGTTCGTTCCGATCTATAAGAGTTTCAAGCATAGAGATGAATAACATTTCGTCGTTTTTTCAAACTTAATATATCTAAATGATATTTTTTACGCATTTTCTCTTTCAATTATTTGCTAGTGTCAAAAATTAGCTTACCTTTGCCACGTCGTTAAACAAACGGCGTACGGATAACAAAATGGTATAACATTCTAAATATAAAATTCAGTCATGAAGGCAAGTGAAGTTTTAGACAACTTGAAAAGAAGATTTCCGAACGAACCGGAATATCATCAAGCAGTATCAGAGGTTTTAGGGACTATCGAGGAAGCTTACAACGAGCATCCGGAATTTGAGAAAAGCAACTTGATCGAGCGCCTTTGTATCCCCGATCGCATTTTCTCTTTCCGTGTAACTTGGATGGACGATAAGGGACAAATCCAGACGAACATGGGTTACCGTATCCAGCACAACAACGCTATCGGCCCGTACAAAGGCGGTATCCGTTTCCACGCTTCCGTAAACCAATCGATCCTTAAGTTCTTGGCTTTTGAGCAAACGTTTAAAAATTCACTGACTACATTGCCGATGGGTGGTGGTAAAGGAGGTTCCGACTTTAGCCCGAGAGGAAAGTCAAACGCTGAGATCATGCGTTTCTGCCAAGCCTTCATCCTTGAGTTATGGCGCCATATCGGTCCGGACACGGATGTTCCCGCCGGCGATATCGGTGTAGGCGGACGTGAGGTGGCTTATATGTATGGAATGTACAAGAAATTGGCTCGTGAGAATACGGGTACATTCACGGGTAAGGGTATCGAGTTCGGAGGTTCCTTGATCCGTCCGGAAGCTACAGGTTACGGAAACGTATATTTCTTGTTGCAGATGCTGAAAACCCGCAACATTGACATCAAGGACAAGGTAGTTTGTGTATCAGGTTCCGGAAACGTGGCTCAATATACGGTAGAGAAATTAATCAGTCTTGGAGCGAAAGTTGTCACGATGTCTGATTCCGACGGTTATATCTATGATCCGGATGGTATCGACCGTGAGAAACTGGATTATATCATGGAGTTGAAGAACTTGTATCGTGGCCGTATCCGTGAATACGCGGAGCAATACGGATGCAAATATGTACAAGGCGCTCGTCCTTGGGGAGAGAAATGTGACATCGCTATGCCGAGCGCAACCCAGAATGAGTTGAACGGCGACGATGCCAAGACTTTATTGGCTAACGGTTGCTTCGCCGTATCCGAGGGTGCTAACATGCCTTCTACACCAGAAGCTATCGACGCATTCCTTGAGGCCAAGATCCTTTACGCTCCGGGTAAGGCCGCTAACGCAGGTGGTGTATCCGTTTCCGGTCTTGAGATGACTCAGAACGCACAGAAGTTAAGCTGGAGCAGCGAGGAAGTAGACCAGAAACTTCAGAGTATCATGGAAAGTATCCACGAGCAATGCGTAAAATACGGAAAGCAAGAGGATGGTTACGTAAACTACGTGAAAGGCGCCAACGTAGCCGGCTTCATGAAGGTAGCTAAGGCTATGATGGCACAAGGAATACTCTAGGTAATTGAAAATTGAGAATTGAAAATTAGTTAGAGAGGAGAGATTGATGATCATATAAGCGAGGGGGATAGGCTTTGAGAGGCTATTCCCCTTTCTTATTTCCAACGAAGTCCCAATTTTCAATTTTCAATTCTCAATTTTCAATTAAAAAGCGGTATCTTAGTGCCGTAAATCGATAAGTATGATAACAGAAGAACTTAGGAAGCTATACCAATCATATACCGGATCACCGGCAGAGGAAATAACGGAGTTACCGTCATCCGGCTCTAACCGCCGGTATTTCAGGATAAAAGGTCCTGAGACGTTGATTGGAGTTAGTGGCACTTCTATTGAGGAGAACGAGGCTTTTATCTATATGGCAAAACATTTCCGGGGGAAGGGCTTACCCGTACCGCAAGTATATGCCAGCTCGGACGACCATTCATTTTATATCCAAGAAGATTTAGGAGATACGCTTCTTTTCAACGCCATCGAGAAAGGCCGTAAAAGCAGTGTATTCGACGAGGAGGAACGCCGTTTATTACACAAGACGATCACCAAACTCCCCGACATCCAGTTCTTGGGGTCCGACGGTTTCGATTTCTCGTATTGCCATCCGCAAGCCGAGTTCAACCAACGGTCTATCCTTTGGGACTTGAATTATTTCAAGTACTGTTTCTTAAAGGCTACCGGGATGGAGTTTCAAGAAAACCGTCTGGAAGATGATTTCTTGAAGATGAGCGACGTATTGTTACGCAGTTCATCCGCCACGTTCCTATACCGTGATTTCCAGTCACGCAATGTTATGGTAAAGGACGGAGAGCCTTGGTTTATTGATTTTCAAGGTGGACGAAAAGGCCCGGTTTATTACGACGTGGCTTCCTTCCTTTGGCAGGCGAAAGCGAAATATCCGGAGGATCTGAGGAATGAATTACTATCGGATTATATCACGGCCCTACGTAAATATATCCCGGTAGACGAGGCTTACTTCCATAGCCAGCTGCGCCATTTCGTCCTGTTTAGGACCTTGCAGGTATTGGGGGCTTATGGTTTCCGGGGGTATTTCGAGAAAAAGCCTCATTTCATCCAAAGCGTCCCGTTCGCGATCGAGAACCTGCGGCAGTTATTGAAGAATGACTATCCGGAATATCCCTATTTATGCTCCGTCCTTCGTGAGCTTACCGGGTTGAAACAATTCACGGATGATATCCAGAAACATATGCTGGAAGTAAAAGTCATGAGCTTCGCCTATAAAAAAGGAATCCCGAACGACCCTAGCGGGAACGGAGGTGGATTCGTATTCGATTGCCGTGCGATAAACAACCCCGGTAAATACGAGCGTTACAATCATTTCACCGGTTTGGATGAGCCAGTGATCCAGTTCTTGGAGGATGACGGGGAGATCACGAACTTCCTCGAGCATGTCTACCATATCGTAGACGCCTCGGTAAAACGATATATGGATCGTGGATTCACCAATTTGATGATTTGTTTCGGATGTACGGGAGGACAGCACCGTTCGGTCTATTCCGCACAACATCTGGCGGAACATCTTAACACCAAGTTCGGAGTAAAAGTACATTTAGTACATAGAGAACAAAATATAGAACAACTCTTTAACCCTACATTATGAAAGCTATGATTTTCGCGGCCGGTACTGGTTCCAGACTGAAGCCGTTAACCGATCACACGCCAAAAGCGCTTATACCTATCGGAGGCAAACCGATGCTAGAACACGTCATACTGAAACTGAAATCCTCCGGTTTCGACCAGATCGTGATCAATATCCACCATTTAGGCAACCAGATCGTGGATTTTCTGGAGGCGAACAACAACTTCGGTGTCCGGATCGAAATCTCGGACGAGAGCGATTATCTGCTGGATACGGGAGGAGGAATCAAGAAGGCCACTTCTCTTTTATGCGGGAACGAGCCTTTCTTGATACATAATGTCGATATCTTATCGAACGTGGATCTCAAGAAACTATACGATACCCATGTACAAACGAACCCGTTGGCTACCTTACTCGTCAGCCAGCGCAATACCTCACGTTATCTATTATTTAATAAGGAGAATAGACTGTGTGGTTGGCGTAATCATGAGACCGGCGAGGTAAAATCTTACTATCCCTATTTTGACCCGGATCAACACAACGAGTACGCCTTTAGCGGAATCCACGTACTCTCGCCCAAGATATTGGAGCTGATGGAAGAATGGACCGGAAAGTTCTCTATCATTAACTTCTATCTGGCTATTTGCGCCAAAACCGATATCAGGGCTTATATGGCGGATAACCTAAAACTATTGGATATCGGCAAGCCGGAAACCTTGGCCGCCGCCGAGGAATGGCTACGACAAAACATCTAACAAAATATTCCACACATGAAAAAAACTAGTTTTATCTACTTACTCTTGTTGATCGCGCTGGGCCTCAGCTCTTGCCAGCAAGAGAAGACTTTCAAGGTTCTTCAATTCAACATCTGGCAGGAAGGCGCTGTCGTAAAAGGAGGCTTTGACGCTATCGCTGACGAGATCGTAAGAAGTAACGCCGATTTCGTTACGTTAAGCGAGGTACGTAATTATCATCAGACCCGTTTTTGCGACCGGATCGTGGAAGCGTTGCAGCAAAGAGGACAAACGTACTATTCTTTCTACACCGAGGATTCCGGTCTGTTAAGCCGCTACCCGATCACGGATAGCACGACCGTCTATCCCTTGAACGATGACAGGGGTAGTATGTACAAGGCCATTACCCACATCGGCGATACCGAGGTAGCTCTTTACACCGCCCATCTGGATTATCGCAATTGCGCTTATTACGATGCCCGTGGATACGACGGAAATACATGGGACGAGGAACCTCCTGTCACCAATCTGGACACACTCCTATGGTTGAACGAGCAATCTGTCCGTGACGACGCTATCGCTTGCTTCCTGAAAGAGGCGAAAAAGGATCGGGAAGCCGGACGGATCGTTATCCTCGGAGGGGACTTTAACGAGCCTTCTCATCTGGACTGGACCGAGGCGACCAAAGATATAAGAGACCACCAAGGATTGGTTGTTCCTTGGCACGTATCCGTCATGCTGGAGAAAGACGGCTTCAAAGATACGTACCGTGAGATCTTCCCGAACCCTGTAACTCATCCGGGACTTACCTGCCCGGCGGACTGTAAGGATATCGCTTTAGAGAAATTGGTTTGGTCGCCGAAAGCGGACGATAGAGATCGCATCGATTTCATCCATTACGCTCCATTCGAGGGATTAACGCTTACAGATGTATGTATCATCGGTCCGAAAGGTGACATCCTCCGTGGGCAAAGAGAGACGGAAGAGACCTCCGACCCGATCATGACTCCCCTTGGAATCTGGCCTACCGACCACAAAGCGGTTCTTGCCACTTTCCACTTGAAATAAAAAATGGATTCGCGAGACCCGTCTTACCGGCTCGTCTCGCAAATCCACAAACAACTATCTTCTCTTGAAACGCTATCTTTTTATGGTTTCAATACCACGCCAAGACTTTTCTTCCCATCCATCTTAATCGTAATCGGAGCATCAAAACGTACATGACGAAGATATTCCGTCTCCTCTACGGCAGGTTGCGCATTCAAGAACGCCTCATCGAACCAACCATCTCCCTTAAATGGATTAACCGTAAAATAGCCCACTCCGAACGAAGTCAGGTTCTGGAAGAAATGGGTACCTTGACTCGGGTCTACCCGATAATTCTCCAATCCGCACTCCACGATCACCCGTGCGTTACTGATATGCGGCCATTTCACCGGAATACCCAACCAAGAGTCGCTGCTCCCCCATCGACCGGGACCGACTAATACGTATCCTTTCTCCTGATCGGTAAACGAACGGTTCATCTTCTCGATCTCATAAGCGATCAACTGATTATTGGATGAATTAAAAGCGCCCGTCTTCACATAGATAATATCCTGTACGTCGCCAACGATGCCATGCCCCAAAACACTGGTAGAAGAAAGGATGGTTTCCTCGTTCTTCACCAAGCTCAGATCCTCGTCCATAATCTCTTTATTATCTACGATCGGACGGATTTGCAACAGATAGAAAGTCGCCCTTGTATGATCCGACGGGTCCATGTTGACAGCGAACTCAATCTCTACCGGACGGCCCATTTCCTGCTGCCCGATCCGTAAGATCTGATCCAACGTATCCGCCAGCGGGAATACGTCATGCTGTAGGATATTCACGAAAGAAAGGATCTTACGACCGCCCGGGTAATAACCGTCACGGATAATCTGATCGTACGGATCGTATGTAGAGACAATATATTTCAAGGAACCCTCAGCGTCAGCATCCTTCAAGCCCAGCTTCACCAAGTTAAAGGCATCATCCACCGAAAAAGCTTCCGCCATATTCTTCAAATCCAAGGCATAGAAACGAGTCTGCGTTTCCCTGAGAGCGAAATCCATCGTACTCATCTGCAAAATGCTATGGGGATGTCGGGGAGAGAAACGCAAGGTTTGCCCGCCATCGACGATATATTTACCCAATCCCAAGGCGATATTCGCGATCCCATCCTCCGCCTTCTCGTTACCGATCGGATAGAAATTCAAGGAACGGGCCACGCCCGACATCGTCGGATAGAAATGATCATTATAACGGGAGCCCACCACTTCTTGCAAGACGATAGCCATCTTCTCCTGATCGATCAAGTTCGAGGTAGCCGTCATATACGCCTTACTATCCTTATAAAAGACAGAGGCATACACCGCCTTGATAGCGTCGCTCACCGTACGGAGCATATCGTATTTCTCCTCGATCTTAGGTACCATATACGTAGAATAGATCCCGGCGAAAGGTTGATAATGCGAATCTTCCAGCAGGCTGGAGGAACGCACGGCGATCGGGCTTTTCACCACATCGAAGAAAGCCATCAAGTCCTCGATTAAACGGGAGGGCAAGCTGGCCCGCAAGAAATACCGGAGGATCGTCTCGTCGTCCGCATCGCCCAGCGCTACCGGATACAACTCGTTCGTCTCCATGAACTCGTCGAAGATATCGGTACAGATCACGACCGTCTTCGGGATATTCACGGCAAAATTATCACTCTCCAGCTTAGGGTATCGCTTCACCATCGCACCGATAAAGGCAAGACCTCTACCCTTACCTCCCAGCGAACCGTCGCCGATACGGGCAAAATTACTATACTCATCAAAACGATCCTTCTGATAAACCGCCACGACACCCGTGTTCTTCATCCGGCGATATTGCACGATCAAGTCGAAAATCAATTTCCGGGCCTCATCCATATCCTTATAGTCACTCACGTCCACATGCTTCAAAACCTCGGCGGGCGGAAACATGGCACGGGAATAAAAGAAACGGGAGAAATGATTCCGGGAGAGATGGTAAACCAGCGAGTCGTCGGGAATCTGAAAGACTTTCTTTTGAAGGTCTTTCAAATCCTTGATGCGCATGATCTCCTCTTTCGTATGCGGATTCAAGATCACGAAATCGCCGAAACCGAAACGCTGCATGATCTTCTTTTTCAAATCCTGCGGATAACTCTTGGAATTCTTATCGATAAACGAGGCGTTCAGTTCCTTCGCGTACACATGGTTGCTGGCCTCCGAAGACTCCAACACGAAAGGAATGATCAAACCCGTTTTTCGTACATACTGTCCAAACTTATAACCGGCATACGGATCTTTCACGCCATTGTGCATAAAACTCATATCCGAGATAATACCCAACATATTATCTCGATACTGATCAAAGATACGTACCGCCTCCTCGTAATTCCGGGCCAATTTGATCTTCGGACGGCCACGCATACGCAACGTACGCTGGTGATCGTTCAACGCCTCCTTCGCAAACATTTGGCTCTGCTCCAACACGAACTTATATAAATGAGGCAAAGCGGACGAATAGAAACGAATGGAATCCTCCACCAACAAGATGATCTGTACGCCCACGCTGGCCGTATCGTCCGGAGCGTTCATCTTATCCTCGATCAACTTGATAATCGCCAGTAACAACTCCGAGTTACCCAACCAGCTGAACACATAATCGATAGCGCTCAGATCCTCGTTGGCGATCCGCTTAGACACCTCTTTCGAGAAAGGAGTCAATACAACGATCGGGATATTCGGATAATGCACCTTTATCTCGCTCGCCGCAGCGAATATATCCCGGTTATCCATATTCGGCATGCAAATGATCAATTCGAAGTTCCGGTTCTTCAACTCATTCAAAGCCTCCTCCTCGGTAGTCACCTGCGTAAACCGTGGTGGGTAACGGAGGCTTAAGGAAGTATATTCGTTAAATATCTGCTCATCTACACGCCCGTCATCTTCCAGCATGAAGGAATCATATTTCGTAGCGATAAGCAATACATTATATATACGCTTATTCATTAGATTGGCAAACGGGGTGTCTCTGAACACCAAGTCTTTTAAGTTCGGTATACCGCTCATAATAGATTCTGATAGAATTATTCGAGTCAAATGTAAGGAAAAATAATAACTATTGAAACATGAAAGTACGCATTCTGACTCTAACTGAAGATTTTTAGGTTTTCACTGATAAAAAGTAAGCGAAACTCTTGGTCATTCCAAAGAATTACCTACATTTGCCAACAGAATGTTATCCTTTTAAAGAATATAAATGCTATGAAGACTGAAGTTATTTTATCAGCGCTAGAGGCAAAACATCCGGGAGAAAAGGAGTATTTGCAAGCAGTAAAAGAAGTGCTTTTATCAATTGAGGAAGTGTACAACCAACATCCGGAATTTGAGAAAGCGAAAATCATTGAACGCCTAGTTGAGCCGGAACGTATTTTCACTTTCCGTGTGCCTTGGGTAGATGATAAAGGTGAGATACAAGTTAACTTGGGATACCGTGTTCAGTTCAACAACGCAATCGGCCCGTACAAGGGAGGCATCCGTTTCCACCCGTCCGTTAACTTGTCTATCTTGAAATTCTTAGGATTCGAGCAAACATTTAAAAACGCTTTGACAACCCTTCCGATGGGTGGTGGCAAAGGCGGTTCCGATTTCGCTCCGAGAGGAAAGAGCGATGCCGAGATCATGCGTTTCTGCCAAGCGTTTATTCTTGAATTATGGCGTAATCTTGGTCCGGACAGGGATGTTCCGGCTGGCGATATAGGCGTAGGTGGCCGTGAGGTTGGTTATATGTACGGTATGTACAAGAAATTGGCTCGCGAGAACACAGGTACGTTCACGGGTAAGGGCATGGAGTTCGGAGGTTCTATCCTTCGTCCGGAAGCTACCGGCTTCGGCGCTCTTTACTTCGTACATCAAATGTTGGAGACTCACGGAATCGATATCAAGGACAAGACGGTCGCCATCTCCGGTTTCGGCAACGTGGCTTGGGGTGCCGCTACAAAGGCAACCGAGTTGGGCGCTAAGGTGGTTACTATCTCCGGTCCTGACGGATATATCTATGATCCGGCGGGTATCTCCGGCGAGAAGATCGACTATATGTTGGAATTGCGTAATTCCGGAAATGATATCGTAGCTCCTTACGCAGACGAATTCCCGGGCTCTACCTTCTATCCCGGCAAGAAACCTTGGGAACAAAAAGTAGATATAGCCTTGCCATGCGCTACCCAGAATGAGTTGAACGAGGCTGACGCTCGTAAGTTGATCGAGAACAAGACTTTGTGCGTAGCTGAGGTTTCTAACATGGGTTGTACGGCTGAGGCTGTAGACTTGTTCATCGAGCATAAGCAATTATTCGCTCCGGGTAAGGCTGTCAACGCCGGTGGTGTAGCTACTTCCGGATTAGAGATGACTCAGAACGCTATGCATATCTCATGGACCGCCGCCGAGGTAGACGCTAAATTACATCAGATCATGAGCGCAATCCACGAACAATGCGTAGCTCACGGTAAAGATGGCGAATATATCAATTATGTAAAAGGCGCAAATATCGCAGGCTTCATGAAAGTAGCGAAAGCTATGATGGCTCAAGGTATCGTATAAGAATAAGGTCAGTTTAGGCTAAATAAAAACATAGTTATGAATTCTTTGAACCTTAGTTATGGTTTGAGAATTTCATAACTATGTTTTTTAAGCTCATATCAGCGGACTTTCCCGGGGTTCTTAGCGATAAAATCCTTCCATCCCGTATACTTCTTTTCCGAGATCGGATTATTGGTTTGGAAATAATGACAAACAGCCGCCGCCAACCCATCCGTAGCGTCCAATTGCGGAAGCATAGACTCATCCGGTATCTTCAGATAGCGTTGTAGCATGCCGGCCACTTGTTCTTTCGCCGCATTTCCATTCCCCGTGATCGAGAGCTTGATTTTTAGAGGGGCGTACTCGAAGATCGGGATATCCCGCTCCAAGGCCGCCGCCATCGCTACTCCTTGTGCCCTTCCGAGTTTCAACATACTCTGTACGTTCTTCCCGAAGAAAGGCGCCTCGATAGCCAACTCATCCGGATGGTATTGATCGATCAAGGCCAAGACCCGTTCGAATATCTTACGCAGACGGAGATAATGATCCTCATATTTATTCAATTGCAGGATTCCCATAGCTTCCAGCTTCGGTTTATTCCCCTCGATCTTCAAGATTCCGTATCCCATCACGATCGTACCGGGGTCTATGCCTAATATAATACGGTCCTTGATCATTTAGGTAGCTCTATATCTTCCAACAGGGTAGAGAATCCAGCGATCTTCTCTTTATAACGTCCTATCAAATCTTGCTGCAAGGCTCCGCCTTCCTTACGCACCCACTCATTCAACGAATCGATATCCCTCGTATGAAACTGTACGGAAAAACTTTCACCTTCCTCATTCCGCGAATCCAAGATCCGTCTCAAATAAGGACTATAAAGGATACCGCTCTCGGAGGCTTTCGGTATATAACTATTCTTCAAATATTCCAGACACTCATCCACGATATCCTTATGGATATGAAAAGTCGTATTATAAACTATCATCTTCTTTCCTTTCTCTTGAAATTTCTTATACAAAGATAGCGCATATATCAAGAAAAGCCTTATATTTGCACATGAATTAACAAGACGGGGCATTAGCTCATCTGGCTAGAGCGACAGACTGGCAGTCTGTAGGTGATCGGTTCGAGTCCGATATGCTCCACCAATAATAAATTAAGCGGTTACAAAACAAGTAGCCGCTTTTTTTATTGATAAAAATCGTTTTGTTTTGGCGTTTTGTTGCATTTGGTGACGCAAATTTGACGCAAATAATAACGCTGTTGCGTTCATTGCATTTCCGGTTTAACACCCAGTTTAACCTTACCTCCCAAACCTCGCTAGAACCGCAGCCTTATCAAACAAAATTAGGCAGTTACCTAAAAAGATAACTGCCTAATTTTGTGAGCCGAAAGCCGGACTTGAACCGGCGACCTACGCATTACGAATGCGTTGCTCTACCAGCTGAGCTATTTCGGCAACATTTGTTTCTTTATTTCGGGCGCAAAGATACAGGGTTTATTTGACATCTGCAAGAAGATTCGCTAAAAAATCATCTAAATCCGCATCTAAATCTTTTAATAGAGGATCGTCCAGACGAAGCACATCATCGTCTATGAAGAGAAGTTCCTCTATCACAACAAAATCTTCATCAGTCAAGCTAACAGAAAGAGGTTTCATGAACCGGGGAGCGTCAAAAATATTCTTGGTGGATAAGATCGTAAGGACCGCCTTCACCGAAGCGGCAACCCGCTTATTGAATGCGTTCTCCTCCTCGTTCGAGTTCACCCAATCGAAGATAACGATCTTTTCGATCAAATGCTCCTCATCATCATAAATTTGCAGTTCCCCGCTTTCCGCATCGGCCTGCACATATAAGTCGCTTATAAAATTACCGGACTCATCCTTGGCCAGCTTTTCAATAGCCGACGTAAAAGCATTCTCGATGAGGGATTGAACCTTTGCTATATTTGCGTTCATATATTAATTCTCCTTTATTCGAATATGCGTCAAAAGTAATAATAATTCACCGAATAACGCCGTTAATCCTCACCAAATTGCACATTTAGTTTCTTATCGGAACGAATTCGTTCGGCCAACGCCTGCACATAGAGTTCCAATAATTTGGTACTCTTATCATTATCACCACTATTACGCTTGAATAAATCGTATGATTTATGAGCCCACTCATAGGCTTCTTTTAAATCTCCTCTCATCTCATGGCATAGGGCCAGATTAGAGGCCGCCTTCGCCCGGCTTTTCCAGTTTTCCGTACCCCGGTAAAGCCCGGACCAACGATCTTCTGCCATATCCCATTTCTCATTAGCCGCATAAGCGGAAGCCTCTTTCCAACGTGAACCCATTCCGGTAAAGTACCAACGAGTCTCCTTCTCCCAATGAGGAACAAAATTAGCGTAGACCTTCGCCCCGAAATATTTACCGGCCCCACGCAAAGCATTCTCCGGAGAGGGCAATACCTTATCCAAGATCGGCATATAATCCGCACTTTCCGCCCAATAAATACTATCTTTCATATGTACCGTCGCCAGTGGAGCCTCACGATCGGGAACGTAACTGCGTATCACGCCAGCCATCTGCACGTCGATCATTCCCATTACATACCCTTCGCCCAAGGTACCTACGCTTTTCTTCATATCGAACAGCAAGCGGTCGATGGAGATAACCGCATCGGCATCGGTCTCATCGCATAGCGACGCTACTTGCCCTTGGGTAAGTTTCGTATCCAGAAACGCCTGATTATCTTTTCGAACCGCATCATGGTAAAGCAATACGTCGTTAAAATAAGAAGCCTCCACGATAGCCTCCCCTAAAGTACGGCAAGCGTCAAACAGCGCACTATCCGCTTTCGCTTTGCAAGTATCCTGCTTTTCTCCCTGCAAGGTGTATTCGTAACCCGCATCCTCCGGTTGGGGGACGGCATTGTTTACGATAAGTACTTTAGCGACATTCTCTGGAAATGTCACCTCCGCAGGATTATACGTCTCGATACCTACATAATTAATCGTGCTACAAGCGGACAACAAACCCGCTATACCTATAAAAAGAATGCTTCTCATCTTCATCTATTTAAAAGGGGGCGATTTACGCCCCCACATTATGTCAAATCACTCACAGCCTTGAAATAGCCGATAGACTCCGCGATCCCCAAGAATGGGTCTTTCATGTCTTTCTCGTATTCCAAGCTACACATTCCCGTGTAATTAACTTCCCGCATCATACGGATCAGCGCAGGGAAGTCGATCTTTCCACGACCGATCTCGATCCCGACTCCCGCCTTCGAAGAATCCGTCACGTCCTTGATATGCATATCAAACACCCGGGTATGGTATTTCTTCAAGTCGGCCACAGGATCACAGCCGTTTCGCAAGTCATGTCCGACATCCAGACACATACCGATACGGGGGTCTAAATCCTTCGTATGCTCCCAAACGTCCGTAGCGTCGGGATACGTCTTAATATCAGGACCGTGCAAGTGGATGGCGTAATGGAAATCATACTCCTTCACTTTTTTATCCACATAGGGTAAAAGCTCGTAATTCGGGACACCGACGATCAACTTCACTCCTACCCGCTTCGCATAATCAAACGCACGGTCTATCTCTTCCTCGCTCTTCATATAAATAGGACCTACGGCATATCCCGTCACTTTATGGGCAGCGCATTTATCATGAAAAGCCCTAATCTGCTCATCCGTACTATTCAACGGCAAATGGAAATCCTTGATGCAAAGATAATGGATATCTAATCGTTCCAACGTCTTCAACGTCGTATCTAAATCAAAATTAACGAAAGTATATCCCGCCATTCCCAGATGGAACGGGTTTACGGCCTTCGGGGCTTTTGGCTTTACAGGGTCCGGCAAACCGGCCTTAGCGATAGCGGAAGTTCCCAACAAGAGAGCCCCGGCCAATCCTTGCTTAAAAAATAAACGTCTTGAGTGTTTCATGGTTTATATTATATAATAATGTATACTATCATCATAAACAGTTTTCACCCCGCAAGATAATAAAAAGATCTTTACGAGCCAGCATTCGGACGAATCAGTGGCAAAGTTACATAAAAGATCGAGCCTTTTCCCAGCTCAGAGGTAACCCATATCTTTCCTCCCATTTGCTCTACCAATCCCCGACAGATAGCCAATCCCAGTCCAACGCCTTTGCTCCAACTGTCCAATTGGACAAAACGGCTGAATATGGAATCGATCTTATCTCTCGGTATTCCCTCTCCGCTATCCTCCACGAAAAACTCGACAGAAGCCGCCGTTCTCTTATATCCAAAACGGATGAACCCCTTCTCGGTATGCTTGATCGAATTCGTGAGCAAATTCGTAAGGATTTGTGTCAAGCGGTTCTTATCAGCCTCCATCACCAAGGCCTCGCAGTCGCTCAGTCGCAACTCTATGCCCGACGGCATACGCAACAAGATCATGCTATAAATCTCTTTCATCAGTAAACCAATATCCAGCTCCTTATAAATCAGAGGCATGGAATTTGACTCGATCTTAGAAAGATCGAGCACATCCCCGATCAACCGCTGCAACAACTCATTATTACTTTGGATGATATTTGAGAACTCAAGCCTTGTCTCCCGGTCTTCCTCATCCACCAATACTTGCGAGAAACCTACGATAGCGTTCAAAGGTGTCCGTATCTCATGATTCATGTTCGCTAAAAATGCGGACTTTAGGCGATCGGCTTCCTCCGCCTTTTCCTTAGCCCTCTCTAGCCTCAATCCGTACCGATGCCGGGAATACGAGATATATCCCAAGAAGCAACAGATGATCATCAAAATCGCAAGACCTCCCCCCATTGTCAATAAATTAGCACGTAGATGGCTCGCATCCAGTTCCATCTTCTTATTTGCCAATTCCAGTTTATCCACATCATGCTGGTTCCTCAGCATAGCCAAATCCGCATAAAATTCGGCGCTCATAAGCGAGTCTTTCAAATGCGTATATATTTGATAGGTCTTAGCGGATTTTATCCCCTCCCCTTTCTGTAAAAGGATATCCGCCTTTTTCGCCAACATCAATAGTATTTGGGTATTCTTCTTTTCAGAGCTAACGATAGAGAGTAACGTATCGACAAAGGTTAGAGCCCTGTCATAGTCTTTTATAAATATAGAATAGTCCAGCTCCAAGTTCATAACCGTTTGAGTCTCTCTAACTAAATTCGCCTCTTCCACACAACGTTTGGTCAATATTAAATGCGAATGGGCTAATTTGGCATCATTCATCTCGATACCTTGAACCGCATACGAACGGTGATAGAGATACTTAAGGTAATTCACCGACATCTCTTCATTCAATTCCGTAATCCCATTCCCGTCACAATAGTCGATATAGGCTTTCAACTTCTCCAGATAGCGTTTCCTTGTCTCGACCATCCTCCCTTTGTTCAATATCTGGCGAATGATATAAATCCGCTTGGGCAAAGGGGTGTCACGCTCCTCCATTCCCTGAAGCACCTCTTCGTATAAGGCGATACCTTCACTCATGAATCCCGTCTCGATATAAAAGTCCGCTAACGCTTGGTTCGCCATATCGGCACCCTCCGGGAAATTCAATTCTTTAGAAA
Organism: Parabacteroides sp. 20_3; assembly: GCF_964238835.1. Taxonomy (NCBI): domain Bacteria; kingdom Pseudomonadati; phylum Bacteroidota; class Bacteroidia; order Bacteroidales; family Tannerellaceae; genus Parabacteroides; species Parabacteroides sp. 20_3. The sequence goes on along the minus strand of NZ_CAXSNO010000007.1, from coordinate 210,927 downwards.
GGGCCTTCAACGCATTCACCTCCCGCAGAACCCCATCATCCTCCCGGCGGCTCGTCATGGTATAGATATTCCAGCCTTTTACCCGAAACAGGTCCTCAATACGCCCTACCTCCAAAAACACAGGCTCCGCCTTTTGTATGAAATAGCGCATACTATCCGTATTTTTCGAATAGTAATAGCGAATTAGCCTATACAATTCGTCCGCCTCCTGCCGGCGCAAGCTATCACTCCCCGCCGCCAATATACGAACGGATGACAGTAAAAGCAGGAATAGGAAAATAATACGTAGTTGTCTCATACCGCAAGATTATAATAATTATCACTACGAGCTTATCCTCGGCCGTATCAATGGCAAAGTCACATAGAAGACAGAGCCTTCACCTACCCTCGAAGTAACCCGGATATTTCCACCCATCTGTTCAACCAAGCCTTGGCAAATAGCGAGCCCCAAGCCAACCCCCTTACTCCAGTTATCCAATTGCACGAAACGGCTGAATATCGTATCGATCTTATCTTCCGGTATTCCTTCTCCACTATCTTGCACGAAGAACTCCACGGATAAAGCCGATCTCTTATATCCGAAACGAATAGATCCCTCTTGTGTATGCTTGATCGCATTCGTCAACAGATTTGTCAGGATTTGAGTCAGACGATTCCGGTCAGTCTCCATAACCAGCTCCTCACAATCATATAATTCAAGCTCCACCCCCTCATGCATACGCAATAGGATCATGCTATAAATCTCTTTCATCAAGGTAGGGATATCTTGGTCCTTATAAATGAGAGGCATCGAATTTGACTCGATCTTGGATAGGTCCAGGACATCCGCGATTAACCGCTGCAACAGCTCGTTATTATTCTGGATAATGTCCGCAAACTCTTGTCTTGTTTCCCGATCCTCCTCATCAACCAATACTTGTGAGAAACCGACAATGGCATTTAATGGAGTACGTATCTCATGATTCATATTGGCAAGGAAAGCCGATTTCAGACGATCGGCTTCCTCCGCCTTATCTTTTGCCTGTTTCAATTGCAATCCATATTTATGCCGTGAATAAGAAATATACCCCAAAGAGCAACAAACCAGCAACAATAGAACAAGCCCTCCACCCATCACCAATAATTTCGTACGTGAATGAGCCGCCTCCAATTCCATCTTCTTATTTGCCAATTCCAATTTATCCACGTCATGACGAGCTCGTAAATTCGCTAAATCATTATAAAATGCAGCATTAGTCACTGAATCCTTCAAACTGATATACTCGCGATACGCATCCGCAGCCTCCATTCCATGACCTGAATTATAGCATATTATGGCCTTATCCTTCATCAATCCCAATACGGATACCGCCCTCTTACGTTGTAAGCAATAATCAATTAACTCATTAGCCAATGCTTTCCCCCGCTCATAATCGCCCGATATCCGATAATAGAGTAAACGGATATTAGAAATCGAGAGATATTCATTCCTCATGTTACAGTCTTTAACCAACTTCTCTGCACGAACTAGATGGTAAGATGTGAGGGAGACATCTTTCTTATCAATACCCAGCAAGGCGTAACTACGGTGATAGAGATATTTAACATAATATAAAGGAGTATCTTCGTCTAATTCCTCTATTCCTTTTTCTTCGCATTCCACGATATACTCTTTCAATTTCTTTAAATAAAACAGTCTCTTCGATGCTTGGATATTTTCATTTTGTAAATGCCGGATAACGGTAATCCTTTTGGCCAATGGGGAATCCCTTTTCTCCATATCCAGGAAAACCTCCTCATACAAGGCGATTCCCTCCGCGTCAAATCCCGTACTGAAGTAAAAATCCGCCAGGGCTTGATTCGCCATATCGATACCATCCGGAAAATCAAGTTCGCTGGATAGATCTTTCAATGCCTGTACATTCTCTAGCACCCTTTCCTTCTCGCCATTACTCGATAAAGCGTAAATATACCATCCTTTAATCCGGCAAAGATCCTCATAACGTTTTTGGGCTAAATAAATAGGCTCGGCTTTCTTTATGAAAAAATGCATACTGTCTATATTCCGGGAATAATAATACCGGATGATCTGGAACAAAGCGTTGCCTTTATAAGTATCATCCTTACTCAACTCCGCCTCCTTGAGCAATCTATCCGCATAATATTTATAATCCAGCCCTTGTCCTTTATCACTAGCAAGTTCATCCAACTTCACAAGCCTGTCACCCGAAGGCATTTTTGCCAGCACACATTCCATGCTATCGATATCAGTGGCCGCAGTAGCTACAAATATTGGGGTAAGAGATAAATATATTATTAACAGTATGTTTCGCATTTAAAGTTTACAAAATAGACATCAATTAGTTAACGTGTGGCAAGTTAGTAAAATTTAGACAACAGCGTATCATTATTTACAAGTTTAATATTATAATTTTCAACTCAATCAACAAAAAAGCCTATATCAATCAAAGAAAGATTGATATAGGCTCTTATTTCAAAGAAACAGCTGTTCTCTTTATTTTGTCAAGGCGGCGATACTTTCCTCGATAGACTTAATCTTCAATTCGGCATCGGCTTGCTTTTTCTTCTCCATCTCGATTACTTTCGCCGGGGCTTTGCTTACGAAATTCTCATTGCCTAATTTCTTCATGACAGAAGTCAAGAAACCTTTTTGGTATTTCAATTCTTCTTGAAGCTTAGCCAACTCTTCTTCCACATTGATCAGATTGCCTAAAGGTACGGCATATTCAGTCGTACGTACCAAGAACGATACAGCGCCGGCCGCTTTCTCCTCTACCTTGGAGATGGAAGAGAGGTTACACATCTTAGCGATCACAGCGTTGAATGCCTCATTGTGCTCACCCACGATCTGCAATTCCAGCGCATCCTTATTCGGTATATTCTTTTGCAAACGAATTGTACGGACACCGCCAACGATCTCTTTCACGATCTCGAAAGCATCCAAATAAGCGCTATCCGCAACAGCTACTTCCGGCATTTGGGCAACCATCAAGCTCTCACCTTCCTTACGAGGCTCAAGGGCTTGCCATAATTCCTCGGTAATAAACGGCATGAAAGGATGAAGCAAACGAAGCAAGGCATCGAAGAAACCGAGTGTAGCCTCATAAGTAGCCTTGTCGATCGGCTGCTGATACCCCGGTTTTACCATCTCCAGATACCATGAGGAGAACTCATCCCAGAACAATTTATAGACAGCCATCATCGCCTCGCTCAGACGATATTTACTGAAAGAATCGTCTACCTCGGCGATTGTCTTATCCAGCTGCATCTTGAACCATTTCACGGCGATAGCGGAAGCCTCCGGCTGGGCGATCGTATCGTCTACCGTCCAGCCCTTCACCAAGCGGAAAGCGTTCCATATCTTATTATTGAAGTTACGTCCTTGCTCGCACAAAGCATCATCGAAAGGAATATCATTTCCGGCAGGAGCCGCGAGCATCAAGCCCATACGTACGCCGTCCGCACCGTATTGCTCGATCAATTGCAACGGATCGGGAGAGTTTCCTAAAGATTTGGACATCTTACGTCCCAGCTTATCGCGAACGATACCCGTAAAGTAGACGCTCTTAAACGGCATTTTCCCTCTGTACTCATAGCCGGCCATAATCATACGGGCTACCCAGAAGAAAATAATATCCGGTCCGGTTACCAAATCACTGGTCGGATAGTAATAATTGATTTCCTCATTATCCGGGTTATTGATACCGTCGAACAGGGAGATCGGCCACAGCCAAGAAGAGAACCAAGTATCCAATACGTCCTCGTCCTGACGCAAATCAGACATGGTCAGATTCGGGTTACCGCATTTCTCTTTCGCCAGTTCCAAAGCTTTCTCTTCCGTCTCGGCTACCACGTAACCGCCTTCCGGTAAGAAGTAAGCTGGGATACGGTGCCCCCACCAAAGCTGACGGCTGATACACCAGTCCTTGATATTCTCCATCCAATGGCGATAGGTATTCTTGAATTTCGGCGGATAGAACTTGATATCGTCGTTCATGACCGGCTCCAAGGCGATCTGGGCTAGATGTTCCATCTTCAAGAACCATTGCATAGACAATTTCGGTTCGATAGGCACGTTCGTACGCTCCGAGAAACCCACCTTGTTCTCGTAAGCCTCTACCTTCTCCAAAAGGTCAGCGTTACGCAAGTCTTCCTCGATTTGCTTGCGGACATCGAAACGATCCATGCCCACGTACAGGCCGGCGGCCTCGCTCAACGTACCGTTATCGTTGAATATATCGATAGAAGGCAAATTATATTTCTCGCCCAGCATATAGTCGTTTACATCGTGCGCAGGGGTCACTTTCAAACAGCCCGTACCAAACTCTATATCCACGTAATCATCCTCGATCACCGGAATCTCACGGCCTACCAGCGGAACGATCACTTTCTTTCCTCTCAGATGTTGGTTCTTCGGGTCGTTCGGGTTGATACACATCGCCGTATCTCCCATAATCGTCTCCGGACGGGTAGTGGCGACAATGGCGTATCCCTCCTCGCCTACGATCTTATAGCGAAGATAGTACAACTTACTATGCTCTTCCTTATAGATAACCTCCTCATCGGACAGGGCCGTCAACGCCTTCGGGTCCCAATTCACCATACGGACACCCCGGTAGATCAAACCTTTCTTATATAGATCGACAAAAACCTTGATAACGCTCTCCGAACGTTTCTCGTCCATCGTGAACGCCGTACGATCCCAATCGCAGGAAGCACCCAATTTACGAAGTTGCTTCAAGATAATGCCGCCATGCTCTTCTTTCCATTCCCAAGCATGCCGCAAAAACTCGTCGCGAGTCAGATCGGTCTTCTTGATTCCTTGCCCGGCCAAACGATTCACCACTTTCGCCTCCGTAGCGATCGAAGCATGGTCCGTACCCGGTACCCAACAAGCGTTCTTACCCATCATACGGGCACGGCGAACCAAGATATCTTGGATCGTATTGTTAAGCATATGTCCCATGTGCAATACGCCGGTGACGTTAGGGGGCGGGATTACAATCGTATACGGCTCACGGCCGTCTGGCTTTGACTTAAAGAAGCCGTTATCCAACCAATACTGATACCACTTCCCCTCTACTTCAGCGGGATTGTACTTACTAGCGATTTCCATATTTTTATAACTAATTAGTCTTTACACATTTCTCGATCCGCGAAAGTACAAAAAATATAGACAAAAAACGCTGAGCATCGGGAAATATAGTCGGCCGAGACAATAGGCATTCCCTGTCGGACACGCCACTATTCTACAAACCACGACGTGGTTTATACAGACCAAGCCGTGGATTGTACAGATCACGACGTGATTTATAAGGACCACGCCGCTATTTTGAAAATAGAGTGAATGGCAATTACTTTTACATCCGGGGATTTGAAGGTTTATTCCTATAACAAGCAAACTATTTATAACGGTTTTTCTATTCCACGCTATTGCAGTTTCGCGTAAATGCCTGTATCTTCGCGTACTATAAAAAATAGATATGAGAAAGCGATCTGAGTATAAAGGAGGGGATAATCGACGTAAACCCTCTAAAGAACGACAGGTAACGGTGGGTGAAAGTAACACTTTGCTACCTTTCCTGTTCGAGTTATTAAAAGAACAAAGCCGTTCATCCGTGAAAGGATTATTGAGCAGGGGACAGATCTCGGTAAACGGGAAAGTCACCCGGCAGTTCGATGCCCCGCTGAACCCTAACGATACGGTCGGGATCAACTATGGAAGAGGGAAGGTGGAATTCAACAATCCGTTACTTAGAATTGTTTGGGAAGATGATGACCTCATCGTGATCAACAAGCGGGAAGGTTTGCTATCCGTATCTACCGATCGTATCAAAGAGCGTACGGCCTACCGTATCCTGAGCGATTACTTGAAAGAATGCGACCCTCGCAACAAGATATTCGTCTTGCACCGTCTGGACCGAGACACATCGGGTATCATGATGTTCGCCAAGAACCAGAAGGTAAAAGAGCAACTACAGTCCAACTGGAGCGAGGCTATCACGCAACGGACCTACGTGGCCGTGATAGAGGGACGGCCGGAGAAAGACACGGATTTGATCGTATCCAACCTCGTGGAGAACAAGCATATGCAAGTGTACGTGACACAAGATGGTGACGGGAAGGAAGCGATCACACGCTACCGACTGTTACAAACGAACAATAGCTATTCGCTTCTGGAACTGGAACTGGAAACGGGACGTAAGAACCAAATCCGCGCCCAGATGCAATCTATCGGTCACCCGGTAGCCGGCGACACCAAATATGGAGCGGAGACGAATCCTGCGGGACGTTTGATGCTTCATGCCCGTAAACTCTGTTTTATCCACCCGGTAACGGGAGAGGAAATGCGTTTTGAGACCCGGATTCCGGAGATCTTTTCATCAACAGCAAAGTAACTTTAGCAATAAATAATAAAAATGAAGAAACTCATCAGTTCGATCATGCTGGCGCTATTAGCGCTGGTAGCGCAGGCACAAATACTTACGCCTGTCAAATGGAAAATTAAACTAGACGACAAGGGTGGCGCACCCGAGAAAGAGATCGTCTTTACCGCCACGGCGGACAAAGGTTGGCACCTGTATGACATGAACCTGCCGGAAGGAGGTCCTGTATCTACATCTTTCACATTCGAGACATTGAATGGAGCTGAACTGATTGGCCAACCGGTTCCTTCTGTAAAGCCGACCACGGTTTACGACGAGCAATTCGCCATGAACCTTCGTTGGTATCCGGGTACGGTATCGTTCATCCAAAAACTAAAAATTACCGATCCCGCTAAATTCAAGGTAGAGGGCGAGGTGGAATTTATGGCTTGTAATGACGAGACTTGCCTTCCCCCAGATCAAATACCTTTCTCTTTCGATAAGAAAAGTATCCATCTAGATCCAGCTCTGGCAGCTAACAGCTCGACTACAGAGGTGGATAAAGAGGACGCCACGGCCATACAGCCGGATACGCAAGTCGTAGCGGAAGATGCTAGCGAGTTGAACACTCCGGACCCTGCCGCTAAAGAGACACCGGCTATGACATCTCCCAAAGCGTCCGACAGCTTAACCGATAGCCCGAATCTTTGGTCTCCGGTGATCGACCAATTGAAAGCGTTCGGTGATTCTACGGTATCGGCGGCAGATACCTCTTGGTTATTCATCTTCTTCGCAGGTTTCTTAGGTGGTTTGATCGCCTTATTGACTCCTTGCGTTTGGCCGATGATCCCTATGACGGTTAGCTTCTTCCTGAAACGTACGAAAGATCGTAAGAAAGCGATTCGCGACGCTATCACCTATGGATTATCTATTATCGTAATCTATTTGGTTATGGGCTTGTTAATTACCGGTATCTTCGGAGCGAGCGCATTGAATGATTTATCAACGAACGCGATCTTTAATATCCTGTTCTTCTTGTTGCTGGTAGTATTCGCAGTCTCCTTCTTCGGAGCCTTCGAGCTGGTATTACCTGCGTCATGGACCAGTAAATTGGATAGCAAGGCCGATTCAACGACCGGTATATTGAGTATTTTCTTTATGTCGTTTACGTTGGTATTGGTATCTTTCTCTTGTACGGGTCCGATTATCGGAACCTTGTTGGTACAGGCAGCTTCTATGGGTACGGCGGTAGGACCGGCTATCGGTATGTTTGGTTTCGCCTTGGCGTTATCCATCCCGTTCAGTGTCTTCGCCATCTTCCCGAATATGCTGCAAAGTATGCCGAAATCCGGCGGATGGTTGAATTCAGTGAAGGTCGTATTGGGCTTCTTGGAGTTGGCATTGGCTTTGAAGTTCCTTTCCGTAGCGGACTTAGCGTATGGTTGGCGTTTACTAGACCGTGAGGCTTTTATCGTGCTTTGGATCGTGATCTTCAGCTTATTGGGTGTTTATTTATTAGGAAAGATCAAGTTTAGCCATGATAGCGAAGTAAAATATGTATCTGTTCCTCGTCTGTTTATGGCGATTATCTCTTTCGCTTTCGCCATTTACATGGTTCCGGGACTTTGGGGCGCTCCGTTAAAGGCGATCAGCGCATTCGCTCCTCCGTTGTATACACAAGATTTCAATCTATACAAAAACGAGGTACACGCCGCATTCGACGATTATGAATCCGGTATGGCTTATGCCAAGAAGGTAAATAAACCCGTCATGATCGACTTCTCCGGTTTCGGTTGCGTAAACTGCCGTAAGATGGAGGCTTCCGTTTGGACGGATCCTAAGGTGAAGCAAATGCTAGAAAATGATTACGTGCTAATCACTCTCATGGTAGACGATAAGACGAAACTCCCGCAACCCATCGAGATCCAAGAGAACGGAAAGACTCGTAAGCTGAAGACGATCGGTGATAAATGGAGTTATTTGCAACGAAGCAAGTTCGGTTCTAACGCCCAGCCATTCTACATCTTATTGAATGACGAGGGACAGCCGCTCGGACCTTCATACGCATTCAATGAGGATGTTTCCAAATACATCCAGTTCCTTCAAAACGGATTGAAAGAATTCAAGAAAGAACAACAATAAAACACATACAGAGGGCAGGGTAGAACCCGGCCCTCTTTCTTTTACAATCATTATCGAATAAGTAAATAATATGGCAACTAGAGAAGAGAAGATGGAAGCCTTCGGGCAATTACTCGACATTCTGGATGAATTACGAGTAAAATGCCCATGGGATCGTAAACAGACAAACGAGAGCCTCCGCACGAATACGATCGAGGAAACCTATGAATTATGCGAGGCCCTGATGCGTGAGGATAACACAAACATAAAAAAGGAATTAGGAGACCTGTTATTGCACATCGTCTTTTACTCCAAGATCGGCGAGGAAAAAGAAGCTTTCGATATCAAGGATGTCTGCGACAGCCTTTGCCAGAAACTGATTTACCGCCATCCACACGTATTCGGAGATACCTCCGCCGATACCGCCCAAAAGGTAGAGCAAAGCTGGGAGCAGCTTAAATTGAAAGAAAGGGGGGGTAACAAAACCGTGCTGGAAGGTGTTCCCGCTTCCCTCCCATCCGTAGTAAAAGCGCATCGTATCCAAGATAAGGCCCGTAACGTAGGTTTCGACTGGGAACAACGGGATCAAGTATGGGATAAGGTACAGGAGGAATTTAATGAGTTGAAAACCGAGATAGACAGGATGGACGCAGATAAGATGGAAGCTGAGTTCGGAGATCTCTTCTTTAGCTTGATCAACGCTGCCCGCCTATACAAAATAAACCCGGACAACGCATTGGAACGCACGAACCAGAAGTTTATCCGCCGTTTTAATTATCTGGAGGAACATACGATCCAAGAAGGTCGTTCCTTGAAAGATATGACATTGGAGGAAATGGATCAACTGTGGAATGAGGCCAAGGCCAAAGGCTTATAAAGCAAGGATAAGGGCAAAACAAAAGGGGAACCGACATCACGTCGCCACCCCTCCCTTAACTTAAACGCCAAAACTAAATCTAAACAAAAAACACAAATAATGATAATATTTTACTTTTTCTGTTTCTCTTCCTTCTTGTTGTCCCGACCACTCTTCATAAAATTCCGGACAAACTTATATTCCGCATTTCGGTATTTATAGACCTTTTCGGGAGAAAGTATCTTCTTGAATCTCTCAAAATACTCTTTTTCCAACTGTGCCTCTTTTATCTCAACATCCAGACATTCGTCTATCACTTTGTTATAATCAGCATCTGTCGGATTCTCCTTATGTCGAATTTCTTTTGATAACTTACGACATTCACGACCTACCTCAAATTTTTTCTGTCGCAACTCATTGCATAAAGGAATAAATTGTGCAGCTTCCTCAGGTGTAAGGCCAACTTCAGCCGTAATAAAAGCATTCCGCCTTGCTTCGAATGCTTCTCTATCAAAATGTCTTTGCTCTTTCTTCTCTTGTGCCGTAGCATTGAAAGAGAGTAGAACCGAAATCGCTACAAATGTAATGAAAAATATTTTATTCATACAAGTATTATTACAAAAATCTTCGATAAAATTACTATTTTAAACTTTATTCAGAATAGGAAAGTTCCTCTTCTAAAAGATAATTAGCGTATTGAGCTTCCAAATACTCCAAATACTCCTCATCTTCTTCCGCTTCAATAGCGTCTAAAGCCGTTGTCGGGACTTCCGTCCGGACCAGTAAAGAATCAGACGCAGTACTACCATCGGAACCGTTTATTCCCACGATAGCCTTGAAAAACAAACCAAGACCAGCGAATACCGCAGCCATGTACAACCACGGACGAACACGATCCATCAAGGAAATCCGTTTCGCCCTCTCCTCCGGCTTCTCGGGGAGCTGACTCATGATCCGCTCCGTAAGCCCTTCCATATACCCTTCCGGTACAGTGAAAGGATTAGTTCCTTTCAAGCGATCTAGGTTGTTTTCTTCTTTTTTCATACTTTTTCTCTTTTTATATTGCTTTGACAGCGATTCGGGCAAAAGGTTTAAACCTCTTTTGTTAAAAACTCCTCGATTTTTTTCACCGCATGATGATACGAGGCCTTCAAAGCCCCGACAGAGGTACCTAGTATCTCGGACATCTCCTCGTACTTCATCTCCTCGTTATACTTCATATTGAAAACCAAGCGTTGTTTCTCCGGCAAGGTAAGAATAGCGTTTTGCAATCTTACCTGTATCTCGTCACCATCGAAGTATTCATCACCTTTCAAACGATCCAGCAAAAAGGTATCCGCATCGTCGATAGATACGTTATTCATATTTCGCTGTTTATTCAGGAAAGTAATGCACTCGTTGATCGCGATCTTATAAAGCCATGTAGATAATTTGGCCTCACCACGAAAAAGCTCGATGTTCGTCCAAGCTTTCAAAAATGTATTTTGGAGTAAGTCGTTCGCATCCTCATGATCCAGTACCATCTTTCGTATATGCCAATACAACTTCTCGCCATACAAGCTTACGACCTTGGCGAAGGCCTCACGTTGTCGGGCCGGGTCCCGGAGCTGTACTACAATTTCGTCTTCTGTATAGGATTGCATTTTTTCTATTTTGGGAAGTGCCCAGAACAGGACTCGAACCTGCACGATCGCAAAACCACTCGCACCTGAAACGAGCGCGTCTACCAATTCCGCCACCTGGGCTTTTTTTAATCATTCTGAAGCGCAACCTATCGGTATTGCGCATACAAAGGTAATCGTTTTTTCCAATTAGCAAGCAAATGAAAATAAAAAAAGCGACCGTCCCTTCCGGAACGGCCGCCCATATCATTAATCACGGGAGTCGATTACATCATACCGCCCATTCCGCCACCCATACCCGGGTTCATCGGAGGCATAGCCGGAGTCTCTTCTTTCTTCTCTGCGATCACACACTCTGTAGTCAAGAACATACCAGCGATAGAAGCAGCGTTCTCCAATGCTACGCGAGTTACCTTAGCCGGGTCGATTACACCAGCCTCGCACAAATTCTCGAAACAGTCCTTACGAGCGTTGTAACCGAAGTCGCCCTTGCCTTCCTTCACTTTCTGAACGATAACGGCACCTTCCTTACCAGCGTTAGCTACGATCTGGCGAAGCGGCTCCTCGATAGCGCGCTTAACGATCTCGATACCTGTAGTCTCGTCCTCGTTGTCGCCCTTCATACCTTCCAATGCATCGATAGCACGGATATAGGCAACACCACCACCGGGCACCGTACCTTCTTCGATAGCGGCACGAGTTGCGTGTAATGCGTCATCCACACGGTCTTTCTTCTCTTTCATCTCAACCTCAGAAGGAGCACCTACGTAAAGAACAGCTACACCGCCGGCCATCTTAGCCAAACGCTCTTGCAATTTCTCTTTATCATAATCAGATGTCGTATTCTCCATCTGGATCTTGATCTGGCCGATACGAGCTTGGATAGCCTCCTTGTCACCAGCACCATTTACAATGGTAGTGGTATCTTTGTCTACCGTGATCTTCTCAGCGGTACCTAGCATATCCATTGTAGCACCTTCCAATTTCAAACCTTTCTCCTCAGAGATAACCGTACCGCCTGTCAATACAGCGATATCTTCCAACATAGCCTTACGACGGTCGCCGAAGCCCGGAGCCTTAACAGCGCAGATCTTCAAGGAACCACGCAGACGATTCACTACCAATGTAGCCAAAGCCTCGCTGTCGATATCCTCAGCGATGATCAAAAGAGGACGTCCGCTCTGTACGGTCGGCTCAAGGATAGGAAGAAGGTCTTTTAATACGGAGATCTTCTTGTCATAAATCAAGATATACGGATTCTCCATCTGGCACTCCATCTTCTCTGTATCCGTTACGAAGTACGGAGAGATATAACCGCGGTCGAACTGCATACCCTCAACTACGTCAACTGTAGTTTCAGTACCTTTAGCTTCCTCAACCGTGATAACACCTTCAGTCTTCACACGTTGCATAGCCTCCGCGATCAACTTACCGATAGCCTCGTCACCATTTGCGGAGATCTTCGCTACATGCTCGATCTTCTCGAACTTATCACCTACAGCCTCAGCTTGGTTAGCGATGCTCTCTACAACCTTAGCGACAGCCTTGTCGATACCACGTTTCAAATCCATCGGGTTCGCTCCGGCAGTAACGTTCTTTAAACCGACACCAATGATAGACTGAGCCAAAACCGTAGCTGTAGTCGTACCGTCACCGGCGTTATCGTTTGTCTTGGAAGCCACTTCCTTAACCAATTGAGCACCCATGTTCTCGAACGGGCAAGTCAATTCCACTTCTTTAGCAACCGTTACACCATCTTTCGTGATGTGAGGAGCTCCGAATTTCTTCTCGATAATTACGTTACGACCTTTCGGGCCTAATGTTACCTTAACGGCATTAGCCAACTCATCCACACCTTTCTTCAAAAGGTCGCGGGCATCCATATCGTATTTAATCTCTTTTGCCATGATTGTATTTCTTTTTTAATATTGTTGTTTATAAAAATGAATTAGATAATAGCTAAAACGTCTGCTTGGCGCATGATCAAGTATTTCTCACCGTCTAGTTCGATTTCCGTACCCGCATACTTACCATACAATACGTTATCACCAACCTTTACAACCATCTCCTCGTCTTTCGTTCCGTTACCTACGGCTACAATCTCACCCTTTAAAGGTTTTTCCTTTGCTGAGTCAGGAATAATAATTCCACCTAATGTTTTCTCTTCCGCAGCGGCCGGCTTAATCAGCACGCGGTCTGCTAATGGTCTAATGTTCATTTTCTTGGTATTTTAAATGTTAATAATATTACTTTTTTAGTTATGAACTTTATGTTCACGCCTAAGCCTATGCGAATAGTGTGCCAAACGAATTCACCCGGGTTCGACTGACAATATTTCGGACGAAATGGACAAATATCCGAAGAGATAACTGACAACTTGTCTTTTTGCATCTCTCAAAAGGATAATCAATCGACCAGCAGCGTATTCATGGAATATGCTTTTACGATCGGAGTATAGACTCGATCGCCGATGCGAATGGAAAGAGAATGATCATCACTGGTCTCATTGGCGATAATCAAGGCGATACTGTTATCCGGGTTACGGAATGCCAGCAGATTCGTATAAGCTCCTTCCGTTTCTAATTTATACGCACCGGGCTGGACATAATGGCTGACATGTTTCATCACGTAGTATTCCGGAGTATATCGATAGCTCTTGGTTTGCGGATCTACGACAACCAATGAGTTTTGCTCCCATCCCCAACGACTGATCCCTCCATTTTCCAAAGATATATTCCAATACATATAGGCAGAAACGCCATTATCCAGAAAATGTCGCATCAACCCCCAAGAATACATGGCACCCTTCCAATCGTTCTTGCCATCTCCACATTCTTGCTCGGTTTGGTAAAGCTTCAACCCGGGATAACGTTTGTGGATTCCGGCGATAGCTCCCTTACCCGCCCATTGGAAACCGACACCTTTTACATATTTACCACTAACAGGATCTGTCAATACCGTATCAACAAGCGACTCATTCGCTCGTTCCATCGTGCCGAACATAATTTCCACTCCTTGAACCTGCATGGCCGGCCCGAGATAATTACCGATAAAATTAGCCAAAGAAGCCGATGTCCAACAACAACTCGGGAATATTTGCGCAGAGTTGAACTCGTTTTGGGGCATTACGGCAAAGATTGGAATTCCTTGTTTCTTATAGGCCTCGATAAATTTAGAGAAATAGAGGGCATAGGTTTTCAGGTAAAGAGGGTCTTGGATAAACATATCCGTACCTTCATGGCCGACCTTATCGGCCGGCAAACCATTTCGATACTTCTCGTCATAATTCTCACCCGTATAGGCAGAGGCATAGTGTTTGTTATATTTCATCCAAGCTGGAGGGCACCACGGGGAAGCCCACAAGCGTAAATCTGGTTGATACTTTTGGGCGTTCTTGATAAAAGGGATCAAGGTTTGTTGGTCATTGGCGATGGTAAAATGTTCCATCGTGAAATCACCATCTACCTCGTCATACGAATACCAATCACGGGAGAAATCATTTGCTCCTACAGGCATCCGGCAAATCGTGAAGTTGGCTCCGACTCCGGGGAAGAAAAGCTCTTCCATGATTTCCTCACGTACACTTGGCTCCAGCTTACTCAAGGAAAGCCAACCTAATTCATTAAAACAGGCTCCGAAACCATCAATTTGTTGTTGATGCTTTTCTGTTAGAATTGTTATATCAATATTAGGTATCGTATCCGCAAGGGCGGAGATCAGATCGGGTTGCTCAGCCCAAGGGGTATTCTCGGTTGTTGTTACCCACTCGGCACGGGGGGTGAAAGAGCAGGAAGAAAAGTATAAAGATATTGAGAGTATAAAAACAGGTATTTTCATGGTCGTTTCATTAATTTATAAGTTTAGAACCATTTAAACACGGACTACACGGATGACACGGAACACACGGTATTAGTATTTATCCGTGTGTTCCGTGTCATCCGTGTAGTCCGTGTTCCATAATCCACTATTCTCTAAAAGCGTTCTATCAACTCCTCGATAGTCACAAGGGTTTGCTCACCCGTGAGCATATTCTTTAAGTTGATTTTATTCTCGGCCATCTCATTCTCTCCTACTATCGCGACAAACGGGATTTTCTTAGCGTCCGCATATCCCATTTGCTTTTTCATTTTAGTAGACTCAGGATATAGCTCCGTACGAATCCCCGCCTTGCGAACCTTAGCGATCAACGGCAATAAATGAATCTCCTCTTTCTGTCCGAAGTTCACGAATAGAAGCTGTGTAGTCTTCAAAGACCCTTCCGGATATAAATCCAATTGGTTCAATACATCAAAGATACGATCAGCGCCGAAAGAGAAACCGACACCAGATACGCCTTCCATGCCAAATACCCCTGTCAGGTTGTCATAACGACCACCACCCGTGATACTACCGATCTGTACGTCCAAGGCTTTCACCTCGAAAATCGCACCTGTATAATAGTTTAAGCCACGAGCCAATGTCAGATCAAGCTCTAATTCCGCACGAATTGGCGTATGAGAGATACGCTCCAAGATAAAATCCAATTCGGCTACACCTTTCAAACCAGTCTCAGACGCAGATAATACCTCTTTCAAGGTAGCGATCTTTTCTTGATTTGAACCCTGCAGCATAATGATCGGCTGCAAACGCTCGATCGCCTCCTCGGGTAAACCCTTGGAACGAAGCTCTTCATTCACGTTGTCCAAGCCAATCTTATCCAGCTTGTCGATAGCTACCGTAATGTCTACGATCTTATCCGCCTCACCTATGATTTCGGCAATACCGGAAAGGATCTTACGATTGTTCATCTTGATACACACACGAATGCCAAAGCGATGGAACACCTCGTCCATAATCTGGATCAGTTCCACCTCATTGATCAAGGAATCAGAACCCACAACGTCGCCATCACATTGGTAGAACTCCCGGTAACGTCCCTTTTGCGGACGATCGGCACGCCAAACCGGTTGGATCTGGTAACGTTTGAACGGAAAACTGATCTCATTACGATGTTGTACCACGTAACGGGCGAACGGAACGGTCAAATCATAACGCAAGCCTTTCTCACAAGCCTTAGCAGCAAATCTCAACGGGTTCTTTTCCATTAACTCCTCATCTGAGATGCCCGCGAAACAATCTCCGGAATTCAATATCTTGAAAAGGAGCTTATCCCCTTCCTCACCATATTTCCCCATCAATGTAGAAAGGTTTTCCATGGCAGGAGTCTCTATTTGCTGGAAGCCATACAAGTGAAATACTTCACGGATCGTGTTGAATATATAATTACGTTTCGCCATTTCCTCCGGCGAAAAATCCCGGGTACCTTTGGGTATGGAAGGTTTTTGCATGATCTTATGTTTTAAATGATTATTCTGTCCGCAAAGGTAATGTTTTTGCTCGAAATAAATAAGAAAATAACAATGCCCACTGTAAGGAGCTTACAATCGCAGTTATAAGCATCTTACAATGGGCATTCTAACATCTTTATAATGGGCATTCGAGGAAAGCCTCCTCCGAGACTTATCAATCCCTGCTTCTTCCCCCCAAGAATATCATTATATAATATAATAATGTAGCAAGCGAACCTAACGCTGCGACCACGTACGTATAAGCGGCGGAACGTAAAGCGTCCTCTGCCTTATCATGCGTATAAGCATTTGTTATACCGGCATTGCTCAACCACGCTAAAGCACGTTGGCTGGCATTGATCTCGACCGGAAGCGTGATAAAGCTAAATAGCGTAGTCGTAGCGAACAAGATTATACCGAATAACAATAGCTGAGGAAACGTATGCAATAATAACATACCACCCAGCAACACCCATGTCATGATATTAGAGGCGAAACTAACAACCGGAACCAAAGCCGAACGCATTCTCAACGGAGCGTAAGCGGTAGCATGCTGCACAGCGTGACCGCACTCATGGGCGGCAACCGCAGCGGCGGCGATACTATTGCTATAATAAACCGACTCACTCAAGTTCACCGTCTGGTTAGCGGGATTGTAATGGTCCGTCAGATGTCCGGGTGTAGAAATCACCTTTACATCATAGATACCATTGTCATGCAACATCTTCTCAGCGACATCTTTTCCTGTCATGCCATTCGGCATAGGGATTTTCGAATACTTCTCAAACTTGCCCTGAAGGCGGGATGACACCAGCCAACTCAATAGCGCAAATCCAATAAATATAATCCAATACATACTCATAAATTTCTATCTTATTTAGTTTTATAAAACAACGACAAAAAGTTTGCCAAAGACAAAAATGGCAGGAGACACCCCTTGAGGAATGTGGTCTTCTGCCATTTTGTACGATTTATAACGAGTTTATTCTTCTGTATATCTGACAATCGTCTGTTCACGATCCGGTCCTACGGAAACGATCTTCACAGGCACACCCAGTTCTTCCTCCAAGAAAGAAAGGTAAGCGTTGAACTCCTCCGGGAACTCGTCCTCGCTCTGCATCTTCGTCATGTCCGTCTTCCAACCCGGTAATTCCACGTATACAGGTTCGATCGTATCATCGATCTCATACGGGAACTCATTAGTCTCGACACCATTCATCTTATAAGCCACGCAAGCCTTGATCGTATCGAAGGTATCCAACACATCACTCTTCATCATGATCAATTGGCTTACACCGTTGATCATCACGGCATATTTCAAGGCTACCAAATCAATCCAGCCACAACGACGTTTACGTCCCGTAACCGCACCGAACTCATGGCCTAATTGACCGATCTTATCTCCCACCTCATCAAACAACTCGGTCGGGAACGGACCGCTACCTACACGTGTACAATAAGCCTTGAAGATTCCATATACCTCACCGATATTCCGGGGAGAAACACCCAGTCCCGTACAACATCCGGCACAGATCGTGTTAGAGGAAGTCACGAATGGATAAGAACCGAAGTCTATATCCAGCATCGTACCTTGAGCGCCTTCCGCCAAGACCGACTTACCTTCCTTCAAATAGTTATTGATGACATGCTCGCTATCTATCAATTTGAATTGTTTAAGGTAGTTCAAGGCCTCCATCCATTGAGCCTCCATCTCGGTTATATCATATTCATAGTTCAATGAACGCAAGATCGCTTCATGTTTTGCTTTAGCGGCCGCATATTTCTCTTCGAAGTTATGCAATAAATCGCCCACACGAACACCGTTACGGCTAATCTTATCCGTATAAGTCGGGCCGATACCCTTTCCTGTCGTACCGATCTTTCCGGAACCTTTTGCGGCCTCATAAGCGGCATCCAAGATCCGGTGAGTAGGTAAAATTAGGTGAGCTTTCTTAGAGATATAAAGCTGCTTGGTGATATCGTGACCACTCGCTGCCAATGATTCCGCTTCCTGCTTGAACAATAACGGGTCCAGAACGACACCGTTACCGATTACGTTTATTTTTCCACCTTGGAAAATACCGGAAGGAATCGAACGTAACACATACTTTTCCCCGTTAAACTCCAATGTATGTCCGGCATTAGGGCCTCCTTGAAAACGAGTTACCACATCGTAATTCGGAGTCAGCACATCGACAACCTTGCCTTTGCCCTCGTCGCCCCATTGCAATCCTAACAAAACGTCTACTTTCATCTTTTCTATATTTATTATAGGCTATTAATATTCTTATTTAACTGACCTTTGCTGCTTAAACTTGCATTTACTGCACAGGCCATAAATGTACAAACAATAATACTCCGGCGTAAAACGAGAAACTTTCAAGTTTCTCATATCCGCTTTCAACGCACTGTTTCGCAGCTCCCGGATGGCCCCGCATCTCGTACAAACCAAATGCAAATGCGTATCGGCATAAATCCTCAACTCATATTGCACCGACTGGACGGTTATTTGATGACGCACCACCAAACCGGCATCAACCAGTACATCCAACGTATTATAGAGTGTTGCCTTACTGACATGGAAGTTGTCTTGCTCCAACCGATCCGAAAGCATACACACATCAAAATGACCGGGAAAAGCACATATTTCCTTGAATATAGTATATCTCTCCTCGGTTTTCCGCAGTTTCTTCTCCGTTAGATATTCGGTAAACAACGCACGTATTTCCGTATAAACTTTCGCTTCCATCTCCTAAAGACCGCACAAACGACAAAGTTAGCGCATTTATTTTAAACGCAAAGCCTTACCGATAATATTCAAACTCGAATTTTAATTCATTATAGATTTCTTGTAATTCCGGCGTGTTTCCCACAGCCTCCTGAAATTCCTTGAAACCGTCTAGGATCCTTTCCGCATTCCCCTCGGATTGACGCCCATAAAACTTCATGGCTTGAATAGACGCTTGTTTCTCTTTCAGCGTAGACTTAAAATCCTTAGTCTCCGCTAAGCTGCTTAAGGTTTCTACCAAAAAAGATCCTAAAACCACAGAAGACAAGCTACCACCTCGCTTGAAATTCTCGGTCCAAGTAAGAAAGGCGACCGTGCGAGCGAACTCATTTTTCTTATCAGCAACCAGATCTAACGTGAAGTCCTCCATATAAGGCAGATGAACGAACAAGTTCCGGCAACAATGCTCCGCGATCTCCAAATAAGGAATCTCCTTGACCCAACGTTTCGCTTCCTCCAAAGGCAACTTCTCGGCGGGTTGGAGAAAGGTCGCCAATATCTTAAACTCACGAATATCTTCTTTCCATAGAGCCGCCGCCAGTTCTCCATTCGGTTTATGCTTGCGGGCGATTTCTTTTATTTCGGGGTACGGAACCCCGAAATTTAACTTATATACGATACCTTTCTCACGCATACTCGTAGAAATCACCCCGTTCATCGCCAAACGAAGTTGCTTGCGGATCTCCCTTATCTCGTCTTGTAAACTTTCCATCTATTAATTATTATAAGTCGGCAAGAAAGAATAATCACGGCCATAACGAAGCATCTGATCTGTATAACCTTCCGTGTAGTCCAAGACAATATCAGTAACCTCACCGTTAGAGTTCTTTACCTCTTTCATCACAGGATTGACAAAACCTTTATAGGGAGCCAAGTTTAACTTAGCATAGCGCTCCAAGACCTCCGCATGCAGCTCCGGATCTACTTTCACGCCGTATCCTTCAACAAGATTCTTTCCGGCCGCATAGTCACCCTCACTCTTGATACGTTGAATCTCAGCAAGCAATGTCCCAAACAACTCACGTAACCTCGGATAGTCATTCACAACCACATAGGTCTTGCCATCCCGTTTTTTCAGTTCGATCACATTCGCTTCCTTCCCTTTCTCGTAAGCCCACTTAGCGATCAACTGGCGGTTACGCATATGCGCCTCTTCTACATTCTTGCCTAGCTCGATGCGAACCAACTGGGTCATCAAGCCATTCATTATATATTTATAGTATTCCGATTTATAAGCCTCGCCGTCCGGAAGCAATCCCAGCTCCACCAGCTTCGGATCTGCCAAATAATACAGGCCAAACAAATCCGCACGGGTTTCCTCCAGTGTAGAGCTATAGGCTTTCAGCGCATCCGGGTCCGTGTTTTCCAGCAATTTACCGGAACCATGTCCCAGACACTCATGTAAATCCGTATGTAGATTATCCGTTAAGAAACCGTACTGTTTCATACCGTTCCGCTCCACGTCACTCCATACAAACTCTTCGCTAAAGCCATTTCCCTGAGATGCCTTATCATAAGCCTCCGTGATATTCTCTATCGTAACAGACTTCGAGCCATGATCTCGACGAATCCAATCCGCATTTGGCAAATTGATACCGATCGGGGTAGCCGGATAGCAATCACCTCCCAACATAGATACCGTGATTACCTTAGCACTGACTCCTTTCACCTTCTCCTTCTTGAAACGCTTATCTACCGGAGAATGATCCTCAAACCATTGCGCATTATCACTGATGATTTTCGTACGCTTAGTCGCCTCCTTATTCGTAAAATTTACGGTAGACTCCCAGCTTGCTTTCATTCCTAACGGATCCCCATAAGTCTCGATAAAGCCATTCACGAAATCCACCTCCGAAGCTGTATCCTCTACCCAAAGGATCGAATAAGCATCGAACGTCTTCAAATCGCCCGTTTGATAATATTCGATCAATTTCCCAATGATCGCTTTCTGCGTATCATTCTCGGCGAAAGGCAAGGCTTGTCGCAATTGATCTACGATTTTTTCTATTGCGGCGGAATAAAGCCCTCCTACTTTCCAAACCTTTTCAACGACCGTACCGTTCTCTTTTACCAAACGGCTATTCAACCCGTAAGAAATCGGGGAAATGGTATCCTTTCCCATTTTCATTTGCGCATAGAAGTCCTCTACCTCTTTTTGACTGATGCCTCCCCCGTAATAATTATTAGAAGATGCTTTGATCAGATCACCGTCACCGCTTTGTACGCTACGCTTTGGCATAACGCCCGGATC
The DNA here is from genome assembly GCF_964238835.1 of Parabacteroides sp. 20_3. Lineage (NCBI taxonomy): Bacteria > Pseudomonadati > Bacteroidota > Bacteroidia > Bacteroidales > Tannerellaceae > Parabacteroides > Parabacteroides sp. 20_3. Next base: position 189,597 of record NZ_CAXSNO010000007.1, on the reverse strand, counting down.
AAAGATTACCGGAGCGATCTCGATCATGAACTGATCCACGTTTTGATTCTCACGAAGAGGTAACTTCTTAGCGTCGATTTGGTGAATACAATCCATCAAGAACTCAGGAGAAAACCCCGGGGCAAACTTGTCCAAGGCATAATGATGATGGATACCACTGGAGAACCACACCCGTTTCAAATAGGTTTCCAAAGCCTTGAATTGAGGGTCCTCCCGATCTCCCTTATAATTCGTATAAATAGCCTCCAGTGTCCTGCGGATCGCCAGATTATAGCGTCCATTCTGATCGAAGAATATATCACGTCCCATCAAGGCCGCTTCGGAAAGATGATATAATAGTTGCTTTTGTCGCAAGGACAGGGATTCGAAACCCGGAACTTTATAGCGAAGAATCTCCAGATCAGCGAACTGATCCACTACATAATTGAACTCCTTATCGGAATTTTGAGATGCCGTATCCGACTGTTGGCCTGTACAAGCCGTCATAACCATAGCTGTCATAAGCGATAACATTATTTTTTTCATATCTTACTACGATTTGCTTTTCCTATAATATATTACATCTAAAGTACATAGTTTGAAGGCCCGCATTCCAATAAGGGCCAACCGCAAAGATAGAGAATATACAGTCAATATCAAAGGTTTGAGATTTTTTCTCTACTTTTGTAAGTTCAAAAGCAAAGACAAAAAAGAGAATGGAAATAGCGGCATTAGTTTCAGGAGGAGTAGACAGCTCTGTCGTAGTGCATCAACTCAAAGAGGCAGGATACGATCCGACCATCTTCTATATCCGTATCGGTATGGAAGACAAGGATGGCTATATCGATTGCCCGGCGGAAGAGGATATCGAGATCACCTCATATATCGCCCGCAAGTATGGATGCCGGTTCGAGATCGTCTCCTTACACGACGAGTATTGGGATCGGGTGGTAAGCTATACGATCGAATCTGTCAAACGCGGTCTTACCCCTAACCCGGATATGATGTGTAATAAATATATCAAGTTCGGTTGTTTCGAGGAAAAATGGGGCAAGGATTTCGATAAGATCGCTACCGGTCATTATGCCACGACCACGGAGATAGACGGCAAAATATGGCTTTCTACCGCCAAGGACCCGGTAAAAGATCAGACTGATTTCTTAGGGCAAATCACCCGCCTACAGATACAGAAACTCATGTTTCCGATCGGGCATTTAATGAAAAGCGAGGTACGTGCCATCGCCGAGGCCCAGAAATTGCCGAGCGCCAAGCGTAAGGATAGCCAAGGCATTTGCTTCTTAGGCAAGATTAACTACAACGACTTTATAGAGCGTTATTTAGGGAAACGCCCGGGAAAAATCGTGGAACTAGAGACAGGTAAGGTCTTGGGTAAACACAATGGATATTGGTTCCATACGATCGGCCAGCGTAAGGGATTGGGATTAAGTGGCGGCCCTTGGTTCGTTATCCAAAAAGACATTAAGCGAAATATCATTTATGTCTCCAACGGCTACGACCCGGAAACGCAATATGGTAAGGTGATCAATATGCAAGGCTTCGATTTCATCACGGAAGATCCATGGGGAGAATTTGAGGGTGAGAAAGAAATCACTTTCAAGATCCGTCATACCCCGGAATTTACGCATGGCTACATCCGTCGTATCGGAGATCTATATCGTGTAGAATCCGACGAAAAGATTCAAGGTATCGCTCCTGGCCAATACAGTGTAATCTACGACAAAGACCATCACTTATGTCTGGGCAGCGGCATGATTATTGATGAGACCAAGTAACACATATTCAGATTTATTCTAAATAAAAAACGGTCGCCTCCAAAAGGAAGCGACCGTTTTTATTTTTCTATCTTATTCTATTAAATAGCATATAAAGAGCTGATAGACTCACCACTACATACACGACGGATCGCCTCTGCAAACATGTCAGCGACAGATAACACCTTTACTTTCTCGCATTTCTTAGCGTAAGGAATAGAATCCGTAAAGATCATTTCCGTTAAAGCGGACTGATCTACACGAGTAGAAGCCGGATCAGACATCACAGCGTGGCTGGCGATAGCACGAACAGACTTCGCACCATTCTCCAACATCAAGTTCGCGGCTTTCGTAATTGTTCCGGCCGTATCCACCATGTCATCAACCAAAAGGACATCCAAGCCCGTCACATCACCGATAATACGCATCTCGGCCACCTCATTGGCACGCAAACGAGATTTGTGGCAAATGACCATCGGCAAGCCTAAATACTTAGAATAGCTGCTGGCACGTTTCGTACCACCAACATCCGGAGTCGCGATACACAAGTTATCCAAAGGCAAAGACGTCTTGATATAATCCAAGAATACGGAAGAAGCATATAAGTGATCCACCGGCACATTAAAGAATCCTTGGATCTGATCCGCATGAAGGTCCATCGTAATCAAACGATTGATACCTGCCGTGCTCAACATATCAGCGATCAACTTAGCGCCAATAGAAACACGAGGCTTATCCTTTCTATCCTGACGAGCCCAACCGAAGTAAGGGACTACAGCGATGATTGAATGTGCGGAAGCACGTTTAGCCGCATCAATCATCAGAAGCAACTCCATCAGATTGTCTGAATTAGGGAATGTAGATTGTACTAAGAATACATCTCTACCGCGGATAGACTCTTCATAAGAAACAGAGAACTCACCATCGGCAAAGTGCTGGATATTCATCTGTCCCAGAGGACAACCTAAACTGTTGCAAATTTTCTCTGCAAGATACCGGGAGTTCGTTCCCGAAAACACCAAGAAAGGAGTTTGTGCACTCATTATTCCGAATATTTATCTTAAAGTGAATAGATTTGAATTGTGCCGCAAAAGTACAAAACTTATTTACAATAACCTCTTTATATTTGGAAAACTTTCTATATTTGCAACCGCAATGATGAAGTATTTACTCTATTTCTTCGTATTGGTAAGTGTATTTCTGACTTCGGGTTCTTCATCAACTCCCGAGAACCAACAGAAATACAAGGATATTTACACCATGTACTCTCCGAATGAAGACAAGACGGAATACAATATCCCCCAAACAGATATCGAACGATACGAAAAAAAGCTATACAACGGAAAACAAAGCTATAAGATGGAAGATGGCTATATCAAGGCTTCTTCACTATTCCGCAGCACCTCCACATCAAAAAACTCAAGGACAAACCTATCCTCATCCGCGGAAAGGATCGTACGGTTTATAAAAACTCAATATCCTAAAGAAAGACAAACATTCATTTCATTTTGTATAAATCCCCTTAAATTCTCCTATGGGTACTATATCTATACCCTAAGACGTATTCTCATTTAAACTCTCTTTCCCCCTTATTTCCATCAAAAAAGTAGAAGATAGCACTTTAATGTCTGCTTTCTCACTATTCTTATTTTCTAGATTTCTCAAAGGGAACAGAATAAACATCTATTTTGTTTTCTTATTGGGTCATATAGGATAGTTCTTATCAATTAATAATCAATCTAAAATGGAATTTTTATTAGACTTCATCTTACATATCGATCAGCATATGATCGAGATCGTACAAGAATATCATACTTGGGCCTACGCGATATTATTCCTAATCATTTTTTGTGAAACGGGATTGGTAGTCACCCCATTCTTGCCCGGGGATTCCCTCTTGTTCGTCGCCGGAGCGATAACAGCGTTACCCGGTATGCCTCTAGAGATAAATCTCTTAGCCTTGATATTATTCGCGGCGGCAGTATTGGGAGACTCCTGTAATTATATGATAGGTCATTTTTTCGGTCGTAAACTATTTAACAATCCCAACTCCAAGATATTCAAGAAAAGCCATTTGGACAAAACGCATGAGTTCTACAAAAAATATGGAGGCAAAACCATAATCATCGCCCGATTCGTACCGATTGTCCGTACTTTCGCTCCCTTTGTAGCCGGAATGGGTAAAATGCATCATTACTATTTCATGATCTACAACCTGATAGGCGGCGCTTTCTGGGTGCTGCTTTTCTGCTATACGGGATACTTTTTCGGAGATCTTCCTTTCGTACAGCAGAACCTCAAGATATTGATCATAGCAATTATATTCATATCCATACTTCCTGCCGTAATAGAGGTAGTACGGGCAAAACTAAAAGCACGGAAACAGAGATAACAAACTTTCATTCAACAACCAAGTATTTAAAAACGATTTAATATATACATGTATGAAAAATTCTTTTTTTAGTCGATTCACCCCCAAAGAACCCAAGTTCTTTCCACTCTTAAAGCAATTGTCTGAAATATTATCCGCCTCTTCCAGCATTCTGGTAGAAAGCTTACGACATGATTCTCCTACGGAAAGAGCTAATTATTATAAGCTAATCAAGGATAGGGAACGGGAGGGGGACAAACTGACCCATCTGATCTTTGATGAACTAGGAACGACATTTATAACCCCCTTCGATCGGGAAGACATTCACGACTTAGCCTCATCCATAGATGATGTTATTGATGGAATAAACAGTTCCGCCAAACGTATTACCATCTATAACCCACGCCCCATCTCTGATAGCGGAAAAGAATTGAGTTTACTCATTCAACAAGAGGCGCACTATATCAGCAAAGCGATGGATGAACTCGAGACTTTTCGCAAGAAACCGACTACGTTACGTGATTACTGTACCAAGCTACATGACATAGAAAACCAAGCGGACGACGTATATGAGCTTTTTATCACGAAGCTTTTCGAGGAAGAAAAAGATAGTATAGAGCTTATCAAAATCAAAGAAATCATGCATGAGTTGGAAAAGACAACGGATGCTGCCGAACATGTCGGTAAAATATTAAGGAACTTGATCGTAAAGTACGCATAAAACAGGGCTATATTATGGAATTATTAGTGATTATCATCATTCTGTCTCTGATATTCGATTATATCAATGGCTTTCATGATGCGGCAAATTCGATAGCGACCATTGTATCGACCAAGGTCCTTACCCCTTTTCAGGCTGTAATATGGGCAGCATTCTTTAATTTCGTCGCATTTTTCATCGCTAAGTATATAATCGGGGGATTCGGTATCGCCAATACCGTATCAAAAACCGTAGTAGAGCAGTATATCACATTACCGATTATCCTGTCCGGGGTAATCGCCGCTATCGCATGGAACCTGTTCACTTGGTGGAAAGGCATTCCTTCCTCTTCTTCCCACACCCTTATCGGAGGATTCGCCGGAGCGGCTATCATGGCACACGGCTTTGAAGCGATCCAATTGAACATTATCCTAAAAATAGCGGCTTTCATTTTCCTTGCTCCCTTCATAGGCATGATTGTCGCTTTCGGGTTTACCTTATTAGTGCTTCATATGTGCAAAAGAGTGCACCCTCATACGGCAGAGGTATGGTTCAAGAAACTCCAACTCGTATCTTCCGCCTTATTCAGTATCGGGCATGGATTGAATGATTCCCAAAAAGTGATGGGTATTATCGCCGCGGCCCTAATCGCAGCCCACTCCGAAGGATTGGGAATGGGGATAAATAGTATTTCCGATTTACCCGACTGGGTAGCGTTCTCTTGTTTCACCGCTATCTCACTTGGAACCATGTCCGGTGGCTGGAAAATAGTAAAGACAATGGGTACTAAAATCACGAAGGTAACCCCCTTGGAAGGGGTTATCGCTGAGACAGCCGGTGCCTTCACTTTGTACCTTACGGAGTTTCTGAAGATCCCAGTCAGTACCACGCATACAATTACAGGGGCTATTATCGGAGTTGGTGCGACCAAACGTCTTTCAGCCGTTCGTTGGGGAGTAACTCAAAGCTTGATGACCGCATGGGTTCTTACGATCCCGGTAAGTGGGCTTTTAGCAGCTGGCATTTATTATATGGCTTCCCTTCTTTTCATTTAAATCAAAGAAAAAAGTCATCTAGCTTCATCGGGCAAGTATGTTAAGTTACTTTGCCATTTCACTTAAGTTACTTGCCCGATGAAGCTAGATGTCCCGTATCAACCACCTAACTCCACCAACGAATTATCTATACAGCACACCTAAACTTTTCAAGAAAGCTCTTATTTATGGAGAAAAGAGAACTTTAGCATCTTACCGGAATAAGCAGGGAGTTTCACTTGATAAGGATAAGCGTCTGTTAGCGTACTGATAGTCGTTTCCCCGGTTAACAAGTCGGTCAATTCAGCCGGTTTGTTATCCTCAAAATCAAGAGCCTTGAATGCCTCGACCGGGATATTTACCCATACACATTGGTCGGCACGGTCGAAATTCACGACAACCAGAAGTACCTCGTTCTTCCATTTGCGCAAGAACGCATACTGACGGTTCGGATTGAAATAAGGATTACCGGAGTTCGCGTACATCAAATCATAAAACGCTCCCTCGACAATAACCGGCTCGGATCGTACCACATTCAATAACTTAGCGTACATCTCACGCAACGAGCGTTCTGCCGGCGTTAATTTAGCCCCATCAAAGAGTCCATTATTATTCCAGTTTCGCAAACTCTCGACGCTCCAATAATCGAAGATGGTCGTACGGCCATCACGTCCACTGAAACCTTCCGCGTCCATTCCTCTTTCGCCAAGTTCCTGACCACTATAGATCATAACCGGATTCGTATTCATGGCAGCGGAGACAATCATGCCCGGAATACCCGGACGAGCATCCCCCGCAAAGAAATCAGAAGCGACACGCTGTTCATCGTGATTCTCCAAGAAATTCAACATATTTTTCTGGATTCCCTCCAACGATTGCCAACAATGCGATATATTACTAGCCGGAGCCTGTCCGCACATCACCGCACGAACCGTATCATAAAGACCAACCTTGTCATACAAATAATCAAAGTGTCCCGTATAAATATAATTCCTATACTCATCCGGATTATACACCTCCGCTATAAAGATCACATCACGCACCTTCTTCACCTGAGGAATCACCCAGTTCCAAAACTCTACCGGGACCATCTCAGCCATATCACAACGAAAACCATCCACCCCCTTATCAGCCCAGAACAACAAGATCTCCAACATTTTCTCCCACGTATTGGGAATGGTATTGAAATGGCAAGCACCACCGTGCATATAATCCACGCCGTAGTTCAGCTTCACCGTCTCATACCAATCGTTCTGGCTTGGATAGGCATCGAAATGATTGTTACCGGTCACCTTCGCCGGAAACTCACTATAGGCAAAATCCTCCTCACGCTGCGGATCAAAACGAAGCGTCAAGGTCTGTCCCGGAAGATAATAAAAGTTATTATTCACATCAAAAGCCTTGGACACATTATCCGTTTGACCTAAGTCCTCCACGAAAGGTTCCCGTGCGTCCGAGAAATATTGACGTGCCACATGGTTGGGTACAAAATCGATAATAACCTTCATCCCAGCCTCATGCGTACGTTTCACCAAATCCTCGAACTCACTCATACGGTTCTGGATATTATCCGCCAAATCCGGATCTATATCATAGTAATCTTTTATAGCATATGGAGATCCGGCCTTACCTTTTACTACGGCAGAATGGTCTTTCCGGATGCCAAACATGGTGTAATCGGTTTTTGTAGCGTGCTCTATCACCCCTGTATACCATACATGAGTAACACCTAGTTCTTTGATTTTGGATAAAGCCAAAGGAGTAAAAGCCGAAAACTTACCCACTCCATTCTCGGCTAAACTACCATTCATTACAGGAGATGGTCGCAGATTCCCAAACCAACGCGGGAATACCTGATAAATTACCATCTTGTTTTTTTGTTCCATTGCGTTCATCTATATATAAAGTTTTTGTGGGAAAGCGCTTTGTCCAGACAGACGATTTGTCACGGCATCAGGCCTTTCTTTCTTGCCGCGATCGCTTTCACCAAGGTTTCATATTTATTCTCATCCAACACTTTCTCAAAGCAACGGGCAGCGGCGGAATAGCCAATATTACAAATCACGTCTACATTCTCAAGATCGAATGTCTTATATAAGCCAAACTCCTCCGCCTCTATTAAGACATCACACATCTCTCGATCCTCCAGCGTATTTGCCCGGAACATATAATGATAAGAGCGCTCGGCGATATGGAATATGGTCTGCTTATATTTTTGCGGGATCAACGGGCTTACGTTCACCCCGATAATACGCTCACATTCCTCACGGATGATGGAGACCGGAAAGTTGTGAAATAATCCTCCATCCACATAATGAACGCCATTGATGACTACAGGACTGAAAATAATCGGGATACTACAAGAAGCTGTCACCGCCTCAACAATAGGACCACTCCTAAATTCATGGCTTTCGCCATTATCCAAATCAGTCGCGACAATCACCATCGGAATCTGCAAGTCCTCGATGTTCTTGGTCCGCAAGTGTCGCCTCAAGAAATAACGAAAGCGCTTACTATCGAACAAACCCGCCTTAGGAATCTGCAACTGGGCGAATTCCGAGAACTCACGTCCGGTAAAAAGCTCTTGGATCTCCGCCGCCGAATAGCCATCGGCAAACAAGGTGCCCATTAAAGCTCCCGCACTGGTACCGACTATAATATCCGGTCTTAGCGCACATTCTTCCATCATTCGAAATACGCCGATATGCGCAAAACCTTTCGCTCCGCCTCCGCTAAGCGCCAAGCCCAACCTATAGGGTTTATGGTTTGTCTCTTCTGCCATTTATTTCTTGTCTCTTAATCTGGTAACAAATATGCTGTTTTTTTTAATTAGAAACATTATTATTAGGGAAAAAGTTTCCATCCTCTTTTATTTTTGCTACATTTACACGGAAAGCAAAGGTGTTGTCACATTGTTTTCTTAAGTATAACATTAAATCTACCATGTTATGATTACGAGTATTTTCTGGATTATTCCGTTAGCGTCTGTCCTAGCGCTAGCATTTGCCTGGTTCTTCTTCAGGCAAATGATGAAAGAGAGTGAAGGAACTGAGTTGATGAAAAAGATCGCCTCCTTTGTGCGTGAAGGGGCGATGTCGTATCTGAAACAGCAATACAAAGTAGTCGCCTCGGTTTTCGTTGTCCTAGTAATCTTATTCTCTATTATGGCCTATGGCTTCCATGTGCAAAACGAATGGGTCCCGATCGCCTTCCTGACAGGAGGTTTCTTTTCCGGATTAGCGGGTTTCTTAGGCATGAAGACAGCGACTTATGCCTCGGCCCGTACGGCGAACGCAGCCCGCACTTCCTTGAACAAAGGCTTACAAGTCGCTTTTCGAAGCGGGGCGGTCATGGGCTTAGTCGTTGTAGGACTTGGATTGCTGGATATCTCATTCTGGTATATCCTGTTAAATGCTTTCATCCCAGACGAGGCTTTGGACCCGACCCATAAACTCACCATTATCACGACAACCATGCTTACATTCGGAATGGGTGCCTCCACGCAAGCCTTGTTCGCACGTGTGGGAGGAGGAATCTATACGAAAGCCGCCGATGTCGGAGCGGATTTAGTAGGTAAAGTTGAGGCTGGGATCCCGGAGGATGATCCTCGTAACCCGGCGACAATCGCCGATAACGTAGGCGACAATGTAGGTGACGTCGCCGGTATGGGAGCCGACCTATATGAATCTTATTGCGGTTCCATCCTAGCGACCGCCGCATTGGGAGCCGCCGCGTTCGTTTCTTCCGGAAGCGTAGAATTACAATATAAGGCGGTTGTCGCCCCAATGCTTATCGCTGCTGTCGGTATCATTTTATCTATTATTGGTATTTTCGCCGTCCGTACGAATGAGAACGCGACGATCAAGCAACTATTGAAAGCCTTAGCCATAGGAACGAACTTGAGTTCCGTATTGATCGCTATCTCCACGTTCGGGATTCTTTATGTATTAGGCATGGAGAATTGGTTCTGGATCGGTTGTTCCGTGATCGTAGGTCTGCTAGTCGGAATCGTGATCGGGCAGGCGACGGAATATTATACCTCCCAATCCTATAAACCGACCCGGCTCGTCTCCGAAGCGGGACTGACTGGACCGGCAACGGTTATTATCTCCGGTCTCGGACTGGGGATGCTCTCTACGGCCATCCCGGTACTTGCCGTCGTGGTCGGTATTATTTGTTCCTTCTTGTTCGCCTCCGGATTCGACTTCACGAACGTGGGCATGGGATTATACGGAATCGGTATAGCGGCCGTAGGTATGCTATCGACCTTAGGTATTACGTTGGCTACAGACGCTTACGGTCCCATAGCGGATAATGCCGGAGGCAACGCCGAGATGTGTAACCTAGGGAAAGAAGTCCGCAAGCGTACAGACGCATTGGATTCATTAGGAAATACGACTGCCGCTACAGGTAAAGGTTTCGCTATCGGTTCCGCCGCGTTAACCGGCTTGGCTCTGTTGGCCTCTTATGTAGAAGAGATCAAGATCGGTTTGCTCCGTTTAGGAGAGACCGTCCTGAACTTTACCGATGGCAGGAGTATCGAAATATCTAAAGCCTCATTCTCGGACTTTATGGTATATTATGATGTTACCTTAATGAATCCTAAGGTTTTAGCCGGAATGTTCCTAGGTTCCATGATGGCATTCATGTTCTGTGGCCTTACGATGAATGCTGTAGGGCGTGCGGCCGGGCACATGGTGGAGGAAGTTCGCCGTCAGTTCAAGGAAATCAAGGGTATTCTGACTGGAGAGGCACAACCGGATTATGCCCGTTGCGTTGAGATCTCGACGAAAGGAGCGCAACACGAAATGGTACTTCCCTCCGTTTTAGCTATTATCGCCCCCATCTTAACCGGACTCATATTTGGTGTGACGGGTGTTGTCGGATTATTGATCGGTGGATTAAGCACGGGCTTCGTATTAGCCGTATTCATGGCGAACGCCGGAGGAGCATGGGATAACGCGAAGAAATTCATCGAGGAAGGAAACCACGGCGGCAAGGGTAGCGAGGCGCATAAGGCAACCGTTGTCGGCGATACGGTCGGCGATCCGTTCAAAGACACTTCCGGCCCGAGTTTGAATATCCTTATCAAGCTGATGAGCATGGTAGCGATCGTGATGGCGGGATTGACGGTGGCTTGGAGTTTGTTTTAATAGTTGCCCGTTAGTAGTTGGCAATTGACAGTTAGAGAAGTAAATTGACAAATTAATAGAGAAAACTAAATAATTGTCAATTGCCAACTGTCAATTGTCAACTGTTTTGTATTTTTGCGTCGTAAAAACATAAAACAATTCAACAATGTCAATCTCACGCTTTAATGCTGTGGAGAAGGCATCCAACCGAAAGGCCGTGGAAGCCGTTACTCCCGAACACAAAGTATCTGAGTACTATGGCGAGAATGTCTTCAACCGGAAGGCGATGCAAAAATATCTCTCCAAGGAAACGTACAAAGCCTTGACCCACGCCATTGACAATGGCACACCTATCGACCGGGAAATCGCCAATCATGTGGCAGCCGGCATGCGTATGTGGGCACTGGAAAAAGGAGTCACTCATTACACCCACTGGTTTCAACCGCTTACCGATGGCACCGCCGAGAAGCACGACGCTTTTGTAGAACACGATGGCAACGGCGGCATGATCGAGGAGTTCAGCGGCAAGTTGCTCGTCCAGCAAGAACCGGACGCTTCCAGTTTCCCGAACGGTGGACTTCGCAATACCTTCGAGGCCCGCGGCTACTCCGCCTGGGACCCTTCCTCTCCCGCTTTTATCGTAGATGACACACTTTGTATCCCAACCGTATTTATCGCTTATACCGGTGAAGCGCTGGATTATAAGACCCCGCTGATCCGCTCTATCGAAGTATTGGGAGAGGCCGCCAAGGACGTATATCGGTATTTCGATGAGGATGTCAATAAGATAATTACTTACCTTGGTTGGGAACAGGAATATTTCCTTGTTGACGAGGACTTGTATTCCGCTCGTCCGGATCTCTCACTGACCGAGCGTACCTTGCTAGGACATGAGAGCGCAAAGAACCAACAATTAGACGACCATTATTTTGGCGCTATCCCCTCTCGTGTACAAGAATTCATGAAAGACTTGGAAACCGAATGCTATAAACTAGGTATCCCGGTAAAGACCCGCCATAACGAAGTAGCCCCCAACCAGTTCGAGCTAGCTCCTATTTACGAGGAATGTAACCTAGCCAACGACCATAACCAATTATTGATGTCGGTCATGAAACGTGTCTCCCGCCGTCATAATTTCCGTGTATTATTGCACGAGAAGCCATTTAACGGGGTAAACGGTTCCGGTAAACACTGTAACTGGTCTATGGGAACAGACAAGGGTGTAAACTTATTCTCTCCGGGTAAAGACCGTGAGGACAACCTACGCTTCATCACTTTCGTGGTAAACACCATCATGGCCGTTTATAAATACAACGCTTTATTAAAAGCGAGTATCGCTTCCGCCACGAACGCACACCGCCTAGGCGCGAACGAGGCACCTCCCGCTATCATCTCCACTTTCCTCGGAACGCAAATCAGTGATATCTTGGATAAGTTCGAGAATAGCTCTATCGAGGACGCTATCGAGGTAGACGATAAAAAGGGCTTGCATCTTGGCTTCGGGCAGATCCCCGAACTGCTGTTGGACAATACGGATCGTAACCGTACCTCTCCTTTCGCCTTCACCGGAAACCGTTTTGAGTTCCGTGCCCCGGGCTCTTCCGTGAACTGCGGATCGGCCATGTTAGCGTTGAACTCCGCCGTAGCCTATCAATTGCAACAATTCAAGAAGGACGTAGAGGCTTTGCAAGCGGAAGGAAAAAGCAAGGAAGTAGCGATCTTCAAGGTGCTGAAAGCCTATATCAAGGAATCTAAGCCGATCCGCTTCGATGGAAACGGTTATTCGGACGAATGGAAAGAGGAAGCTGCCAAGCGAGGTCTGGATTGCCAAAACAGTGTTCCCTTGCAATATGACGCTTATCTTAAACCGGAGTCGATCGAGATGTTCACGTCTACCGGCGTACTTACCCAGAAAGAATTGGAAGCGCGTAATGAGGTAAAATGGGAAGTCTATATCAAAAAGGTACAGATCGAGGCTCGGGTATTAGGGGATTTATCCTTGAACCATATCATCCCGGTAGCCGTTCGCTACCAGAGCGTATTGCTGGATAATATAGCGAAGTTGAAAGAGACATTCGGCGATGACCCGGAATTCCGCGATATGTCGGAAGAACCCCGTCGCTTGGTTCGTAAGATAGCCGGACATATCTGTGCCGTGACCAAGAAAGTGGATGAGATGGTAGAGGCCCGCAAGAAAGCGAACCGCTTGACCGATATGCGGGAAAAGGCGATCGCTTACCACGACTCGGTAGCCCCTTATTTGGATGAGATCCGTGACCATATCGATGATCTGGAACTGATGGTGGACAACCAGATGTGGCCGTTGCCGAAGTATAGGGAACTCCTGTTTATCCGATAAAAAACACCAGTACTGGCGTTGCCTTGCGCCAGTATCGGCATAGCCTCACACTGATATAGGCGCAGCCTTATACCGATACTGGCATAAGGCTACGCCTATACTCCCGTTTACCACTTCACATAAGAAGCATTCATCAAGAAGTCATAATCATGTTTCATCGCTTGCAGCGGTGTCATATTATAACGCTCTTGCTCAATGAAGTAATCCTCTAATCCGGCTTTCTCCGCCACAGCGAATAAGGATTTGAAGTCTACGATTCCGGCGCCCATCTCCGTGCTGCCCTTTCCATCCGCGTTCGCGTCTTTCAAGTGCCAGTTGGCGAAACAACCGGGATAACGGTTCACGTAATCATGACATTTAAAACCGCCATACACTAATTGAGCCGTATCGATCTGGAAAGTAACCAGCCCTTTGTCCGTATTCTCGATCATCACGTCGAACGGGATCTTCCCTTCCAGCTCATGGAATTCATCCACATGGTTATGGAAAGCGAAACGCAACCCATTCGCCTTCGCAATCTCACCACATTTATTAAATTGATCCGCTAAACGCTTCACGTCCGAAAGGCTCTTGATATCTTTGGAGGGATAACCCGCCTGAACAATCCATTTACAGCCTACCTCTGCCGTATCGGCGGCATTCTTTTTCCAGAAGTCCCATCCCTTGGTATCACCCTCCGCCAGCAAACCGCTTCCGGTATGGGAACCTACCATACGGGCACCCAGATCCGCCAGATATTTCTTCATCTCGGCCGGGGATTTCCCGTAGAATTTGCCATCCCGGTAACCGGCGGCTTCCATCCGTTTATAACCGATATCCACCAAAGCCTTCATCGTACCGTCAAAATCCGTCTTCAAGTCGTCCCGGACACTATACAACTGTACACCTATCGCTTTCTCTTTCTTAGCCAAGATAGAGGCAAAGCCATTCGGTACTACACTCAGTGCAGCCACAGCGGCACCCGCTTTCAAAAAATTCCGTCTCGTTATCATCATACTATTCTTTAAGATTAACGTCGCTAAAGGTAGCAAAATTATTTCTACTTTCGCGCACATTTAAACAAACGATCATGCAAGGAACAAAAAATCTGACCGAAGGGGTCATCTCCCGGCAACTATTCAATCTGGCGATGCCGATCATGGGTACCTCATTTATCCAAATGGCCTATAGCATCACCGACATGGCTTGGGTAGGCCGATTGGGAAGCGAGGCCGTAGCCGCTATCGGCGCCGTTGGTATCCTTACTTGGATGACGAACTCGATCTCTTACTTGAATAAAGTAGGCTCGGAGGTGAGTGTCGGGCAAAGTATCGGGGCGCAAAACGTGGAAGATGCCCGAGGATTCGCTTCCCATAACCTAACGATCGCCTTGATCCTCTCGCTTTGTTGGGGATTCTTGCTATTCGTCCTCGCTCATCCGATTATCGGCTTCTACAAACTGGAGGAACCGATCGCGTTGAACGCCGTGGAATATTTGAGAATCGTCGCTTCCGCATTCCCATTTATCTTCCTCTCGGCGGCGTTTACCGGGATTCATAATGCGGCGGGATTGAGTAAGATTCCATTTTATATCAGCGGAACAGGTCTTTTACTGAATATGGTGCTAGATCCTTTATTTATACTCGGCTTCCATTTGGGCACGGCGGGCGCGGCTTGGGCTACGTGGATCTCCCAAGCGGTGGTTTGCGGACTATTCGTCTATCAGCTAAAATGCCGCAATAAATTGTTCGGGGGATTCCCTTTCTTTGTCCGTTTAAAGGAACGCTACACCAAGCGGATCTTCCAATTGGGCCTGCCGGTAGCGTTATTAAATACATTCTTCGCGATCATCAATCTTTTTATGGCTCGTACAGCTTCCACCTACGGAGGGCATATCGGTTTGATGACGCTTACGGCAGGCGGACAAATGGAGGCGATCGCATGGAACACCTCACAAGGCTTCAGTACGGCCCTCTCCGCTTTCACCGCCCAGAACTACGCCGCACGCAAGAAAGAACGTATCTTGACCGCTTATCATACGACGCTTAAAATGACTTCTATCATCGGTGTACTCTGCACGTTGTTATTCGTCTTTTACGGTAGCGAGGTCTTCTCGCTGATCGTGCCGGAGCAAGCCGCTTATGAGGCCGGTGGTATATTTCTCCGGATCGACGGATATTCGATGATCTTCATGATGCTGGAGATTACCACGCAAGGCATGTTCTACGGTACCGGCCGAACGGTTCCGCCGGCGATCATCAGCATCTCGTGTAACACCTTACGCATACCTTTGGCCATCGGGCTAGCGGCAGCGGGACTGGGTATTACGGGTGTTTGGTGGGCGATCAGCCTTTCCAGCATGCTAAAAGGTGTCGTCGCTTTCATTTGGTTCAGTATCTTACAGAAGAAGATCTTGTAAGCGGAACAATTCTTACCGATTTTCCGTACATTCGCGATTAAAATGACATTCAATTAAAAAAACAACCTATATGGATAACAAATTCAAACCGGAAACCCTGTGCGTACAGGCCGGTTGGCAACCCAAGAAAGGAGAACCCCGTGTCCTCCCGATCTATCAAAGCACGACATTCAAGTATGAGACGAGCGAGCAGATGGCTAAATTGTTCGATTTGGAGGAAAGCGGCTATTTCTATACCCGCCTTCAAAACCCGACAAACGAGGCTGTAGCCGCCAAGATCGCGGCGTTGGAAGGTGGCGTGGCCGCCATGCTGACCTCATCCGGACAGGCCGCTAGCTTTTTCGCTTTCTTCAATATTTGCGAGGCTGGCGATCATATCGTAAGCGCTACCAGCATTTATGGAGGTACTTATAATCTACTGGCCGTTACCTTGAAGAAGCTGGGAATCGAATGCACGTTCGTAGATCAAGACGCGAGCGAGGAAGAGATCTCCAAGGCTTTCCGCACAAATACGAAGGCGATGTTCGGCGAGATGATCTCCAATCCGGGCGTTATGGTATTGGATGTGGAGAAGTTTGCCCGCATCGCCCATAATCATGGCGTACCCTTGATCGTCGATAATACGTTCGCCACGCCGATCAATTGCCGTCCGTTCGAATGGGGAGCGGATATCGTTACGCACTCCACGACTAAATATATGGATGGCCATGCCACGAGCGTGGGTGGTTGTATCGTGGACAGCGGTAATTTCGATTGGGAAGCGCATGCCGAGAAGTTCCCGGGACTTTGCCAACCGGACCCTTCTTACCACGGATTGACCTATACCAAGGCATTCGGGAAATTAGCGTTCATCACGAAAGCGACTAGCCAACTGATGCGTGATCTTGGAGCAATCCAATCCCCGCAAAACGCATTCCTATTGAATCTGGGATTGGAGACCTTACATCTTCGTGTACCGCAGCATTGCAAAAACGCCTTGGCGGTAGCGCAGTGGCTACAGAAATGTGATAAGGTAGCTTGGGTGCATTATCCGGAATTAGAAGGCAACCCGTACCATGAGCTCGCCAAGAAGTATCTACCGAATGGCTCTTGCGGTGTATTATCCTTCGGATTGAAAGGTGGACGTGAGGTGGCGATCAAGTTTATGGATAGCTTGAAACTCGCCGCTATCGTAACTCACGTAGCGGATGCCCGTACTTGCGTGCTTCACCCGGCCAGTCATACGCACCGCCAATTGAGCGACGAGCAATTGATAGAGGCTGGCGTGGCTCCGGACTTGATCCGCTTCTCTGTAGGTATCGAGAACGCCGATGATATCATCGCCGATATTGAGCAAGCGCTCAATAAATAAGACATCTGTGCCATGCTGATGAAACGCTTGTGCCATCAGTGTGGCACGCCTGTGCCATCAGCATGGCACACCTGCATCTACAGCACGGTACTGCTATAAGTTCCTAGATAGGCAGGAATCTCCCCAGACGCGCCACCCAATTTGTCGTAATCCTCCCTAGGCTCGTTACCGGATGTTCCTCACGCAACAAATCCTCACGGAACTCACGAAGAATAAGCCAATCCGCCTGTTTCACCCAATGCCGGAAGACCGGATTCTCCACATGACTTTCCGAAATGGATAATAACACGTCCAGATCAAAACAATCAGCGACAACGCCTGCGCCAGACAAAGAGGCATCGTAAGCATTGCAAGCTTGCTCAATATGTGTAGGAACCATCAATACAGGTTTATTCAGATACATCGCCTCACATACGGATTCGAACCCGGCGGTCGTAGCATAAGCCTTCGCCCCCGACATATAACGTAGAAACAACGTATCATCCAGCTGATGGAAAGAAAGGCAATCGTCTATTTTCACCTCGGCTCGCTGATCTTTCTTATCCCAAAAGAAATGCATCGGAACCGAAGGATGACGGGAATGCCAAGAACGGATCTCCTCACTAAACCCGCTATTCAACAAATAACCATGCAAATAACTGCCGTTCGAGGGAACCGCATCCAAGACTTCTTGCCTTAATAAAGGAGGAACCACGACTATTCCTCCCAACGGCGCCTCACGCATCTTCCGGAAAGACAAGGCTAATTTTTTGACGGAGCCTATCGCCGTTAATCTCGTAAAAAATCGTAGCGACGCCAACGACAATGTGCTCTGCTTCGGGAAAACGAAGTCCGGATGCAAGAATAGATATTGATGGGCGATACATACCATCGTTGCTTTCGGACGGAGAATCAAGTAAGTCAGCCCCGTCAATAGCTCGTAGAAATTCACGACAACATCCGCATCCGTCTGCCGAATCATCCGGTCGATATAACGGATACTTCCCATGTATTTATGCAGACGCAATACATTATATAATACGCTACGCATCAAACTCACTTGTTTATTCTTAGCCGTCGGTAAAAAATTCGGACTCTCAAACGGATATACCGGCGATTGTATCTTATTCAAGAAGAAATCCGGCAAACGGCGGGCCGGGCTTTTTCCTACCAACACACCAACGATCTCATGTCCTTCGGCCATCAATTTCTGGCGTAAGGATAACGCTTGGGTCAAGTGCCCACGTCCCTCACCTTGTATGATAAACAGAATTTTCATACGGCATCCGCATATAGTTGTACATTATTATATGTAACAATATCCCACTCTCCTTGTTCATCCTCCACGAGAGCGGTCATGCTTTCCACCCAATCGCCGGAATTTAGATAATGCACATTACCATACCATACGCTCGCCGCTTGATGAATATGGCCGCAAATAATCCCATCCAAATGCTTGGCCTCCGCTAAGCGTACCAGCTCTTTCTCAAACTCCGAGATATAAGAGACCGCACTTTTCACCCGGTGTTTCACCTCTTGGGATAAAGAGAAATAAGGTTTTCCTTGCCGCTCTCTACGATGATTGTAAACCTTATTCAACCACAATAAAAAAGTATATCCCACATCCCCGAGCATGGCAAGCCAACGCATATGGGTCGTAACCGTATCGAAAATATCGCCATGTGTCACGAAATAGCGTTTTCCTTGTCTCGTCTTCAGTAAATAATCCTTTACGATCGATATATTGGAGAACTTAAAAGGAGCCAAGCTATCGAGAAAATCATCATGGTTCCCCACTACATAGATAATCTCCGTACCCCTTTTCTCCATCATCTTCATCAATACCTTAAAGAAATCGGTATGCTTTTGTTTCCAGCGTTTACCGGATTTCTTCAATTGCCAGCCATCGATGATATCACCATTCAAAATCAATCGATCGCAATCTACGTGCTTGAGAAAACGGGTGACCTCCTCCGTCCGGGAATGTTCCGATCCCAAATGGATGTCAGAGAGGACAATAGTCGGATAGTACTTTCTTAATATCATCTTTTCCTTGTTTAAGATGATACAAAAGAACACTTTCGGTATTACAAGTTCACGACAACCTAATGAAAAAGACATAACAAAAAGGCCAGCTCTTCACAAAGCCGGCCTTTTCTCGTTTAACTTTAAATATTAAAAAATTATGATGACATTTTACTTTACCTATTCTTCTGATTGAGTAGCCTCGTAAGCCTTTAACAACTTCTCTTGTACATCGGCAGGAACTAACTCGTAACTAGCGAACTTCATCGTAAAGGAAGCACGTCCGCCCGTAATGGAGCTTAGTGAAGTAGAATAGTTAGACATCTCTTTCAAAGGAACTTTCGCCAATAGTTTCTCAAATCCCTTCTCGCTATTCATACCCATAATCAAGGCACGGCGTCCTTGCAAGTCACTCATCACATCTCCCAGATAATCAGCAGGAACGGAAACCTCGACATCGTAAACAGGCTCCAAGATCTTAGGGCCAGCCTCCTTGAAAGCGGTACTGAACGCATTGCGTCCGGCAAGCATGAAAGAGATTTCATTACTGTCTACCGGGTGCATCTTACCATCGTATACGCAAATACGCACATCGCGAGCATACGAACCCGTCAACGGCCCTTGCTCCATACGAGCCATGATACCTTTTAGGATAGCCGGCAAGAAACGAGCGTCGATAGCACCACCAACGATACAGTTTACGAACACGACTTTACCACCCCAATCCAAATCAATTATTTGAGTATCACGAACATTCATCTTATACTCCTGTCCGCCGAAACGGTAGGTATCCGGAGCAGGCATACCTTCATAATAAGGCTCGATAATCAAGTGAACTTCACCGAACTGGCCTGCGCCACCAGATTGTTTCTTATGGCGGTAATCCGCACGGGCCGCTTTCGTAATCGTCTCACGATACGGGATCTTCGGCTCCAGATATTCGATCGGCAATTTATCATTATTCTCGATTCTCCATTTCAATGTACGAAGATGGAACTCACCTTGACCGGAAACGATTGTCTGCTTCAATTCCTTGGACTGCTCGATTACCCATGTCGGGTCTTCCTCGCGCATACGTATCAAGATTTCCATCATCTTCTCGGCGTCAGCCTCATTCACCGGCTTGATAGCACGACGATATTTCGGATCCGGATATTTAATGAAGTCGAAACGATAATCACAACCCTTTCCGTTCAATGTATTACCACGGCGAACATCCTTTAACTTAACGGTCGCTCCAATATCACCCGCCACCATTTCCGTAACCGGGGTACGAGTTTGTCCGGCTACCGCAAATAACTGTGCGATACGCTCCTTAGAACCACGATCGGCATTCATCAAATCGTCACCTTCTTTTACTTTTCCTGATATCACTTTAAAATAGGAAACCTGACCAATATGAGGTTCCACGGTAGTCTTGAAGAAGAACAAGCTAGTAGGACCATTCGAGTCCGGAGTCACCTCTACGCCTTCCGTAGTAATCAGACGAGGCATCTTGTCGGTACAAGGAACCACGTTACCCAAGAACTCCAACGTACGACGAACACACATATCACGACCGGCACATACGCAGAATACCGGGAACATACCGCGAGTAACCAAGCCCGCACGGATACCGGCACGCATATCATCCTCGCTCAAGGCACCTTCCTCAAAGAATTTCTCCATCAAAGTATCATCGTTCTCAGCGGCGGCTTCCACCAAGGCTTGATGCAACTCCATCGCCTTATCCATTTCCTCGGCGGGGATTTCCAATACATCAGGAACTCCACCTTCCGGTTTCCAACGATACATCTTCATTTTTAATACATCCACCACGGCATTGAAAGAAGAGCCGCAGCTAATCGGATATTGGATCGGAACGATCTTACTGCCCCAACGGTCTTTCAACTGGGCGATAGTTCCCTCATAGTCGGCTTTATCATTATCAAGCTGATTGACAACGAAAATCACCGGTTTATGAAATTGTTCAGTATACCGGAACTGGTTAATGGTTCCAACCTCAACACCGTACTGGGCATTCAATACCATCAGTGCCGTATCCGTGACATTCAGAGCGGAAACAGCTCCTCCAACGAAATCATCCGAACCCGGACAATCGATGAAATTCAGCTTCCGATCCTGCCACTCAACACTGAAAACGGTTGAGAAAACTGAGTATCCATACTCTTTCTCAACCGGGAAATAATCGGACACCGTATTTCCTGCCTCAACGGAGCCGCGGCGTTTTATAACTCCACCCTCGTAAAGCATAGCTTCAGCGAGAGTGGTTTTCCCAGAGCCCGAACTTCCCAAGATAGAGATGTTCTTAATTTCATTTGTTTGGTATACTTTCATGATATCAGGATTTATTTGAGTTTAACAATACGTTTATTTGGCGTGAATCACTTTCACGAGGGCGCAAATTAGAGATTGTAAAGGAAAAAAGCAATTATCGCCCGGTGTTTGAGAACTATGTTGTGCAGCAGCAAGGTTTTTTGAAATTTAAATTATATCTTTGTGTAAAGATATAATTGTGTCCATACAGATGGCAGGTTTATACATCCACGTTCCTTTTTGCGCCAAGCGGTGTTTATACTGTGACTTTTTTTCCAATACGGAGATGAAGTATAAAGAGCCGTATATAAACGCACTTATAAAAGAGATGGAATTGCGGAAGGGATATATAGGAAACGAAGCATTAGAAACCATTTACTTCGGGGGCGGTACTCCTTCCCAATTAGACGAGAAGGATTTTGGCAAGATATTCGAGGCCATCTATCGTCATTTTGATGTAGCCGAGCAAATGGAGATTACCTTAGAGGCGAATCCGGATGACATGAAACGAGAATATGTATCGCTTCTCCGTAATTATCCTTTTAATCGGGTCAGCATGGGTGTACAGAGTTTTCATCCGGAAGATTTGCGTTTTCTGAATCGTCGCCATGACCGGGAACAAGCGATTAAAGCAGTAGAACTATGCAAGGAATATGGGATTACAAATATCAGTATCGATTTGATCTACGGACTCCCCAACCAAACGCAGCAAGCATGGGAAGAGAATTTGCGACAAGCGATCCGGTTGGATGTTCCCCATCTTTCCGCCTACCACCTCATTTACGAGGAAGGTACCGCACTTTACAAATTGCTGGAAGCGGGAAAAGTGACCCCCATAAACGAGGAGTTAAGCGTCTCGTTCTTTTCCACATTAATAGATCGGTTGGCAGAAGCAGGCTATTTGCATTACGAGATATCTAATTTCGCCCGTCCCGGGTTCTTCTCCAAGCACAATAGCTCCTACTGGACCGGAAAGAAATATCTAGGCCTCGGTCCTTCCGCCCATTCTTATAACGGGATAGACCGGGAATGGAATCCATCTTCTCTACCTATATATATAGACGGTATAGAAAATGGGCATCCGACAATAGAATCCGAGGATTTAGACCTATGCACCCGGTACAACGACTTCATCATCACCGGCCTTCGAACCATGTGGGGAGTCTCTTTCGCTGATATCCAGACAAAATTTGGCAGGAAGCTCCTTTCTTATTGTCAAAAGCAAGCTCAACCCCATATCAACCAAGGTCTCTTATTACAAACCGGTGACAAATTGATTTTATCCAAGTCAGGAATCTTCGTTTCCGACGGAATCATGAGTGATCTACTTTGGGTATAAAAATTAACAAAACCACCGCTTTCCCCAACAAACCTGTTAGTTAAAAGTACATTTCCTGCACATTTTCACGATTTTTGAGAAATAAAACGACGCATATTAAAAAACTATTACATATATTTGCAGCATCAAAAACAGCAAACAGTGCCATATTTGTATATAATATCAGGTTGCAACGGAGCAGGAAAAACAACAGCTTCCTTCACTATTTTACCAGAAATGCTAAAATGTAGGGAGTTTGTTAACTCAGACGAGATAGCCAAGGGACTTTCCCCTTTTAATGCAGACAGTATAGCCGTCGCCGTTGAAGCTAGTCGTATTATGTATAAGCGGATAAAGGAACTCATCGGTGCTGGTGAGACTTTCGCAATGGAAACTACGCTGGCCACCCGTTCAGTCGCAAACCTGATACGGGAAGCACAAAGGGAAGGTTATTATGTTACATTGCTTTACTTCTGGCTAAATACGCCGGATCTAGCCGTGGAACGTGTGAAAATGAGGGTAGCCGCCGGAGGTCACAATATTCCGGAAGCAACGATACGGCGTCGGTATGAGGCCGGTATCCACAATTTATTTGAGCTATACCTTCCTATTAGTGACTATTGGATGATAACTGATAATTCGATGTCTCCCATGGAAGTGATCGCCAAGGGATTCAAGAATGATAAAAGGGAAGTGTATAATCTAGATATTTTTACAAAACTTGAACATCATGAATGAGCAAGAAGTTAGAGAATTCGAAGAGAATATAGTAAAAGGTGCAAATATAGCTTTTCAGCGTTTGGTGAATCAGAAGAAGAAGGAAGACGGAGAGTTGGTATTCTCTCGTAACGGTCATATCTTCAGAGTCAAAGCTGTTGATCTTGACAAGATTTATTAAGTTATAGATATAGATATACAAAAAGAGGAGACGTATCTTTCAAGGATATGTCTCCTCTTTTTGGCTTTATAGAAAAAGGAACTTAGGTTCATGGGCGAAGTATGTTAACATACTTCGGCATTTCAGTTAACATACTTCGCCCACGAAGTTAACTTACTTCTCTATCTTGAGAATTCCATCTCGTTCAATAAATAACCGGCTCCGGCATATTTATCGATTACGAATAGGACATAACGGATATCTACGATAATACTGCGTTGATAATCGGGCAGATATTGGATATCCCCTCCTACTCCTTCCCAGTTACGGTCGAAATTGATACCGATTAACTCTCCTTGTCCATTCAATACCGGACTACCGGAGTTCCCTCCCGTTGTATGGGTCGTAGCACAGAAGGCAACCGGCATTTTACCGTTAGGCATCTTATAAGGGCCAAAGTCTCCTGCTTGATATAATTCCTTCAAACGAGCAGAAACCACAAATTCCCAATTCGTAGAATCCTCCTTCTCCATGACGCCGTCTAAAGTGGTTTGATGACCATAATAATCGCAATCACGAGGACTGTAACCTTTCACCTGCCCATAAGTCAGACGAAGCGTAGAGTTCGCGTCCGGAAAACTAGCCAAGTCTCCATACATCGCTAAAAGTCCTTTCACATACGCACGATGGGCGATCGCATATCCGGCATCAAAATCAGCCAAAGCCTTATCTAACGCCTTTTTCTCATCCTTTACGGATTGCGCAAACAGAATCATCGGATCTTCTCTCAAAGTTTTGACAGACGGGTGCTCCTTGAACGCATTAAAGTTCTTCTCGCTACCATAGATCGATTTATCAAACAGATAATCTACGAATTTATCCACATCCCCCTTAAACTTGCTATCGATTACGGAAAAATAAGCCGGCTGCGACTTCGGAGCGACCAAACGCCTATATTCCTTTAACATGACTTTCGCTATCTTCTTATCAACCATCGGCGCATAATCCTTATCAGCGAAACGGTGGAAAGCCCTCTCCAATTGAGTGACCTGTTTTTGCTGCTCGGAACGATCTTTCCCCTCCAAAGCCTCACAAACAGTCTCGATATCGGTCGGAACTTTGGAGAACTCGATGCCACGGCTCAATGCCTCATCCAACATCCAACTACGGAAACGCAAATCCTTACGATCATTAACGATCTGCTCCAATGTCAGAAGCGCTTCCGGATAAGCAGGCTCACACATCTTCTTCGACCAAGCGATCAAACGATCCTGCTCATCGTTTTTCACCTGCTCAAAATTACGTTTGTTGATCGCCCAGTTACTACCGATCGCATTCTTATAAGCGTTCGTAGAACCTGCATACTTACTAGCGTATTGAATCCGGACTTGCGGATCTTTCAGCATTTCTTCCAGCATCGCCTCTTGACGGAGATTACGGATATTAATACGTACCGCATTATCTATATCCCGACGTTCAGCTACCTCCCATGAGGTATAGTATTTATTGGTACGGCCGGGGAACCCCATGATCATGGCATAATCGTTCTCCTCCACACCTTTTAAAGAAAGCTTTAGCCAACGTTTCGGACGAAGCGGGACATTGGTTTCCGAATAAGGTGCCGGATTTCCGTTCGCGTCGGCATACACACGGAAAAGAGAGAAGTCTCCGGTATGGCGAGGCCACATCCAGTTATCCGTATCCGCCCCGAACTTACCGATAGAGGAAGGGGGAGCACCGACTAAACGGACATCCGAATAGATCTTCTTGGTAAACATATAGTACTTATTACCTCCATAAAAAGCCTTGATCTCGACTTCCGTACCGGGGTTATCCTGTAAGAACTTCTCACCTACTTTCGCTTTAGCGAGGCCATTCAAGTACTTAGCGGACAAGAATTCCATGCTGTTCGGATCCGTGATCTTTTTCAGTTCCGTCCTCACATAATCCGTCACGTCGTCGATCTTATCGATAAAAGTAACCGTCAATCCCGGATTCGGAAGCTCCTTATCACGAGACATCGCCCAAAAGCCGTCCGTCAGATAATCATGTTCCAAGGTACTATGCCGTTGGATGCTACTATAACCACAATGATGATTCGTCAGCACCAACCCGTCCGGAGAGATCATCTCGCCCGTACAACCACCGCCAAAACGAACCACGGCGTCTTTCAAGGAAGGAGCCTCGGCGCTATACACTTCCTGATCGCTTAATCGCAGACCAAGGGCCTGCATCTCCGCAAACTTTTGTTGCTTCAATAAAGGGAGCAGCCACATGCCCTCATCGGCCAAGACCGGAAACGCCAATATAGCGGCCGCTACAGATAAAAAGAGTTTCTTCATGTATTTGAACTATTAAAAGGATGTTTTGTCAACATTGAATTATAATAACGGCGATCTCCACTTACCTCCTTACCCAGCCAAGCCGGTTTCTCAAAAGGCTCGTCCTCAGACGATAACTCGATCTCCGCAAGGATCAACCCTTCATTCGCTCCGTGGAAAACATCGACTTCCCACGTATGGCTGCCTCTGGGAACCAGATAACGAACCTTGTCGATCGCACCCGGCTCGCAAAGCTCCAACAACCGCTCGGCATCCACCAGAGGAATCTTTTGCTCAAACTCATAACGGCTCAAGCCTTTCTCATCCGAAGCGCCTTTGATCGTTAGAAATCCCTCCTCTCCCCGGATACGAATACGAACCGTACGTCCGGGCTGTGAGCAAATATATCCCTGCACGATACGGGTGGAGCTAACAGCCTCCGGTAAGAAATCACCGGAGACCAAGAATTTCCGTTCTATCTCAATGGCCATGTTGCGAGGTATCAGCCTTAATCGTTACCATCGTCGCACCAAAACCATATTCGCGGAAAGAAGCATCTTGAAAATAATGTTGTTTATAACGGGTCTTCAAATCCTTCTCGATCGCCTTACGCAGTACTCCATCGCCTTTTCCATGGATAAAGACAATCTTCTGTCCGTTATTAAGAGCGTACTGATCCATCACCTCACGGAATTTCCCCAACTGGTACGTCAGCATATCCGCATTGCTCAATCCATTCGTATTATCCAACAATTCGGTTATATGCAAATCGATCTCAAGGATAGCGCTATTCGTCGGCTTCTTTTTCACGATTTGCCGGGGAACCCTACGTTCCTCACGAACCTTTTGCTGCATAGCTTCCTTCAACTCCGCCGCAGAGACCAATAGTTCTCTCTCGGGCAAGTCATCGCGGATAATCGGATAAATCAAGGCATCCTCCTCAAAGAAATCATTCTCCATAAAGCAGTGAAGCTTGTAGAACTTAACCGTATCCAAGCGCAACTCTACCGATACGGCGTTTTTCAACGAATAGGGTTTATCCTTCTTGAAAGCGATCAGTTGCACGCAGATCCTTTCCAGATCATTCAACTCCGGCTTACCGAACTCCTCTAGGAATATTTTCGTATTCGGCTCGATAATCCCGTTATAACGGCTCGTCCAGCTATTATTCGTCCGGTTCATATAATTGAAGAACAAATAGTAATTACTATCATTCACGAAATACGTCTCATAGCCGCATTGCTGGAACGCCTTCGGATCGACCGGGAGATAAGCCAGATACACATTCAGACGCTCTCCCTCCGGTGTCTCCTCGACCTTTTCCTCTTTGGGTTCAGGCTTCTTTGGGGAAGGAGTCTCTACCGGAGCCTGTACTTTCGGACGGTTCGAGCTATGCACTTGCATATCATTACCCCCAACCACGACACATTCCTTGATCAAGGCAGGAACCTCAAACCCATCCTCATCCTCAACCAACACTTGGTCCTTTCCACGGAATCCACGTACGACTCCACCTCCCACACTATTCAGGAAGCGAACTTTATCACCTATTTGAATACTCATATTCTATACCTTATTATATTATGCGCACAAAATTAGGGAATAATCCGCGAATCCGAAACCTATTTACTACTTTTGCACCCGGAATCCGTACAAACGGATGTTTTTTAACAGGACAGAAGAAGTAATGAAGACGCAAGAAATACGTATCGAAGATTATAACTATTCGTTACCGGACGAACGAATCGCAAAGTTCCCATTGCCTAAAAGGGATGAGTCCAAACTTTTACTCTACCGTAACGGGGAAATAAGCGAAAGTATCTTTAAGCATATCACGGATTATCTTCCCCAAAACACCTTGATGGTATTCAATAATACCCGGGTCATACAAGCCCGCCTACTTTTCCAGAAAGAGACCGGCGCACGCATCGAGATTTTCTGTTTGGAGCCCATCGAGCCTCATGATTACGCCTTGATTTTTCAAGAGACCCGACGCTGTAGCTGGACTTGCTTGGTTGGCAACCTTAAGAAATGGAAAGAAGGCACTTTATCCAAAACGATCTTCATTAAGGATCAACCGGTCGTGCTGACAGCAGATAAGAAAAAGTCTCATGGTGACACACATTTGATCGAATTCACATGGGATAACGAGACTTATACATTCGCCGATATCTTGGATGCCGCCGGGGTCTTGCCGATTCCTCCTTATTTACACAGAGAAACAGAGAAGAGCGACCTACAGACCTATCAAACAGTTTATTCTAAGATAAAAGGCTCCGTCGCCGCACCGACCGCCGGACTTCATTTCACTCCGGAAGTACTTGCCGATATAGATGCTCGGGGCATCGGGCGGGAAGAAGTCACCTTGCATGTCGGAGCGGGCACCTTTAAACCGGTAAAAAGCGACACGATCGAAGGGCACGAGATGCACACGGAATTTATCTCCGTCCGCCGCAGTTCCATCGAACGTATCAAAAGCAACCTTGGAAATATCATCGCCGTAGGAACGACTTCCGTACGAACCTTGGAAAGTCTCTATTACATGGGCGTGATCCTAGATAATAACCCCGAAGCGACTTCCGAGGATCTCGTCGTAAAACAATGGATGCCTTACGACACCAATAACAACCGGCTGACAGCGGAGCGATCCCTTCAAAACATCCTCGATTATCTGGATAAGCATGATGCGGATACGCTGGTAACGGCTACGCAAATCATCATCGCCCCGGGCTATGAGTTCAAGATCGTAAAAGGAATCGTCACCAACTTCCACCAGCCCAAAAGCACCTTGCTCTTGCTGATCTCCGCTTTCGTAAAAGGAAACTGGAAATCCATCTATGAGTATGCCTTAGAGCACGATTTCAGATTCCTGAGTTATGGGGATAGTTCCTTGTTATTGTAACAGACATACAATAAGATCCCATACAATTCGTTATATTTGCACGAATATATTCCAGATTGAATGAAAGCGCATTTTACTATATATATTTTATTTTTGCTTATCGTATCTTCCTTGTATTCCTGCAAATCGGCGAAGTTGAGCGATGCCGAGGAGAAGCAGCGTATCGGGGAATACTATGAGGCAGCCGCCATTTATCGTAAGGTTTACACGAAAACATCCCCGAAGAAAAGGGATTTGCGCGGCTATATCGCTTACCGTATGGCCGAATGTAACCGGTTGATCAATAATACGGCGAAAGCGACTAGCGCCTATATGAACGCCATCCGCTATGATTACCCCGATAGTACCGTCTACCTACGCATGGGACAGATGCTGCAGAAGACCGGACGTTATCCGGAGGCGATCAAGAACTACGATATCTACATGGAGAACGATCCTAGCAATTTATTAGCCATCAACGGCATACAAGGATGCGAGTTAGCTCCCGGATGGAAAAAGAACCCTACCCGCTACGAGGTAAGACGCATGGATAAATTCAATTCCCGCCGGGGAGAATTCAGTCCGATGCTGGCCGGAGATAAATACGACCAACTATACTTCGCTTCTTCCCGCTCGAAAGACAAAGACGCGAAAGTCAGCGCCATCACCGGGCAAAATAACAATAACCTCTTCCTTGTCAAGCAAGACGAGAAAGGGGCTTGGCTAGCTCCCGTAGAGCTCGAAGACGAGGTGAATACGGAATACGACGAAGGAACCCCCTCTTTCTCCCCCGATGGAAACACGATGTATTATACCTATTGCGCCCAAGATCCGGAAGGCCCTCGTACCGCCGAGATTTACATATCTACCCGAAGCAGCGCCAAATGGGGAAAAGGAACCCGTGCGACGATCGTAAAAGACTCGGTTACCGCCCTCGGTCATCCTTCCATCTCGCCGGACGGCAAATACTTGTATTTCGTATCCGACGCCGTGGGCGGTTTCGGTGGCAAGGATATTTTCCGTGCCCGGGTAGCGGGAAACGATTTCGGCCCGATGGAGAACCTAGGAGAAGAGATCAACACCCCGGGAGACGAGATGTTCCCGTATGTCCGGGATTCCGTCACCCTTTATTTCGCGTCCAACGGACATCCGGGAATGGGCGGCCTCGATCTGTTCAAGGCCACGCAAGACAGTACAGGGAAGTGGAAGGTCGAGAACCTAGGCGCTCCCATCAACTCTATGGCAGACGATTTCGGTATCACCTTCGCCGGAAAAGAGGAACGGGGCTTCTTCTGCTCCAACCGCAACGACGCACGGGGCTATGACCATATATATTCCTTTGAACGGCCTACGATCACCATCTTCATCGAAGGAATCGTAAACGATGTCGATGAATATCCGATCGAGGACGCTACCGTACGCATCGTCGGAAAAGACGGACTGAACGTGAAAGTCCCGGTCAAGAAAGACGGTACCTATCGTGTCGAGTTGGAACGGGACATCCGTTATGTCATGATGGCCAGCGCCCGTGGTTACCTCAACCAGAATTACGAGTTGCATACCGGCCCCGAGGAGAAAAACGAGACGTATATCGTGGATTTCTTTCTCTCTCCGATCAGCAAGCCGGTTGTTATCGATAACATTTTCTACGATTTCGATAAAGCGACCCTTCGTCCGGAATCCAAGAAAGCTTTGGACGAGATGATCAAGATGCTGAACGATAACCCGAACGTAACGATCGAACTGGGTGCCCACACGGACCGGAAAGGTACGGACCAGTATAACGAGCGTTTGGCTCAACGCCGTGCGCAATCGGTCGTGGATTACCTAATAGCGGGAGGTATCGAGGCGGCTCGTCTGGAAGCGAAAGGATATGGAGAAAGCGTTCCCAAGACGATCAATAAGAAGATGGCTAAACAATTCGATTTCTTGAAAGAAGGCGATGTGCTTACCGAGGAATTCATCCTTGCCCTGCCGCCGGAACAGCAAGAGATCGCCGACCAGATCAACCGCAGAACGGAATTCAAGGTCTTACGTACAAACTATAACTTATTTTGAGGGAGCAAAGAGCGTGATCTCCTTAAAAGAGACCGGCCAATCGATCGCACTCATCAGCACATCGAAGGACAGGCGTTGCTGATAAGAGACCGAGGACTCCCTTGAATACAAGTCATGAGCTACCAAACCGATCATCATCTTAACCTTATAATGCAATTCCTTGGATAGTACCAAGCAGGCAAGTACACTCAAATCTCTCGCTTCTTCCCAATCCCGATCCGCAAAACACATCTCCCTTTGAAGTGCCGGATAATGACGAGTCCGCATGATCAGATCTGGATCACGGACCTCACACGCACCTTCCACTACATCCAATAATATACGACAGACAGCCAAACGTTGCTTTTTAATTACCTCCATATACGTTTCCCTCAAACCGGACCGTTCACCTTGTTCGGTATTTCTATATGCTACAAAAAAGAAGCGTGGGAACTGTTAATCTACTATTCGAAACTGAGGCATCGCCAAACACCCATCGGACAAATAATAAACAACAGCCCACGCCTTATTACGTATACTATTAGGCAGTATATATAACAAGCGTGAGCGTTTAGTTGCCTATTATCTCTGTCCGACTTGAAACTTGGCGATTTTCAGTTCCAAAGATAATATCTTAAACGCTTATCGTAATCACACTTTGATTCATAAACCCTTGAATTTCCACAAGAGTTTACTTTATCGATACAAATATAACGCTTTTTCTCATACATCATATGGATTTATTTTTCTCTTTTAAAATCTATTGGGAAAAGATAGCGTATACTCTCTAGCGATAAATTCTTCCACTATAAACAAGATGCTTCCGTGAGTAAAAAAGAGAGGCGCATATACATCCTATTTAATGTATATGCGCCTCCACCATTATTTGGATATTTCCAAATCCGGAACTTTCTTCCTTATTTACTCTACCGAGAACTTATAAATACACTCACTCGTATATTTCTCGCCCGGACGAAGCACTACGCTCGGGAATGCCGGCTGGTTCGGGCTATCCGGGTAATGTTGAGTCTCCAGACATAGGGCGCCACGATGTGGGTAAACCACACCTAACTTGCCTTTATCACCCGCTTTCGTCATTGAGTTACCGGCATAGAATTGAAGACCCGGCTCGTTGGTGTAAACTTCCATAACGATACCGCTTGTCGGAGATACAACTTTAGCGGCTACCTTATTGATATCGCCGGCGGCGTTCAATATCCAGTTATGATCGTAACCACCACCGTAAACCAATTGCGTAAACGGATTGTCGATATCAGCGCCTACCACTACCGGTTTGCGAAGATCCATCGGCGTGCCTTCCACGGGTTCGATACCGGTCGGGATCAAAGTCTCGTCCACCGGGTTATATGTATCCGCATCGATCATGATCGTATGATCCATGATTTGCGAGCCGGGAACACCGGAAAGGTTGAAATAACTATGGTTTGTCAAATTCACGACAGTAGCCTTATCGGTTGTAGCCTCGTACTTAATATCAACGGCGTTATCATCCGTCAACTTATAGATCACCTTGATATCCAGATTACCGGGGAAACCTGCCTCACCGTCTTTCGATAGATAAGTCAACTCCAAGGTTTGGTCATCGATCTGTTTCGCGTCCCAAACTACCGCGTGATATCCTTTCGGACCTCCATGCAAGCAATGCCCGTTATTATTCTGCGGAAGTTGATACTCCGTTCCGTCCAACGTAAACTTACCATTCGCGATACGGTTGCCATAACGTCCGATCAAACCACCATAGTTATTATCCGGAAAAGCTACATACTGAGCGATATTATCATACCCAAGCACAACATCCGTCATCTTACCGTTCTTATCAGGCACCATCACGGAAACCAAGCGTCCGCCCCAATTCGTTACGCAAGCCTCAGCCCCTTTCTTATTCTTCAACACATACAAAGCAGTCGGCTTACCATCTACCTCAGATACAAAATCCGACTTCATCAAACCAGAAAGAGTGGCCTCTTCCGTAGCCGCCCCCTTCTCATTCTTACCTCCGCATGACAATAACATACACACTGCCATGACCGCAAAACAAAGTTTTTTCATCTCTTACCTTTAAAATTAATAAATGTTATTCTTCGGGCAAAGATACGCATTCTATCCACATGAGGTCCAATATCCTTACGCATTTTCTCGGGAATCCTTACCGATTTCTACTCGAAGTACTACACCCTTCCTCTTGACATCTTAATCATCCACCAATTGGTAGATGATCATGCAACAGCCGTTGGAAGATCATGCAACAGTTGGTAGATGATCGTCCAACAGCTGATAAATAAGCTAGACCTTCATACAAATCCCCTAATACCTCCCGAAGAAACAGCCAAGGATACATGAAGAAACCGTTTGAATCCTCAACCGATTTCATATTTTGACCCGTTATTCTAGTATAATACGATTCACTTTTGTACATTTGCACACTATTGTAATAAGTGAGTAATGAAACAATATTTAGAGCTGCTCAATAGAGTGCTTACCGAGGGAGTTAGAAAAGAAGACCGGACGGGTACGGGAACGATCAGCGTATTCGGTCATCAGATGCGGTTCAATCTGGAAGAGGGATTCCCGCTACTCACTACCAAGAAGCTGCATCTGAAGTCTATCATCTACGAATTGTTATGGTTCCTGAATGGAGATACCAACGTAAAATATCTGCAAGATCATGGCGTACGCATCTGGAACGAGTGGGCCGACGCGGATGGTAGCCTTGGGCATATATACGGTTATCAATGGCGGTCATGGCCGGATTATAAAGGAGGATCTATCGACCAGATCACCGAGGCCGTGGAGACGATCAAGCATAACCCGGATTCACGACGAATCATTGTAAGCGCATGGAACGTGGCGGACTTAGACAACATGAACCTGCCTCCTTGCCACGCTTTCTTCCAGTTTTACGTGGCGAACGGACGGTTGAGCCTACAATTGTATCAACGTAGCGCGGATATTTTCCTTGGCGTTCCGTTCAACATTGCCTCCTATGCCTTGTTATTACAAATGATGGCACAAGCTACCGGCCTTAAAGCGGGAGATTTTGTTCATACGTTGGGAGACGCCCATATCTACAGCAACCATTTGGAGCAAGTTAAGTTACAATTGACACGTGAGCCACGTGCGTTGCCACGTATGGAGATCAACCCGGACGTAAAGAGCATCTTCGATTTTAAGTTCGAGGATTTCAATTTGACCGGATACGACCCGCATCCCCACATCAAGGGAGAAGTGGCTGTCTGAGAATTGGCAGTTGACGATGGACAGTTGACAGTTAATTCATAAATCATAAATTACAAATCATAAATCAATAAGTCTATGAGTACAATTTCTATCATCGCAGCAATCGCAGATAAAAGCGCGATCGGAAAGAATCAGCAATTATTATGTCACATGCCTTCAGACATGAAGCGTTTCAAGGAATTAACCACGGGACATGCGGTAATCATGGGACGTAAGACATTCGAGTCTCTCCCTGTAGCGCCACTGCCCAATCGGAAGAATGTCGTATTGACGACTATGCCCGAAGCTGGTTTCGTGAATTGTTTCGCTTGCGAGTCTATGGGGGCCGCTCTGGATTTATGTGAGAAAGAGGACGAGATATTCATCATTGGCGGCGCGTTGGTCTACAGACAGGCTTTGAGAATAGCCGACAAAATGTATATTACCCGCATCCATCATGAGTTTCCCGACGCTACCTCGTTCTTTCCCGTCGTAAACTGGGACCTTTGGGAAGAGACTGAACGTGAGGAGTATCCCGCAGACGAGAAGAACCCTTACCCCTACACCTACATCACCTACGTGCGCAAAAAATAAACATTAACGTACGTTTTACAACTTTTTGCTCTTTCTTTGTATCTATATAGGAAAGGTTTATTGTTAAACTTATAAAACCCAAAAGATATGAAGATAAGAGCAATTATTTTATCTGCCCTGATACTTTGCGGCATCTCGGCGGTTATTATGTATAGCCGGGCCGCCCAGCCTCAACAAAAAAGTTCTGTTATCACGCAAGCTATAAACGATAAGAATACCCCTATGGTGATCAAGAATCTTATCCTTAAAATGAAAGAACAGATGGAGGTAAACGATGATCAGTTCCCGGAACTGATCAAGGAGGTGGAGAATTACACCAACAGCCTAGCCGACTCGGCTTCCGTGGCGGTATTACATTCCATGTTGGCGGAGATGTATCAGAACTACTACCAGCGGAACCAGTGGACCATCAACCAACGCACCCAATTAAGCGGTTATATCCCGGAGGATATCCGGGAATGGACTTCCAACTTATTCACGGATAAGATCAAGGAAGAGATCGATTTATCATTGCGACCTACGGCCTTATTGCAAAATACGCCTGTCAGCAAGTTCAAGGATATTCTGGAGATCGGAAAGGACTCGCAAACCCTGCGTCCGACCCTCTATGAGTTCCTTGCCTTCCGGGCACTGGACATCCAACCGACCGTACAGATCTATAAAGACTTGATCGCCTTTCAAAATAAGGAGCCGAATATGAAATCGGTCCTCCTTACGGAATTGGATTACCTACGATTCCTTTACGGGGATAAAAGGGATAAAGAGTCTTTCGTGGCTTACATGAACGCATTGGATGAGCTTTACAGGAACTTAGCTTCTCAAAACTATGCCGCCGAGATCTTAATCGCTAAATTGGATTTGGTTAGCGGCAGTATGTTTCGTTACGTCTCTACCCAATGGGATTCTATCAAAGCGGAAGAGGTGAAACTATGCGAGGAGGGTATCAAGCGGTATTCCGGTTACCCTCGCACGGCTATCTTAAAGAATCGCTTGGCGCAATTGGAACAACCTACTTTATCCGCATCTACAAACAATACGGTTTATCCGGGACAGCAACTGGGGATCAAGCTGGAATATAAGAATGTACAGAAAGTCAGCGTACAAATCTATCGAAGCTCGAAAACACCTTTACAAGCGGCAGCCCATACATCCGCAAAAAAATCAAGTAGCAGCACCTTGGGACAACTCGTAAATGAGAAGACATTCTCTTTGCTACTGCCCAACAGCTATTCGCAGCAAGATACAACCTTACATATATCTATGGATCAACCGGGATTGTATGAATGTGTCGTAACCGTACCCGGACAACAGCTAAAGACGATCAATACGGTTAGCGTAACCCGATTGGCCGCAATCTATCGTAATCTTTCCGGTAATAAACAAGAGGTCATGGTTACCGACTATCTTAGCGGGAAGCCTGTTGATGGGGCTATCGTTACCTATTACGGAGGTCAGCGTCGTAGCTTGCAAGAACTGGGTACCGTCAAGACAGACCGGGAAGGCTTGACCACGCTTCCGGCGAACAGTCAAGTATTGGCGTTCCAAGCCAGCAGACCGGGAGATACCAACGCTATGTTGACAAATATCTATCCGATGGGTTCCGGCCGTCGATCGGAAAAGAACCCGGTAGAAGTCTCAATCTTTACGGATCGTGGGCTTTACCGTCCGGGACAAACCATTTTCTTCAAAGGTCTCGCCTATGTAAAAGACTCGAACGACCCGCATGCCGTGGCCGGACAGCCTTTTACGGTGACCTTATACGACGCTAACGGGAAAGAGATAGCCCAGAAGAAAGTCACGACCAATGAGTTCGGTTCTTTTAACGGAGAGTTCTCCCTCCCCAAACAGACCCTAAGCGGTGTCTTCCGGTTAAGTACCGGACAGATGAGCGTATATATTCATGTAGAGGAATACAAACGTCCGACTTTCCAAGCGTACTTCCTCCCGATCAAGGGAGATATCGCTTTCGGCGATTCCGTTACCATACAAGGCAAGGCGGCTACATTCTCCGGCGTGTCACTGCCCAGCGGAGATGTCACTTGGCGTATTACACGCAGGCCCTTCCTGTTGTGGAGGTATTTCCGTCCGAGCGCTCCGACACAAGTTGCGGAAGGGAGTACCACCCTTTCCGGCGATGGGACATTCAACGTATCTTTCCGTCCCCAAAAAGAGGAGGATACGAATCCATACGCTTCCGCATACCAGACCTACGAGGTATCGGCTACCGTAACCGATAGCAAGGGAGAGACCCAAGAGGCGAATTACACCTTCTCGGTAGGAGAATCCAGTATCGTCTTATTCACGAACCTACCGCCACAAATCGAGAAAGACTCGGTAAAAGCCGTAGTCGAAGCCCGGACAATCAATGGGGAGATGGTTTCCACCTCCGGTACTTTCAAGATCGTAGAACTGATCGCAAACCGATCCGATAAGAATAGCGGAGAGAGCTATCAAGAAGGCAAGCAAGTAGCTTCCGGTAGCTTTACCAGTGGCAAAGAGATCAGTCCGGCTATTTTCAGCCAATTGCCCTCCGGGCGTTACCGTATTTTAGTAGAAGCCAAAGATAGCCAAGGACGGCAGAGTAAGAACCAGTCCGATTTCATCCTATACGGAAAGAACGACAAGCGTCCTCCCGTATTTACCCATACTTGGCTGCTGAAAGAGAAGACAACTTGTTTACCCGGGGAGGAAGCGGAAATCGTATTCGGCACCTCCGACAAGGACGCCTACGTACTCTATGAATGGTTTGCCGGAAATAACCGCATCCATCACGAGTTGATAAAGCTAAGCGACGCGAACCATCGGTTTAAGATCCCGTTCAAGCCGGAATATGGAGAGGGAATCATCGTATCCTTTACGTTCGTAAAAGAGGGTGAGCTATATATTACCCAAGTACCCGTAGAGCTTCAGCTACCCAACCGGCAGTTGACCATCAAGCCGATAACCTTCCGGGATCGTTTACTTCCGGGAAGTAAAGAGAGCTGGAAATTCCGTATCACCGACGCGGACTCCACGATCGTATCCGCCGAGGTACTGACCAGCATGTATGATGCCTCGCTAGATAAAATCATACCATTCAATTGGTATTTCTCCCCGCGGCGAACGATCCTGCTACAAGCTCCCCGTTTCTCAACCGGAGCCGGATTCCAGCGTAGTTATCAATATGACCAGACAGAGGCCAAGTATATAAAAGTACCTCAATATCAGTATGACCGTTTAAATTGGTTCGGTCTATTCAATGAGATTGTCATACGAGGATACGGTTCCAGCAACCGGGCTTTTGCCACGGGTGGTATCATGCTGAAATCCGCGGCAGCCCCAGTAGTGGCGGAATCCATGAACATCATGGAAGACAGCGCCGTGTTAGAAGAGCCTAGTGTGGAATCTACGGAAGGGGAACCCGTGTTCAGCCTATCCGATCCTTTCGCCAAAGAGAGCAGCCAGCCGGTAAGTCCGGATCAAATCCGGCAGAACTTCGCGGAAACCGCCTTCTTCTACCCGACCTTACAAACGAACGAGGAAGGAGACGTATTCGTAAATTTCACCCTGCCGGAAAGTAATACGACTTGGAAACTACAGATGTTGGCCAATACCAAAGACCTAAAATACGGTCTGCTTACGAAAGAGGTCATTAGCAGCAAACCCTTGATGGTTCTACCGAATCTACCTCGTTTCGTCCGCCAAGGGGATGAGGTCAGCATCAGCACGCAAGTCATCAACAATTCCAAGGAAGCGGTATCCGGCCGTGTACGCATCGAACTATTCGATCCCGCTACAGACCAACCGATTATCTGCTTGAGCAAGTCACAACGTCCGTTTGAGTTGCAACCGGATAGCATCGCTACTGTAAGCTGGATGATCCCGGTACCCAAACAGATCAGCCTACTGGGCATACGTATCCTAGCCGACTCTGAAAAGGGAAGCGACGGGGAGCAGCAGATCGTACCTGTTCTTTCCAATCAATTGCTCATCACGGAAAGTACCCCGTTCTATTTGCTCAAGGAAGGAGAGAAACAAATCCGTATCTCCGGGAACTCGGAGGGAGCGACACCGTTCCGTCTCACGCTGGAGATGACCGGGAATCCGATTTGGTACGCGGTACAGGCATTACCGACGATCACACAGCCGAACAATGATAATATCTTATCTTGGTTTGCCGCTTATTACAGCAATACGTTGGCTTCCTATATCGCCCAAGCCCATCCCCGCATCCAGAAAGTGATCAACCAATGGACCGCCCAAGGAGGGAATGCCTCTACCCTCTATTCAAACTTGGAAAAGAACCAAGAGCTGAAGAACATACTCTTGGAAGAGACGCCTTGGGTACTGGCCGCCGATAACGAGACAGAGCAAAAACAACGCTTGTCTTTATTGTTCGACCTAAACCGTGCGGACGGATTACGGGAAGCGGCCTTGCAACAACTGATCCAACAACAGAACGAAGAGGGTGGATGGAGCTGGTTCAAAGGTTTCCCCGCAAGCCGTGCGATCACGCTTTCTATCCTGAAAGGTATGTCACAGCTTGTACAGCTAAACGCGATCCAATATGGGCAAGCGGAGAAAGAGATGCAAATGAAGGCCCTCAAGTTCTTGGACAAAAGTATGCAAACGGATTATGAGAACTTGCTGAAATACGATAAGAAATGGCAAAACGC
The DNA here is from genome assembly GCF_964238835.1 of Parabacteroides sp. 20_3. Taxonomy (NCBI): domain Bacteria; kingdom Pseudomonadati; phylum Bacteroidota; class Bacteroidia; order Bacteroidales; family Tannerellaceae; genus Parabacteroides; species Parabacteroides sp. 20_3. The sequence goes on along the minus strand of NZ_CAXSNO010000007.1, from coordinate 150,261 downwards.
ATGGCCCTCGCCGGAGCAGGTAGAGTTCTTATTCGTCCGCAGTTCCTACCGGGATATCCCGGAACTGGGAGACGCCCGGGAAGCGATCCGTTTCTATACGAACCAAGCGGAGAAGCACTGGAATCAATATTCCTTAATCAGTAAGGGCGAAATCGCCTTGTTAATGCATCGAAACGGTAAAAAGGAGGTGGCGACAGCGATCCTGACAGGACTAAAGAAGACCGCTACGATCTCCGAGGAGAAAGGTATGTATTGGGCAAACAACCGCAGGGGGAGTGATTATTTCACCTCACCGATCGACACGCATTGCTTATTAATGTCCGTCTTTAACGAGATCGCGCCGGATACCCAGAATACAAACCGGATGAAACAATGGTTGCTAAACCAGAAACGTACACAAAACTGGGAATCCGTACCCGCCACGGTAAACGCCATTTACGCCTTGCTACTCACAGGTAGCGATTGGCTGAACACGCAAAACACCTGTGTAGCGACATGGGACGGCAAGACCTACAGTACCGCGGAAGGGGAAATCGCCATCGGTTACCTCAAAACGATACTTCCGAACGAGCCGGCAAATAGTTCCGCCAATCCCGTGCTCTCGATCCGCAAGGAAGGAAACACGCCGGCATGGGGAGCTGTTTACGAGCAATACTTCCAAGAGATCGACAAGGTAAAAGGACAAAAAGGGGTGTTGAGTGTCGAGAAGAAATTATTCGTCGAGACCAATAACGGTACCAACCGCCAAATCCGTCCCGTAACACCGGAGCAGCCGCTCCGCATCGGAGACAAGGTAATCGTTCGGCTAACGATCCGGACAGACCGTGAAATGAATTACGTATTCTTGAAAGATCTACGTGCGGGCTGCTTCGAACCGGCCGATCAACTTTCCGGCCCGGAATCAAGAGACGGTATCTGGTACTACAGATCCCCGAAAGACGTATCCGAGAATTTCTTCATCAATCGTCTGCCGGAAGGTACGTTTGTCTTGGAATATCCGGTCTACGTATCCCGTAGCGGCGAATACGCCGGAGGTATCAGTACGATTCAATGTATGTACGCCCCGGAATTCGTGTCGCACACCGCCGGAGAAAGCTTGCGGATCATGCCCTAAACAAGCCTTTTCTTACAATGCCCGTTCTAACCTCCTTACAATGCCCAGTATAAGGAGGTTAGAATGGGCACCGTAAGAAGGTAAGAATGGGCATCGCAAGAAGCGTTATCTTCCTCTAATTTTCAATTCTCAATTCTCAACTTTCAATTGAAATGACTATCTTTGTAATTCGAATTAAAACTAAACGATAAGATGAAACAAATAGTTTTTATTTTCATGGCGATCCTGTTAGCGACAGGAATGGCTTCAGCTCAGAAGAAAGCAGTTATTTCCGCGGAAACAACCAGTTTCGATTTTGGTACCATCAAGGAAGCAGACGGAAAAGTATCCCATACGTTTGAAGTATCCAATACGGGCGATATGCCTCTGGTCATTACACGTGTAATCGCGTCTTGCGGATGTACGACCCCGGAATGGCCGAAAGAACCGGTAGCTCCGGGTAAGAAAGCCCAGATCAAGGTTACTTTCGATCCGGCAGGACGTCCGGGTCCTTTCACGAAGACCATTTCCGTATACAGTAACGGAAAAACCGGAAGCTTCATCATGAACATCCGGGGAGAGGTTGAATAAGAAATACGTAAAAAACCCCCAATTGGAATGCTGAATATAAAAAGGTTGATCCTTGCTCTTACAGCAATTATATCTATAACGACAGCTTGGGCACAACAAGGCGCCCAAATCTTGTCGGACGAGTTGACTTATAATTTCGGGACAATAGCCGAGGCCGATGGATTCGCCAGTCATACTTTCACCATAAAGAATACGGGAGACGCCCCTTTGGTCATCACCCGTGTTACTGCGTCATGCGGTTGTACACGGCCGGAATGGACCAAGTCGCCGATCGCTCCCGGTAAGACCGGTGAAGTTAAGATAACGTATAATCCGAAAGGACGCCCCGGCCCGTTTTATAAAACCGTATCGATATTCAGCAATGGAAAGAAAGGGAGTTACAGCCTAGCCATTAAAGGAAATGTCACCCCGAAACCTTCGCAGCCGGTCTTTACGTATCCTTATTCTATCGGTGATCTGAAGCTGCATACGAAGACTGCTCTATTCAGCAGTATCCGTCCGGAGGAAACGTTGGGCGAGAAGATCAACATTAAGAACGAGGGAAAGACCTCGGCTACGATTCATCTGGGTAAAGTACCTCACTATCTCAACGTACAGGTGAACCCGGCTACCCTTCAACCGGACGAGGTCGGTGCCATTACGATCCTTATGGATGCCAAGGTCTTGAAGCGAAAAGGACGAGTCTCTACGCTTTTGCCGGTCATGGTACAGAACGCCGGAAAGAAGGAAGTATCCGGAGAGATCCATATCTCCGCCAACGTGATCGATAATTTCAGCAAACTATCCGCTGCGGATAAAGCCCAAGCCCCAATAGCGGAATTATCCGGCACTTTACTGGAATTCGGCAAGCTACCGAACAAGAAAAACATCGTTCCGTTGATCGGTGGTAAGGTATCGGGTACATTTGAGATTACGAATGCCGGAAAGACTCCGCTCACGATCTACAGCGTCACTTGTGATGATGAGCGTGTCGATTTGTCCGGCGGCAAGAAAGAACTTAAACCGGGAGCGACCGCTACTTTCAAAGTAACCTTGCGACCGAAAGAGATAAAGACAAAACTTGAAGCACTTATTAATGTCGTATGCAACGACCCGAACGGGCCTATTCGCTTGATCAAGGTCACCGCATATAAATAATGAATTATTAATAATATGGAACATCCAGAAAACGATGATCAGTACAAGGGATTGAAAGTGAATAAGGGCATTGCGGATGTCCCTACCGTAAATCCTTATATAAAAAAGCGTGTCCAACGCAAGGTATATACGCCTTCCGAATTCGTGGAAGGTATCTTAAAAGGGAATATCACGATACTCAGTCAAGCGGTTACCTTGGTGGAAAGCTCTAAGCATGAGCACCAACAGGTGGCGCAGGAGATTATCGAGAAATGTTTGCCTTTCGCCGGAAAATCGGTCCGTATCGGTATTACGGGTGTTCCCGGAGCGGGAAAGAGTACCTCTATCGACTCTTTCGGCATGCACTTGATCAACCAAGGGCGTAAGCTTGCCGTACTAGCGATCGACCCGAGTAGCGAACGCTCGAAAGGTAGTATCCTAGGAGATAAGACTCGTATGGAGGCCTTGTCGAGAGAGAAAAACGCCTTTATCCGTCCTTCACCATCCGCAGGCTCCTTAGGGGGGGTCGCCCGTAAGACCCGTGAGACGATCGTATTATGCGAGGCCGCCGGTTTCGATACCGTATTCGTAGAGACCGTGGGTGTCGGACAAAGCGAGACGGCCGTACATTCGATGGTGGACTTCTTCCTGTTGATTCAATTGGCCGGTACCGGAGATGAGTTGCAGGGTATCAAGCGAGGTATCATGGAAATGGCGGACGGTATTATTATCAATAAAGCGGATGGAGATAATATCGATAAGGCGAATCTCGCCGCCGCTCAGTTCCGGAACGCCTTGCATCTTTTCCCACCTTCGGAATCAGGTTGGTTCCCGAAAGTATTGACTTATTCCGGTTATTACAACATAGGTATCAAGGAAATATGGGATATGGTCGGAGAGTATATGGAGTTCACCAAAAAGAATGGCTACTTCAACTATAAACGTAACGAGCAAGCTAAATACTGGATGTACGAAAGCATCAACGACACGCTGCGGGATAAGTTCTACCATAACCCAGCGGTAGAAGGCATGCTGGAACAAACAGAGAAGCAAGTCTTGAACAACGAGATCAGCTCGTTCGTGGCAGCCAAACGAATGATTGATTTATTCTTGGATCATATCGCTACGAAATAAAAGTATAAGAATGTCGCACGATCGGATCATGCGACACTCTTTTTCACTTGAACCTTACATCAATTCCTTTATCTTCTTTCGCTTTCACGGCCAACGTGCGTCCTTGTCTCTTTACCTCTCCTGTGATGAATTCAGGTATATTGTAGGATTTCATAAAGCGAAAATAAAAATCCGTATCCTTCTGGGGTAACAGGAAAGGTTTGCAAGCCTGTCCTTTCTCATCGATATAAGCGATAAACGGTCTTGTATACAAACCATCCATCCGCCGGCTGCTAAACACGATCCAACGGCTATCGCTACTCCATGAATGATAGCTTTCCACATCGTCGCTATTCGCCGCCTCCAATGGATAACTTCGCAGAGTCGATAAATCAATCATGTACAAATCGGCATCCTTATGCCAAATAGAGAAATTCCCATAACCGGACAAGGTATAGAGCAAATACTTTCCATCCGGGGAAACCCGGGGAAAAGAAACGCTTTTATCGATCTCCGATGCCTTATACAAAGTATCGACTACCGTCCCGAAACGGCGTGTAGCGGGATCGAACGAGACTGAGCATAGATCGTATCTCACTTGATCGTATTCCTTGGGCATCGTACGGGCTTTAGCCGAACAGAAATAGAGCGTATTTCCATCCGGGGAAAATGTAGGGAAAGTCTCGAACGCTGCCTCTGAAAACAGCAGCGGAGAAGTCACGATCTCATGCTTTTGCGTATCATAGACGACCACATCCGAGGCCGAGTCGAATACCTCCACCCGATTCCTATCGTTCATATGAAACGCTTGCTTGGTTTTATTCACGGAGAAAGCGACATATTTTCCGGAAGGATGCCAAGAAGGATAGACCAGTGGAGAAAGGGTCTGATCGGTCTTCGTATTCAGCTTCTCCACCCTATCTCCATCGATCAATAAGGTACAAGAGTAGGTCTCACGCATATGGAAAAGCATTTTCTCCGGATTCTGCATACAGAAAGAATGGCAGTTCATACAGTTATTGCCGCTCATCTTATTTTCGATGATCGCGTTCTCCGTATAATTTTCCAAGTTACGTTGATAGATACCCATACGGTTCCACAGCTCATAGCCCGGCTCGATTAAACGGTAAGCCAGCCAACCATCGACCGGCTCCTTCGCCACCTTGATGGTGAATGGGGCATACGCGATCCATTCATCATTCACGAAGGCTTGTACGGTTACATTCAGATGATTCCCGGAAGCGGCACGCAACAGCCTTTTCCAACCGGAGGCCGGGATTACGAAACAAGCGTCTTTCCCGGTCTTGATCTCTAATTTCTCCGGGCCACATTCGAGAATGGCACGGGCCTCAGCGCAAGCGTCTTTCAGCTTAAAATTCAAGGGAGCTATATTCGGCGGGATTGTCACATCCACATAATCCGGAAAGATCTCCGGCTTGACTTCCAGATTCTTCTGTATACGTACCGGACCGGAACAAGCCATCAAGCCCAGAATCATCCACAGACATATACATCTTATTATATACATTTTTCTCATCTCCTATTTAAACATATAATAATACCAATACGTATCGCCATAAGAGCGATACATCAAACCGGGCAGCGCATTACTATTATTCCGCCCAGCGAGCACTTGCCTCTTATAATCGGTGAATCGCCCTACGATAGATTCCGAGACACCGAAACGTTTCCAGTAATCCGGATCTTTCTCCGATAGGATGATGACCGCCTCTTGAAAAGAGACCGGTAAAGAAGGGAGTAAATCCGTTCCGTAATAGGTTTCCACCAACGTCTTAAAGTGCGTCACATCTTTTGCTAAAAGATAGAATACGCCGGCATAGTGGAAAGCGGCTTTATTGGAAGGATTCTGCTCCGCCAAGCGAATCAAGTCCGTGTCGAATCCATCCATCTGGATCAGATGATTCTCAGCTAGCAGGTTCCTGCGCATATTCCCCAATAGAGGATCTGTCTCGACCGCCTCATCATTATACAGGAATTTCCGCTGCGCTTTGGCCCAATCCTTATAATAGAAAGTATTCTCTAAGACAGCGATATATTTCTCCGCGACCGGATAGGCTCCATAAATCAAGTTCGTTTGTACCAAACGTTGCGTCATGCGGGGATTTCCATCACATAAGGCACCAATATTACTTTCGAAAGCCATCTCTTGAGCCGCGGCGACATTTCCCATCGTAAAATAAACATCACTCAGCAAGGCGGATATGGTAGTCGATTTATTCCATGCCACCATTAATCCACGAGGCCCGTGCTGCGTGTACTTAAACGCCTCATCCGCCAGAATACCTTTCCGGGCCAAAGCCATATTTTGGTAACATAAATAGAGTTGATTAGTGGTCGGCTCCTTGCATGATACCAAGATCCGGTCCCATTGCTCTGTCCGGGTAAAATAGTCCATCATCTTCAAGCGGTATGATTTCTGTTCGCCATATAGATCGAAGCCTTTCCAGAAGATAAGCCCTAAGATAATGAATTGGGAGATTCCCAGCGCTAGACGCTTTTTACCAGCCCATGATTCCTTGTTTTTACAGAGGCAGGTTACAACCAGCGCCGCATAGAAAGCGATCCATGAGAAATAAATTACCTTATCCGGCACCAAACGGAAATAATAATAACTATCCGGTAAAAAGACAAAGCGGTATTCTCCGATCACCGAGTAACGCACACATAATCCCCCCAAGATCAACACGATCATCAGTAAAATCGCAGAATAATACCAACGGGGCGTCCGGCTCATGGCCTCATATCCGACCATGGATAAGGCAAACAACAAAGAGACCGGCCCGGCCAACCCAAAGAGTAACAGGGAGGCAAACAGACTTGCTATCAAACGAGGTATGAAATTCCTTATCCCTAAAACGAGATATAAAGCAAGCAGCATCATACCGAAGGCGACCGTTCCTTGAAACCTGTAATTAAAATCCCATTGCACAAACAACAAGGATAGGACGGGAAGCCAAGCCCATAAAATACCATGGCTTCGCGGATCGATCCGCTTCAAGATCGCCCAGAACAAGGCCCCTAGGCTTGTCAGCAGGGCCGCCGTTATCATAGCTCCCACATTCGGGAGAATGAAGAACTGCACCAAACAACCGGAGAGAACCATCGCTAAACCTCCCGGTTGCATCAACTTATCGATAATAAAAAAGGGAGTCAACTGAAATAACTGGTTCTGCTCGACACAATAAAAGTGGTACTCACTGAATATCCTCAAGAAGATAAACAGAAAGACAAATACGATTACATTCAAGGCCACGCCGCTATACTTCTTCATGATATCAGGTTCTTCAAATAAAAACCCGGATGTACGCAATCGCTACATCCGGGTTCCTATTCGTATAAATATATGCCTTATTTAGATTGAAGAAACACGGAGCGTGTTCAACAAATCCCGGTTAATAGGCTTATCATTCTTGATCGCTTTAGAGAACGGTACATAGACGATCTGGTCGTTCTGGATACCCATCATCACGTTACGCTGGTCATCCAACAAGGCATCGATCGCGGCCACACCCATACGAGTCGCCAAGATCCGGTCTTGTGCCGTAGGAGAACCACCACGCTGCAAGTGACCTAAAATAGAGACACGCACGTCGAACTGCGGATATTCCTTCTTCACACGCTCAGCGACACCCATAGCGCCACCGGTTACCTCACTTTCGGCAACCAATACGATACTACTGTTCTTGGACTTACGGAATCCATTCTCGATCATCTCGGCCAATTGGTCTTTCTCCAAGGAGATTTCCGGGATAATAGCGGCTTCGGCGCCAGAAGCGATCGCTCCGTTCAACGCCAAGAAACCCGCGTCGCGCCCCATAACCTCCACAAAGAACAGACGATCATGCGAGGTAGCCGTATCACGGATCTTATCCACGCATTCCATGATCGTGTTCAAGGCCGTATCATAACCGATCGTCGTATCCGTGCCATACAAGTCATTATCAATCGTACCCGGCAATCCTACGATCGGAAAATTAAACTCCTGAGCGAAAATACGCGCTCCCGTCAACGTTCCGTCACCACCGATAGCGATCAAGGCATCGATCCCATGCTCTTGCAACTTATCATAGGCCTGTTTTCGTCCCTCGGGAGTCTTGAACTCCACGCAACGGGCGGTCTTAAGAATTGTTCCACCGCGTTGAATTATATTACTGACATTTTGTGTCTTAAACTCTTCAATCTCATCTAGGATCAACCCTTTGTAACCACGGTAAATACCTTTCACTCTCATTCCGTTATAAATAGCGGAACGTGTTACCGCACGAATAGCGGCATTCATTCCCGGGGCATCACCTCCGGACGTTAAAATACCAACACACTTTACTGTAGACATAGCGTCATTGATTTTAATGTTCTCCGGCAAAAGTAGTAAATATTTAGTTATCCTTCTGTCTTTCTCCCGGAAAGTTCACGTAATTTTAATCAAAATATCATTCCGAAGCATTCAGTTCCTTGATCCGGACCGCCACTTCCTCCATCAACCACTTGGGAGTGGATGTAGCGCCGCAAACCCCGACCCGGCGCACGCCCTCGGGCAAAGGCTCGGTAATCTCTGATACCTCGGAAATAAAAAGCGTATTCGGGTTCGCTTTCCGGCACTCCTCGAACAGCATCTTTCCGTTGGAACTTTTACGACCGGCCACAAAATAGACCCAATCGTGGCTGGAGGCGAACGCTTTTATATTCGGAAGACGATTCGCCACCTGACGGCAAATCGTATCGTAATAATTAAACTCCACCCCTTCCGCCATCCGCTGCTTGATCTCCGCCACTACCGCCTTGAATCCATCCAAGGACTTCGTGGTTTGGGAAAACAGACTGATCGCACGGGTAAAGTCCAGACGATCGAGGTCTTCTATTTTCTCGATAACAATCGCCGTACCTTCCGTCTGCCCCACCAAGCCATTCACCTCCGCATGGCCTTTCTTCCCATAGATAACCAACTGGGTGTTATTCGCCCGGGTCTCTTGATAACATTTATGGATCTTGCGCTGCAAACGCAAGACAACCGGACAAGTAGCGTCTATAATCGTGATATTGTTTCGCTTCGCTAAAGAATAGGTAGAAGGTGGCTCGCCATGCGCCCGGAGCAACACCTTCCGGTCTCTCAACTTTGAAAGGCCATCATGATCGATCGTATGCAGCCCCATATGCTCCAACCGCTCCACCTCCAAACTGTTATGAACGATATCGCCTAGGCAATACAGCGTATCCGTATTACCCAGCTCCCGCTCCGCGCTTTCTATGGCGGTGACAACCCCAAAGCAGAATCCGGAATCTTTATCTATCTCGACTTCTATCATATCTATAATATCATTAACAAACAAGCACTTACAGTTTTCTTAATTTTCAATCACAAGAAACTAAAGTTTCTTCATAACAAAACTAGAGTTTTCCCTAAGAGAAACTTTTGTTTCCTAGTAACGAAACTATAGTTTTCATTCGAAGAGACAAAAGTTTTCTTTATAGGAAACTCCAAGCACTCGTTTATGAACCGATCGCTTTATGATATTGTTCCAGCAACCAAGTCTTTTGCTCTTCCAAGGTCATATGGGAATTATCCAATACCAAGGCATCATCAGCTTGTCTCAAAGGACTTTCCTCCCGGGTTGAATCTATATAATCCCGCTTCTTCACATTCTCCAGCACTTCCTCGTAAGAAGCGGGGATCCCCTTCGCCTCCAGCTCATCGACCCGGCGCTTGGCACGTACCTCCGGCGAGGCGGTCACGAAAAGCTTCAACTCCGCATCCGGGAATACGACCGTACCGATATCACGGCCATCCATCACGATGCCTTTCGCCTTTCCCATCTCTTGTTGCTTAGCGACCAACGCACGGCGCACAAAGCCTAGAGTGGCTACCGGACTCACTTTATCCGCCACTTCCATACCACGGATCTCTTTCTCTACATTCACACCGTTCAAATAGGTATCCGGCCGGCCGGTCTCCACGTTCAAACGAAATGAAATATCGATATCATGGATAGAAGCCTTCAGCTCTTCCTCCTTAATCTTCTCTCCCTCAAAAAATCCATGCTGGATGCAATACAAAGTCACGGCCCGATACATGGCACCCGTATCGATATACGTATATCCGATCTCCTTGGCAAGATCTTTTGCCATGGTACTTTTGCCACTGGAAGAGTGGCCGTCTATAGCGATAACTATTTTCTTCATATATATACTAATGTATAGGTTTATTCTGTCACCTTCTTAAAATCGGCCAAGGTCGTAGATACGCTAATCATCATCGACATGGCGGACGGATGATATTTCGCCAGCGAGAAGCCCACGTCAAACATCTTGATCCTTACGCCTGCGCCAGCCGAGAAGCCGGAGAAACTTCCCCCGCCTTTCAACTTCATATCCATATTGACCTTCGGATTGAATCCTACGCCTACCCAAAAGTTCTCGGACGGGATAAAATCCACGCCGATGATAAAATGCTTCGCCAACGTCTTAACAAAAGAATCCCCTTCATACTCTTTATCCGTATTATCGATATAATCGAACTTCCAACGGTTCAAGTATTGGGCCGTCAAAGAAAAACGAATCGGGGCATGCGCCATTTTCTGCGTGATACCCATCTGGATATCCCAAGGCATCTTTTGTCGCTCATCCTCGTAAGCTTTCAGTTGCGCGCCGATATTCTTCAAGGCGAAACCAAAAGAAAAACCCTTATCCGAATTATAATAACTCAATCCCGCATCCACGCATAAACCGATAGAGGTATAATCAGCCAAGCCCGAATACAAGAACTTCAACGACAATCCACCCCGCCAACGCTCGCTCAAGTCGCGGGAGTAGAAACCATTTACGCTGATATCTTTCGCCGAAAGACTCGCTCCGGTCACGACATTATCCGGCAACACCTCCTGGATATCGCCATAGCTTATAAACGTAGCGCCTACGCCCCAAGCCCCTTTCTCGCCATGCGCTTTCGTGAACAAGGCACTCCCTACGTTGATATCCGAGATGTAATTCATATAATTCAAGTTGATCATCCCATCCATCTCCGCGCCTAGCAACGCCGGATTATGGAAAATAAGTGAAGGATCTCTTTCTACCAACGCCACGGTATGCCCACCCAAGGCGTTAGCCCGGGTCGAGGTCGGAAAACGTAAGAAAGTATACGCCTCGCTCCCGTTTTGCGCTGAGACAGACAGTGTAACAACGAATAAAATCAGTATAAATAGTTTATTTCTCATATTTTCATGCAAAAAATCGTTCAAAGATACATTAATTCGGAAAAATGTTTTTACTTTACACCCGCAAATCTCAGAAATACGGATTTCACATTAACAGAAACGGGAAAAATGCCAAAAAGGTATATAATCGCTCTCATTTTTGTTTGATATATGAAATAATTTGTATTTTTGCAGAAGTGAAAAACACTTATAATTATTATAAACGTATGGAAATTAAAAAATCACCGAAAGCGGACCTTGAGAAAGGTAAGACCCTAAGCATCCTTATGGGATTTGTAGTGGGCTTAGCTGTCTTGTTCGTGGGCTTCGAATGGAGTACCCGCGATGTAATGGTCGTTCAGGCTAGCGAGGGTGTAGCAGACATCATCGCTGAGGAAGAAGTGGAAATCACGAGACCGGAGAATACGCCTCCTCCACCTCCACCACCTCCAGCACCAGTTGTAACCGAGGTTTTGAACGTTGTTGAAGATGACGTTGAATTGGAACAGCAGGATATCTTATCATCAGAGGATGACCAAACCTCAGCGCAGGAGGCTGTTTATACTCCCCCCGCAGTTGTAGAAGAGGAAGAAGAGTCCGCACAACAGATCTTTACAGTTGTAGAAGAAATGCCGAAGTTCCCCGGTGGAGACGCAGAATTGCTGAAGTTTATCGCTAAATCAATCAAGTATCCGGTAATCGCACAGGAAAACGGTATCCAAGGTCGTGTAATCTGCGCATTCGTGGTTAACCGAGACGGATCAGTAGTAGACGCTGAGGTATTACGTGGTGTAGACCCATCATTGGACAAAGAGGCTCTTCGTGTGATCGGTACCATGCCTAAATGGACTCCGGGTAAGCAGAGAGGTAAACCAGTACGTGTTAAGTATACTGTGCCTATCACGTTCAGATTGCAATAGTATAACATTAAACATATCAAAAAGGCTGCTTCATTTTCGCAGCCTTTTTTTATTTCATAACTCCATTAATTGATACAGCTATGTTAGCATTCGAGAATATACTTCAAAGAATAGAAAGCGAGATCTCTCAATTACAATTCACCAATCCTCCCAAGAGCTTATACGAGCCGATAGAGTACATCTTGTCCCTCGGAGGAAAAAGAATACGTCCGGCGTTAACGTTGATGGCATGTAATATATATAATAATAGTATAGAGAATGCGATCAAGCCCGCTTTAGGTCTGGAAGTTTTCCATAACTTCACCTTGCTGCACGACGATCTGATGGATGAAGCTGATAAAAGAAGGAACAAACCTACCGTACACAAGGTATGGAATGCCAATACGGCGATTCTTTCCGGAGATGCGATGCTAATAGCGGCTTATCTATTAATCGGATCAACGGAACACGGTCACCTCAAACAAGTGTTGGATTTATTTACGCAAACCGCGGCGGAAATATGTGGCGGCCAACAATTCGACATGGAATTCGAGTCTCGCATGGATGTAAGCGAGGAAGAATACATCGAGATGATCCGGCTAAAGACAGCCGTACTACTGGCCTGCGCCCTTAAAACAGGTGCCTTACTCGGAGGTGCCTCACAGAAAGACGCAGACCATTTATATGCGTTTGGTATTAATATTGGTCTAGCGTTTCAACTGCAAGATGATTTACTAGATGTATATGGTGACACCGCCACTTTCGGGAAAAACATTGGCGGCGATATCCTTTGCAACAAGAAAACATTCTTATTGATCAACGCTCTCAGACTGGCCAATAAAGAACAAGCGGAAGCTCTCCGTAGCTGGATGGATAAAAAAGAATTCGACCCGGCTCAAAAGATACAGGCATTCACCTCTATCTACAACGAATTGCAGCTAAAACAATTAACAGAAAATAAAATCCAAGCCTATTACGACGCATCCGTAGAGAACTTAAACGCTTTACAAGTCGCCCCCGAAAAATTAACGATCCTAAAAGAGGTTTGTGATCATTTAATGCATAGACAATCCTAATCCATGAGCTTAATAGACACACATTGCCATTTATATCTGGAGGATTTCGATCCGGAGCAAGACGAACTGGCTCAAAAAGCAAAAGACTCAGGTATCGACACCCTGCTTCTGCCAAACGTAGACCTGACGACGATTGACAGAATGCACGATTTATGCGATCGATACCCAGAGTTCGCTTTCCCTATGATGGGATTGCATCCGACCAGTGTGGATAGCAATTATATCGATATCCTAAAACAAACGGAATCCTATCTATCTAAACGTACTTATTGCGGTATCGGTGAAATCGGGATCGATCTATATTGGGATAAGACTTATTTGAAGGAGCAACAAATCGTTTTCGAGGAACAACTGCGTTGGAGCATCGATCTGAACCTGCCCGTAGCCATCCATACCCGTGACGCATATCCGGAAGTTCTGGAATGCATACATAAAGTCGGAGCGGAAAGACTTAAGGGCGTATTTCATAGTTTTACCGGCACAACGGAAGAGCTGGAAGAAATAAAGAAACTGCCCACCTTCAAGATCGGGATAAACGGGGTTGTCACCTTTAAAAATTCAAAACTGTCCGAAGTCATCCGGCAAACGGATCTTGAAAAGATACTCTTGGAAACAGATGCCCCCTATCTTTCACCAGTCCCCTACAGAGGTAGACGGAATGAGCCTACTTACATATGGAAGACGGCCGAGAAAGTGGCGGAAACATTCGGCCTCACGCTAGAGGAAACCGTAAACGCTACTCGAAAAAACACATTAGAATTGTTTAAAAGCCTAAATAAACCCATATAGACACTTTTTTTCGAATGAAGTCAAAATTTATTTCGCGGATATTGTGTATATGTCAAGCAAAAACTATAGATTTGTGCACTGAAAAGATTGCATATGGGAATTTTTTCGTATTTTGCGGTCGTTTTAGAAGAAGCTAGGCGAATAATTGGAGAGATGCTCGAGTGGTTGAAGAGGCACGCCTGGAAAGCGTGTAAACCCCTAAAGGGTTTCGCGGGTTCGAATCCCGCTCTCTCCGCAGTGGAGAATACCATGAATTAATTAACAATAAAATAAAAACAAATAAGAGAATTATTAATCTTAAAAATTAAACACACAATGAAAAAGTTATTTGCAAAAGCATTCTTGGGTTTATGTGCCCTTGGAACTTCTACCGTAGCATTCGCACAGGATGCGGCTCCAGCAATTGAAGGAGGTATGTATCAAGCATTAAAGACAAAGTTTATCGAAGGTGGTGCCGACTTCATGAGTTTGGTCGCTATCGCTTTGATTTTCGGTTTGGCATTCTGCTTAGAGAGAATTATCTACTTAAACTTGGCTGAGACAAACTCCAGCAAACTGTTGAAAGGTATTGAGGATGCTTTAGACAAAGGTGATGTTGAAGGCGCTAAAGCTATCGCTCGCGACACAAGAGGCCCTATCGCTTCTATCGCTTACCAAGGATTGATGAGAATTGACCAAGGTATTGACGTTGTAGAGAAATCTATCGTTTCTTACGGTGGTGTTCAAGGCGGTCTTTTGGAAAAGAATATGTCTTGGATCACATTGTTTATCGCAATGGCTCCGTCTTTGGGATTCTTGGGTACTGTAGTAGGTATGATCATGGCGTTCGATAAAATCGAGCAAGTTGGTGATATCAGCCCGACGGTTGTAGCAGGTGGTATGAAAGTGGCCTTGATTACTACTGTAGGTGGTTTGATCGTAGCCTTGATTCTTCAGGTATTCTATAACTATTTGTTAAGCAAATTGGAGGCTATTTTGAACCAGATGGAAGATGCTTCTATCTCTTTGCTTGACTTGGTTATCAAATACAACGTCAAATTCAAAAAATAATAACGAATTATGGCAGTTACTAAAATAAGAAAAATATCCAGTTGGACTTTACTGATAAGTTCTATTATCAGTATCATTGTGCTGGGTATGTTTTATGCGGGTGGAGTCGTTGACCCTGCCGCAGAAATGAAAGAACCCATCTATACAGGGTTATTGATTAACTGGACTTCTGTATTGTTCTTCGTGACAATCATCAGTACAGTATTGTTTGCGGTTTGGCAATTCTTGACTTTGCTGAAGACTAACGCTAAATCAGCTATCATGTCTTTGGTAGTATTAGTTTGTTTCGTAGCCGTATTGTTCATCACCTATACAATGGGTGACGCGACTCCTTTAGCAGGCTTGAACGCAGACTCTCAAGTTTACAATACTCCGGGTTGGTTAAAGATCACAGACATGTGGATCATGTCTACAATCGTACTTTTGGTTCTGATCGTAGCATGTGTAGTTTGGGGTTCTGTAAAGAGAATCATGGGTAAATAATAGTAATAACGAACTGATAAAACAAGAAAGAAATGGGTAAGAAAAGAAAGACACCGGGTATCAATGGTTCTTCTTCGGCCGATATCGCTTTCATGTTGCTTATCTTCTTCCTTATTACTACATCAATGGATACAGATAAAGGTTTGGCAAGACGTTTGCCGCCCCCTGTACCTAAAGATCAGAAGAACGATACCGATGTTGACATCAAAAAGAGAAACTTGTTGGTTGTATTGATCAACAGTAATAACCAGATTCTCTGTGGTGATCAATTTGTCGATATCAAGCAATTGAAAGAAAGAATCAAAGAGTTCATTGATAATCCTTACAATGACGAACATAAGCCTGAACGTGTTGAGGCTGATGTTCCATTCTTCGGAAAGATGATGGTAACGAAGAACCACGTAATTTCTTTACAGAATGACCGTGGTACCGAATACCAAGCTTATATCGATGTGCAGAATGAAATCGCGGCTGCTTATAACGAATTGAGAAATAAGGTTTCTAAGGAAAAATTCGGGAAGAATTTCGCTGATTTGGACGAAGAACAACAAAAAGCTGTACAGCAGATTTATCCGCAAAAGATATCAGAAGCTGAACCTAAAAATTATGGAGGTAAAAAGTAATGGGAAAGTTTAGTAAAGCGGGCGGTCGTGAAATGCCCGAATTGAATACATCATCATTACCTGACTTGGTGTTCGCTTTCTTGTTCTTCATCATGATGGTAACATCTATGCGTGAGGTAACATTGAAAGTAGAGTTCCATGCTCCACAAGCTACAGAGCTTCAAAAATTGGAGAAGAAATCTTTGGTTACATTTATCTATGTAGGTAAGCCGACTAGAGATTTGAGAGCGAAGATGGGTTCTGAGACTCGTATCCAGTTGAATGACGCTTTTGCAGAGACTTCGGAAATTCAGGATTATATCGCACAAGAAAAGTCCAGTATGAAAGAAGAGGACCAGCCGTTTATGACAGTTTCTATCAAGGCTGATAAAGAGACCAAGATGGGAACGATCACCGATATCAAGCAGGCTCTTCGTGAGGCATACGCATTGAAGATTAGTTATTCCGCAGCACAACGTGTAGAGTAATAATTATTCAGATATAGCATTATAAAAAGGGGCGGGATTTATTTCCCGCCCCTTTTTTATTCCACTCCATAAACGTTTTGGTGAATAATGGTCTTAACTCGCTCAAAAGATTGCTCAAGATCAAGTTCCCCATGAGTCATCAAACGCATTTCTAAAAATGCCTCTCCCTTACGATAGGGAGGTTGGAAATATACATGGTGATCCAAGACAAACCCCAGACGTTCATAAAAACCGATTCTACGTTTACTCATCTCCTCTGTCGGCATCTCTACCTCTAAGACAACCGGATCTTCGTGGAGAGCTAAAAAACTTGTCATTGCTTTCGCTCCGATTCCTCCGTTACGAGCGGACTCGTCGATCGCGAAATGCTCCGCATAAACAAAACCCTCAAATTGCCATCCGGTAATGAAACCGACATAAATACCATCCCGTAGCAAGGCATACATCTCGAAGCGGCTATCTTCCTCCAAAAGCTTACGTACCAAAGAGAAATCACGACGTTCTTCCTCAGGGAAAGAACTAGTATATGTTTTCTCTACTAGATCCAATAAAGGATCGGCTATCTCCCGGACAGGCTTACTAATTATTACATGATCTTCGCTCATAAAAAAAATACTTAATAATTGAATAAAGAATGCTTACAAAATCAAAATAATCTACCATAATCTTTAGATGATTATAAGATTATCATTATATTTGTATTAAATATGAAAGATATAATCTAACAGTAATACAAATATACTGAATATATGGCACATCATCAACTAGATGAACTGGACGAGAAGATACTTAAACTAATCATCGGCAATGCGCGTATGCCATTTTTGGAAGTAGCGAGGGAATGTAACGTATCCGGAGCGGCTATTCATCAACGCATACAAAAGCTGACTAATTTAGGGGTTATCAAAGGTTCAGAATTCATCGTGGATAACACAAAAGTTGGGTATGAAACTTGCGCATATATGGGGTTATTCCTAAAGTCTCCCGGACAATTTCCAAGCGTTACCGAAGCGCTGTTGCAGATACCGGAAGTCGTGGAATGCCATTATACAACGGGGCAATACGACCTGTTTATAAAAATATACGCAAAGAACAACCAGCATTTGCTAAGCATCATCCACAACAAGCTTCAACCATTGGGCTTGGCTCGCACCGAATCGCTTATATCCTTTAAGGAGGCATTCAAAAGGCAAATTCCTATTGATCTGGACGACGATTAAACAAAGGAAGCTATATAAGAAAAGGGTCCGTAATCCGGTTGAAACCGGTTACGAACCCTTTTTATCATGATCACTAAGCGCTATTAGAACTCAGCGTTATTCGGTGTACGCGGGAAAGGTATCACGTCACGGATATTTCCCATACCCGTAACGAACAACAAAAGACGCTCAAAGCCCAAACCGAAACCAGAGTGAGGCACCGTACCAAAACGGCGAGTATCTAAGTACCACCACATATCCTTCATCGGGATGCCCAATTCGTCAATACGACTCATTAGCTTATCATAGTCAGCCTCACGCTCGGAACCGCCGATGATCTCTCCGATCTTCGGGAATAATACGTCCATCGCACGTACCGTCTTTCCATCCTCGTTTTGCTTCATATAAAAAGCCTTGATCTCTTTCGGGTAATCCGTTAAAATTACAGGACGTTTGAAGTGATCCTCCACTAAGAAACGTTCGTGCTCGGAAGCCAAATCTACACCCCAATAAACAGGGAACTCAAATTTATGTCCTTTAGCGACAGCCTCTTCCAATATCTTGATTCCTTCAGTGTACGGCAAGCGAACGAATGAGTCTTTCAAGACCCCTTCCAGACGAGCGATCAATTCCTTATCGAACATATCGTTCAAGAATTTGATATCCTCCATACAGTTATCCAACGCCCATTGTACGCAATATTTAATGAACTCCTCGGCCAACTCCATATTGTCCGTGATATCATTAAAAGCGACTTCCGGCTCAATCATCCAGAATTCCGCCAAATGACGAGGCGTATTTGAGTTCTCCGCACGGAACGTAGGGCCAAACGTATAAATCTGTCCCAAGGCTGTAGCAGCCAACTCTCCCTCCAACTGTCCGGAAACCGTCAAGCTAGCCTGCTTGCCGAAGAAGTCGTCCTCATAAATGATAGAGCCGTTCTCATCCTTTTTCAAGTCGTACAAATTCTTGGTAGTAACTTGGAACATCTGTCCGGCACCCTCACAGTCGGAAGCCGTGATGATCGGCGTATGGAAATAGAAAAAGCCTCTATCATGGAAAAACTTATGGATAGCGTAAGCCATATTATGACGAATACGGAATACCGCTCCAAATGTATTCGTACGAGGACGCAAATGAGCGATCTCACGCAAAAACTCCATGGAGTGTCCTTTTTTCTGCAATGGATAAGTAGCTGGATCAGCCGTACCGAAGATCTCAATCTCGGTAGCCTGTATCTCCACATTTTGCCCCTTACCTTGGGATTGTGTCAAGATACCATTTACGCTGATACTAGCTCCCGTGGTAATCGGTTTCAAGAACTCATCACCCAATTTATCTACATCCACAACGATCTGAACATTATTAATTGTAGAACCGTCATTCAAGGCGATAAAATTCACCTGTTTGCTACCACGGCGGGTACGTACCCATCCTTTCACATTCACGGTAGTACCGAAAGCGTCGCTTTTCAGCACGTCTACAATTTTTGTTCGTTTAATTGTTTCCATCTGTATCGTTTTTTGTTATTCGAAAGCTCCCATCCTAAGAGCGTTCACTTCCCTTTCATTTAAGTAACGCCATTTACCGCGGCCTAAGTTCTTCTTAGTCAAACCGGCGAAATAAACACGATCCAATTTCGTCACATGATATCCCAACGATTCGAAAATACGGCGCACGATACGGTTACGGCCGGAATGGATCTCTATACCCACTTGGCTCTTATCGTCCTCGCTAGCATAGCTGATAGCGTCCGCATGGATCTCTCCATCCTCAAGCTCAAGGCCGTTGGCGATTTTCTCCATATCCTCGATAGCCACGTTCTTATCCAACCACACATGGTAGATCTTCTTCTTCTTGAAAGATGGGTGAGTCAATTTAGAAGCTAAATCACCATCGTTCGTCAACAACAAGACTCCTGTCGTATTTCGGTCCAAACGGCCTACCGGATAAATACGTTCTTGGCAGGCGTTCTTCACCAAATCCATTACCGTCAGGCGTTCTTGAGGATCATCAGAAGTCGTTACGCAATTCTTCGGCTTGTTTAATACAATATATACTTTGCTCTCGATCTGAACCGGCTTCTCGTTAAATGTAACAACATCTTGACGAGTAATCTTAGTACCCAATTCCGTTACCACGACATCGTTTACCTTAACAGCTCCTTTCTGGATAAACTCATCAGCCTCACGACGAGAACAAACACCAGCGTTAGATAAGAATTTGTTCAAACGAATCGGTTCGTTTGGATCCGCCAAGACTTCCTTATACTTGATCTGTTTCGGACGAACGTTGTATCCCTGCGATCTTTGGAAGCCACCTCCTCCACCGGGACGGCGATTATTATTGTAAGAAGGACGGCGATTATTTCCATATCCACCACCCCCTTGACGATTACCGCCATAAGAGTTATCGTTACCATACGAACGTCTGGGTGCGTAACCGTCCCCGCCGCTTGAACGTGAATCATTGTAATCAACCCGGGTATCACCTACTCTAGGTCTTCTTTTCTTCATACCATCCGCAGACATTCCCTCTCCGGAAGGACTAGCGGAATAAGCCTTTGCCGGTCCATCATAATTAGGACGAGACGGACGATTGTATTGCCCTCCTCCATTCCCATATGACGGGCGGTTATTTCCATAAGACGAGCGGCCGCTGTTGTAGCCACCTTCACGGTTGTTGCCATAAGACGGGCGATTATTTCCATACCCACCTTCGCGATTGTTGCCATAAGATGGACGACTATTACCATAGCCCCCCTCACGGTTGTTGCCATACCCGCCTTCACGGTTATTATCGTAAGAACGCGGACGGCTCGGACGATCCCCGTATGAAGGACGGTTATTTTCTCCATAAGACCGATACGGTCTACGTTCATAGCTACCCTCAGGTTTATTATAACCCTGATTGTAAGGTCTTCTTTCACCTTCTTGGTCTGTGTTTTCCCGTCTGATACTTGGTATCACTTTTTTTGGACGCGGTTGAGATTCATCTCTTTCTTCTGTACTCATTTGTTATAAATTAAACAATGGTTAAAAACTTGGTAGCCTCACGGCTACCTGTATTATCACTAAATTCCTGTATAATTATGAGGCGTTATAGCCCTTAATTCATCTTTAATCCGGTCGCTAACATTCAAGGTTTCGATAAACTCCTTGATAGATTGCTCCGTAACAGTCTGGTTCGTACGTGTCAAAGCTTTTAATGCCTCGTAAGGCTTCGGATAACCCTCACGGCGTAAGACCGTCTGGATACCCTCGGCTACCACTGCCCAGCAATTATTCAAATCCCTACTTAGGGCGCTCTCGTTCAATAACAATTTACCCAAGCCTTTTGTTAAGCTCTTGAAGGCAATTTCTATATGTGCCAAAGGCACGCCTACGTTTCTCAACACGGTAGAATCCGTCAAGTCTCTTTGTAAACGAGATACCGGCAATTTCGTAGCCAAATGCTCTAAAATAGCGTTAGCGATCCCTAGATTACCCTCAGCGTTCTCGAAATCAATCGGGTTCACCTTATGTGGCATAGCAGACGAACCGATCTCACCCGCCTTGATCTTTTGCTTGAAATACTCCATGGAGATATATTGCCAGAAGTCACGATTCAAGTCGATCAAGATCGTATTGATACGCTTCAAGCCATCGAAGATCGCTGCCAGATTATCATAATTAGAGATCTGGGTAGTCCACTCCTCACGTTTCAAGCCTAACACCTCACTAACGAACTTATTACCGAATGCCCTCCAATCATATTCCGGATACGCTACATGATGCGCATTGAAGTTTCCTGTAGCGCCACCGAATTTAGCGGAGATAGGAACGGCCTTTAACAATGCCAACTGTTGCTCTAAACGGTAAACAAAGACCATCACCTCCTTACCCAAACGAGTCGGAGATGCCGGTTGCCCATGTGTCTTAGCCAACATCGGGATATCCATCCATTCCTCGGCGTATTTTTTCAAGGCGCCAATCACCTCTTCCAAACCCGGATAATACACCTCTTGCAAAGCATCCTTGATCGATAAAGGCACAGATGTGTTATTAATATCCTGAGAAGTCAATCCAAAATGAATAAACTCGTGGTATTTCTCCGCAAGGAAATGATTTGTTTTTTCCTTAATAAAGTACTCCACCGCTTTCACATCGTGGTTTGTCACGCTCTCGATCTCCTTCACTCGTAAAGCGTCCTCCTCCGTAAACTCCTGATAAATCTTCCGGAGCCCCTTTTTTACTTCCGCCGCATTTAACTCGCTTAATTGCGGAAGAAACTCAGATAGAGTAATAAAATACTCGATCTCAACTCGCACCCTATACTTGATAAGTGCGTATTCTGAAAAATAAGCCGCCAGATTCTCAGCCTTATTCCTGTATCGCCCATCCACGGGCGAAATAGCAGTCAGTGTCGATAATACCATATACATTATTAATATAGAGTCGCAAAGTTAAGTCTTTTCCATTGAATAATAAGGTAAGCAATCGTTATTTTTAACTAAATGCCCCGTTTTTAGGACCATCAGACACTTACGTAGCCACATCCAAACAAAATTCATATTCATCCACATTTTTTCGTCAAAAAGTTTGGTGGTAATAAAAAAAGCCGTATCTTTGCAGCGCTTTAGAGAGATAAAGCGAACGAAAAATAAGTTTAAAGGGCGTTTAGCTCAGCTGGTTCAGAGCATCTGCCTTACAAGCAGAGGGTCGGCGGTTCGAATCCGTCAACGCCCACCTTTAAATTTATTATTTCACCGAAAGATTTTC
>NZ_CAXSNO010000007.1:0-127696 GCF_964238835.1 Parabacteroides sp. 20_3 | reverse complement strand
TCGGGCGTTTAGCTCAGCTGGTTCAGAGCATCTGCCTTACAAGCAGAGGGTCGGCGGTTCGAATCCGTCAACGCCCACTTTTAATTTATTATTATACCGAAAGAACTTCGGGCGTTTAGCTCAGCTGGTTCAGAGCATCTGCCTTACAAGCAGAGGGTCGGCGGTTCGAATCCGTCAACGCCCACAGAAAATAGAGTCTGTTAATCTAATGATTAACAGACTTTTTTATTTATCCTCAACCGCACATTCACGCTTACTTCTGCTTTCGAGACAGAGGAACAGCTATCAGACGATCTAACGAGAATTTTCCGGGTCCCGTTATATACATCAGGATAAAAACCACCAAATAAATGAATGCTAACTCTTTCAAAGAAAATGGGTCATTCCCATGGATGACGAAAAAAGCCATTCCCATGGTAAAAATCATGGGGATCATCGCAAGCCGATAAAGGGCCCCGAATATAAAACCGATGGAACAAGCAAGCTCCCCAAATATCGCAAGGCCCAAAGATATTGAATGCCCTACACCTAACGGATCAGGAAATGAGGCCGACATACTATCGAAATTTGTCCACTTTTGCATCCCATGAGATAATAGTAATCCACCGAAAAGCAAACGAAGCGCCAACAATAGTAATGAAATAGCCGTTCCATCCGGCTTCATTGGAAAAAGAAATTTGTAAATTACTGACATACTCTTCTGTTTTTAATCTTATCATTCTGTCTTTTTGATTATAAAACAAAATCAAGTTAGGGTTAGTTCAGTAAATATCCGTTTATAATCGGGGCTAAACTAAAAAAGCCCCCTTGATTTTTCAATCAAAGAGACTTCCTTTCCTTCGTGACCCGGGTGGGACTCAAACCCACGACCTTCAGAACCGGAATCTGACGCTCCATTCACTAAGCTACCTTGTTATCAACACTTTAATTATCTCTATATAAGTTCAGAGGTCAACTATAGGTCAACATTGAACTATGATGCAAATTTACTAAATATTCCACTCATAACGAAATCAACCAATGTAAATTAGACTGTACAAGTAGAGATTAATATGTAGGATACTCTAATTCACACACTATGAAATGAGCTTATTATAAGTCCATAACGCAGCCACAGCGATACCTAATAGTAGATGGTAAACAAGAATTGGCAAGAGTAAACTTCCCCATCCCAAACCACATATCAATCCTACCACAACTATAATGATATATAGGAGTAGCATTGTAGCTGCTGCTAACATAATACCTTGGCTTCCAGCTACGACATAATGAAACGGAGCATTAGGGGTTAGAGAATCTGTCTTGAGTGAATTGTTAGGTAATTCAGATCGTGTCATATGTAAATAGCATTAATTCGTAAGAAGTATCTTCAAGTCTGGTTGTGAAATCTTGCATAGTGTATTAATCTTTGGTCTGTATTACTGTAATAGTGAAGAGAGAGTATAAGAAACTGCATAAGAGTTCTCTCAAACACAATTCTTTAAAGAGGTATGAAATCCATTCATCCCATATATGAACTAATATTTAGTAATTCTGCACCTCATGCCATTTAGCCATTAACAGCCCACTTCACACCGGTTGGTTCAATTCTATGTCTTCAATCTAATCCTCTGTCAGACAGTCTGATTTAGCTTAATATCGTATGATATTTAGTTTGGTGGACTACTTTGAATTGACTAAATTTGTAGTAATTAATCAGTTAGTCAATTAGTATATCTGATTAGCTCTCAACCTAAGATGTTTGTGTGAGATTAATTAAGAAAGGCTGCAAAGAGTAATCAATGCAGCCTTCTTTGTAATGTCTAAACTTTATTTCTTTTTACAAGTCAGTTTGTTGTAGAAGTCTGTACCAGACATTTCAAGTACTAATGTATTAGCATTTAATGATTTTATAGTCCAAACCTCTTCATCATAATATGATGTTGTAGGATTGAGAGTCAAAATATTATTGTCTATGTACCATGTGAACGGATTAAACTCTTGGTCATCCGCATGAGTTCCAGTACCATCTTTATAAAACTTAAGAAAGTGGTCTGAATCTTCATCTTTCCATTCATCTTTTTCACCCTCATGAAGTTCCCATCCTTCATCAGAAGTGATAGTCCAAACTCCAACTATATTATCCGTTGAACCAATTTTCTCATCATCATCCTTGCTACAAGATGATAGACCCACACACACAACAGCCATCATAAGGGCTGCTAAAATTCTAAATGTTCTCATTCTTTTAAATTTTAATTATATGTATCTATAATTTACTTAATTTCAACTGTCGTTAATTCACCAGTCTAAAAAGTAATAGTTAGTTCTCTTGGATATTCATCGGAATCTACCGTGATAGAAAGTATAGGAATTCCATAATATCGTCTAAATGTAGATGTTGTATTTAGTAAAGATTCAATGTACTCGTGACGCCCATAGCATTTAACTGCAAATGGAACTCTATCACTTTTAAGAAATAGATTGAGCTGATATAAACCACTTGACATTGTTGTAGGTACTATCTTTATCAAGATATTATTATTGGCCTGTTGCTCCGTCTGGGTATATTGAATGCCCATGTCTTCACAGTCTGCATTGAACCAATTCCAGAATAAATCTAAATTATTCATTGTATATTATTAATTAATTTATATTGTTTTAGGGATATCTCCGTTCTTGTAAATATTGATAATCGCTTTAATTATTATATCAATAATTTGTTCTCTCGTACATCCTAAAGGATAACGATATATTCTACAGAATTGATAGTGTACGTCAACTCTCCATGCAAATGTTGAATGTTCCAGTATATAAAGATAATCTTCATGGTTCTTAAAGAAGATTATCTGAATTCTATTTCCCCTATGCCTATCGTACCAAATTTCAAAACTTGTACACTCTTGATAGTAATCCTTCTGTTCTTTATCTATGCAGGATGCTATCCATATAAGATATGTGGATAAACATTGTTGATATGTATAAGGTGTTTTGAACATTTATTATTTATCAATCGTATGTATTATGTATTTTAAGTATTTATTTGTAGCTTTATTTTTTCTAATAGAGTATATGTTTCTTAATTGCTCTTCATTAAAGGCGTTGCAAGCTTCTAAGATATGAAAATTAACATCTATATATGCTAATAAGTCGTTAACAAATAAACGATTATGTATTCTAATGTGATTATCTATCGCATGATATAATGCATCATCAAAGCTAGTAGCATCCAATGCCCAATCTTGGGAGTTAATTCTTGCAACTTGGAAATCAATGTCATTATAAAATTCACTTATTGTAGTAGCTGCCTCTTGGTTGATGTTGGGTAAATTAGGTCTTAAACGTGAGGTCTCTACATATCTTTCTCCTTGATATGTCAAAATCTTCATCTTAATAGCTAGCTTCGCGTTCTCTTTTACGATTGTAATGTAGTAGTATTCAAACATAATATTTCTTTTTAGATATTAAAATCATGCTCACCTATTCCCTCTGGTAAGCTATTAAATGTAAGAACGTGAGGAACTACAACATTTAATTGTTGCCACGTCTGTTTAACTTTGACTAATTGTTAATTCTTGAATGAATATAGTTCTTCCTTCACCACTTGCATGAAAGAAAATAGGTTATTATCCCTGCCTTGAATAGGTATGATAATAGTAAATGCCGCATCTGGCATCTTAGCCCCTTTACTTGATAAGGTCTGTAACCTTCTTTCTACTTCAAGACACAGTTCCGCCTTGTCTGGCTTAGGACACCTTTGCAATTTCACCATCAGCTTCATAATGGCTCTACAATCACGGAGTAAGGAAATCCTGTCTACTAGTGTGAACAACCCCATAAGGTTAAATTTAAAGTTACTTACCTGTTCCCTTCAGTAAGCTATTAAACACAAAGAAGGCGTGGAAACTATTGAATATTACCATTGTGAGGCACTCTTATTTCTAAGAGTTCTGGACTGCCCTGATTGGATAATAAACAATAGCCCACGCCAAACGATATATAGACTACCTTATGAGATAGGTATATAACATTGACGTGAGCGCTCTTGCTCATTAACTCCAATCATAGAAATGTCCAGTTTCACAATGGGTTAATTTCAGTACGCTCTGTTAACTTATAATGTCCTCCGTTCAGTGACCTAACGCTTTAGGAGTGAAGGATTACAATGCAAAGTTACTAAATCGTTTGAATTGGCAAGAACTATTGTTCATTAAAAATCAGAGATAAGCCTAAAGTCATATATCTGGGACAGGTATGAAATCTTACTCTCCCCATATAAGAGTCAAATTCTCAACTTCCATACCCGCCTTGAATTTTCATCATCATGTCAACATATTGTTGGTGATTTACAATGGGCTATCTTCGACATAAGTTTTAAGACTTTAGATGTATATGGATTCTTGGAATTGGTGTAATTGACTATATAGTATAGGGCTGAAATGCCAAACTGTGAAGAATTGATTTTAGATGCTTCTCAACTTAATATTTTAGATGTACCATATATATAAGGTGTAGATGCTTACTTCTCCGTTTGAAATTTAGGGTAGGACAAACTTAGATTGGGGTATATAAAGCTAACCTTGCTCTGGATTTGTCCTACCTTTCAAAGTGATTTCACGATATTAACCCTACTCTGACAAGTAACCTCTTAACTTGGGTTATCTGGAATTGGCAGCCCTTAGATGTTACGAAGCCTTGCTCATTCAACAAGTCAGTCATTTCAGAGAGTGACTTACCCTGCATTGACAGTGACCGTAGCAATGCGATTGCCCTCATATTATTGGGATTGTTTTCAGCTTTAGCCTTATTGGTACGGGAGCTATTGTAGATAGCTTGCTCAAACTTGTTCATCAAGTTATCAGACTTTCCTAACTTGATTCCTCTTGCTTTCTTAGCCTGTAATGATTACTTGGTTCTCTGACTAATTAACCCCGCTTCGTATTCTGCGATGGATGATATAATATGTAGAATTAGCCTATTAGCTTGTGGAAAGTCACAGAAGACAATCTCAACATCTGATTCCAGAAGTTTAGATGTAAATGCTACGTTCCTTGACAACCTATCCAGTTTAGCGACAATCAGAACAGAGTTAGTCTTCCTGCACATTGCCAAAGCTGCGAGAAGTTGAGGTCTGTTAGACTTCTTGCCGCTCTCCGTTTCAATGTATTCAGCAAGTATGGGTTTATTCTTTACATGGTTATGTATGATTTCTCTTTGGGCTTCCACACCTAAACCTGATAGCTGTTGCTTCATGGTGGATTGCCTTAAATATGCTATGTATGTCTTCATAATTTACATTTATTAATAGTGGGTTACAAACGCTGAATGTTCGTTCAGCTTATGTAAGTTGGACACCCAAATGAGGATGCCCAACTGAATTAGAACGGTCTATCTCCATATTGGTATGATAAGATGGAATGATAAACCCTGTCATAGAATGAAAATCCAGCACAGGCATGGAAGTAACTTTCATGTATCGCTGCATATTCACCATTTAGTCTGCTGGTTCTATCCAATAAACTGTCAAACTTATGCAGCCAGTATTTCAATGCTTGCAACCGCTTGATGTATTGGAGATTGTTCTCACAGGTGGATAGCTTTTCCTGTAATGATATAATGTGATTAATCGCATTATCAATGTCTTTGGTATTCATAAGATGTAATCTTTAAATAGTTAGTAGATATAAAGAAAGGACACCTAACTTAATAGATGCCCTTTCAATTAGTAAATTGTATGTAGTGGTACTACTTCTTGGAGTAATGGTGTCTCATTGAGAAGATGGAGACCTCTATCATATCGTCATGTACAGAGTAAATGAGACGGTGCTCTGAATTAATCCGTCTTGACCATTTACCTGCCAACTCATATTTAAGAGGTTCAGGTTTTCCAATCCCAGCATAAGGGTGTTCAGCTATATCATTCAATAAAGCTTTAATTTTATCTATGATAGCTGTATTGCCACTTCGTAAG
Organism: Parabacteroides sp. 20_3; assembly: GCF_964238835.1. Classification (NCBI taxonomy): domain Bacteria; kingdom Pseudomonadati; phylum Bacteroidota; class Bacteroidia; order Bacteroidales; family Tannerellaceae; genus Parabacteroides; species Parabacteroides sp. 20_3. Next base: position 121,746 of record NZ_CAXSNO010000007.1, on the reverse strand, counting down.
AAGTATTGATAATCCTTACGTGCTTGGTCTGACAATATTATTCTGTACATGCTACCCGATTTAAGAAATCATCAATGCTTTCTCCTTCATTCTGGGCGATGGCATTACCATTCTTAATATCTTCCTCTCCTTTACGAATAGCGCCCATTGTGTCAGGTGACGACATGATATATTCTGTCTCCTTTAATGAATTGTATTCATCAAGGGAAATCATCACTACTCCGCTTCCCTTACCACGGTTGACGATTACAGTTTCACAATCATCAATTACAGAGTCAATATAACCTTTAAGATTTGCTCTTAAATCAGTATAATTAGCTGTTCTCATAAGTCCTCCTTTTATTTACTGCAAATATATGTACTTATTTACGTACTTGCAAGTTTAATTAGTTAATTATTAGACAAAAGGAAGGACACCTAAGTAAATAGATGCCCCTTCCTCTCTCAATCAATAAACCATCTATAAGCATCATCACCTTGCAGTGCTGATGTTATGCCTTGTGCAATATCAGTAGCGTTTAACGCTCTGTCCAAATAAGTATCAATATAGCTTGATTTGTTACTTCCTGTAAGTAAGTTGTAGAACCGCCACATCGATAATTCCCTGCCATATCCGTAGAAATTTTCATCATTCACATAAGCCCTTGCCACTTGGTTAATCTGACTATCCGTCATTAACATGGGTGGAAGTTTACGCTGGTTGATAGAAGGTAGACTTTGATATAATCGCATTTTACCCAATATCTGTGCGAATTGGTGCTGTGTAAGTGAATGATTACCAAATTCACGCATGAGTTGAAGGTGGCGACTTGGGTTGTACTGCTGGAACAACTCTAACGCTTCTTTGAATAGCTGGGTCGTATCACTAACCCTAATATCGTTCTTCAATCCGTCTGTGAACAGACAGAGGTTACAGCAAACAAGGTTCTTGAATCCAATTCCAATGCTGAACCTTTCCACTGTCTTACGTGAATATAGGTTCTCTCTGTTGAAGGCCCGCACACCTGTAACAGTAAGATTGAGCTTATTCCCTTCAACGATCTACTGAATGGATGGAACTTCATAAGCGAATGCGCAACGCTCGTAGTAGATCGTACGATCACTATCCTGTAATTGGCTTGCTCGCTTATGAATGGCAGATGGTACTCTACCTTTAATAATATGGGACACACGAATGTCTGGTTGTTCAATCCGTTCACCGCTAAAGAAATTCTGGACTGCTTCACCTACTGTCTCAATGAATGCAGCGTGTGAAACAGTAAGCTCGTTATCCTTGCTGAAGACTGGAACAATGCAATCGTTCTTTAGGTGATTGATGGTTGCTTCCTGCGTGTTACTCTCAATGAAGTGTAGGACATTCTTGTGCTTGGGCACTAGCAAAGTAGCTTCCTCCGCTGCTGATTGTAAACTCTGAAACCTTCTCTCTCTTGCCTCAAACGGCATGATCTGTAATGTACTCATAATGTAATTGAATTAAGTGATTATTGATTGATTGGCAAGTATGTGAATGAAGTCCTAAATGAAACGGATCGCTCAGTTTACAATTTAGGACTTCATTACTACTTGCTAAATGACTATAAGTGTTATATCATTAGGATATTTTACATATAGGGCTATTTAGTGTTACCTTTTACAGATTCGCTCAGTTGGAGATTGGGGAGTTGGTTGGTGAGTATAATTTTATTTGTGATTGATGGTGTACCCCCATGCCTGTCTGAATTTTGATTTTCCTTCTGGCAAGCATGGGGGGAGTAAATGAGGGGTGGGATCAACCGGGGAGAACATTAGGTATTATATGTTCCTCACAGTCCTTCCGTTTAAACAACTCCTCTTTAAACCGAACAAACTTGACCTTGGCCTCACCCTCCCGGTTACTACGCCTCGGATCGAAATATTCCTTGATGAGAGCTTCGGACAACTTGCACATTGCATCTTTCTTGCCGTCTCCATATCGGGAGTAGGTTATTCCGTAACAGTCCAACAGGTATCCAATCCTGTCAAGCACATTCTTTACGGGAATATATAAATCGTTACCTGTTTCTGACTCGAACTCTCTGATCATATCATGAAGAAACTCCGGGCTGAATCTTCGTTGTAGGGCTTCTTCCTCCTCGGTCTGTTTCAATAGTTTCTTGATCGCAGTCTTACCGTACTGTTGTTGTTCGATAACCTCCTTCCCTAACTTGAAGAAGGCGTTGATAAGCCATTCTTCCTCCACGCATTGTGCCCGGACGAACCGTATCGCCTCGGCATTGTCTTTTGTCGCTTCTAATGTGGATACAATAAGCTGGTATTTATCCTTCGCTTTAGCGGCTTTAATTCTGTAAATGTCATCTTCACCGACCGCTTCATCTTCGGGTTGGAAGTCCACATTGAAATATCCTGTATCTTCGTATGCCTGTCTAAGTGCATTGGGTGAGAGATAATATCCTTTCACCTGCTCGTCAAGTAATAGTTGCTCTATGGAGAACCTGTCAAATCTGTTCCGCTCGGAATTTAAGACCTCATTCAGCCGTAGCCGTTTTAATTCCTTATCATAATATGTGGGATCATCAGCTTTTATCCCTTCCTGCTGAATGGCTCGGTAACATTTGATTCTCGCCTCGATGTCTTTATATATTTCTTCTTCGGGTTTAACTTCAAGCTCGTTAGGAATTGAAGCTATAACCGTAAGAGAGTTATATCTCTTCCCGTTGGGGAACACATGCCTAAATCTGCCTTGACACTGGATGGCTTCGGTGAACGGATTGATTAGGGTGTGCTTCACATGATCGTAGTTCGACAGTATCAGCACATCGCAAAGTTCTTTCAGATTGATGTCTATTGACGGGAAGAACCTCGATGTAAACAGATTCACCCTTCTTAGAGGAAGTTCCAGCTTATCCGTACTATGTTCCAAGAAGCGGCTCTTTAGCTTGTCGGCACTGTCCTTTGAGCAGAAGACCTTGTAGTCGTCCTCTTTTATTATTCCGTCATGCAGCAATGATTCCACGATGCTACAGATTCCCTCTGTTGTCTTATAGAAGATGCACACATGGGGAGAACCGTTATCCAACAGCCTTTTTACTTCCTGCTTCACCCGACTGTAAAAGCTACGGGTTGTTATCAAAGTCATATCCTCCCGATAGTCATAGTCGGGCTTAATTTCTACCCACTTGAATTGGTGACGCAAGAACAGTGTTAAGGTGTACTTGCTCGGCTTTAACGGAGTGGCAGACACGACAGCCTTTCCCTCGAATTTGAAGAACTCCTTCATTGGGGCGGATATGCTTCTACGATAGCCTGTATCTTCTGTCAAGTGCTCGGATTCATCGAACAGGCAGAAGAACTCCTTATAAATATTCAAGCCCAAGTCCTTTGCCACCTTCAAGACTTTGCTCTGAAACCCTTCGGGGGTGGTTATGATCTTTTTGTACTTGATGTTGGGGTTCTTGAGGTAAGCGATCAGTTTCTTGACGGTCACTTCTTTGAACACCCCTTGAGCTTCATTAAAGGTCAGTACCTTGTTCTCCACCGAAGATTTGAACGGCTCAATCACGATAGAGTTTCTTGGACTTAACTTCGCGTTCAATTCCATGTAAGTAGCTCCCGTACCTGTCATTACCTTATTAATAATGGCATTGCTCGGCAGCATGGGGTAGCCTTGTCTTTTTAAGGCTTCTGACAGGTATTCGCCTTTGGAAATGTTCAGTTCGACAACCTCCAACCCTTTAAATCCATTCTGTTCACTCATGGCAAGACGGGATTAATGGGTAAGAAACTTGAGTAAAATCGCTTATATATGGTCGGTACGGATTTCGTACCTCTCCCGGAATTGGGGATGCAGACGCATATATTGTTATTAACTCTGCGAGCCGGATTACTCTTACCTTGCTGGTAAGTCCCGATAGGTAGCTCATGCCAATTGTCCGGGAAAACAGAAACTTCTTGTTCATTTAATCGAAGTTTGAATGTTTAACAATTGGATTGAAGACAAAAAAAGCTCCTGCGACTAAGTTATAGTTACAAATAGACACATTACATCCATGTATAAAGATGCAAGAGTAATATGTCTAACGTAAGTGCGGGAAGTATATCCCGGTAACTTAGTTGCAGAAGCCGCTACCTATGGTAGAATTATTGCTGTTAGGCTTCTTGTAGAAGGCCATCTTTCTTGGTATCGTTTTTGATACTGCACTGTCACGTAGGCCATGTGATGAACAGGAGATTATTCCTTGTTCTTAATCCTTTTCCCTTACCTCGTTTGTAAGATTGGGGCAAATGTATGAAGAATTTCGAGATAAGCAAGCTAATCCATGATAATTTAGAGCTAATTCCTCATCGCCTCGTCCATCTGTTCATTGTCGAAGCTATCCAGATAGATTTGAGTTACGCTTTCTGAACTATGCCCCATCAACTCACGAATGATTGAGGTAGGCACACCAGCCCTTTTCATTACGGTTGCTTAACTGTGGCGTGCGACATAGGTCGTAAGGTCAATTGGAATATCCAATGCCTTGCCAATCTCTTTCAAGCGTTCGTTCACCTTGGAGATTACCTTATGTACCCTGTTCGCTCTTTGCAATTCAGTCTTGTGAAAATTAGATAGAATAGGGAACAGGTAAGTATTGTCTTTGATACTGTATTTCTCGATCAGATCCACGGCCTGCGGTTGCAAGGGAGCTTTGATTAACTTACCGGTCTTATGTCTGGTGTAAATCAATCTGCCATCAACAATATTCTTCTTGCAACGAAAGCAATGTATTCTAATTTATCTTCTGTTAATTCCATTAATATAAACGTTAGGACAACAAAGATAGACAAGTTATCCCCACCTACATTACTGCAAGTGGGGATTTACCTTATCCATCAACCCAAAACATATTCTATCACTTTCAAATTAGCTTTATTTTCATTTACGAAGTCACGCTCGATGTAGATATCTGTAACCTTCATGCTTTCATCAAGATGATTCAACGCTGCATGCACAGTATATTTATCTATGCCTACCTTATTCAGGGCTATAGTAGCCCAAGAGTGACGGGCCGCATAAAATTCCAAATCTTCAACACCTAATTCCTTCCCCAATTCCTTCAACCCACAATTGATGGCTTTATTAAAAGTTGATTCATCCGCATAGTTTAAATAAAAATTGAATAGTCGTTTGCCAGTACAATCACTATATTTATTTACTATAGATCTAATAATTATAGGAATATCAACCATCATCTTAGCATCATCATCTCTACGTGCCTTTGTCTTCGTTCTATTGTAAACTATTGTATCTTCAATCCTTGTAGCAGCATTAAATAAGTCCACGGAATTCATTCCTATTAAACAAAATGAAAGCATAAAACAATCTTTCGCTAAATTATAACGGCAAATCGCCTCATTACCTTTAACCGTGTACCTATAGGGCAATTCCCATATCTTCTTTAATAAAACAGGGGTAATAGCTCTCTTACGTGTAACTTCTTGCTTTGGTACTTTAAAATTTTCAAAAGGAGAATTAGGTATGAGGATGATATTCCTGTCATAATCATTATAAAACCTCTTAGCCTCATTAAACAAATGCCTAACACTACTTATATAAAGAGAAGCTGATCTGTTAGAAGGTATTCGTTTACCAGAACAACGTAATACCTCGATTCTAGCCTCCCTCTCTTTATTTAAAAATTTAATGAATCCATTTAAGAAGGTTACAGTAATATCATTCACATTCAGATGTTCTTTATTGACATAACGAATTAGGGTATTCACAGCACTTTTGTAGTTCTTTACTCCTTTAACTTCTGTATTTGCAATCCACTCTCTAGCAAACTGAATAAAATCTACACTCCTATTCCTCTCACGTTCCTCGTCTAAACAATTAATAATTTCATCTAAAGTGTAACACTTCGATTCTATTTGAAAGTGAGCACACTTGTCCTGATAATAACGAACCAGATCATCAATCTCCCTTTTGATGGGAGTACCATCTTTAAAGGATAAGGACTTAGTAAGATCTTTAGCTGTTACGAACAGACTTGAAGACAGCCTTCTAACCTTTCTCTCATAAGTAAAACGAATCTTCACATTGTAACTTCCGTCATTTCTCTGTTTGTCCCTTTGGACTTCTGCCTTGATTGTCAACATTTTAATTCTACAATTTAGGGGTCAACAATAGGTCAACAACTAAGCTATATTAGTAGAATCTGCACAGAATTGGAGCCTTATCAAAGAGTCATAAAAAGAAAAAATCCTCAGTAATCAATTGATTACCAAGGATTTTTTGTGACCCGGGTGGGACTCAAACCCACGACCTTCAGAACCGGAATCTGACGCTCTATTCAACTAAGCTACCGAGCCAAAGACTGCGCAAAAGTACATATAATATCTTAGTTTAGCAAATACAGGAAAGAAATATTTTATTTTTGATATTTTGCATATAAGTATTCTGCTTATTCTGCCATTTTGCAAATAAAAGCGATCACATTCTTGTTATTTTGCCATTAATCATTATCTTTGCCGCACATATTTCACAAACACAAAGTACAACAAGTATATGAGCTATCTTATTAAACCCGCAGGGTATAAAGCCTTACTTAACTTATCCCAGACTGAAATGGGAATCAAGAAGATCAAGGACTTTTTCCAGCAAAACCTCTCATCCGAGCTACGCCTAAGGCGCGTAACCGCACCTTTATTCGTACTTAAGGGCATGGGTATCAATGATGATCTTAACGGGACCGAGCGAGCCGTCACTTTTCCTATCAAGGATTTAAACGACTCTAAAGCAGAGATCGTACACTCACTCGCCAAATGGAAACGACTGACACTCGCCGATTATCACATTGAAGAAGGTTACGGTATTTACACCGACATGAACGCCATCCGCTCAGACGAGGAGCTAGGTAATTTACACTCTTTATACGTGGACCAATGGGACTGGGAACGTGTAATGAGCGAAAGCGAACGTAATATCGATTTCCTCAAGGAAATCGTCCGTCGCATATATGCCGCTATGGTCCGTACCGAATATTTAGTTTACGAGATGTTTCCTCAAATCCGCCCGACGCTCCCCCAACAGATTCATTTCATCCATTCCGAGGATTTGTTACAAAAATATCCTACCTTTACACCGAAAGAGCGGGAAGACGCTATCACCAAGGAATACGGGGCCGTATTCATTATCGGTATCGGATGCTCGCTAAGCAATGGGGAGAAGCATGACGGACGTGCTCCGGACTACGATGATTGGTCTACGATCGCCGAGAACGGACAAACCGGATTGAACGGGGATTTATTGGTTTGGGATGATGTACTAAACCGTTCTATGGAACTATCCTCTATGGGTATCCGCGTCAATAAGGAAGCCTTGCTACGCCAGTTGGATATTTGCAAAGCCGGGGAGAAAAAGGAACTATATTTCCACAAACGCCTCTTGAGCGGTGAACTTCCGCAAAGTATCGGCGGTGGTATCGGACAAAGCCGGTTGTGTATGTTCTATCTTCGTAAGGCCCATATCGGAGAGATACAGGCAAGTATCTGGCCGGAGGAGATGCGCAAGGAAGCACGTGCGGCTGGAATGATGCTTATTTAGTTAACAGCCAACTATTATATTATGGATGTAAAGATTGAAGAAAGCTGGAAAAAACGGTTAGCCGACGAGTTTGAAAAAGATTATTTCAAGCAATTGACCGATTTCGTTAAACAAGAATACCGCCAAGGTACTGTTTATCCTCCCGGTCCTTATATGTTCAACGCTTTTGAGCACTGCCCGTTCGATAAAGTGAAGGTCGTTATCCTCGGCCAAGATCCTTATCACGAGCCGGGACAGGCGCACGGACTTTGTTTCTCCGTGCAGGATGGGGTACCTTTCCCCCCTTCCCTCATCAATATATTCAAAGAAATACAAGATGATCTAGGGCATCCGGTTCCAACAACTGGCAATTTGATTCGTTGGGCAGATCAAGGCGTATTATTGCTAAATGCCACTCTCACAGTACGAGCGCATCAAGCCGGTTCCCATCAAAATAGAGGTTGGGAGACCTTTACTGATGCTGTTATTCATCGTCTGGCGGCTGAAAGAAGCCATATCGTTTACATATTATGGGGTTCCTACGCACAAAGGAAAGGTGCTTTCATCGATTCATCCCGTAATCTGGTTCTTAAATCAGCTCATCCGTCCCCACTTTCCGCTTACCGGGGATTCTTCGGAAACAAGCATTTCAGCAAAGCCAATGATTATTTAATCGCAACTGGGCAAACCCCCATCAAATGGGGCGAGAATTAAAAATTGAGAATTGAGAATTATTGGATTGTGTAACTTTAATTTTCAATTCTCAATTCTCAATTTTCAATTATTAATACCACTGCTGTCCATCCCTATAATTACTTCTCTTATCATACTTCAAATCTTTCAATAAAGCAGAGCTTACAGCGATACTGAATGTATAGGATTTATAAGGACCGACCGGAACGAAACTAGCCGTCATTTGCCAACAGTGCAAGTTACGAGTTACGTTACAAGTCATATAAGAAATCTTCTTAGCGTCAAAATCATAAGTAGCGTTAAAGTTAAAACGCCAGTTCTTTGTCGGCTGGATATTTCCGTTAAAGCTCAAAGAGTGAGTCAAGGCGTAATCATACTCCAGTTTAGAACGATTAAAATCACCATACCGCAAGCTCAAACCATAACTAAACGAGAGGCTCCAAGGAATCTTGGAAATTAAATAGCCATCGGCATCTGTCTCACCGGTCTCTTTCTTTTTGCCCAACAGACGGCCACCACTTTCCTTATTCTCGCCCTCTCCTTCTCCATCCGGGTTCAATCCATCCGGATCTGCATTCGGATCCGTGGAAGCCGATTGATTCCCGGATTTATCCGATGAGCTATCACCTCCTCCAAACAACTTCTTGAACGTATCATTATTAAATGTATAAGAAAAACTGGTGCTAGTCCCTCTCAAACGGCCAATACCCTTGCCTGCTTTCCAACGGGGAATATCGACACGATGCCCATTCTCATCGTACGTATAGGTATCGAACTGACCATTCAAGTTCAACGTATAACTCTTGGATAATTTCAAACGTAAACCGACACTCAAGTCACTCCACTTAAATGAATCCGCCGCCATATTATAACTCATGCCTAACGACAGCTTATCGATCAGACTAATTTTCTTGAATCCAGTAGAGTCCTTATCCGAACGCACCTTCATCTCGATATTGTTATTTACGTCAAAACTGATATTTCCTTGTTTTCCCGTTCCCGGAACGCCATACATATTATGAGCGAACGGAGAATACGTATATTCACGATCCTCACCATTCGCGTCTTGATATACATAAGTCTCATAAAAACCAAAACGAGAAGAAGCGAAGTCCGGCTGGGCGCTTACCGTAATAGACGGCTCGAAGCGGTGACGGATCATCTCAACCTTATTACCCAAGAATGGCAACGGTTTATAAAAACCATACAAGGTAGTAGACGCAGAGATAGAAGCGTTAAAATCGTAAATACGATAAAAACCATACGTAGTGTCGCGGGCTACCAAAGCCTGTTTCTGCGTATCATATTCCTGTTCGATCTTGCTGGTGTACCAACGTTCCTTATAATTGAAAGAGGGAGAAATATTCAAGTACTTGAGCACGGAGAATGTAGCGCTTACCGGAATCGAGTGCTGCATAGCATTCTGCCAATCTTTGATCAAATTCGATTTGAATAATAAGTTTTCTTTTGTCGTTATACTATTACTAAACGTACCGGAATAACTCATGGAGATCTTCTCGTACCAACGCTCCTTCCCGACCGGATGTTTCCGCTTGAAAGGGAAGATACGACTCATCGTAACCGTCATGCTAGGCAAGGTCACGGCGATAGAAGAATCACGGGTCGTCTGGTTTATACTCATCGTACCGGAGATCGTGAACGGGTTATTCGGGAAACGTTTCGTTACGTTGATGGATGAACTCTTCGTATTCTGGTTCACATCGGCATATCCATTCGCATTCGGGTATAAACTGTTCTGATTATTACGGTCATACGAAGAGGTCGAGAAGTTTACGCTCGCCGAGAAAGACAGATAAGGATTCGCCTTAGGGTCTTGCGTATGCGTCCAGTTAACCTTGAAGTCCTTGGATAAATTATAGTCTGGCAAGCCCTTATCTCCCAATTTCGTCACCAAATAAGAAGCATTAAAACTGCCCGAGAATTTATAACGTTTGCGGTAAGCCGACTTGGCCGACAATCCCCAAGATCCCTTGGTATAAATCTCTCCCAACAAAGCCAAGTCCATATAATCGCTCAAGGCGAAATAATATCCACCGTCACGCAAGAAGAAACCTCTGGTAGACTCGTCTCCGAAAGTCGGCATAATAATACCGGATGAATATGTACTCGAGAACGGGAAGAAACAGAAAGGTAACCCGATCGGATACAACGGCACGTCCTCCAAGACCAGATAGACCGGACCCGTTACGATATTCTTTTTCGGGCGCACCTTCGCTTTCGTCATCTGGATGTAAAAGTGAGGATGCTCATGCTCGTCGCAGGTCGTATACTTACCACCCACCATGTTCAAGATATCCCCTTCCATCTTTTTCGTTCGCCCGGCGGTAACATACCCTTCGCCCTGCTGGGTAATCACGTCCGTGATATATCCTTTCTTGGTACCAAAATTATACCGCATCGTCTTCGACTCATACTGCTGATCGCCCTCCTTAAACAACGGATAGCCAAACTCCTGCCCGATAGAGTCGAGTCCAAACTTAGCGAACACGATGCTACTATCCATATTCATCTCAATCAATTCGGACTGCAGCTCGATATTCTGGTATTTGACATCGCCTTCCCCGTAAAGATATGCCCAGTTGCCAGCCGTCATCACGATAGAATCGGTCGCTTGATAACTGACCGGAGCATCTAGCCCGGTCTGCTTTTCTGGAATCGAATCTCCCGCTAACGTTGTACTATCCGTAGGAGCCACCAAGAGAGAATCAGTCTGCGCCAAGCTATCGGCAGGAGCGACAATCTCCTGCGCCTGCACGCCCAAGCCTCCCAAGAGGAAAACGAATAGAATGATTAGGACTCTATATATCAAAAACATTACTTCGTTCTTTGCAGTGTGTTACAGCGTGCAAATGTATAATAAATAAACGAGCCCTTATGCTTTTATTCCCCTAAAAAGAGTTTACACCAGTGTTCAAACTGCTCAACTGTCTCATTTCCATACTTGGATAAGCTCTGTTTTATCTTATCAGCCGGTTTCTCTTTCGTCAATTTAGTCTTGCTAAAGAATTTATCAGCGAAACAGATCAATTGTTCTTCCAATGACACGGGACGCATATCCCGATGTGGAACAGGCAGGTTCCGCTCCTCGATCATGGCAAGCGAAAGCCCCGTTCCCGTATGCCTCTCGCAAACTAAGGCGTGGCGAGGATACCCCTCTTTCCGCATTAAATCGGCTCCCAGATAGCCATGACAGATATAATCGGCCTCCCCATGGCAATCGATATCTGGAGCGTTACACAAAAAGATCCCTATGTCATGCAACATCGCCGCTTCCTCAATAAAAGTCAGATCCAGATTCATCTCCGGATGCAAACGGGCCAATGCTAATGCCTTATCCGCCACGCTGCGGCTATGAGTCACCAAAATCCGGTAGGCATCCGAACTTTCCGGATAATATTTCTTTATTATATCAAGAGGTTTCATCCTATTTATTTTTTTGCGAGACAAAAATAAACAATCTCTCTCACATATACTACTTCTCATCACTGATACCCCTGAAACCAATTGCCCAGTTTCAAATCTTTTATATCCGCACCTGTTTCCCGTTCGCCTCTCAAATACTCAGAGAAGTAATCGACCATCCGCCAATAATAATATTCATTATAGTCATCAAAATGATGGCGTTTTCCCGGTACGATCAATATATCAAAGCGTTTGCCTGCCTTGATCAACTCGTCCACGACAACAATGGTATTCGCCGGATGCACATTATTATCGATATCGCCATGGATCAATAACAGATGGCCTTTCAAGTTCCTCGCCAATTCCTGATTGGTCGGGATGCGAATATCGAACGAGATATTTCCCATATCATCCGTGATCTCCTTTACCCCATGATGTTTCTCTCCCCACCACCGGTTATAAATGTTATTGTCATGATTGCCGGCACAAGATACCGCCACCTTAAAGAAATCCGGATAAAGCAGCATAGCCGCTGTAGACATGAAACCGCCACCGGAGTGTCCGTGTATGCCGACCCGGTTGATATCCATGAATTTATATCGAGCGCACAACTGCTCGATAGCTACTTTATGATCCGCCATCGGATAATCACGCAAATTTCCATATCCATAATTATGATACCACTTGGAGCGACTGGGATGCCCTCCCCTGTGTCCCATGCAAACCACGACAAATCCGGCTTGCGCCAAACGATCCGTACGAGGATTCATCGGGATGTAGCGAAAGAAAGTTCCCTCCTGTTGCGGTCCGGGGTATACATAGTTAATGACCGGATATACTTTCGTGGAATCAAAATCAAAAGGCTTATACATGATACCATACAAATCGGTCACCCCGTCGGCCGCCTTTACCGAAAAAGGCTCAGGGAATTTATAACCTGCCATGAGTAATTGAGAGAAGTCACTCTCCTCCAAGGTCATCAACCGGTTACCTTGGTTATCATACAATGCCGTAGCCGGGATCGTATTGACACGGGAATAGTTATCCACGATATATCGCATGGATTTATCCATAGAGACCAGGTGGAAATAATCGCCCGGAGTAATCAACTTTAAGCCCGAACCATCCAGATTCACCCGGTACAAATGCTCGTAATAAGGAGTCGTATCTCCCTTTTCCCGGGCATTCGCCTTGAAGTAAACGACACGATTCTTACTGTCCACGTCTACGATGGCGTCCACATGCCAAGGTCCTTTGGTGATACGGTTTTTCAAATTTCCTTGCGCATCATATAGATACAGATGCGCCCAACCATCCCGTTCGCTCCAATGGATCAATTCCTTACCATTATCGGTCATCGCTAGCGGGCGGGTTTCCATAGAGGTATTTAGACGTTCCTCAATGATCGCTTTTACCGAATCCTCCCCGATCGTATACGAACAGATATCCACCCGTTTCATATCCCGGCTGACACGGGTCAAATAGAAGGTCTGGTTATCTCCCAACCAGATCGAGTTCCGAGTGAGTCCCATACGCTCCTTATCCGGCTTGGAGGCTAGATTGATTGTTTGATCTTTAAAACAATCCACCCGGATTTCTTTCCGCTTCCCGGTATTTTCCAAATCAAAGAGATATAAATGAACGATTGGAGAACCCGCCTCTCCCGGCATCTGATATTTATAGGTCTCAAGTGTAGGACGAGGTTTGGCGATCGAGTTAATCACCCATAAATCTTGTACCGCACGTTGATCCGACAAAGTCGCAGCGAAATAACGACCATCGGGAGACCAGTTCCCCATTACATATTTCCGCTTATGGTCACATAAAGTATCGGTATTCAAGAAGGTCCGGGGCATACCAAAGCCAAAATCTTTTTCGCCATCCGTAGTCAAGGCGATCTCGGATATCGTCTTATCCTCCGGATTCTTCACGGCCTTCTCATAATCCTCATAACTCATGACATACAGGTTCAAATCTTTCGCGAAGACGACCCGCTTTTTATCCGGCGATATATTCGCCCAACGGATTTTAGCAGGAATCTCGTTTTTCGTAATCCGAGTCAACCGGGAGGACGGATAATCATACGAGAAAAAATAGTTCCCGTTCGTACCCTTTATCGAGAAAGTAAACGTGCGATCATCTTCCTTTAAGCGTAAATCTTCGATAGGAAGTTGTTGTCCGGTAAAAGGCTCTCTCACGATCTCGCTTATCTGTGCCGCCAACTCATCCCGATCGAATAATAATCGTTTATTTCTCGAATCGGGGTCCACCAGATACCAGTTTGTCCCCTCACTCGTCTTATACTCGTACCAGAATTTGTCACTATTATTAAAATAATTGGGGGTAAGGGTATAAGAGAAAAGTAACTGTTCCGCATTCGACGGGGCGAAACGGCGTGCTTGCGTATATTCCGGCAGGACATCTTGCGCATAGGTGAAAGACGCCCACGACAAACTCAAGAAGGCTACCGCATAAAAAAGTGTTTTTACATTCATATTCTAGTATTGTCTGTTATTCGCCTCAAAAGTATAAACTTTCTGTGAAAAACATTTCGTACTTTTGCGGTTAGTATACAGTTATTATATATGTAATGAAACAGATCTTTATATTTCTAGTCATACTTTTTAGCCTGACGCCAACGGTCTATTCACAAAACGCCCCGTTAAAGCTAGGTGCCGAGCGGATGGATGTCGTCACTCGTTTACTGAAGGGCAAGCGGGTAGGATTAGTGGTCAACCAGACTTCCATTTTGGAAAAGCGGCAGATTCATTTATTAGATGCGCTAGTAGCGGAAGGCGTAGACGTTAAGAAGGTGTTCGCTCCGGAACATGGATTCCGGGGAACCGGTGATGCCGGAGAGGAGATAAAAGACAGCCGAGACTTGAAAACAGGCATCCCCATCATCTCTATTTATGGGAAAAACAAGAAACCGTCCGCCGAGCAACTGGGCGACCTCGACGTGATTGTTTTCGATATACAAGATGTAGGTGCCCGTTTCTATACCTATATCAGCACGATGCATTACGTGATGGAAGCCTGCGCCGAAAACAACAAAGAGTTTATCGTGTTGGACCGCCCGAACCCGAATGACTTCGTAGACGGGCCGATCCGCCAGAAAGGATTCGAGTCTTTCGTCGGTGTCGATCCGCTCCCGATCTTGCACGGCTTGACCGTAGGAGAATTGGCATGGATGATCAATAAGGAAGGCTGGCTGAAAAGTACGCCCGATACCTGTCGGTTAAAGATCGTAAAGATGGAGAATTGGAAACACGGAGATCCCTATTGGTTGCCGGTCAAGCCCTCTCCGAACCTCCCGAATGACCAGTCTATCCGCCTGTATCCGTCGCTTTGCTTTTTTGAGGCTACGAACGTTAGCGTGGGAAGAGGAACCTATTATCCGTTTCAAGTACTAGGTTTCCCGGATCCTAAATACGGGAATTTCACTTTTACCCCGACCTCCTTGCCCGGATTCGATACCAATCCCTTGCAAAAAGATAAAGTATGTTACGGCATCGATCTGCGGGAATATCCGTTCGAAGGAGGATTAACCTTGCGATTCTTCCTCGACTTCTACAATAAAGCGGGAAAGGATCAAGCCTTTTTCTTCTCCCGTCCGAACTGGTTCGATTTATTGGCAGGCACGAAGCAGCTCCGCTACCAGATCGTAAGGGGCTTATCCGAGAAAGAGATCCGGGAAAGTTGGAAACCCGAGCTGGATCAATACAAGGCCATGCGTAAAAAGTATTTACTTTATCCGGACTATCCTACTCAAAATAAAAAATAAGAACGAATGAATTATTGGGAATCGCATACCCAAGTCGCCGTACGTTTCCGCCGATTCGACCGGAAACGTTACGCTGCGTTCCGGAGTATGCACAAAGTCATTAACATTGGAGTCGTAACAGCAAGCACGCTACTATTCGCCCTGCCCGACACGGCGCAAGCCCAAAAGGTAATCGAGCCTAACCGGACCGGCGAGGAAGCTTCCGTAGAGCTGGAAGAGGTAGAAGTTAGCGCCTCCCGTGCGCCTATCGCACGGAATCAAGCGACCAAGATCGTGACAGTCATTCCCGCCCGTGAGATCGCGGCGGCACCTGTCACCAGTATCCAAGATCTTTTAGAATATGCCGCGGGAATAGACGTCCGGCAACGAGGAGAAGGAGGCACCCAAGCCGATATCTCCATCCGGGGAGGGACGTTCGACCAAATAGCGGTTCTCTTAAACGGGGTCAACCTCTCCAACCCACAAACTGGCCATTATAGTTTTGACCTCCCGGTGAATCTCTCGGACATAGAGCGTATCGAGGTGGTATCCGGCCCTTCTTCCCGTATATTCGGGGCCAGCGCTTTCGCCGGAGCGATCAATATCATCACGAAAACAGGAAAAGAGAACAGGATCTCGACCGACAATTACGCTGGAATGCATAAGCTCTGGAAACTGGAAGCTGCCATCAATCACGCGACCACTCATTTCGGACAGCGCCTTTCCGCAGGGTATGCCTCGTCCGGAGGGTATATAGACAATACGGACTTCAAACAATTAAATCTTTTTTGGCAATCGGAACTTAAAAGCGAGGAGGCCGATTTCCAATTCCAAGCCGGATACAACGACAAAGGTTATGGAGCGAATAGCTTCTACTCCGCTTCCTACCCCAACCAATACGACAAGACTCGCCGCTTTTTCCTCTCCGCCGGAGGAGAAACACATGGCAAAATCAAGTTCACCCCCAAGGTATACTGGACCCGACATTTCGACCGGTACGAGTTGTTCCGTAGCGATCCCGCCGATTGGTATACCGGGCATAATTACCATGAGACGGAAGTATTCGGAGCCAACCTCAACGCCACGACACAGTGGAAACTAGGAAGAACCAGTATGGGCGTGGAATTCCGAAACGAGGGAGTAAGGAGTAACGTATTAGGCAAGCCGATGAAGGAACCGCAGGATGTTCCTTTCGAGAAAGAAGGGCAATATCTAAAAAGCGATAACCGAAGTAACATCAGCTACTTTCTTGAGCATAACGTATTATTACGCCGCTTCACGTTGTCAGTCGGGGTCTTGGCAAACTATAATTCGGCCTTAAACGAAGGGATTCATTTCTATCCGGGAATAGATGCCAGTTACCGTATCGGGGACAATTTCCGTCTGTATGGGAGCTGGAACCGGGCATTGCGTATGCCGACTTTCACCGATCTTTATTATGAGGGTAAGACGAATAAAGGAAATCCGGACCTAAAACCGGAGGAAAGCGAGGCATTCGAGGTCGGACTGAAATACAACACTTACTTCCTCCGGGCTCATATAGCCGGTTTTTACCGAAAAGGCAAGAACATGATCGATTGGGTGAAAGAGAAACCGGAAGATATCTGGGAAAGCCGAAATCTGACAAAAGTCGATAACCTTGGTTTCGAGACTAACCTGAGTTTATTACCGAGGGAACTGGGCAACAAACGGTTCTTTATCCGGAAAATAGAACTGGGATATGCGTTTATCCATCAAGACAAGGATAGTGAGGGGTATATATCGAATTATGCGTTAGATTATCTGAAGCACAAGTTCACGGCTCAATTAAGCCATTCTATTTGGAAAGGTTTTTCGGCCACTTGGTATGTCCGTTGGCAAGACCGGGCAGGTAGTTATACTAAATACGAGAATCTTAAGCCGGCTTATGAGGAACCTTACGCTCCTTATTGCTTAGTAGATATGAAAGTAAATTGGGAATATCAGCGGTTAAATCTATATGCGGAGTTAAATAATCTGCTCAATTCCACTTATTATGATCTGGGAAATATCCCCCAACCGGGTATTTGGTTTAAGGCAGGACTCCGTTATAGTTTCAAATATTAATACCCAGTTGTAGAGACGGGGCACGCCCCCGTCTCTACAACTGGGTGATTTTATTTTTGCTTTTTGATCACCAACAACTTATCATTATTGGTCCCGAACAAAGCGATTTCCGTAACAGGAGCCGCCTCACCCTGTGCCTCAAAGCGCACCACCTTATTAAGCGCTTCCAGCAACTCACGCTCGCCGCTCATATCCGGGCAAGCCATTCGGGTAGTCGCTACCTGTGGGAACTTAATGATATTTCTATAAGCATCATTATATTCGATCTTCCCCATCAACCGATTGCAACCGGCATTTCCCGAAAGCCCTTGACGAGCCACGTCGAACACCAAAACCTGATGAGTCTCCTCGGGATTCAACGTCTTACCGTTCATCTCCACGACACCCCATTCACCATCCAGATCCGAGAAAGAAGCTACCACCGCCTTCTTGGATTTACAGCCGGCGAACAAACCGACGCCTACCAAAAGCAGGCAAATATAAAAAAGACCTTTTCTCATTAATTTCTCTCCAATACTAATAATACATTACCATCTTGGTCTACCAACAACATCTCATTCTCATCTTTTCCAGCCTTCACGGAACGAACCTGATCCATCGATTGAAGCACGCTCGTCTCCAAATCCATATTCGGACACGCCATCATAGTCGTAGCGCCCGGAGCGATCGTAATAGAAGATACATCTTCCGGATCTAACGTGATCGTCGTATTGAATAAATTACAGCCTGTATTTCCATGTAATTTCTTCTCAGCCATATTGAAGTCCATCTGTGGCAGGCCTTCTTCCAAGACTTTCTCACCTTTCACTTCTACCACATTCCATTTACCTTCCAACTTCTTCACATCTGTCTTGATGTCTGAACAAGAAAACATCATCCCAACGAAAGCGGGAAGCAAAAACGCATAAAACAATACCTTTTTCATCTTCATCATAATCTTTTATAAAATATCTATTGTAATTAGTAAGACGCAAATAGAAGGTGAAATGTTCCCAAGAGCACCCTGTTTTAGCTTATATTAACAGGATTCTTGATTAACATCCTCTTTTTCCACTTCTGCGTTCGCCATCGCAAACAGAGTACCGCTCCCCTGGAACACTCGTCCAAAGCAAAAGCGAACCACATCCCCGCTAAGCCTAATCCGAACACGATACCGAACATATACCCGCAGAACACGGCAAAGAACCACATACAGAATAACTCGATAATTACCGGGACCACGACGTCGCCTACCGAACGCAAGCAGAATAAGAACAGCAGTACCGTGGCCCGCCCTTGCTCCAAGAGTACATCTACCAGCAAGGCTCCCATCGCGATCGTTATGATTGCTTGATTCTCAGTAAATATCCCCAATAAAGGACGTCCCAGCAGATAAACCCCGGTACTAGCGACTAACGTAATCAGCAACGACCTCCTCCAAGCATACCAACTCAATAAATAAGCGGCTTGCTTCTTCCTCGCGCCCACCAAATTGCCGGTACAAATAGAAGTAGCTTGCGCGATCGACAAAGAAAAGATATAGCCGATTATCACGATATTCATCACATAAACACGAGCTGTCAAGTACTCATTACCCAGCATATTGATAAAGTAGACAATCGTCACCTGCGAGGCATCATACGAGATTTGTTCCGCTGCCGAAGGTAAACCGATCTTCAACACATCTTTCAACTTCTGAAACGGGAACGGACGGAAATAAGCCAAAGGGATACGAGGCACCAACCGCTTGAACAGCATGATAAACAAAAGTGTCATCGCCACTCCCCGGCAAACAGAGGTAGAGATAGCCGCTCCTTGTACACCGAGGGCAGGGAAACCAAAATGGCCAAATATCAACGCATAATTTCCAAACACATTCAATACATTGATCAGCAAGGTCACCTGCATCGCGTAATTCGGCTTGTTCGCCGCACGGAGCACCGCCGATATCGTGAAACTAACCGCTTGGAAGAAGCCGAACCCTCCGACAATGTGCATATAAGTCTCAGCGTCCGGCATCAGATCCGGACGGATATCCATCAGGACCAACATCTCCCTACCGAACAAGAAAAGCATCAAGCTGATCAAGCAACCTACGCCGGCGTTAAACAACAAGGAGGTTCCTAACACCTGAATAAAACTCTTATTATCTTTCGCCCCGAAATAGAGGGCGCACATGACGGAAGTTCCGGTCGTGGTAATATTGAACAGCAGAAATACCATGTTCAGCAATTGATTAACCACACCTACCGCTGCCACCGCATTATCGGAATGATGGCTCAACATAAGCGTATCCACCACGCCTAAAGTCAACATCAGCAAGGTTTCCAGAAAGATAGGCCCTGTTAATTTAAATAATTTACCTCTCAGCCCTCTCGGGGCACGGAATAGTCTATACATGTCCATTGATCTGCTTTCTACCTAAACACCTTTTTACGAGTCCGCGAAGGTACAAAGCTTTACGCTAAATAGGTTTCGCTATTTCTATTATTTTCCGTAAGTTTGTATCCGGTTGAATAATTTTTGATGAACAAACGAAGACAAATGGACAAGAAACTACCTATATGTATCGTATTAGTCATGTTGATGAGTTGTTTCTCCTGCAAACAGCCCCAACAGCCCACGGAAGACGCAGACATGGATACGCAGTGGGTGGATAGCTCACAACATCTGTATCAATACGGCATCTGTATCGATTCCTTGGACGTAAAAGAGTATTTGATGAAAAACGGGGATAATCCCGCCTCCATCTTCTCCGGGCTGGGCTTCACGGCCTTGAAAGCAGACAGTATCAGCAGGGCATCCACCCATGTCCTCGATCCGACGAAACTGCGAGCCGGCATGCATTATTACACATTTTCCACGGTAGATTCCTTGGAGACGATCCGATATATCGCCTTCGCCAAGTCGCTGACCGATTATGCCGTAATCGACTTGACCGGAGATACGATCAACGCCTATGAATTTAATAAGCCGATCACCCTCAAGAAAAAATATACGGAAGGAGTATTAAACTCTTCCCTATGGAACGTGATCAAGGCCAACGGAGGTGATCCGTATCTGGCGATCAAGATATCGGACGTGTACGCTTGGCAAATCGATTTCTTCGATATCAAGGATGGAGACTCCTTCAAGGTTCTATACAATGAGGCTTACATCGACGATACCACCGCCTTGAGCATCGCCTCTATCGAGGGGGCGATCTTTACGCATCAAGGCAAGGATTTCGTGGCGATTCCTTTCACCCAAGACAGTATCTTCGAATACTTCGATGAGGAAGGGAACAGCCTTCGCAAGGCGTTCCTGAAAGCACCGCTGGACTTTTTCCGGATCACATCCCGTTTTACGAACGCCCGTTTCCACCCGATCCTCAAACGATACCGGGCGCATCATGGGGTTGATTACGCGGCACCGGCCGGTACACCGGTACGCAGCATCGGAGCTGGTACGGTTATCGCCAAGGGATATCAAAACGGCGGGGGCAATTTCTTGAAAGTGAAACATAACTCCGTATACACCACGACTTATATGCACTTAAGCCGCTTCGCCAAAGGAATCCAAGTAGGCAGCCATGTGCAACAAGGCCAAGAGATCGCTTATGTAGGCTCCACCGGACTCTCTACCGGGCCGCACCTAGACTTCCGTGTCCACAAAAACGGGCAACCTATCGATCCGCTAAAAATGGAAGCTCCCCCTTCTGAACCGGTGAAACCGGCCTATAGGGATAGTTTCGCTTTCGTTAAGCGGCAAATCTTGGCGGAAATAGATAGTTTTCATGTAGCCACAGTTAGTAAAGCATCTGTTATATATGAGAAAGATAGTATCAACCATTTAAAATAACTAGCGTATGAAATTCTTTGGGAATATAATATGGTTACTCTTCGGAGGGATTATAACAAGTGTAGAATATCTGATATCCAGCCTAATACTAATGATAA
Source organism: Parabacteroides sp. 20_3 (assembly GCF_964238835.1). Classification (NCBI taxonomy): domain Bacteria; kingdom Pseudomonadati; phylum Bacteroidota; class Bacteroidia; order Bacteroidales; family Tannerellaceae; genus Parabacteroides; species Parabacteroides sp. 20_3. The sequence goes on along the minus strand of NZ_CAXSNO010000007.1, from coordinate 100,325 downwards.
CGATCATTGGTATACCTTTTGGCCTCCAGACCTTAAAATTAGCGATACTGGCTTTATGGCCTTTTGGCAGCCGTGTCGTAGACGAGGGGAATTCCGGAGGATGCTTGTCACTTATCATGAACATTATCTGGATATTCGTCGGAGGCTTTTGGATTTGCCTTACGCATCTAGGATTCGGCCTTTTGCTATGTATCACGATCATCGGCATCCCTTTCGGCATGCAACATTTTAAGATGGCAGCTTTAGCCTTGGCTCCTTTTGGAAAGAGCATCCAATAAGAAAGCATCTAACTTTTCCGTAGAAGGCAGACGTCCGGCAAGAATTTAAGATAGGATAAGGTATTATACCTATTTCTTTCTATACCTATACGTTCTCGCTCCTTGTTTTATTTTCTAATTCACGTCATGGTCTGTACAGACCACAACGTGAACTATACAAACCACGCCGTGAACTCTACAGACCACGGCGTGATCTGTAGAATTATACTAGATATTCAAATGAATTCATCCGATATCTTTCAAGTATTCATAAGGAAGGAGGGAAGTATAAATAGCGTTCATATACATCTCCCTCATAGGGCCTAGGGACGTTATAGCTCGATCTGGGAAACCGAAACCGGAGTATTCATGAAGATAGAGGCCGCCTCAGAAAACTTCTCTGCCGACTCCGTGGTAAGAAAACGGCAACTTCCTCCCTTCGTGAGTTTACGATCCATTTCCGGGTGACGCCCTAAATAATCTCGCAAACTCTCCGCTACATGCTCGCCTTGCGAGAATAGAGTGATGCCGGAAGGAAGAAAAGCACGGATCTTATCCATCAAAAGGGGATAGTGAGTACATCCCAAGATAAGCGTATCGATTTGCGGATCTACGGATAATAGATGGTCGATATGCTTTTTCACGAAATAATCCGCTCCCGGGGAATTAAACTCATTATTCTCCACCAAAGGGACCCACATGGGGCAAGCCTCGCCTGTCACTTGGATATGTGGGTACATCCTGCCGATCTCTATCGTATAAGAATTGGACGTAATCGTACCGCTCGTACCTACGATACCGATATGTTTGGTACGGCTGATCGTATCCACTAACTCAACTGTAGGACGGATGACTCCCAATACCCGACGATCGGGGTCCCATGTAGGCAAGTCTTTTTGTTGGATCGTACGAAGCGCTTTCGCAGATGCCGTATTACAAGCCAAGATCACCAATTGGCAACCCGACTCAAACAGACGCGATACCGCCTGACGGGTAAATTGATAAACGACCTCGAACGAACGGGTTCCATAAGGAGAACGTGCGTTATCGCCCAGATAAACGTAATCATAACCGGGCATCAACTGATGAATCTTATCGAAAATCGTAAGTCCGCCATAACCTGAATCAAAAAGACCGATCGGACCGGGAGTTTGTGGAAACATATCAGAAACCTTCTTTTATAAAGTACAAAGGGTGCAATCCTTTCGGAAAACACCCCCTCTCTTATTCTATAGAATAAATTTTCTCGCTAATTACAAACCGAGTTTCGTACGAACAAACGGAGTTGCGTCTACCGCGTTAGTACCCGTATAAAGCAAAGCTGCCGGATCGATGATATACGTATATCCCTTCTCCTCGCCTACCTTCTGGATAGCCTCGTGCAACTTCTGTTGGATCGGTTGCAACAATTCTTGTTGTTTCTTTTGTACGTCTTGCTGAGCTACCTGAACGAAGTTATCCATACGTTCTTGGATATCTTGAATCTCTTGCATTCTTCTCAACTTGATATTTTCTGTTAATGAATCTTGCTGCGCTACGAAGTCTGAATATTTCTTTTGGTATTCATCTTGCATTTGCTTCAATTCAACTCTATATTTCTCATTCAAGTCTGCCATTTGTTTTTCCATACCAGATACCTCCGGCATAGCCATAAACACCTCTTGAGTTTTTACAAACGCAATTTTAACTTCCTGAGCGATAGCTCCCAACGGGAGAATCATCAACAATAAAACAATAAGTTTCTTCATTTTTACTATATAATTACTTTGTTATTAATCAAGCTTTCACACTTTTCATGCATAAAGCGCACAAATGTAAGCATTTATTTTGAATATCCTAACTTAATCAGCACTTCATTACTGATATCGATCTTCGGAGAAGCGAAAATAATGCTCATAGCTGAAGCTCGATCCCAAACAATTTGATATCCCTTGTCTTCCGAGATTTCTTTCACCGCATTATACACCTCGTCTTGAATCGGTTTCATCAAACTCTCGCGTTTCTTATATAACTCACCCTCAGGACCGAAATATTTACGTTTCAGATCTTGCGCCTCTTGCTCTTTCTTCACGATCTCTTCCTCACGTTTCGTTTTCATCTCGGCGGAGAGGAATACCAGATCGCTCTGATAATTCTTATACATATTCTGAGCTTCTTGCTGAATCGCTTCCACCTCATTTTGCCATTTCTTGGAAACTTGGCTCAACTGCTCATTGGTCATTTCGTAAGCCGGAATATTCTTCAATATATATTCCATGTCGATTAAAGCGAACTTCTGTGCCATGCCGGCAAAAGAACAAAGCAACATCAGACAGCTCAATGTGATAATCTTTTTCATACTCTCTTTATTTATAGTTCTACTTTATGACTGCAAATATAACAGAGGGTTTACTTACAGCCTACCAATATTCGTTAAAAGTATTTATTTAAATGTAGAGACGGGGCGTGCCCCGTCTCCACATACGGAACACGCCCCGTCTCTACATACGAAGCTATACCCGATCTATATTTTAGAATTCCTGTCCGATGATAAAGTGCAGGTTACTACCGCTACGTTTACCATTAGATCCATAATTCGGCTCGTCGAAACCATAAGCCCAGTCGAGTCCCATCAAACCGATCATCGGCAAGAATATACGGACACCGACACCGGCGGAGCGTTTCAAGTTAAACGGATTAAAATTCTTCAAATCAGTCCAAGCGTTACCAGCCTCCACAAATACCAATCCGTAGATCGTAGAGGAAGGCTCCAGCAAGAACGGATATCTCAACTCCATAGCCAAACGAGAATAAGCGTATCCATAAGAGTTGTAACCACCATTACCGGCGATACTACCATTCTCATAACCTCTCAAACCGATCGTTTCCTGAGCATAGGTACTGGAGTAACCACTCATACCGTCACCACCCATATAGAAGGTCTCGAACGGAGACTTCTTATTTTTATTATAAGTACCTAAGAAGCCATACTCAACACGGGTCATCAATACCGGCGTACGTTTCACGGTCAACGGAGCCAACGGAGAGAAGATCTTCGCTTTGAACTTCCATTTATGATACTCGATGAATTTATACTTATCCGGGTCTGAGCTTGACATCGACGCATAATCCTTACCATCGAATAAAGAGTAAGGAGGCGTAGCAGCTACAGACAACATGAATTGTGAACCCTTACGAGTATACAACGGGTTATCGATAGAATTACGTTGCAACATCAACTCCAAGTTGATATTATGGCAATTTCCGTTATTAACCAAGAAATAGTCCCAATCATGCATCATATACAGCTGATAGTTCAACGTCGCCATGAACTGGAAGTAGTCGTCCGGCCAATTCAAGCGTTTACCATAACCAGCCGCTAAACCGAACATCATGATAGACTTATCCGGGTCGTAAGCATACTCATAACTATTATTGTAACCATAGTTGCCGTAATAGTTGCTACCATAGCCATAACCGCCCCCATAATAACCGGGATAACCATAGCCATAGCCCGGATAGCCATAACCATAACCGGAATTGGTCAAGTAATTGCTACTGATATCGGTTTGCTTTGAGAAATAAGCGCTGACAGACAATGTATTCGGTCGTTTACCGCCGAACCAAGGATCCATGAAGGAGATGCTGTAAGCCTGATAATAACGCCCATTCGTCTGGCCGCTCAAAGTCAATGTCTGTCCCTCACCTTGCGGGATGATGCCCTTATAGGTTTTCGGGTTCAAGAAGTTCTTCATAGAGAAGTTCGTAAACTTCAAACTTAACTTACCGATCACACCCGTCTGTCCCCAACCTGCGGAGAACTCGATCTGGTCATTCGCCTTGGAAACCAAGTTATACTCAATATCCACGGTTCCATTCTCAGGATCAGGCAGCGGCACCGGATTCATGTTTTCTGGGTCAAAGTGTCCCATCTGGGCCAACTCACGAACGGAACGCATCAAGTCATCACGGCTGAACAACATACCCGGCTTGGTACGCAACTCACGGCGAACGATATCCTCATACAAACGGTCATTACCATTAATGATAATACGGTTGATCGTCGCCTGCGGACCCTCTTGGATACGGATCTCTAACGAGATAGAGTCATTCGCTACATCCACCTCTACCGGATCGGCGTTGAAGAACAAATAACCGTTATTAAAATAGACATTCGAAACGGCATCATCATCCGTACTCAAACGTTCGTTCAATTTCTTTTGATTATACACCTCGCCCGGTTTCATACCCAACACGGCCATCAAATAGTCCGTAGAATATTGCGTATTACCCACGAAGCGAATATCTTTCAAATAGTATTTCTCACCTTCATCCACTTTCAAGAAGATATCTACCTTCTTCTCGTTAAAGTTCGCCACGCTATCGGACAATAATACGGCGTCGCGATAACCATGCTCGTTATATTTAGCGATTATATTTTTCTTATCGTTCTCATATTCCTCAGTCGTGAACTTCTTCGTGCTGAACATCTCCATGATACTGGTTTTCCAGTCGTTCGGCAAGCTGAACTTCTCGTTCGTCTTCTTCATCGCCTTCTTCAACTCCCGGGCAGTCAGTTTTTCGTTACCCTCAAAATAGATACGATGGATCTTGGTCTTTTCATTCTTATCGATATTGATATCCACGATCACCTCGCCTTCATTTGCGGGATCGTCCTTTTGCTCGATCTCGACATCCACGTTCTTAAAGCCTTTGCCATCGAAGAACTTCTGGATCACGATCTTGGCACGGTCCATGACGTTCGGTGTCACCTGAAAACCTTTCTTCAAACCCAGCTTCGCCTCCAAGTCCTCACGCTCGCCTTTCTTGATCCCGTGGTAATTGACTTGCGAGATACGCGGACGCTGCTTCAGCTGGATCTCCAGCCAAATCTGGTCGCCCTCGATCTTCGTTGCCAAAATCTTCACATCCGAAAACAAGCCATGTTTCCAAAAACGCTTCACTGCTGTAGTGATCTCCTCTCCCGGTACGGTAATCTCATCGCCTACCGACAAGCCCGAGAAGCCGATCAACACAAAATCATCATAATTCTTGATACCCGTAATCTTTATATCCGCAATCTTGTATTTCTTCGGAGCTAACGAGTACGAAATGACCGGCACTTCTGCCGGCGCCTCAACTTGGGTAGTGTCTATTTCTTGGGCAAACGCACCGCAAGCGAAACCCAAGCAAATAAAAAACAGCACTATTCTTTTGTACATATAACAGCTATTGTTTATAAGATTAATTGCTCACTTGTCTTACCGAAACGACGCTCACGTTGCTGGTAATACAATATAGCCTCATACAACTCTTCTTCTCTGAAATCCGGCCAAAACACATCCGTAAAGAAGAATTCAGCATATGACAACTGCCATAGCAAGAAGTTACTGATGCGTTTCTCTCCTCCGGTCCGTATCAAAAGATCGGGATCGGGGATATTTTTGGTCGTCAAGTGGTCCGAGACCATAGCCTCGGTTATATCATTGGGGTTTATTTTCTGTTCCAAGACCTCTTGGGCGAGTTGCCTAGCCGCTCTGGTGATCTCCCACCGGGAAGAATAACTAAGCGCCAGAACAAGTGTGGTTCCCGTATTCGCCGAAGTCGTATCGATACATTCTTGCAATGTATTATAAGCATCCTCACGCAAACGGGAAAGATCGCCTATGGCGGTAAGGCGAACGTTTTTCTTCATCATGTCCGGAGTCTCCCGGTGAATGGCAGAGACCAGCAAGCTCATCAGCGCTTGGACCTCTTCTTCCGGACGATTCCAGTTCTCGGTAGAGAAAGTGTACAACGTCAGATATTTCAATCCGAGTTGAGTGACCGCATCCATAATCTTACGGACCGAAACAACGCCTTCCTGATGCCCGAAGCTACGGTCTTTCCCCTTCGCCTTGGCCCAACGTCCGTTCCCGTCCATAATAATTGCCACGTGCCGTGGCAAGCGATTCTTGTCTATTTTCTCAATCAACGACATTTTTTATCTTACTAATATTCACTTATATTTTTCGCATTGTTACAAGTACGACACCTCGGGCCGAAATCCCATGTAACAGACAACAACAAGAAAGAGTACCAATCTTTATTCTTAAGAGCGCTACCCTTAACACCATACGGATCGTCCAACATGTCCTTTCCCTCTAGGCCATCGCCAAATAACTTACGAAACGAGAACTCGCACCCTAAATTAAGGCGGTTCTTGATCTTATATTTCATGCCCACGCCTAAAGGAATATTCGGGCTGGCGAAAGTCTTCCCACCACCCGGAGCCACCGTCAGCCCAATGCCCACCAAGACATAAGGAGAGAAACGCTTCGCCCCCGCATAGTCGAACTTATCGCTATACGGGAAAAAATTGAACTCCGCCTGTCCCCCCAACTCCATGATACTACGGTTGAAAGAGGTTTGGGCATTATTCGGAAAAACGTTCTCCATACCTTCGGTCTTACCGGAAACCTGTCCCCACATCAAGTTGGCTTTCAAGGCCCAACGAAAGTTGATGTTATACCGGAACACGGCTCCCACCGCCGGATTCATTCCTTTAAATATCGTATTCTTGTTGGCGTCACCCATATAAAAGGCACCACCAGCCATACCACCGATCTCGTACTTATATTCCTGCGCCCAAAGCGTAGGGACCGTACCCGCTAATAGGATGATTATGAGAAGCCGCTGAAAAAAAGTTGAAGTCATAAGCCTTGCTGTTATATATACCACACTTCTTTTTCTAACGCTAAAAGCCTCATAAAATTATACATCTCCTATCGAACTTTTCTATTCCTTCGGGATCAAACGATTGATACGGCCTCTCCAAAGTTGGTTCAAGTCATTGGAACCAGTGCTGGTTTTTCCTCCGAAAATGTTCACGAAATTCTCTTTATCCACAATAATTGAGGAAAAGCCTCTCGCCGCATAGTCGGTCGGTAACACCACCATCGAGTCGATCAACGACCAAGAAATACCATAATCTATCGATTGATACATATCTTTCAATGCCTTGTTCGAAGCGTCGATACCTCCGATCAAGAAAAACTTATCGTCATAATTCGTGATCATCGCTCCCTCACGCTTCGTGAAGTTTGCGTCACCAGAAGCCATCAACGCCCAAGAGATACCATCCATGGTCGCCCAAGTCGTATTAACCACTTGGTTGTCCACGGTACGTCCGCTGGCGGTCATCAAGTACTCATGATACATTGCGGCATATTGGAGATTGCTAAATCCGGTAACAGGGAATCCGCTAGGCACCGCATCTCCGGCGATCCACTCCATGGATTCGTTCATCGCATAGAACGCTAGCTTTCCTTCCTGATCCACGATCGTAGCTAAGGCGGAAGGCTGTTTCGTGCCCTGCTTCACGCTACCCAAAACGTATTTCACGGAAGGGGCGTTCTCTACAGCCCTCCAAGTCAAGCCATCCTCGGATCTATATAAAGTGCCATTTGTAGCCGGCACATATAAAGCATTGTTATACTCGGTAATCTGGGAGATCAAAAGCCCATCGGAAGGCAGACCGGTCAAGGATAATGACTGCCAGCCCTTAGGCGCGCTTACCGGAGCGTAATATAATTGGTAAGGTTTACCGGACTCGGCGGGTTTCACATACATAAAGTAATTCTCCGATCCATTATAATCGTAGGTTACCACCTTCTGATCCTTCACGGTAATGCCAATCATAGGATTCGCGTACATACTCCAAACCATAGAGTCCGGAACCACTTGATGGATATTCACCTGCGCCATATAGACTTTTGTCGTGACTTGGTCATACGCATGAACCACGAACTTTACCGGAGCGGAGAAATTAATGGAGTCTGATAAATTGTTTAAGTAATAAGTAGAGTCCGGATAAGCATACGGGCTTACCTCTATACCGCTAAGCGCATAGCTACTGGCTGCCGTAATCGTACAAACAACTTTCTCGATCTTCGTGCCAAAAGGCAGAGAGTCAATGTTAAAAATCCGCCCCGTCAGTTGGTCGATCGTAAACTTCACGGTATCCAACCCCGAGATAGAATCACTACTTAGCTTAAAAGAGGATATTTGGCAGTTCTTAACCAATTCTATATCAGTGACATCTTCTGATTTCAAACAAGAAGACAACACTAATGCAAAACAACCTGTTATAAATAGTACTAATTTATTTTTCATCAAAAACATAAGTTTGTCGCATATAAAGGCACAAAAGTAGAAACATTTTTTGCTTTCACCCTAATACCTGCTAATATTTATAATATTTTAGTTGATTATATGAGCCTTAAAATTCATAGTTATGATTTTTCGAACTCATCGTTATGATTTAAAATTTCATAGTTATGATTTTTAATGCTCATAACAGAACGTCCGGAGATGCCGCTAACAGCCTCCTTTCCAAGCATCGGCGCATGCACCCCTTGATACAGGCGAACCGGAGCTGTTTCCACCCTCGCCTCGTCCCATACATCCGCTTCCACGAAAGAATTAATCAACTGGGCCCCACCTTCCACCAATAAGGAATCCAACTTCCGGACAGCAAGATGATCTAGCACTTGCCGGATCACCGGACCCTCGAAATCTATCCGGATATACTCCACGTTCTCTCGGTTTTCTACGTCCTTCTCCGTAAATATTAATGTACGTGAGGAACCATTCAGCAACCGATAAGAATCGGGAATAACGAGCCGGCGATCCAATACGACCCTAACCGGAGAATTACCGGACCAATGGCGCACGTTCAATGAAGGATTATCCAATAAAGCGGTCCGTGTACCGACCATGATAGCCGCCACCTCCGAGCGAAGTTTATGCACCAAGCGGGAAGTCTCCGGAGAAGACAAAACCGTGACCGGCTCCGACACGTCCATACGCAAACGATCGATAAACCCATCCTCGCTCTGCGCCCATTTCAAGATAATATAAGGACGGCCTTTCATTTGTAGCGTCATAAACGCCTTGTTCAACGCACGGGCTTCTTCCTCCATCACGCCTGTGACCACCTCGACACCGGCCTCACGCAACATCCGCACGCCTCGCCCCGACACCTCGGGAAAAGGATCCAAGCAACCGACCACCACCCGTGGAATCCCTTTCCGGATAATCAACTCGGCGCAAGGAGGCGTCTTCCCATAATGAGAGCAAGGCTCCAGACTCACATAAATCGTACTGTCTTTCAACAAAGACTCGTCTTTCACGGAAGCGATAGCATTCACCTCGGCATGCGCCTCCCCACATTTCCTGTGAAATCCCTCACCGATAATACGGCCCTTATGCACAACCACCGCACCAACCATCGGATTCGGACTGACATTTCCCCTCCCTCCTTTGGCCAACTCGATGCAACGAGCCATGTATTTCTCTTCAACCTCTACCATAATCTTTGCATATAAACGGTTTTTACACTACTTTCGCGATAAAACAAGAGTAAGATATGACTGAGACCATCGCCTACATCCGAAATTCCCTCAAAGATATTTATCCTCCCGGCGAAGCCCAAGCGCTCGTCCGGCTCATCATGGAACGTGTTTGCGGTCTTTCTACCCATCAACTCCTGTTAGGCAAAGGTAAAGAATTATCTGATACGGAGAAATTTAAAATCAAGGAGATTGTAGAAGGACTGCGTTTATACAAGCCCATACAATACTTATTAGGCATAGCGGATTTTTACGGGATGGAGTTTAAGGTGACGCCGGACGTATTGATTCCCCGCCCGGAAACCGCCGAGTTGGTCGAGCGGATCATCACGGACTACCAAGGCCAAGCCCCTCGTATATTAGATATTGGTACGGGAAGCGGCTGTATCGCTATTTCCTTGGCGAAACATCTTCCGAAGGCAGAGGTAGCGGCGGTGGATATATCACCCGAAGCGCTCGCCATGGCCGAGGAGAACGCCCGTATGAATCAAGTTTCCGTATCCTTCCATGAATTGGATATCCTTTCCGAAGGTTATTCCAGTTTCATGCAAGAGAAACAAAATTTTCACGTACGTGAAACTAGATTTTCATGTACGAGAAACAAAATTTTCACGTACGTGAAACTAAAATCCCATACGGAGGAAACCGAAGCGTCTCTTATAGGAAACTTAAACTGCATCGTCAGTAATCCCCCTTATATAATGTATAGAGAGAAAGCGACCATGGAAGCGAACGTTCTGGAGAACGAGCCTCATCTAGCCTTGTTCGTTCCCGACGACGATCCGCTTCTCTTCTACCGGGCCATCGCCCGCTTCGGACAAAGGCATTTGGTGGAAGGCGGGCATCTTTACTTCGAGATCAATGCCCTTTGCGGAAAAGAGACCGTAGCGATGCTACGTCAAGAGAATTACACCGAAGTCGAATTAATACAAGATCTATACGGGAAAGACCGTATCGTAAAAGCGAAAATATGAAAGAGATAACCGAACCCGAGATGTTGCACCGGGCAGCCGCCTATTGCTCCGCCGCCGAACGCTGCATACAAGACGTACAGAAAAAGATCGATGCCGCCGGACTTCCCCCCGACGCCTCCGAGCGTATCATCGCCCGCTTGCTGAAAGAGCGGTTTATCGACGAATCCCGTTACACCCGTTTCTTCGTGAACGATAAGCTACGATTCAATAAATGGGGACGGGTAAAAATAGGCTACGAGCTTTATAAGAAAAACATCCCCTCCCCGATCCGGGAAGAATCGCTCGCCGCCATCGACGAGGGAGAATACCGCTCCATCTTACTCGATTTACTAAAAAGCAAAAAGAAATCGACCAAAGGAAAAGACGAGCGGGACCTATTCAACAAGTTACTCCGTTTCGCCGCCGGACGAGGTTTCGAAAGCCGGATCACGTTGGATTGCCTAAGTCAATTATTCAAAGAAATAGACTGCGAGGATTATGCCGACGACATGGAATAATCTGCTCAACCTGTTTTTCCCAAACTTATGTAAAATATGTAAACGACCACTCGTCGAGGGAGAAGAACAAATTTGCCTGAAATGCCTATGTGATCTGCCGCACACGGGATATCATCAACAGGTGAACAACCCCGTCGAGCAACTTTTTATCGGAAAGGACCGGATCGAATACGCCACCGCTTATCTACGATACGAGAAAGGTGGAAAAGTACAATGCCTGATCCACTCGCTCAAATACCATGATAATAAAGAGCTGGGCTATCTACTCGGACGGCAGATAGCGAGAGAGCTCCAAGCGGATCACAGCCCGATATGTACCGTAGACCTCCTTATCCCCGTTCCCCTGCATCCCCGCAAAAAACGGCAAAGAGGTTACAACCAGTCCGAATGGATCGCCTCCGGCATCCGTTCCATATGGGATATCCCCATCGATACGCAAAGTCTGGCCCGCACCACCCACACAAGCACCCAAACTCGTAAGGCCATTTACGACCGTTGGTTAAATGTATGTTCTATTTTTAATGTCATTCATCCGGAAAGCTTAAAAAACAAACATATCCTGCTCATAGACGACGTGATCACAACCGGAGCCACGATTTCCGCTTGCGCAAAGGCTTTATCAGGGATTCCGGGCATACGCATCAGCATTTTAGCCCTATCTGTCGCATAAATATTAATAAAAAATTAACGTACGATATTCAAGGTAATGTCATTCAGTTTATCTATTTTTGCAAACTGATATAAATATAGGATTGTATGAAAACACTGGAAAGTTTAGTAGCAGAAAAATTATTAAAGATTAAAGCCGTAAAGTTGCAACCGGCCAATCCGTTTACTTGGGCATCCGGCTGGAAATCTCCGATCTACAATGACAACCGAAAGACTCTTTCTTATCCGGTCGTTCGTAGCTTCATTAAATTGGAGTTGGCTCGTGTGATTAGTGAAAAATTCGAGAACGTAGATGCCATTGCCGGTGTTGCTACAGGCGCGATCGCTCAAGGTGCTTTAGTAGCCGATTTATTAGGATTGCCATTCGTATACATCCGCTCTACGCCAAAGGATCATGGATTGGAAAACCTTATCGAGGGAGAATTGAAACCGGGTTCTAAAGTAGTGATCATCGAGGATTTGGTATCTACCGGAGGTAGTAGCTTGAAAGCCGTACAAGCCGTACGTAACTTTGGTTGCGATGTCGCAGGTATGGTAGCTATCTTTACCTATGGATTCCCTGTAGCGGAAGCCGCTTTCAAGGACGCTAAAGTGACATTGACTACATTGAGTAACTACGACGCAGTCTTGGAAGAAGCTGTCCGTACGCATTACATCGATGAGTCTGAGATCGCGGTTCTTCAGGAATGGCGTAAAGATCCGGCTAACTGGGACCCGAAATAAGTAATAAACAAAAAAACACTCAATGACTGAAGAATTTGTGAGTGAGGTCAAACAGATCCCACACAATGATGAACGTATCTTCACGATGTTGTCCGATCTTTCCAACTTGGAACGTATCAAGGATCGCATCCCGCAAGATAAAATAAAAAATTTTGAGTTCGACAGCGATACCTGTAGTTTCGCTGTCGATCCCGTTGGTAAGATTACCTTCCAGATCGTAGAAAGAGAGCCGAATAAATTAATCAAGTTCACGACGACCAACTCTCCTGTTCCCCTTTTCTTGTGGATACAATTGAAACAGGTGGCCGAGGACGACACACGGTTAAAAATCACGGTTCGTGCCGATCTGAATCCGTTCTTGAAACCAATGGTATCGAAACCTTTGCAAGAGGCTGTCGATAAAATCTCGACCGTTATCGCCTCCTTGCCTTATTAATTCCTTTTTCATTATGGCTCAGAAACTTTGGGAAAAAAATGTACAGGTAGATCATGAAGTAGATATCTTCACGGTAGGTAAGGACCGTGAGCTGGATCTTTACCTCGCTAAATATGACGTATTAGGCTCTATGGCGCATATCACGATGCTGGAAAGTATCGGTTTGTTGACCAAAGAGGAACTAAACGTCTTATTAGCAGAATTACGGAATATATACGCCGTAGCGGATCGTGGAGAATTCATCATCGAGGAAGGCATCGAGGATGTGCACTCGCAGGTGGAACTCATGCTTACACGCCGTTTGGGCGATATGGGCAAGAAGATCCATAGCGGGCGTTCCCGCAATGATCAGGTTCTATTGGATCTGAAACTTTTCACCCGTTCGCAAATACAAGAATTGGTTGAGTTGGTTTCCGGCTTGTTCGACGTTTTGATCTCCCAGAGTAACCGGTACAAGGATGTACTGCTTCCCGGATATACGCATCTACAGGTAGCTATGCCCTCTTCGTTCGGACTTTGGTTCGGCGCTTATGCGGAGAGCTTGGTAGATGATTTGCAACTTATGCAAGCCGCATACCGTATTTGCAACCGTAACCCGCTGGGTTCCGCCGCCGGATATGGTTCATCCTTCCCGCTAAACCGCCAGATGACTACGGATTTATTAGGTTTCGACTCGCTGGACTACAATGTGGTATACGCCCAGATGGGACGTGGCAAGATGGAACGCACCGTAGCTTTCGCTATGGCGGGTATCGCCGCTACGCTCTCCAAGTTAGCGTTCGACGCTTGTATGTTCAATAGCCAGAACTTTGGCTTCATCAAACTGCCGGATCAGTTCACGACCGGCTCCAGTATCATGCCGCATAAGAAGAATCCGGATGTATTTGAGTTGACACGTGCCAAATGCAATAAGCTTCAAGGCTTGCCTCAGCAAATCATCTTGATCAGCAATAATCTTCCTTCCGGTTACTTCCGGGATCTCCAGATCATCAAGGAAGTCTTCCTACCGGCTTTCGACGAGCTGAAGGATTGCTTACGCATGGTAACTCATATGATGCGCGAGGTGAAAGTAAACGAGCATATATTGGACGATGATAAATATTCTCTATTGTTTAGCGTGGAAGAAGTGAACCGCCGTGTCTTGGCCGGAATGCCTTTCCGTGACGCTTATAAGCAAGTAGGTTTGGATATCGAGGCCGGTAAATTCGTTCCTTCGAAGAGCGTTAACCATACACACGAAGGCAGTATCGGTAATCTATGTAACGAACCAATCGCCACCATGATGCGTAGCGTGATAGGTTCTTTCTCTTTCGAACGGATGAACGAGGCTGAAAAGAAATTGATCCATGGATAAGATAAGACGGATATTTCCACTTTTGATCTTGTTTACGCTATTATCTTGCGCAGATACGATAGAGACTCGCATTCCCTATCGTGCGGTCTATCTGGAACTAGATCTGACTTATCAAGATAAAGCGTTGAATGCAATACAGGCTTATAAGATCTACACCTCTAAAGATGTAGACCAAGCTGGCGAGCAAACAGGGTTTGGAGGCGTATTGGTTTATCATGGATTGTCCAGTAACGGAACCGGGGCATTCTTTGCGTTCGATGCCGCTTGTCCTCATGAGGCATCCGCTAATGTCATCGTAGATGTGGACGAATCTGCCGTATACGCCATTTGTCCGAAATGCGGTAGTAAATTTGAACTTTTAAACGGTATCGGCAATCCGGTGGAAGGACCTTGCGCTGAGGAGAAACAAGCCCTCAAACAATATGTCGTCGATACAAACGGTAATAAAATTTACATCCATAATTAAATTTTTCACCGAAAATGTTTGGTAGTATAAATATTTGTACTACCTTTGCACTCGCAAAAGAGAAACAAACAATGCGGAAGTAGCTCAGTTGGTAGAGCATAACCTTGCCAAGGTTAGGGTCGCGGGTTCGAGTCCCGTCTTCCGCTCAACTCTTAGAGAAGAGGTGGATGCTCGAATGGTGGAATCGGTAGACACGAAGGACTTAAAATCCTTTGGCCATTGCGGCTGTGCGGGTTCAAGTCCCGCTTCGAGTACGATCTAATTTAATTGCGGAAGTAGCTCAGTTGGTAGAGCATAACCTTGCCAAGGTTAGGGTCGCGGGTTCGAGTCCCGTCTTCCGCTCGCTTCCAAAAGGCCTCGCTGTTCGAAAGAATAGCGGGGCTTTTTATTTCTAAAATATAATCGTATCTTTATCTTCAATTAAAGTGAGGGTTATGGAATTACGTACAGCGAATGTTACCCGATATATCATGCCTCTGCGGGAAGGCGGATCATTGCCTGCTTTAGCGGAGGCAGACGATGAGTTTAAATATGTCGTTAAGTTCCGGGGAGCCGGACATGGGACAAAAGCCTTGATAGCCGAGGTGATCGGAGGTGAGATCGCTCGTTGCTTGGGTTTCCATGTACCGGAATTGGTCTTCCTGAATCTTGACGAGGCTTTCGGGCGGTCGGAAGGTGACGAGGAGATACAAGACTTACTACAAGCAAGTCAAGGGCTCAATCTGGGATTACATTTTTTATCCGGAGCCTTGACTTTCGATCCGGTAGTCAATCGTGTAGATCCTAAACTCGCCTCACAAGTCGTATGGCTCGATGCTCTTTTGACAAATATAGACCGCACGGTCCGGAATACGAATATGTTGATATGGAATAAAGAACTTTGGCTCATCGATCATGGAGCTTCCTTATTTTTCCATTTCTCATGGGTAAATTGGCAAAAACATGCGATCGGCCCTTTCATCCATATCAAGGATCATGTATTATTGCCACAAGCGACGCTGCTGGAGGAAGTAAACAAAGATTTCAAACGTATCTTAACTGAAGAGAAAATTCGTGAGATCGTAGGTCTAGTACCCGACGATTGGTTGCATTGGAACGATAGTCCCGGTACGCCTCAAGAGATACGTGATGTATATATCCGGTTTTTAATTGACCGAATCGCCCATTCTGACACGTTTATAAATGAAGCTCGACATGCAAGACAAACACTTATATGAATATGCCGTAATCCGTATCGTGCCGAAAATCGAACGGGAGGAGTTTATCAATGTAGGCCTTATCATGTTCTGTAAACGGCCTAAATTCATCAAGGCTCGCTATCATGTAGACGAGGAGAAACTTCGTCTGTTCACATCAGATATAGATAAAGAATCTTTGTGTACGAATCTCCACGTTTTCGATAAGATATGTTCCGGCGCAAAGGATGGAGGTCCTATAGCCAGCCTAGATATTCCGGAGCGCTTTCGTTGGCTTACCGCCATAAGAAGTGCCTCTATCCAAACCTCGCGTCCACATCCCGGTTTTTCCAACGATCTAGAACAGACATTTGAGAGATTATTTCAAGAATTAGTCTTATAGATAATAAACATAAATCTCCGTATCACGATAAAAGAAAAAAGACGGATCGTCCAAACAACCCGTCTTTCCTTATAGAACTAATAGATATTATACTTATCCTCTTAAGTCCGCATCCATAGCGGCGGCGGCCTTACGACCGTCTCCCATCGCCAGAATCACGGTAGCTCCACCACGAACGATGTCACCACCGGCATACACATCGCCTAAAGCGGAGCGCATACTGTCTTCCTCCACTACGATCGTACCCTTCTTGCTCACCTCCAAGCCTCCAAAGGCACGGGGTATTAATGGATTCGGAGATACACCGACGCTAACGATCACCTCATCCACATCGATTGTTTCGATAGCTCCCTCGATAGGTACCGGACGACGGCGACCAGAGGCATCCGCCTCACCTAGCTCCATCTTCTGCAAGCGCATCTGCTTAACACGACCTCTTTCATCTCCTATATATTCAATCGGATTATGAAGCGTCAAGAACTCCACACCTTCTTCCTTCGCATGTTTCACCTCTTCCAAACGAGCGGGCATCTCCTCCTCGCTACGACGGTAGACAATCATAGCACGCTTAGCGCCCAGACGGCGAGCAGTACGGACAGAGTCCATAGCGGTATTGCCACCTCCGATCACGGCCACCTTCTTCCCTTGTAGCACCGGCGTATCACTTTCCGGATTCGCCGCATCCATTAAGTTTACACGGGTCAAATACTCGTTGGATGACATCACGCCCACAAAGTTCTCACCCGGAATGTTCATAAAGTTAGGCAGACCGGCGCCACTTGCCACGAACACGCCCTTAAAGCCATCCGCATGCAAATCATCATAACTGATCGTCTTACCCACGATACAATCTTTCTCAAACTGTACGCCCATCTTACGAAGGCCATCAATCTCCACGTCCACGATCTTATTCGGTAGGCGGAACTCCGGGATACCATATTTCAATACACCACCGATCTCATGCAATGCCTCGAACACAGTCACATCATATCCACGCTTCGCCATATCTCCGGCAAAAGACAATCCGGCAGGACCGGAACCTACCACGGCAATCTTGATACCGTTCTTCTCCGCAATCTCCGGAACCGAGATATTACCGCTCTCACGTTCGTAATCAGCGGCGAAACGTTCCAAGTAGCCAATGGCAACCGCTTCCTTACCCATTTTCAAATGGATACACTTGCTCTCACATTGTTTCTCCTGCGGACATACACGACCGCAAACAGCGGGCAGGGCACTTGTCTCCTTCAAAGTCTTAGCTGCCTCCAAGAATTCCCCACGCTCGATATTCTTGATAAAAGTAGGTATATTGATATTTACCGGACATCCCTGCATACAAGTAGGATTCGGACAATCCAAACAGCGCTCGGCCTCTTGCATGGCCTGTTCTTTTGTCAAGCCTAAGTTAACTTCCTCCAAACGGGTACGACTCCGGTATTCCGGGTCCAACTCGTTCATCTTCACACGGGGGATATCCGCACGTTCTTTATTTTTCTTGCTTTTGCGAAGTGCCTCCCGCCAAGGTTCGGCACGACGAGCAGCGATTAATTCTTCTGTTGTCATGATTCAATTACGTGGTTTCGTTATTTCTTCTCTATATCCTTATAAGCGCCGAGGCGCATGATCATCTCATCAAAATCCACTTGATGAGCATCGAACTCCGGTCCGTCCACACAAACGAACTTGGTCTTCCCGCCTACCGTAATACGGCAAGCACCACACATACCCGTTCCGTCCACCATGATCGTATTCAAGGAAGCTACGGTAGGAATCTCGTATTTCTTTGTAAGAGCGGAAACGAATTTCATCATAATAGCCGGACCGATCGTAACGCATAAATCCACCCTCTCCCGGTTGATCACGCTCTCCACGCCATTCGTCACCAAGCCTTTCATACCATACGATCCGTCATCGGTCATGATAATTACCTCATCCGAGTTTTGGCGCATCTGCTCCTCAAGGATCACCAAGTCCTTGGTACGGGCCGCCAATACGACGATCACACGATTTCCTGCCTTATGGAAAGCCTCCACGATCGGCAACAACGGAGCGACACCTACGCCACCACCGGCACAAACAACCGTTCCAACCTTCTCGATATGGGTAGCCTGCCCTAACGGACCCACCACATCCGTGATATAGTCACCCTCGTTCAATTCACAGATCTTACGGGATGAGCCGCCTACCGCTTGGATCACCAAGGTGATGGTACCTTTCTCGGTATCCGCCCCGGCAATGGTAAGAGGTATACGTTCGCCTTTTTCGCCAACCTTCACGATCACGAAGTGACCGGCCTTGCGGGAGCGGGCGATCAAAGGAGCCTCGACTTCCAGCTTCACCACGTTGGCTGAGAAATGTTCTTTACTTACAATCTTATTCATTATAATCGCTACTGTTGATAGTTTGTCTTGTTTTGCTGGCAAAAATAAGATAAAAAAGTGAATATAGCCCTATTTTCCTTAACAAAAGGCTTTATTCAAACAAACCTTCATCACGCACTAACATCAAAATAGCGGAATGAGGAACAATCAAGAACTTCTCGTCATTAAAATTGATCTCGTAAGCGGCATTTTGCAAATAGACAGCCAAATCACCTTCACGGGCTTGAAGCGGCAAGTATTGCACCTCCTCCCCTTTCTTTTTCTCCCAGACCTCATGCTCCTCAGATTGAGAAGGCAACGGATATCCGGGCCCCGTCTTTATGATATAACCCGCTTGTATCTTCTCCCCTTGTTGAACCGAGGGAGGCAGATACAATCCGGTCTTAGTCTGGCTCTGTGGATTCTTAGGCTTGATCAATACTTTATCGCCTATCATCAGAAATTTATCGATGTCTTTTTGATCTATGGATAGTTGCATGATTATAAGATGTTAAATTTTTATTTCGCGAACTTACGGAAAGTTTACCGAACAAAAAACCCTGTTCATCGAATAATTCCGCCAGTTCACTGATTCTATTTTTTATACTTCTCTCCTTAATTTACATTTGCACCGTTAGGACTTGTGAAAGCCCTAACAAACCGGTTCATCATACAGACCGGCAGAATAGGTAAACATTAAAGAAAAGGACACCTGCCGGTGTCCTTTTTCTTTGCCCAGACGGATAAAAAACAAAAGAATTCCACCAAAAGTTGTTCGCCGATTAAAAAGGCTTTTTCACCGAATAGATAAAGGCATTCATTGATTTTTATTGGTCTTCGTCTAAACAAACCTTAATATTGCCTCATTTTACTAGACTTTATTAACCTATTTATTATGAAACACAGACATGCGATCTTTAAAAGCAGGCTAGGATTGGCCTTATGCTTTTTATTGGCAGGCGGTGCTATCATACCGCAAAGTTCCGTATTAAAAGCGGAAACCTCCGTTACGCAACAATCCCGGAAAATAACGGGTACGATCACCGACGCTAAAGGAGAGCCCCTATTAGGTGTTAACGTAGTCGTAAAGGGTACCACGAACGGAACGATCACCGATCTGGATGGTAAATACGTATTAGAAGTAGAGCCGAATGCCATTCTGGTCATCTCTTACATCGGGTACGTAACTCAACAAACACCTGCAAGCGGGAACGTCATGAACATTATCTTAAAGGAAGACACCCAAAATCTAGACGAGGTAGTCGTTGTCGGTTACGGTACCCAACAGAAAAAGGACATCACAGGTTCCGTAGCGGTTATCGATACCGAAGAGCTATTGGCGTCTTCCGGTTCTTCCGCTACACAACAGTTGCAAGGTAAAGCGGCGGGCGTAAACATCGGTACCTCCGGTGCTCCCGGTTCAGCCACGATGGTACGCATCCGAGGTATTAATTCCATCAATGACAACGGACCTTTGTATGTTATCGATGGCGTATCCACTCGTGACCAAGACCTAAGCTCTATCAATCCCAATGACATCGAGAGTATGCAAGTATTGAAAGACGCCTCCTCCGCAGCGATCTACGGAGCGCAAGCAGCGAATGGCGTCATTTTAATCACGACCAAGAAAGGAACAAAAACGGGACAACCGAGATTAACCTATGACGGATATTACGGTTTCTCTAAAACAGGTAAACGCTATGACGTCTTAAACGCTTATGACCGTATTGATGTCGAATGGCAAGCCTCGAAAAACAATCTGGACCTAACGGGAGCCAGCGCCAATGGAGAATTACCTTACCACCAGCAATTCGGAAGTACTTCCGACTCTTGGGTTAATCATCTACCCAATTACATGACCGTAACCGGCGCCGGTGGTAGCACCTCCATCGATCCTAGCGATTACGATCAAGCGAACAACGTAGTCTATGCGCCCGTAGGCGATACGAACTGGTGGGATGAAATCAGCCAACTCGGTTGGATGCAGAATCACCAGTTGTCCTTGTCTGGAGGTACCGATAAAGGGCAATACACCATGAGCATGAACTATTTCGACCAGCAAGGTACCGCTATCGAATCTTATTTCACACGCTATCAAGCACGTGCTAATTCATCGTATAACGTCCGCCCATGGTTGCGATTCGGAGAGAACCTAACTTATAGTTTTAGCAAAAACAACGGACTTAGCTTCTCAGGTACAGAGTCCAACATCTACTCATGGACTTATCGGGCCTCTCCTTATGTACCGGTTTATGACTATGCGGGCAATTATGCAGGCTCCTTATTCGCCGGGACCGGCAATTTCCAGAATCCTGTAGCTATTCGTGAAAGAAATAAGGATAATTATGCCACTACCCAACGTGTATTTGGCAACGTATATGGAGAGGCAGACCTATGGACTGGACTGACTTTTAAAACAAACTTCGGTATCGATTATCGTAATGACTATTCTTACTCGATGACTAAAAACAACCCGGAGTTCTCCGAGTCCGGCGGTCAAAATAACTTTTACGAAAGTAATTACTTTAATTATCGTTGGGTTTGGACCAACACGTTATCTTTCAGCCGGACATTCAATGAGATCCATTCCTTGAACATCTTATTGGGAACAGAGGCTATTCGGGACGGTTTAGGCAGATCCCTCAACGCACGTAGATATAACTATTTATTCGAAGACAATACCAATACATACACCTTGGATATGGGCGAGAACAATAGCCAACGTACCAACTCTTCCACTTACAATGGAGAATTCGCGCTATTTGGTATGTTTGCCCGTGCAGACTATGGATATAAGGATAAGTATCTATTAACCGGTATTATCCGCCGGGACGGTGTTTCCCGTTTCTCGGAAAATAATCGTTACGGAGTCTTTCCATCTATCTCCGCCGGTTGGCGTATGTCAGAGGAGGCATTTATGGAACCAAGCCGAGATTGGCTGGACGACTTAAAGATACGAGCCGGTTACGGCGTCACGGGTAACTCAGAGATTCCTGTCGCAACTAATTTCGCCAATTTGTTCACGACCAGCACCTCCTATACGAATTACGACATGACCGGAGCGAACAATAGCGAGACAACCGGATTCCGCCTCAGTACCTACGGTAACACTGATACGAAATGGGAAATGACCAAGATGGTCAACTTGGGTCTGGACGCAACCTTCCTGAATGGTAAATTCAGCGGTTCATTCGAATGGTATACGAAGAAGACATCCAATATGTTGATACAAGCGGCCTACACCTCGATGGCCGGAGAATCCGGAAGCCCTTATATCAACTTCGGAGATATAAAGAACACCGGTTTCGACTTCATGTTTAATTACCGTGACCGAAAAGGAGACTGGGCATGGGATCTATCCTTGAATTTATCCCATTATAAAAATGAGGTCTTGAAACTCGCAGAAGCTGACGATTATTCTCTATGGGCTAGCGGTACGCGCATCGAAGGATACGTAACCCGTACGACAAAAGGACATGCCGTGTCTGAATTCTGGGGGTTGAAGCAAAATGGTTTTTATGAGTCCGTAGCCGATGTTATGGCAACCAAGCCATTCGGACAAAGTGATATCACAGAGGCAGACGCTGCCGCTTATGTCGGCCGCTTCCGTTTTGAGGACTTGAACGGAGACGGCAAATTGGATGATAGCGACCGGACCTTTATCGGCTCTCCTCATCCGGACTTAACCGGAGGCCTCAACGCCACGTTAACATGGAAAAACTGGGACTTTACTATGTTCTGGAACTTCTCTATCGGCAATGACTTATATAATAACACAAAATATTTTACCGATTTCTGGACTTTCAACGGTAATAAATCCTCACGCCTCAGAGATCAATCATGGACATTGAATGGCGATAACAGTAATGCTATCCTTCCTATGCTGAATACGGAAGATAACTATTCCGGAGCTTATTCTAGCTCTTATTACGTAGAAGACGCCTCCTTCTTACGCCTGAAAAATCTCGTATTGGGATATTCCTTGCCTAAGGAATTACTCAAGAAGGCTGGTATCCAGAATCTCCGCCTGTATTTACAAGCCGAGAATATCCTTACGGTCACCGGATATACAGGCTTGGACCCAGAGTTTACCAACGCCTATTTACGGCAAAGCGATTCTGACACCGACGGAGCCGGACGTGTAGACTTAAAAAGAGGAGTCGATATGGGAGGCTGGCCTACAACTATGCGATTCTTATTGGGCGTGAATTTTACTTTCTAAATCCATTTTACTATAAAAACGACTAGTATGAGACATAAAATATTAATAATAAGCGCAGTTGCTTTATTTACCTTGAGTTCTTGCGGTGAGGATTTTCTATATAAAGCTCCTCAAGGCAGTATTGACCAAGAAGCATTAACAAATGCTGAAGGGGTTGAGTTATTGGTGGTCAACGCTTATGCCGGTTTGACCCGGCCGACCGGATATGACAATATGTTCAATTGGGTATTCGGTGGTGTATACGGAGGTGACGCTAATAAAGGCTCCGAATCCAATGACCAATCCGTATTGAACTCCGTAGAGACGTATGCCGTCACGGCCACAAACGACTATTTACAGAATAAGTGGAAAGACGCATATTATGGAGCACAACGTTGCAACTTAGCACTCAATGTGATGAAAGAAGCGGCAGACATGGATGAGACAACCAAGGCCTACCGGACTGCGGAGCTAAAATTCTTACGTGCCCTATTCATGTTCGAAGGGGTAAAGATTTTCGGACCGACCGGCATGCCCTATATCGACGAGACGATCGCCGCTGAAGAAAATGACCCGAAAGTTCATAACGGTACGGACATCTATCCTAATATTTTAGCAGATGTAGAAGCGGCCATCGAAGGATTACCCGAAAAACAGACCGAAGTGGCACGCCCTACGAAAACAGCGGCAAAAGCGTTAAAGGCTAAAATACTAATGCAACAAGGTGATATGACAGCCGCCAAACCGATCTTGGCCGATATTATCGCAAACGGATTAAGCCCTAAAGGAGAGAGATTAGCCTTACAAGATGATCTGGACGCAAATTTTAACGCAACTACCGAAAATGGGAAAGAGTCTATTTTTGAGGTACAATTCTCTGTCGGAGCCAATAATAACGGGAATTACGGATTTTTACTGAATTATCCTCATAACACAGGCCCCGGTGGATGTTGCGGATTTTATCAACCCTCTTACGAACTGGTAAACTCATTCCAAGTAGACGAAAACGGACTTCCTTATCTTGACGGAGAGTACAGAAATAAAAAATCCGTAACAGAACGTGTTACCGATTATGATTACATCTCTAAGAATGATAAAACAATCGCCGTGGACCCTCGTTTAGATTTCGCCGTAGGACGTATGGAGATTCCCTATAAAGATTGGGGATTGCCTGCTAATGATTGGATACGAAATGTAAGTAGCGGTGGTGTATTCCTACCGAAAAAGCATGTCTATAGCAAAGCGGAACAGGATGCCGGATTAGCTGGCTCCACCTATTCATCCGGCTGGGCTCCCGGTTCTGCCATGAATTTACAATATCTATGCTTACGTGATTGTAAATTGTTATATGCGGAATGCCTAGCGAACGACGGAGAATTAAGTGCCGCCATGCAGCAAGTAAACGATATCCGTGAACGTGCAGCCAAACCGGATAATATCATTTATCTGGAAGACGGAACGCCTGCCGCCAATTATTTAGTGAAACCTTATCCATCCAGTCACGCCGCATTCAGCAACAAGGAAACTTGTATCAAGGCGATTCATATGGAACGTAAGCTGGAACTTGCGATGGAAGGACAACGATTTTTCGATCTGGTTCGTTGGGGAGGTGATTATATGAACAAGGAATTGACGGCATATATAAATTATGAGAAGCAATACCTAACTAAATTCTATGGTGTATCCGCTCCAACCGCTTCTAAGACGATGTTCCCGCTTCCCGAGACAGAGATACAGACCGCAGGAAACGATGAGAACGGCCAAGCTTATCTGGTACAAAATGATGCTTGGAAATAGTCCAATCTCATCCTTCTTATAAACAGAAAGGCGGGCTTCCCGAAAGAAAGTCCGCCTTCACGATTCTTTGTATCTACATTAAATAGAACGTCCCTTGAACACATTCGACTCGCTCGAAGGATAGAGATTTCCCGTAAAGGATATACGGTTGCTATTAAAGTTAGGCGATACCGTGGCAGTACATTTATTCGTACCTTTCGCCATACGGAACGTAACCCTAGCGGATACCGCTACACCCTGCACATTCATCTCGTACATAACGTTTCCTTTTTTGTCAGTCTTCATCTGTACACCGGAAGTTGTTCCATCAACCGTTATACCTCCTATTCCGTTAGGACCGGCCGCCGGAGTATTAAACGCTAACTGAATGGTAGCCTTCTCACCCTTCACCGAAACGAAGTTCGTGTTCGGAGTAACATAAACAAAACTACCGCGCTTAAACTCTATACGATCCGCTTCCAATACGAAATCCTTATTCTTCAAAGCTTGCACCGCTTGTTCAAACAATGCGTTAGCCTCGGCTTCCTCCGCAGCTTTCTTCGCTGCCTTCTCTGCTTTCTTTGCTTCTTTCTCGGCCTGCTTCGCAGCTTTCTCTGCTGACTTGTCCTGCTGTGCCATCATCGACCCTGCACCAAATAATAAAACGGCGAGCAATAATACAATCTTCTTCATATTAACTCATTTTTAAAGGTTTGTCTATAAAAGTACTTTTATATGTACAATAAAAATACAATTAACATCGACATAAGTTCATCTTTAACCCTTATTTTTCACGTTTTTAACATGATACCATAAAAAGCCCCATGCGGTTACCGCCGCGATGAAATCGGAGAAAGGTTGCGCTAGCCAAACGCCATCCAATCCCCAGATCGGAGGAAATAGCAGAATAGCCGGTATCAAGAATAAAACCTGCCGACTTAGACTCAGAAACATCGCTTTCCATGCGACACCGATACTTTGAAAAAACTGGCTGATCGTAATCTGGGAACCGACAACGAAAAAGACCAGCATCGTCAGACGTAATCCATTATCCGTAATCGACACCAATTCGGCATCCGTCGAGAATACGCTAACGATCAGTCTCGGGAATAATAAACTGACGATACATCCTACCCCTGTAATCAAGGTCGATACTATAATAGACAACCGCAAGGTAGCCAATACCCGGTCATGATGCCCAGCGCCATGATTAAACCCGACAATCGGTTGCATCCCTTGGGCGATACCGATAATCAACATAACCAGCAGCATGGCGATACTGGAAATAATACCGCTGGCACCAATCGCCAAATCGCCTCCATTCTCTTTCAACGCATGGTTCATGATCACCACAACCACACTGCCCGCCAGCTGCATGGAAAATGGAGACATGCCGATCGTAAATATATTCCAAATAATGGAACCTTTCAACCGGAAATATTTCGTATGGAAACGTACGATACTATCCTTGCTGATAAAATGACTCATCACGAAAGCGGCACCGGCGGCCATGGAGATCACCGTAGCGATAGCGGCACCCTGTATCCCCATATCCAGCCAGAAGATAAAGATCGGGTCTAGGATCACGTTCAATACGGCACCGATCATCATCGTGAACATCGCCTTTTTCGGATATCCGGAAGCACGCATCACGGCATTAAAGCTAAAGCTTAATGTAGCCAGCAAATTACCCGGGATAGCGATATATAAATAGTCTTTCGCATAAGGTATCGTCTGCTCGCTTCCTCCGAACCACGTTAACAAATCATCCAAGAAAATCATACTGGGGATAATCGTCAAGGCTCCGATAATGAATGTCAAAGTGAAAGCGTTTCCTAATACGTTATCTGCCAGATCATTCGCCTTACGGCCTAGATGAATGGAGACCCTTGTAGCGGCTCCCGCACCGATCAACATTCCAAATGCCTGCATAAAGAGTAGTATCGGGAAAGTCAAAGTCAATCCGGAGATAGCTAGCGCACCCACTCCTTGTCCGATAAATATACGATCTACGATATTATAAAGAGCATTAACCATGGTCCCGATAACGGCGGGAATCGCGTAATGTACCAACAAACGGCCTATATTCTCATTTTCCAGCCGCCATGTAATCTCATTTGACATATATAACTTATGATTTATGAATTATGATTGAGATCATCTCTGCCACACTTCCTACGATTCTCGTGCCCTCTTCCGCAGGGAACTGAATACGCAGGCTATCCGGAGCATTACAATAAACACTTATATAATCCTCGCTAACCGACGAGGGCTTAAAGCCATTCCGGATCAAGGCATTCCCAACCCAATAAGAAGTCATAAAATCCCCCTCAACCCCAATAAGCTTTGTTGGAGCTGCCGTATTCAATTTCCCGGTATTCGGATCAAACACGATTCCTTCCTTGCTAAAGAAAGTCTCGAAAGCTCCTCCCATAATCAAGTCCTCCGGCGTTCCACATGCCATTGGGCGACTTTTCTCCTGTAACCATAGACAGTCTCCCAGCTGGATCGCCAAATCAAGATCATGCGTCGATAGCAGAATCGCTTTTTGTTGCTCTACCGCTAAAGTATGTAACAAGACCATAGTCTCTATCCGACTTGTCACATCTAAAAAGGCCGTCGGCTCATCCAACAATATGATGGGGCATTGCTGTGCCAGCGCTTTGGCGATCATGGCTTTCTGACGCTCGCCATCACTAAGTTCCGACACATAATTATAAGCCTTATGAGCGATACCGGCGGCAGCAAGCGATTCCTCGATAATCCTACGATCTTCCTGCCTTAATTGTCCGAAAAAGCCGGTATAGGGATGTCTTCCTAAAGAGACCAACTCGTAAACTGTTATTCCACCGGCATTTGTCTTCTCCGTGAGAACAACACCTACCATCCGGGAAAAATCACCTTGCGAGTAAGAGGCCAACGGCTTTCCTTTCAATTCGATCTCGCCCCCCAGAGAGGGCTGGAAGCCGCACAGCGTACGCAATAAGGTAGACTTTCCCGCACCATTCAACCCGAGAAGGCAAGTCACCTCGCCCGGATATAAATTCAAGTCGAGGGCATCATGCACCAACTTTAGGTGTCCACCTTTCAAAACATATCCAATACTCAGATTTCTTGTCCTTATAACTGGAATCCTTTCCATAACCACTAATTAAAATATTGAATATTCTTCCGGTTTACGATTACATAGATAATAACCGGCGCACCCAGCATAGGTGTCACCGCATTCAAGGGTAAAATCGTGTTGCTTCCCGGTACGACCATCAATAAATTACAAAGCAAGGCGATACAGGAGCCCGTCAACATCGTTATCGGCACCAATATCTTATGATTGGAAGAACCAAGCATCAGCCGTGAGATATGCGGAACCGCTAATCCGATAAAAGAGATCGGTCCGCAGAAAGCGGTAGTCGTAGCGGTCAATATCCCCGTACATAAAAGGATGGCTATTCGTGCCCGCTTGATCCGTATGCCCAGATTAGCGGCATACATCTCTCCCAGCAACAAGGCATTCAGAGGCTTTATCAGCAAGACAGCCAACAGCAACCCGATCAATGCGCAAGTCCCGAAGAAAGGCAATTGTTCCAAGGATACCCCCGAGAAATTGCCCAGTCCCCACATCACGAAAGCATGTACCCTATCTGTCGAGGAATAATAGTTCAGTATAGAGATAACCGACGAGGCCAGATAGCCGATCATTATACCGATAATCAAGAGCATGACATTGTTCTTCACCTTCGCAGAGAAATAGATAATCAATCCCAAGATCACGCAAGCCCCTACGAACGCAGCAAGAATCACCGCCATATATCCGCTGATCGGCCAATCCGTAAACTGCCCCAGCGTACCTCCAAAATACAACATGATAGCGGCCACTCCCAGATTAGCCCCATCACTGATACCTAATATAGAGGGTCCGGCCAACGGATTCCGGAATAAGGTTTGCAACAACAGCCCACTCGTAGCCAGTGAAGCCCCCGCCAACAGTGCGGTTATCGCCTGTGGTAAACGAGATTGCAACACGATATTCTGCCATGCGATCTTATCAGATCCCTTCCCCAGTAAAATATCCATCACGTGATCCAAAGGAATCGGTACGGCCCCATACGCCAGCCCTCCCACAAAGAGCACCAAAAGAACCACCCCCAACAACGGATAAAAAAGCAGTGCTTGTTTGTTCATGGCGCGAAGGTATACAAAAAAGCGGAGTTATGTTATACTTCCTCGCAACGTACTAAGTCCCACCCACGGAATTGCAACAACAAACGATGCAGAGTTGTTCCTTCCGACAAACAGCGTACTATCTTATCTTCGCTATACTGCAGTAATTGGTTTCGTCCCTCCAACGCTTGAACCTCCAGTTCGGCATCAGTTGCCGTACGAGTCGCATATTTCAATTCCAAGATATAGCTATGCTTCACGTCCGGATAGCGCTTCTTATCGGGTAAAAGGAAAAAGTCACAATACCCATAGTTCATTTCCAGTTCCGGCTCCACCAAATAATAGGAGGCAAGAGCAAGATAGGCTTTCAGAAAACCTTGCAGGTTCCGCTCGCCTTCCATCGCGTCACGCACGGCTGAATTTTCACGATACGCCTGAGCTACGCTCTCAAAGAAAGGCTTCCAACGGCCATCGTAAGCCATGTCGGTCAACATCACATTCAAATAATGCAAATCAATAGAACTATATTTTTGGTAATAGTCACGAAGAAAACCGAAATATTGCTCTCGTACACAATTATTCGGTATACTCATTTTAATCAAATCTCCCCGTGTACCACACATCGTAAGCAAACCATAATAATAAAGTAGACTACGGAAATTATCTATATCCGTTATTCGCTCAGCGGGGAAAGAAGTATGCAAATCCACGAAGATATCTCCCTCCGCAGCAATCTTTTCGATGGTACTCATACGATCTCCCTCTTGTACGGAGTCGCGATCAATACGTGCCAGCATCTTCAGCTTACTATAGTCCGTTCGGATATTCTTATCGACCATTTCTTCTGGGGCACGATGAAAATCAACTTGCCAACGTAAATAATATAAAGTCATATCACAATTGAAAACCCGATCGTCATCCAAGCTCTTTCTTGCGAAACAGTAATTGTCATACCAAGGCTTCATCTCCGCAATCATTGCCTCAACGTCCCCATTGAGCATATCGTTTTGCTGATAATAATGAAACATCTCACGAACTTCTGTTTCGTCAAAGCCCATCATAGCATTAAAACGAGGATCTACCGAGATATTCCAATCTATATTATATCCACTCGACAAATCATCCAACGTCACAGGGCTTACCCCCATCATGAATATACGGTCAAACATTCCCTTGAATTGCTTGAAATACTCCCGGTAGAAACCACTGGCGTGAGTCAAGTCATGAAACATTTGCTGCCCATGCTCACTCAAAATCACATTGGTAAAGTTGTCGTACTCATCTATAATGAGATACAATGGATATCCCTTTTCCTTCGCTTTTATTTCTATGTAAGCCAATTTAGACTTGGCACTTTCAATATTTTTGACGGTCTCCTTAAAATCCGCGTCATAAAAAGCAGCGTACACATGCGCGAACTGATTAATGATTAAGCTGCAATAATCATTGAAACTTGTCATCAAGTCCGCTCCCGGCATCGAACAGCCCGCTTTAGAGAAATCGAAATAAAGTACCTGATACTTATTCCTTTCACCGGTTGGATGCGTACCAATCCAGAGATCTCCAAAATATGCATCAAAATCATCCTGACGCAATATATCATAATACGTACGCATCATGCTAAGGAATACGCTCTTGCCGAACCGTCTCGGACGGATCAGGAAAAGATAGCTAGGCATCTTCTCGATAAGCGGAAGGTACATCGTTTTATCCACGAAATAGAAATTACCATTCCTTATTCGATTGAAATCTGATATTCCGTAAGGAATTCCTTTCACTTGACTCATATACTGGATAACTTTTATACTTGTTGTAGGCAAAGTTAGTCTATTCCTTGCAATAAGCACTAATATTTAGAAAAAAGAGCAACCACAATGTTTGCAAATGTATTTATTCAAGTTTAGTTCACAAACGAATGCGTCTGTCTGTTGTTTTGGTTCGATAAAACTCGATCAAGTCATTCATTTCAATATTTTGCTTACAGTTCCATTCTCTCAAAAGGAGATGCTTTGGTCGTTGAGAAGCACACTATTTTTGGCTATTGAAGTGAATAACTAACGGCTTGTCGAGTGAATAACTAACGGCTATACCTAGCCGTTAGCTTACGGCTTGGGAAGTGAATAACTAATCACTTGGAAAGCCTTTTACGAGTGACTTAATCAACTGTATACCAGACATATTTCACAAACACATTTTACGACTCAACTAGCTCTTCTACTAAATTAAAGAAGAACCAGAAAATGTAGGTATAGTCAGTCAAAATAAAGCTAGCTTCTTTAAAAGAGCATAACAAATCGCAACACGGACACAAGAACTTGAAGAAATATATCAACTAGTATAAAAATGAGCCCGATAGAATACCGAGCCCATTAAAAATATAGAATGTTTAATTTAACCCCCAATCTATCGGGTTCACTTTTATGAGACAACCTCTTATTTATGCATCTAATTTACTAATATCAAAAAGAGGGCAAAAAGGCTATATGAAAAGTCTCATTCTGCCCTGTTGCCGGACAATAGCCACTTACATCAATACTCGTTCCAATTATACTACTAAATCCTGTACCTGCGCAATTCAAGGTTACATGATTATTTGAAGAACCTATAATCAAGTCCTTAATAGTTGATGTAAATGTATAGGAGGTAAGTACTGGAGAAGTAATATAAACAGAAATCGCCGTTGTTCCTGCAGGAATATGCAAATTACTTCCAATTGAGAAAGTAGAAGATCCGGTAGACGCCTCATACCAACCTTCCACATTGTAAATCACACGAGCCTCATCTACTATATTAACAACAGGATCAACTGGTTTTACTGCAAACGCAACTAACGTACAAGCGAAGGAAGCTAACGCAAAATAAATTACCTTTTTCATAATATTTAATTTTAATGATCTTAGATGAAGCTTACGCCTCATCTAAGATTCCTGTTTAGAAACTTGCATAACCCGGATTCTGAACCAAGTTTGGATTGGTTTGCCATGCGTCTTGAGAAACAGGGAATATTTTTAAATAATCATCTGTTTTTCTTTCACAATTGGATTCAGTCCACATTCCTTTAGTAAAACAGCCAAAACGAATATCATCCTGACGAGAAAAACCTTCCCAAGCCAACTCTAAACGGCGCTCCAATTGGACCTCCTTCAACGTTATGGTTGAATAATTATGGGTGTTATTTCCATAAGCACGTTCACGAATAGCATTGACTAAATTTGTCGCTTCAGCAACACTACCTCCACTACGAAGCAAAGCTTCTGCTTTCATTAAATAAATATCCGCTAAACGAAATAGATGGAAATCGTTCTCCATTGCCGTAGATAAAGATTTCTCATACGTCCATTTTTGACAACGAGCTCCTTGGTCTTGATAAACAGCTCCCCACTTAGTTCCATCCAATTCAGAACCCGGAATAATACTAATATCTACAGTATAATCCAGCGGGCGATTCTCGTCTGTAATAATTTTTTCCCCGGTTGAGATATCATACTGTTGGCCGATTAAATAAGTACCTTCATAACGAGGATCATCCTCATTGAATAATTTAACATAGTCTGGCTGAGCACAAATGCCATTCCAAACACTAATACTAGCTCCTAGAGCCAAACCTTGCTTATAATGCAACGTACGTCTATAAAGAACATTTTGATCCTCTGTATCTGTACTTGAATAAGACGCCGCAAAGATAGCTTCTTTAGAAGTATTATTATTGGGATCAAAGTTTGTTTTCCAATTAGGCTCCAATATGTATGGCATTGCCATTACCTTATCGCAGTATTCTATAACTTTACTGTTAGCATTCTCGGAGATATTAACACCCCAAGCCTCCGCATTTTGGTACATCTTAGCTAAAATCGTATAAGCTGTCCCTTTAGTAAAAGTTCCATATTTTTTTGTATCGTAATCAGGAGCTTCTGTAGCTAAAGCATTCAACTCTGTTATCAGCCAATCAAATACCTCTTGACGAGATTTGCAAGTTGGTAATTCCTTATCATTATAATCAACAACCAATGGAATATTTCCAAAGAAATCCATCATTGAATAAATCCAGAAAGCCCGGACCCCACGAATTTCCGCAACTTTAGATGTTTTCTCCGCATCACTCAATAAAGTTGAATTTTTCAAAACCTCGATTGTCGCATTACACGTACCAATACATTCCGAACCTATACTCCAACAACTTTTTACACAACTAGTATTCGCAGTCCATGTATGCATATAAACTTCACGGTACTGTCCCCCATCATACCAGTCACCTCCATTACGAGTTACGTTCACTGTTGACGAACCAGAATTTTCTGCGAGGATCATATAGTCTCCGGAATATTTTTTTAACGTATTATAAACCGTACCAACCAAGGCGTTAATTTCAGTAGTTGTATTGCCAAAATTTTCAGCAGGTAGTTTATCGTATACTTCCTCGTCCAAATTCATACAGGACGGCATAGAACATAGTAAAGCCGCACCAGTAAGAAATGATAATATAGTTTTTCGTTTCATAATATATTTTCCTTATTTTTATTAGAATGTTAAGTTAACACCAAATGTAAATGAGCGAGATTTCGGCATGTAATCACGAGGTTCAATACCCGGAGACAAGCCAGCATCATCATCACTTGCCTGACCACGGAACAGTTCTACCTCAGGATCCAATCCTTTGTAACCTGTAATCACGAATAAATTCTGGGCGGCAACATAAATACGTGCTTTGTCTAACCAGTCAATCTTTTTAGTATTAAATGTGTATCCGATAGACATATTATCCAAACGAGCGAATGAGCCATTTTCTACATAATAAGAACATACACGAGAGTTCTCACGCAATTTATAAGTAAGTTCATCATTCATCGCATTTGCACCGCTCAAATAAGTATTATTCGCATAGGCTGCACGTGGATTATCCAAAACCTTATTACCGATTGTTCCACGTATAAAGAAACTAGCATCCCAATTTTTCCATGAGAACGAGTTATTCCATCCGAATGTCAAATCAGGTTGAGCGTCACCTACATATGTACGGTCATCATCCGTTATCTGTCCATCACCATTGATATCTTCGATGATATACTTACCATTCTCATCAATACCATCACATTTCAGCATAAAGAACTGACCTACCGGGCGACCTTCTTCAATTACATGCGAAGTCACACCCGAAGCACCTCTGATCCAAGGATCTCCTGTATAAATACGGCTTGTTGAATACAAGTCATTAGACAGCTTCGTGATCTTGTTCTTGTTATGAGATAGATTAATAGAAGTATTCCAATTGAAAGTCTTATTACGAATAACATCCAAATTCAACATAACTTCAATACCCTTATTGCTCATGTCACCCACATTCGCTTGAATTGTACTATATACGTACGTTGGAGTAGGTACTTTATAACGATACAACATATCAGAAGTTTTCTTGTCATAGTATTCTATCGTACCACCAAGACGTCCATTAAATAATTGAAAATCGATACCAACATTAAACATCGCAGTAGACTCCCATTTCAAGTCAGGATTAGCGTTCTGTGAAACCCTAAATGCGGTCAATTGAGAGCCATCACTATAGTATGTACCTTTTGCCTCGTAAAGCTCAATTGATTTATAAGGTTGTAAGCCATCTTGATTTCCTGTTATACCATAACCTGCACGTAATTTCAAATCCGTAAGCCAATTAACATCTTGCATAAAAGCTTCCTCTGAAATACCCCAAGCTGCGGAAACTGAAGGGAATGTACCCCATTTGTTATTAGCTCCAAACTTAGAGGAGCCATCTCGGCGAACTGTCGCTGTAATCATATAACGCTCTTTATAACTATAATGGGCACGAGCAAACATAGAGATCAATTTATAATCATTTTTATCAGACTTTACATTACCTACATCCAATTTATTGCCTGTTTGCAAATTATTAGCACCCATTGAACTAACAGCGAAGTCTAAGACCTTTGCCTCATGACTAGAGTACTGATTATCCTCCCATGAATAACCTATAATCGCATCAATTTTATGTTGTTCTTCCGAACCAAAAGCTTTATTATAATTCAAAGTCCACTCCATTAATTCGCGGTTCCATGCTCTTGAACGCCGAATAGCCAAACCATTACCAGCATCAACACCAATACGGTTAGCAGGATCCTGCCATTCACTATAATCATTAGAGAAACGACTTTTATATAAATTAGCCTTAACATTCAATCCATCAATAATATCAAACTGAAGATCTCCCTGACCATAAAAATACACATTACTATTCTTTTTATAGTTCTGATCCTGGTTCTGTACAGGGTTACCTTGATCATAACCATCATTACGAATAAAGTAAGAACCATCTTCATTAAACGGAGCCAAAACTGGAGACATATTATATGCGTAAATAAAGTTTGTTTGGAACGGCATTTGCATGTCTGTCAATGTTGCAGCACCGGTTAAACCAATACGCAAACGGTCATTAATAGCGCGTTGTTGGAACTGGAAACGGAAACTATGGCGTTTCATCCAGTTATCACGAACAATACCAGTACGATCCAAATAAGTATAAGACGCACGATAATTATTCTTTGAACCTCCACCGGACATTGAAATAGAATGATTTTGCGAAACTCCTGTACGAAGAACTTCATCAAACCAATCAGTGTCATTATTATAGCCATCGAATACACTTATATCCTTACCTAGCTCTTTATTTAGCGCTTTCCATTCAGAAGCATTTAACATATCAGGTTTGTTAGCTACCATATCCATGGTCACATAACCATCATAGTTGATCTGTGTTTTAGATCCGGAGCCTCTCTTAGTCGTAATCAAAATAACACCACCGGCCGCACGAGAACCGTAGATTGCCGCAGAAGAGGCATCCTTCAATACGGAGATAGACTCGATATCCGTAGGAGATACAGTGGACATATCACCACCCGGAACACCATCGATCACGATCATTGGGCCTTGGTCATTCTGCAAGGTTGATGTACCACGTAAACGGATTTGGGAGCTACGGGTCACGTCGCCCGAGCCAGATGTAATCGTCAAACCGGCTACCTTACCTTGCAACAAATCGGACGCATCACGAGTAATACCTTTATTAAAATTCTCCTCCGAAACATTTGCTACAGATCCTGTAATTTCCTTACGAGTCTGCGTACCGTAACCGATAGCGACAACCTCGCCTAAGTTTACCACAGAAGGAGCCAATTTAACTTCAACAGTCTTACGTCCTTTAACCCCTTCCTCTAAAGTGTTATAACCAATAAATGAAAATTGAAGAACGGCTTTTTTCAAGTCGTTAAGCGTAAGCGTGTAATTACCGTCAATATCGGTAATCGTACCATTGGTAGTACCCTTTTCCACGATGTTCGCACCGATGATGGGTTCACCAAGTTCATCTAGAACTTTTCCTTTAACAGCGCCAGATTGGGCAAAGGCCGCTGTCATGCAAAGAGACATCAACACTGAAAGTATCGCTACCTTACAGCGTCTGAAAGAATCAAAAGTTTTCTTTCGTTGCATAATTACTTAATTTTTAGGTTAACAATCATTGAATTCACAAACACAATTGAGAATTTTCGAGGCAAATATAACTTATTTTTTTAAAATAAGCCATGTTTATATAAAAAACATTACCGCAATTCTGCATGTTTCATTAAATCAATTGATTTGTTTAGGTGTTCAACATGTGATACTCAGATGCAACCAAGCATACTTCAATGATACCATATCCTTATTTTCTACAAGAACAATAGCGAACTTATCATGAATCAACAAAATAGGAAAAATGTCGTTCTAGGCAATAGTTCTAGATGGACTATCGTTAAACTGAAACAACACGTCAAACTATGTCTAAATTCCTAAAAAGAAAAGAGGTCTGATAAGCTCAGGCCTCTTTCATCTTATATTTAGCAAGA
This sequence comes from Parabacteroides sp. 20_3, assembly GCF_964238835.1. Lineage (NCBI taxonomy): Bacteria > Pseudomonadati > Bacteroidota > Bacteroidia > Bacteroidales > Tannerellaceae > Parabacteroides > Parabacteroides sp. 20_3. The sequence goes on along the minus strand of NZ_CAXSNO010000007.1, from coordinate 63,610 downwards.
AAAATCGTAAGGAATCTATCTTTCCATCCTCTCCTTCTCCTTTATCAACCCATTCCGATACGCATAAAGCAGTTTCTCCAAGTCCTTGATCTGGCTTTGAAGATCCGCACCCTTATCCGTATCTTTCACCATCTGGCGATGGGAGCTTAATTCTACCACGATCGTAGTGGATTTGATATCCAAGCCTTCCTCGATCGCTTTCGCCCGGGATTCGAAGGGTTCGTGTTGCACAAGCTGGAAACCGCGGGAGTGATATACTAATGTATAGCCCGCGATACCGGTTTCCAAATGATACGGACGGGAGAAGCCGCCATCGATTACCAACATCTTGCCATTCGCCTTGATGGGATTCTCACCTTGATTGGAACGGACAGGGACATGTCCGTTGATGATATGCCGATGCATACCGGTCACCCCAAACTCATCCAATATCCTATCACAAATTTCCTCTTGCTCTCGTAACGTATAATAAGCGCCTTTTTCCTCCTTATGAGTCTCGGCCTCTTCGATAAAGGCACGCTCGAAAGTAGCCATCTTGCTTTTATCGAATAACGGGGAGTCCTTGCCGCCCCAAAGATACCAGATATAATCATGCGCATATTCCACTTCTTCCTGCTCCCCGGTCTTGAAATAAGCCGTACGGATCAGTTGGTCTACACGGTCCAACAAAGCACGGCCCTTATAATCCTGCCCCAAGATACGTACTGACTTAAACGTCCCATCCGGATTCATCGGGATAGAGGCATGAAACAGTAAATTGGAATTACAAACCTGATACATTCCCCCATGCCGGAAGAAACAACGCATATGCTTTTTCATCTTCTCGCTGCTCTCAAAAGAATGCAAGATCTTTCGGATCAAATCCTCCTCCTCAATAGAAAGACGATACGGATCTTTCGGGTCTAAAGTAGGCCAGTTAGTATCTTTAAGCGTATAATCCTTTCCATCGATATGAACCACTCCCCGCTTCAGATCGATATGGTGCAACAACATCCGGTCATCCATCTCAAACTCCGGACGACGGCGGATGATCTCACCCTCCAGCTTGAACTGGATGATGGTGATCGCCTTGTGCATCTGGGCGATCAAACGGGTGGTCTTCTCATCCATTGCATTATCGGCGAACTTTGTTTTCGGCATGAATAACGCACAAGGATCATCCCCGTACGCCTCCATCGCGAAAGTGGCCAACGGCAAAAGATTGATGCCATATCCATCTTCTAAGGTAGCCATATTACCAAAGCGTAAACACATACGAATCACGTTGGCGATACTTACCAAATTACCGGAAGCGGCTCCCATCCATAAGATATCATGATTACCCCATTGAACATCGAAATTATGGTAATCGCAAAGGATATCCATGATCAGATGAGCACCCGGACCCCGATCGTAAATATCGCCGATGATATGTAACAGGTCGATTGTCAACCGTTGGATCAAGTTACACATAGCGATAATGAAATCGTCCGCACGTCCTGTGGAGATGATCGTACAAATAATCTGATCCACATAAGCGGATTTATTCGGCTCTACGGAAGACTCGTGCAATAACTCCTGAATAATATAGGAGAACTCCTTGGGTAAAGCCTTACGTACTTTCGAACGGGTGTATTTGGAGGACACGTTCCGGCAAACACGTACCAATTGATTCAAGGTCACTTGGTACCAATCTTCCAGATCTTGCTCTTGACTCTTGATCAGTTCCAGCTTATCCTCCGGATAATAAATCAAGGAACAAAGCTCCTTCTTCTCGGATTCCCGGAGCGTATTACTGAAAATCTCGTTCACCTTGCGCTTTACGGCACCGGAAGCGTTTCTCAGCACATGGCTAAAGGCTTGATCCTCGCCATGTAAATCACTCAAGAAGTGCTCCGTACCCTTCGGTAGGTTCAAGATCGCCTCCAGATTAATGATCTCCGTACTGGCATCCGCGATCGTCGGGAAACTCCGTGCCAACAATTGCAAATACCGTAAATCGTTTTGTACAGATTCGGCTATAATATCTTTTGTCATCTTATCTCTTATTTATACGCGAATATAAATAGATCCGGTCATTTAAACCGAACCTGCTCCGGTTTATTTTTCTCGGCTACTTGCTGGATCTCATAGGGGCTGACCTCTACGGCGCCTTTCGTCAATTCCGGAATATTGTAGGAATACAACTGATAGTCATACTTATCCGGATCTTCTTGAGGCAATAAGAACGGTTTCGAAGGCTTACCGTCTTTCCCTATATAACAAATATAAGGTAAAGTATATAAACCGTTATCCCGGCGGCTACTAAATACGACCCAATCACTATTACTACTCCAAGAATGATAGCTATCCGTATCCGGGCTATTCAACGCGGACATATCCATCGCTGTCCGATTCTCCAAATCCATCATCCGGATCTCCGCATCCGGGTGCCAAATAGGGAACTGCCCATAAGCGGTTTCCGTGTACATCAGAAAACGCCCATCGGGAGAGATACGGGGAAATGTATAGCTCAAGCTATCCGCATGTACCAACGTATCGATCGGGAAGCTGATCTCGCCACGATCCGGATCGAACGCGACACGACAGAGATTATAACGTACCTTATCATAATTCTCCGGCATCTTCTGGGCCGGGGCCGTACAGAAATAAAGCCATTTACCATCCGGAGAGAACGCGGGGAAAGTCTCGAATGCATCTTTTGTGATCAATGAGGCTTTCGAAAGGATTTCTTTGTTTTTCACGTCATACACCACCACATCGGACTCCAAGTCGAACACTTCCATCTTTTTCTCTTTCACGGAATGGAAAAACTGTTTGATATCATTTACCGATGTGGTGATATAGCGCCCGGAAGGATGCCAGAAAGGATACGTCATATTACTGATCGTCCCATTCGTTTTCGTATTCAATTTACTGATTTTCTTGTCTTGGACAATATAAGTTCCCCCATTCGCCGCACGCATATGGAACATCATCTGCCCTGGATCTCCCATACAGAACGAATGGCAGTTCATACAATTATAGCCAGTCATATCGTTACGGATAATCGGCTGTTCGTCAAACGACTCCAAATTCCGCTGATAAATACCCACAATATGCCATTTCTCGTATCCCGGCTCTATCAAACGGTATACTAAATGAGAGTCGATCGCTTGATCACTGATATAGACAGAGAATGGTGCCCATTTAGTCCACTCATCACCTATCTTCGTGGCGATCGTAACAAAAAAGGCTTTTCCACGGTTCGCACGTGTCAAGCGAATCCAATCCTTCATCTTAAAACGGATCGTATTTGTCCCATGATATTCAAGCACTTCCGACTCACTACCTTCTATTTTCGCATAGCATTCATTCGAAGGTACATTTATCCGGAAATTTAACGGAGCTATATTATAAGGTATAGTTGTCCCATTATAATCCGGAAAAATAGGAGGCGGGGACATACGTTCGTTCGTGACGTTCGTAATTCCTTCCGGATGCAAGGACCAAAAGCCTAAATATACGACTATAGAGAGAACTTGTATTACTAGATATCCGATCACAAAATTTCGGACGATCTTTCTTTTCTTTGTATTATCCATGTATTATTGTCGTTTAGGAGTCGGGATAAATTGAGCGTAATAATAATAGGTATCACCAAACTGTTGCTTCAAGGCTGCCGGCGGCATAGAGCGTGCCACTTTCATGAATTGCAGGAAGCGATTCTGCACCTCCTGACTGATCGGGAAGCTCCGGAACGCCTCCGGATCTTTCTGTACGGCCGCAAAGAACAAGCAAATAGCTTCTTGATAAAGCACCGGGAATGCCTCACCCCGTTCTTTCATCAATTCCATATAATGCATAAAAGTCATCAAATCCTTATAAACCAAAAGATATCCCATCCCATATTCGAAAGCCGGACGGTTATCGGCATGATCATCGATCAGGAAAGCCAAAGCATTCGGAAAAATCAAGGTCAGGTCCAAAGGATTATCGGTAATCGGAAGCATCGCCCGTTTTGCCGCTATCCAATCTTCCGACGCACAAGCCACGGAGTCCAATAATGGACGTTGAGCGGTTGCCCAATCCCGGTAATGCGGGTTCGATTCCAGTATCTTGATATATTTCTCCGCCGCACGATATTCGCCGGTTACCAGATAAGTCTCCACCAAACGCTTCATCAAACGAGGTTGCACGCAACGTTGTGAACTTAATACCCCCACAAAGGCGAAACGTTGGGCGGCGTTCACTTGCCCGACTTGCCAAGCCACCTCACTCGCCTCGATCAATCCCATCCGGCTTTTCGGATCGTGCGGAATAAAACCACCCTCACCGATCTGGGGGAAACGCATCAAATCGGAAGTAAAACGTCCGGTTTTCGACAAAGCCAAATTCAGATAAATCAAGGCATCCATATCCCGCACAGAATGCGCACGAGCGTGCGAGACAATCTTCTGCCATTCTCCCAGTCGTGCATAGTAATCATACCGATAGGCCTGCTCCATCGGATCTTTCTTATAGAGAATCCCGGCGACCATCGCTATCAAAAGAAAAACGTAAGAAACGATTCGTTTCCAAGATTCCTTACGGATGAAAACTCGGCTCCTTACATAATAAAGAATGAAAGCGATCAAAGGATATGCAAGCATGATATATCCTAAAGAATTAGGTATCGGATATTCGGGATGGCATAGATGTTTGCTGAAAAAAGCTTCCCGCATCGGAAGAATATAAACCGTACGCATGGCGATCAACGGTAGCAAACCTCCCCAAGCGATAGCGATAATGGCTACTCCAAAACGAGCCTTATCCTCTTTAGCACAACACTCATAAACCGCGATCAATAAGGCCAACAATAAATTAGCGGGTGCCGCAAAAAAATAAGAGCCCCCCAAAAACAAGAAGCCAAAGAGATAACGAAGCCAATCAATCTTGATTGAAGTATACAAATACGCAAGAACCTGCACGAAAGCGAGCATCGTCAACAAGGCGATTGACTCCTGCGGATAGATCCAAATTAAAAAAGAGGGAAGAATAGCCGCCAACATAGAGGCACGCACCCCACAAGCTTTTAAGTAAAGGAAAAAACAGCCTGAGATCAGTCCTAATAATAAAGCGATCACTACCGAAGCTCCATAAGGATGGATAAACGCAAGCGATAAGAACTCAGTCACATATTCATTCAATCCACCCGGTTCGGCCAATCGGTCTTGGAAATAACTACCGGTAGTCTGAAACATCATATACTGCTCCAGAAAACGATACCAATACCGAAAATTCAACTCTATGAATAGGAAACTTCCTATAATAAAAAGGAATAGTATAATGGTATTATTGTTAACAAATAGTCTATTCTTCATTCTCCAACTGTTTTTCGGATCGTAAAGATAGAAAGTATATAGAAGACGGCAAAAGAAAAGGTTTAATTATTATATTGAACACGGAATACACGAAACACACGGACTGATACTATATACCTCAGTGTATCGCTGTGTGTTCCGTGTTCAATCCTGTACTTACATCTGCTGCTCGCCGCCGCCAGAGCCGCCGCTCTTCACATCATCGTTATTGATACCGCGTTTTACTTTCTTGATAGCATCTTTCAAGGTACCGAAACGATAGGATACGCTAACTTGTAACATGCGCATCGTTCGGTAATTGGTCTCACGGCGGAAGAACGTATCGTCTGAAGAAGTGTTTTCCATCTTCATTCGTTTCCAGAACGGGTTCTGGAAAGACAACTGAACCGAGAGCTTTTTCTTCAAGAAATCCTTATTTACGGAGATTCCCGTAAAATAGAATGGAGAACGTTTACCCTGCAACTGAATCCAAGGAGAGAAATATCCTCCATGCAAGTTCAAGCGAAAATCCATCGGGAAATTAAACTGCGTACCGGCGAATATACGACCGCTGAAACCACTGTTCGCCATATCATTCATATCGCTCTTCAAATCCGTATAATCCACACCTCCATTCATATAAATACGGAACAAAGGAACCGGGTTCCAATTTGCGTATACGAACAAGCCCGTAGATTGTTTCTTTCCTATATTACCATAAGTAGTCTGGAAAATACCCGGGTTCTTCGGATCGATAAAGGTATATTGCTCGATCGAATTATTCACGAACGTATAAGTAGCGCTCGCGTTAATGCTGAATTTCTGGGCGAACATACTATAGTTCAAGTTAATATTATTACTTTTCTCAGAGTCCAGATTCGGGTTACCGAAGGATATATTCTGCGGATCCGCATTGTTTACATAAGGATTCAAATACCAGATACCCGGACGCTGGATACGCATATTATATCCCAAGCGAAGCTGTTGCGCCATGCTCAGTTGATAAGAGATCGTAGCGTTTGGCACCACGTCGAAATAATGGGTGTCAAAATTCATATCGGGAGCCATCTCGTATTTCACATCCAAAGAAGTTCCTTCCGCACGGACACCCGCTTTCACGCCAAACTTATCAAACTTCATCGAATAGCCCAGATAAGCGGAATAGATATGTTGGGTATGACGGAAATGGCTATCCTTGGAAGTAACATCTTCCCATATATTCAGCGAATCGTTGAAAGCGGTACGATCTGTATTACTCCGGCTCTGGCGGAATATGTATTTCGCGCCAACCTCCAAGGTCTGGTCCTTCCATGTAGGAGTCGTATAATCCACCTGTCCGGTGTGCTCATTCGTAGAAGCCTTATTGATATTATTTTGCGGATAGCCGAGCCAAGGATTGTAATTCACGACATTCTCTAATTCCGTATAATCCTTACTATCATTCGGAGAATGGCTGAAACGGTAAGAGACCGTCAGCAACTCATCTTTCTTATGGGTAGAGTGCTGGTAATCCACGTTCACGTCCGTAGAACCAAATGTCTCTGTCGTTTCCGAGTTACGGTTATAACTGTAGACCGGATTATGATTGATATCCTGCATATTCACGTTATACTCCGAGAAACTTTTCATCTCGCCACGGAATAAGTTCGCGCCAACGGTCAATAGATTCAAAGAGTCGATCTCATAACTTCCCTCCAAATAACCGAATTGGAACGGTCCACGACTCTTTCTACGTCCATTTTGTGTCAAGAAGTGTTCCCCGTCATTTTGCAAATCTTCCCGTACGGAGTTAGCGTCATTCCATGGGTCCCGCTCCCGATTATAGTTATAGTTGGCGGTAAGTCCTAATTTTCCGGCTTTTAGAGATACATAACCACCACCGCCTACACGCCCCAACGAACTACCGTTCACACGAACCGTACCAGTATATCCTTGTAAAGCATTTTTCGTTGTAATGATATTAATAATACCACCGATACCCTCGGCGTCATACTTAGCGCCCGGGTCTGTGATCACCTCTATGTTTTTCACGGAATTGGCCGGCATACTCTTTAATACCTCAGCAGGATTATTACTCAACAGGTTAGAGGGTTTACCATTCATGTAGATCTTGAAGTTCGTGGAACCTTTCAATTGGATTTGGTCATCTCCATCCACGGTTACCATCGGCACTTTGCGCAACATATCCAACGTATTGTTGGTCTGTGCCTCGGGGTCATCTTCCAAGCTATAGGTAAGTTTATCGATCTCAGCCTTCACCAAAGGTTTCTGCGCCGTAACCGTCACTTCCCCCAGCCGCTGGTTATCCTCCTGCATATATAACTTACCCAAATCCAAGTTCCTCTGTTTATCCGAGATCGTAAATTTTTTCTCGGCAGGAGCTTTTCCTATCGATTGCATAGAGATGATGTATTTGCCGGCACTGCTTAAAGGTGTCTGAAACTTACCATCCACATCACACGCTAAAAGCTTGACCGGCTTATCGGGGGTTTTCGCTAAAGCAATTCTCAACGTCGCATAGGGTACGGACTCGTTACTCAGCGAATCTAACACCTGTCCCTTAATTGAATAGGAACCGGTTTTATCAGCCTGCGCATACAGAGGAAGCGCAAGGAACAGTACCCAAAATAAGGCAAACAATTTTTCTTTCATACGTTCATCATCTATTACATAATACTATACTTATCTCTCAACTTTTTGTACTAAATCACACTGTTTACGATTGATTCGTACAAATAAAGACATTAATATACGTTCGTAAGCATTTTTTCCTCACAAAAAGTCTGAAAAAACTTTATTTTCATACAAAGACGAGCTTTGATACCGATAAGTTGCATATTTCCTCATCTATATCCTTTATGAACCGCTCTCCAAAGCCTTTACATCATCGTTCCTTATACCACGTTTCACCTTCTTGATAGCGTCTTTCAAATTACCGAAACGATAGGAGATGCCGATACCAAATGTACGCGTCGGAGAATAGCTGATATCTTGCCTATGGAAAGTATCGTCGTAGATCGTAGCCTCCATTTTCCTGCGTTTCCAAAACATATCGTAAAAATAGAGGGATACGGACAGTTTCTTCTTCAAAAAATCCCTGCTCACATAGACTGTAGCGAAATTCAACGGCGAACGCCTCCCTTGCAGCTGTATCGCCGAAGAGATAAAGCCTCCATTCAGATTCAACCGGATATCGAGTGGTAAGTTAAACTGAGCCCCGGCGAAGACACGCCCGCTAAAGCCACTGTTCGCCATGTCATTCTTTTCGCTCCTCAAATCCGTATAGCTCAAGCTTCCATTCAAGTTAACGCGGAACAGGGGGATCGGATTCCAACTACCGTAAACAAAAAGGCCGGTAGTCTGCCTCTTCCCGATATTCCCGTAAGTAGTCCGGAAAATTCCTGGATCCGCCGGATCGATAAACGTATACCGCTCGATTGAGTTATCTATAAATGTATAAGAGATACTTGTATTGAAACTGAACTTTTGGGCGAATATACTATAATTCAGGTTCACACCGTTACTCTTCTCCGAATCCAAGTTCGGGTTACCATAAGAGATGTTCTGCGGATCCGCATTGCTCACATACGGATTCAGGTACCAGATACCCGGTCGTTGGATACGCATATTATATCCCAGACGAAGCTGCTGGCTCATACTAAGCTGGTACGATACGACAGCGCTTGGCACCACGTCGAAGTAATCGTTCCCGAAATTCATATCCGGTGCCAGCTCATACCTCACTTTCAAGGAAGTCCCTTCTGCCCGCGCACCAGCTTTCACCCCGAATTTTCCAAATTTCATCGTATATCCCAGATAGGCGGAATAGATCTGTTGCGAATGATCGAAATGGCTATCCGCAGGAGTCGCCTCCTCCCACATTTGTGATGTCTGGTTGAAGGCCTTACGATCCGTATTACTCCGGCTCTGACGGTAGATATACTTTATGCCCGCTTCCAAGCTCTGATCTTTCCAAGTAGGTGTAGTATAGTCAAACTGCCCGGTATGCTCGTTCGTCGATGCCTTATTGATATTATTTTGCGGATAGCCCAACCACGGCTCGTAGTTACGAATATCCGTCAACTCCGTATAATCCTCGTTATCGTTCGGGGAACGACTGAAACGGTACGAGAGAGTGAGTAGTTCGTCTTTCTTGCGCGTGGAACGCTGATAATCCACATTCATGTCAGCTGAGCCGGACTTGCGGCTCGATTCCGAATTACGGTTATAACTATAAACGGGGTTCCGGTCGGCATCCAGCATCTTCACCGCATATTCCAAGACGCTCCTCGTGGTTCCGAGGTACAGACCAATCCCTACAGTCAATAAGTTCAACGAATCGATCTCATAACTACCTTCCAGATTCCCGAAATGATAAGGGGCTCTCGATTTACTACGTCCCACCTGATTCAGATAATGTTCTTCCTTATTATTCAGATCCTCACGCATGGAAGAAGCATCGTTCCAAGGCGTATTGTCACGGTCACAGTTGTAATTGGCAGACAATCCGAACTTGCCGGCTTTCAGCGACAGGTAGCCGCTCCCGAAGATACGCCCATTGGTGATGGTGTTCAAACTTACCGATCCCGTATAACCCTGCAAGGTGTTTTTCACCATGATGATATTGATAATCCCCCCAATTCCCTCGGCATCATACTTCACACCCGGCTCCGTGATAACCTCGATGTTCTTCACCGAGCTTGCCGGCATGCTTTTCAATACTACCGACGGATTATTGCTTAACAAATTCGATGGCTTACCGTTCATGTAAACCTTAAAATTTGAAGACCCCTTCAACTCAATCTTATCCTCACCGTCCACGGTAACCATCGGGACCTTACGAAGCATTTCAAGCGTATTATTGGTCTGAGCCTCAGGATCATCCTCCAGACAGTAAATGATCCTGTCGATCTCTGCTTTCACCAAAGGTTTCTGCGCCGTGACCGTAACCTCTTCCAAACGCAGGTTATTATCCTGCATAAACAGCACGCCGAGATCCATGACTTTCCGTTCATCCGAAAGGGTGAATACCTTCTCTGCCGGAGCCTTCCCGATAGATTGCATAACGATAATATACGTTCCGATGTTATTCAGCGGAGTCTGGAACTTCCCATCTATATCACACGCCAACAGCTTGATTGGCTTCTCCGGGGTACTTGCCAAAGCGATTCTCAATGTGGCATACGGTACGGATTCATTTGTCAGTGAATCCAGCACCTGGCCTTTAACCGTAAAAGAACCGGCTTTATCCATTTGCGCATACAGCGGAAGCGCAAGGAACAGTACCATAAATAAGGTTAACAACTTTTCTCCCATACATGCGTCACTTATTACAAAACACAATATATTCCACTCATAACACTGCGTTTACGATTTATTCGTACAAATAAAAACATTATAAACATTCGTTGGCTATTATTTCTCACAAAAAGTCTAAAAAAAGAAATATATCATTATTTTTGTACATCTAATTTTCTAAATAACAACATTATGAGAACTATTTTTTGTGTATTAGCCACTTTGATGTTAGGCATAGCCGGTATGCAGGCCCAGAGTTTAAAAGCCATTAAGTTGAATGCTCCCGACAAGACCCGAGGCGCTTCGGTGATGAAAGCCTTGGCAGATCGTCATTCCGAGCGTGAGTTCGCCAACAAGAAACTCAGCCAACAAGATCTTTCCGATTTGATATGGGCCGCTATCGGTATCAACCGGGAGGATGGGAAACGTACCGCCGCTTCCGCCTTGAATAAGCAAGATGTGGATGTCTACGTATTGATGGAAGAGGGCGCTTATCTGTATGATCCGAAAGCCCATCAACTGAACCCGGTAGCGGAAGGCGATCACCGTCCACTGATCGGAGGAAAGCAAACCTCCGTGAACTCAGCTCCCGCTTGTCTATTGATGGTTTCTGATGTTTCCAAATTCGGCAATGTAGGTACACCACAATTACGTGAGCGCTTTGGAGCCTTAGATGCCGGGCTGGTCTCTCAGAATATCGCCTTGTTCTGCTCCGGATGTGGCTTAGTAACGGTTCCCCGCGGCAGCATGGAGGCAGATGCGTTGAAGAAGATATTAAAGCTATCCGACTCCCAAATCCCGATGATCAATCATCCGGTAGGATACGCGAAATAACGTCAGCACCCACGTAAGCCCCCGAGAGTCATCTTGTGGGCTTACGAGACCGCTCACGCAGGAGGCTGAGAACAATCTCTACAAAAAATAGATATTCCGACTCTCCGAATATGATCAACCAATTCCATATTCGTCAATTTATGAAAAATAGAGAGATCAAACTGATAAGGTAATAATAAATCATCAATCGCAAACGCAATCTGATTTAACCGACTACGTGTCAAGTTTGGCCCCACCAAAGATATATCCACGTCCGAAAAAGGTTTATGGTTTCCCTTAGCTCGCGAACCGTAAAGTATTACTTCCTCAATATCCTCGTATCGAGCGAAAAACTCACGCAACTTATTCAATTCTATGTCACTCAATCCATATTTCATTTACAGCTTCATCTAGTCTCATTTTCCGATATACATAACATCCTCTCTTCAAACCGGCAAAATAGCGGATAATAAACCCGTACGATATTCTCATAAATTTCAGAAGCCACATCGTCATCATAATTATGAGAAGTCAAATTACGATCCTCGATTGTCTCCATCCATCGTTTATCTTCTATAAGCCCTATTTGTAAAGCCTTACGTATAGCATCACGTGAACCTCGAATATCCGTATAACCTTGATACTCCGCATAATCTTTCATCACCTTCCAGACTAATTCATGGGTATATCCAAAACGCTGGATTAATCCTTCTTGCAAAAGTTCATCAACCTCGTTCGCTAATTCCAACCGCCGAGATACAATGTCCACCGCTTGGCCCAATTTAGCCAAAGCCTTACAATAATTAGAAAATCGCTGTAACCAACGTATATCTTGTGCCATATATGTAAACTTTAGGATACGAAGATAAGAAAAACAGAAGATATCCCTCCATTCATTTCTTGAAAAATGCAAACCAAGCAATCAAAGCCAGTAGCACGAATATAACCACCAGAATCGTATTCCCCCAACGAATCAGGAAGGAAGGCATCTCGCCGATCATGTTGCGGACTTTCTCGCTACGCAACTCGATACGGTCTTGATCCGATTCCGCTTTTTTCTTCATCTCATTGTATGTTGACATATCCTTAACTCCCCAACTCTAATTGATTCTTCACTAAATTATAATAAGCACCCTTGCGATCGATCAGCACGTCGTGGGTGCCTACCTCCACGATACGGCCCTTGTCAAGAACGACTATTTGATCGGCGTTGCGTACGGTACTTAATCGATGGGCGACGATTATTACCGTCTTACCCCGGTAAAAGTCCGTCAGATTCTCTACTATAGCACGTTCATTGTTGGCATCCAACGAATTCGTCGCCTCATCGAAAAAGAGATAAGATGGGTTCTTATAAACCGCACGGGCTATCAAGATCCGTTGACGCTGGCCTTGGCTTACACCTTGACCATCCGGACCTATCACCGTATTATATTTTAAGGGTAAGCGCTCGATAAATTCCTCTATATTGGCGATACGAGCAGCCAATAATAAGCGAGATTTATCAATCTCACCGTCATCCACGGCAATATTGCGTGCGATCGATTCAGAGAACAGATAACCGTCTTGCATCACCGCACCACATTGGTCACGCCACCATAAAAGGCTGAAAGATCGCAAATCATTTCCACCCACCCGGATATCACCTTCTACCGGATTATAGTAGCCCAATAATAACTTGATCAAGGTTGTTTTCCCGCTACCACTCGTTCCTACGATCGCCGTAATCTTGCCTCGAGGTATTTTAAGGTTTATCCGCTCCAAGACTTTCGGCGAATGGATGCCCTCATATTGAAACGTCACGTCACGAATCTCAATGTCCCTATCGCTTCCGTTAAAACCGGTTATCATACGTTCCGGCGTCTCCTCTTCTTCCCGATCATGGATCTCGCTCATCCGTTCCAGACTAATCTTCACGTCTTGCCAACTATAAAGAAACTGCACGAACTGTTCCACCGGAGCGTTCAACTGCCCGATAATATACTGTATAGCCAACATCATACCCAACGACAGGCTCCCCCCGATCACAGCCGTAGCGGCAATCACCGTAATCACGATATTCTTTACCTCATTAATCAAGATACTGCCGGCCTCCTGACTCTGTTGCAGCCGCATCGATTCGATGTTCGTCCGGAACAAGTCCGCTTGTATATCCTCCCATTCCCAACGGCGGCGGCGCTCACAATGCTGGAGCTTGATCTCCTGCATGCCGTTCAGCATCTGCATCGTCTTCGACTGGTTTCGGGCCCGCTGCTCAAAATAGGTATAATCCAGCAACCGGCGTTTCTTCAAGAAAAGCGTCACCCATATCGCATATAAGGCGCTACCTAGCACGAATATGCCAAATATCAATCGGTTATAATAAAGCAATACCCCCCCAAACACGATGAAACTGAAAGCGGAGAAGAGCACCGTCAATGTCTGCGCCGTGAGAAAACGTTCCACCCGTTCATGGTCGTGGATACGCTGCAACAAGTCTCCCGTCATTTTCGTATCGAAAAACGACATGGGCAAACGCATCAACTTAATCAAGAAATCGGAGAGCAAGGAGATATTCACCCGAGCGCTAATATGCAATAAGATCCAACGGCGGATAAAGTCCACGGAGGCACGGCTCAGCACCAGCATCAATTGTCCCACCAAGATCAGATAGATCAAATTCAAATTCTTTCCGGCTATCCCTTTATCCACAATCGCTTGCGTAAGAAACGGGAAGATCAATTGCAAGACGCTGCCTAGCGCCAGTCCGAGCAACAATTGGATAAAGAAACGTTTATAGGGTTTCATGTATCCCCACAAGAAACGGAAAGGATCTTTCCCCGTATGCCGTTCATCTTTCCGTTCGTAAAATGCGGGAGTCGGCTGCAAGGCCATCAATATCCCTTTTTCCTCCCCTCTCGAACGGGTACTGATCCACGCATTACGAAACTCATCCTCATTGATCCGTAATAGATTCTTGCCGGGATCGGCAATATAGAAAACATATTCACCATCCCGTTTCTTTTTAGCGTCATAGAGTACGACGAAGTGATCCTGGTTCCAATGGAGGATACAGGGGAAAGGGCGTTGATCCACCATCTTCCCCAGGGTCATTCGTCCACATATCGTACGGAATCCTATATACTCGGCGGCATCAACCATACCCAACAAGGAAACTCCTTCTCGAGAGACAACGCAAAGCTTTTGCATCGTCTCGGCGGAATACTCCTTGCCGTGGAACTTGGCGATCATACGAAGGCAAGTGGCACCGCATTCCATGGAGTCTGGTTGTTTGATATGAGGGAATTTGTTCATTTTTTTATTCACATCTTATTACTTCATTTCACAATTCACAAGAAAAAATAATGCACACAGAAAGCTTCTTTTATTTTTTTGTAAAAAATATCAGTGTTCAAACCTAATGAATACTGTTTGAATTCTTCTTGTGAGACAGGCATTACCTTCTTCGATGGAAAAACAGATACAGTAAAATGATTTTTCATATAATCTAGGTATCTTGTAATCTTTAAAGCACCTAGGTTGTTTTCACCGTAGAAGAAAGTCTTGTTATGAATAGACTCTTCGATTTGAGACAGCAGAAATATCCAAAAAACATTTTTAGCGGTAGAGCCTATAAATGAGTTACCCAGCAAAGGATGTATCTTTAGCAAATCACAATGTCCTTTTGGTTGGTTAGTGAAAAATAATTGAGAGTCGTTGAATAATGGCGATATTGATTGGAAACATTCGGTGTCTAAATTAACATAGAGTCCTCCATGAAGATACAATATCATGTATTTAGCTAGGTTTAAACGTTGCCGTTGGGTAAATACAGATTTATACAGCAGATAGAAATCAGAGAAATCAGAGAATAGTAAGCTCTCAACCTCAGCTGAACACCAAAGATGATAGTCCCAATCAGGATTATACTTTTTCCATGTATTGGAAAGTATCCTTAGATTACAGGGCATCATGTCCTCACTGTCTGCAATCCATATCTGATGTATGATCTTATTCATTAAAAACTAATTATTTTATGATACTACGTACAATGTTAAAACAGATGATCTTGTTTCCTGACAGGATTTGATCCAATAGTAGATTAGATTCAATAGGTAAACAATCTACCATAGTAGTTAGGTCACTAACAAATAACTCATCAAACCACGGGATGTTTTTATCGTTTAATACAGTCTTTCCATAATTGTAGTAATGAATTAGACCTTGCAATCCTGTATCAAATGAGAGATCCTCTAGTCTACGCAAGTCTTGCCGTAGGATATATCTATTAATACGTAAAATTGTTTCGGTTATATCTTTGTGTAGAAAACCATTTTCCAACAAATACACCAATCCCCAAGCTACACCAGCCAAACCTGTAGCTAAATCAACAGATTCTTTATACGAGAGATTCTCTAATAAATCCATAAGCAACCCTTCCGCTAATTCATTATACTCCGATTCTCCACTATAGTTACTATAATGGAAGAACAATATAATCATTCCCATTTTCCCATTGTATAATCCGACATTTGAGATTAAGTCCACCCTAAACAATGCTTGATGTGTTGCTTTAATAACCGTGTCTCGATCCAAATCAAATAAAAGATTCCGTACCATCCGTATTGTCATTTTTCTTATAAACACTCAGCTTCTTATCCCAAGCCCCGAAAAAATAATGCGCACAAAAGGCATTCTTTATCTTTCCATAGAATAAATCAGAACCAACACCTTTCCTATAGTTTTGAAAATCCTCCTTACAGACGGGAGAAACCAAATAAGAAGAAAGCGTAGATGCACCATATTCATCCCTTAACTGATTAATAAGCCTAGATAACATATATGGACCAGTAGTATTCAATACGATATCATCTCTATAGATCCTGTTTTTAACAGTAAAATCTATATCAGACAAGATGCGTAACCAGCCCTTATGATTATTAGATGAACCCATAAAGGCGTTTCCTACCACTCTCTGCTTTGATCCATTAAAACAGACCCAATGCTCAGGAGGTTCCATTCCCAAAAAGAATGACTTGTTTTCTACAAGAGGGTCTATAGATTTAAAACATTCAATATCTAAATCCACATAAACTCCACCATGGCAATATAAAATCATGTATCGAATCATATCCAATCTCTGTATATTAAAAGGTAAAGAATGATAAAGATTAGCCCACTCTGGGAAATAAGAATCCACCAATTCTACCATCTCCTTTTTATTCCAAAGGTGATATTCCCAATTTGGGTTAAATCTTTTCCATGTACATGAAAGGATCCTCAACTGGAAAGGTACATTATCACCATCCCATATTTGATGTATTACTTTTTCAATAGCCATAATCAAAACCTATCCTCATTAGCTAAAGATTCATACTTTTTGTTTATCTCAAGAAATGAGTCGAAACCCGATTTTAAAATCGTAGAGTACTCCTTTATGAGATTTTCCAACATTTTTCGATGCTCTAGCATGATCTCCGTAGCATTCCTAAGATAGATGCCACAGGTCTCTCTTAGCATATTGTATATATCATTCTTTAGATCTGAAGGAAATAAAGTCTCTAGTATAAGTAACTTATTATAGACAAAATAGTTTAGATCCATTTCGTATGGGAAACCAGTTCTGAATATATGGCCAATCTCCGTATCCTTGATAAGATAACATCCTCCTCCTTCCATCCAAGCTTTGATACTGATGTAGGGTTCCTCAAATCCATATTGTTTCAATCCTTCATAGCCTCTTATATACTGCCAATATCGTTTTGAGGAACAATAGGTTGCACCATATACACTGGGTATTTCAACAATCTCACGTTCGGGATGCAAATCTTTTCTCATCCACGTAGGATTTAAGATGTTATTCTTGTCTTGGAAATTGATATATGCGCCAAAATGCGGTTTTCCTTCGACAAAGTTTCCATTCAAGTCTAACGTCTTGCAATTAGCGCAATACACCGCTCGTTGATTGTCACTTGTCACCTCTACGATTCTTTTCCACCAGTCATTATCATAGAATCGCATATGTCCATCTACAGTCAAAAAATAATCGGTCTCTATCATTCCGATACCTAAATCTCGAGAAAAAGCAGGTCCTAAACGTTTTTTATTCACCATGTACTTAACCTTATATACCCTTCCGATCTCCTCATAATCAAAAGAGTCGGTCGAGGCATCATTGATCAGCAGGATGTCCACATTATCTCTTGCTGTTTCCCTAATGCTTTTAACGGTCTCGCATATTTCAGCACCTTCATTCAAAAAGGGTATGATTACTGTTAAATTCCTCATGGTTTTTGATCTTAATAAAAATATTCATCTATCTGTATATCCTAATCATTTTACGATTCCTGCATCTTCATCCACATAATTATAGATTTGTTTCTGCGATCCCTTGTACTTACGCCCTAGGTCAAAGTTCCAAGCAATACTGAGCCTTACCTGGTTTCCCTCGTTTCTTACGTAAGAAGCCGTACTCTTTTGAACGTACGCTGAGTTCAGTAACTCTTTTTGGGGTGTCCCATCTGGCAAGAACAGATTTTGCACGCTCAACTCATATTGTATGGATTTATGTCGATAGCGGAGCGAGATGTTTGCTCGAGCAGGAAAAATCAGAACTGTCTCACCTGACTGCATCTTTGACTTGATCGTATAAGAGGCAGATAAAGACCAGTCCTTATAATTTCCTTCCAATTGGAAGCCACCAAATGTATTGGTCAAAGATTGCTCAAAATTGTTTCCTTTGTCTATATATCGGTTCAGTACGCCAAAAGCAGACAGATTCAATCGATCTCTCACAACCTCCCAATTTGCATACAAATACCCTTGGATATGCTGATGGAACTTTTGATTCTCCGGATGATACTCTAAATAATGATGGCCTTGGTCTTCCCGCAGGTAAATAGAATTATTTATGAGGTTACGAGTGTACTGGTAGAACAACCGAGGGGCGAAGGAGAAAGCACCCTTACGAAAATTGAACGTAAAATTGTTGGCATAGGTCTCAGCAGGAACCACATTTGGATTTCCGACAAACAATTCATAAGGGTTTTGCCATTGCTTGAAATCACTCATATAATTCAGAGTAGGCAAAAATTGCAACATAAAAAAGTTATACCTAAATGAGATATTCTCCTTGAAAGAATAGGCTAGTGTTAGTATCGGTCGAAACTGCCACTTCGAAAAATGGGTATCCTCTTCCTTGAAATATATCCTAGAAAAGCCTGCCCCTACTTGATAGCTGAACTTGCTTAATGCACCTTGCAACTGGGCATACCCATACACGTCCGAATTATTCATCGTATTGGTAACATCCGCTCCCTCCATGGTATAAATATTCTCTGTGTGAGATTGCGTAAAGCGTAATCCGACGGAGAAATCAATAGCTTGACTGAACCGGTTCTCATAGATGGCTTCTGCTTGCAGAGTTTGTTTCTTTCCATCTGTATTGTATGAATAGTTATACAGGGATTCATTCTGATTATTTTCTTGATAGTTTCGAAAATAATCAGAGGAAATATACGTCGCTACCACATTAGTTAAAAAAGTTTGATTCTTACCGAGTTCTTGTTGAAAATAAAGATCAATTGATGGCGTATAATTTCTGTTTTTCGTATGAAGTAAAGAGGTGTAATTCATTTTGTTTAATTCATCTATTACATTTTGTTTTGAAACTTGATCAGGTACGCTAAATTGATTCCGAAAAACCACGTTAAAGACAGTCTTTTCCTCATTGTGCCAATTGTAAGAAAGAGATAGGTCATGTCTCTCCGATTTTATGGGTTCTTTCACTCCCTCTTTGGATAATACAAGTTTTTGATTCGGCAAAAACAGCTTCAAGTACTCATCCTTAAAACTGTCTTTATACTTCGAATAGGAGATACGGTAATTCAAGCCCAACTCCGACTTTCGGTTGTTGTATTTTAGAAAAACTTGGTCGTTCGTATAAGGTGAAGTAAGAGCTATCTGAGCATTTCCTCCAAGGGATAATCCATACTCTATTCGTTTCAGAACGAAATTTATCACGGTGCCGACATTGCCATAGCGCATGCCTGGCAAATCGATATATTCCACTTTTTTAATCTTTTGTGGATCGAGGGCAGTAATCTCATCTATTGTCACCTCAATATCATTAATGCGTAATTGTACGGGCCGATCGTTAATGGACGAAATTGAACGATCGCCCACATTTACGATTAATCCCGGCAGCATGAGTTGGTGAATCATCTCCAAGGCAGAGAACGACCTTTCTACGATTCCTATAGGGGGGAATATCACCTGTCGGTCCATTTTCGTATAATTGTCTGCCGAAACCACAATCTCATCCAATTGTTGAGTGACCGGAATAAGCTCGATAGTTCCAAAGTCTAGATTCTCCTGCGCATTCCTTACGTCTATCAAGGTTGAACGAAATCCTATATTGGAAAAACGCAATACATAATCGCCTACTTTGGGAATATTAATACGAAACTTTCCATCCGCTTGCGTTGCATCCTGGGAGACAACAACCGAGTCGGAATTTAGCGTAAGAATACTTACGCCCTCGATACATTCACCTGTTTCCTTATTAACGACTATTCCTGTTACAAGAATTGCATGAATATGAAAACTCACTAGCAAGGAGAAGAAAAGCAATAATTGTTTCATAGCACATTATCTATTTAAGGTGTAATCTTTGTTAGATTTTAGATTTCTTGCTTTGCAGAAACATTTGCTCCGCCCAAAGAAGTAGATATTTGTCGATAGACATACCCATATGTTGCATGGAGCATACTTTATGCAAATCTTTCCAATTTAACTCCATACACTTTTGGCTGCAAGGTCCCATACAAACAGGAAGCATCTTACAAGCCAAGCACATAGGATTCTCAAATGTAGTTCTACCAAGCCTTTTTGACAGAGTAACTTGATTCCACACGATATCTCCCGCATGGGTTAATATGCCTTCTGCATTTTCTTTCTTTAAGGTTCGCCCATTACAACGGTATACATTGCCATCATAATTTATGATGGCAAAATCATAATCTTCCGCAGGACAGGAATAATCTCGAATTTTCATATTCCCAGACTGAACCGTAAAGCCTTCTTTTTGGAATTTACGAATTGTTTCTAGCAATAAGGATCGTTGCTCTTTATCACCGGCAGATTCCATTGTTTGCCAGACACGTTCCATGTGGACTAAAAATTTACTACGATCCAAGCCTTGTAAATCCTTGATCAAAGGATCTATATTTCCCAAAGTCGCATCATCATAATTTATTCGAAGGGTTACCACAAAATCTTCTTCCAAAGCAGGAATGTTATCAGAGATAAGGTATAATGAATCCAGTATTTTATCGTATGTTTCCGCATTATTGATTTTCCCTATACGCACTTTGTCATGTTTCTCCTTGTTCCCATCCAATGTTATTTGAAACACAGGATTCGTTGATCGCAATTTGTCTATATTTTCCTTATTGATAAGGGTTCCATTGGTTATGAAAAACGAAGTGTAGTTTACACCAGCTCTTTTACAGATCTCACGAGCCTTATCTGCTAAAGGATATGCTATCTCATCGAAATAGAGTAAAGGTTCTCCTCCAAAGAAACTCAAAACGAAAGAGTCCACTTGTCTTAACTGAACTTTTTTCTCTATGTATTTCAATATGTTTTGCTTTACTTCATCGCCCATCTTCGAGTTTGCCACATGGCTCTCATAGCAATACCAACATTTTAAGTTACAGTCTTGAGTAGGATAAACCATCAATCGTAATCTTCGGCTAGGACTAAATGTCGCAATTTTATGCTTCAGTCTTATTTCTGCCAACTCATCCCGTTCGTCAGAGATCAAGAAACCACTACTTACTAAAGTATCATAATGCGATTTAAATGTTCTCTTGAAATCAGACTCTGCCATAGACATGAATGAGTCATATACATGATTACTTACACAGATGAGAGTATGTGTAAATGAGTTATAACAAATAACAAAACCTTTTTGCTTAACAAAGATATTATAATTACTTTTTTTCATAAACGTTTTCTTTTATGGCTACACAAAACTCGAACGCAGCGGTTCTAATATTAAAAATATCCGAACCGCCGTTCCTTTGATTAAGCCCCAGAGCAACCCGTTCCACATGTGTTACCACAATTATTACCACAATTGGTTCCACAGACACTACCACAATTAGATCCACAGCTACGTGTAGCCCCACCTCTTACAAGAAAAAGCTCATCATCAGAAAGGACAAGATCATCAAATAGTAGTCGTTCTTCTTTCTCTATTTGTCTCATAACATTATAGTTATAAAGTCTAAAATTCTCTCTCTAACACTTTTCCAAAATGGCAGAGAGTTTAACCAAAATGGAAATGTATACAACAGAATAAAATCGTCTTCCAAGAATGATATTTAAGGTTCTTTGAGGAAATATGGCACACCTCGTCCATTCTCAACCCAATACCATTCGTCTGTCTCTTCATCATAAATCCATTCACCACCCTTAATGGCGGAAAGTTCTTCCTTCGACAACAAATCACCAGTTTCCATATCTATATGCTTTTTAGTCTGTTACAAAAATATAAGTAAAATTTCGTACTATATCTAACAAACACCTAATTTTTGTCTAACAAAAAGCTAACAAAACGAGAAAAACGTATCTTTTTTAAGATTATTCATTATCTTCACATCCAAAATAACGAATATATCATGAAACACTCCTTATATATTACGACCATTATGTTGCTAGCCTTAACACTCTCCCAAGGATATTGGTTATACAATATATATAACGCTGAAAAATATAAAACGCAAGAAATCCTTGAAGAGCTATTCGAAGAGGCTATCAAGCAAGAAATGTCCAAGCGAATGGTTCGCAACAAACCGAAAGACCTCAGCAACCCCAAAAGAATCATAAGAAGAGCTAGTGATATGACACCAGAGGAACGAGCCAAGCTAAAAGGAGATACCATAACCTTATCACAAATAAAAAATCGGAATCTAAAAGATAACTATGCCGACCTTTTAACGCAACGTATGCAAGACGGTCTACGTAATGCGAATAAACCCTTAAAACCAAATGTATTAGACAGCCTATTCAATAAAACATTAACTGATCACAATTTACAAGCAATATCTTATATAGAAATATCAGACTCTACCCGGCAAACCGTAAATACGGTAGGAAAAAAATTCAACCTTTCATTTTATAAGTTCCAAACAGAAAAGCTCCCGATAGGAACGCAAGGATTACAATATGTACAGGCTTTCGTTAAATTACCTCTTTCTGACATTGTCCAACGAATGCTCTTGGCTTTTACCGTATCTTGTCTAATCATCCTTACCTCGGCGAGCTGCCTATATTATTTATTAAGAACAATACGTAAAGCCCACGCCCAACTCCGAGACCGTGAAATAGCCGTTCACAGCGCCATCCACGACTTGAAATCCCCGCTGAACACAACATATGCCTCTATAGATTTTATCGCTAGCCAAGAGAAAGAGCCGATGAAAGCTAACATATTAAATATCGGAAAAACACAAATCCGACAATTGATAGAGATCATCGAATCCATGCTATCCCTACTGAAAACAGCGGATGGAAAAGAGAGCGCACGAAGGTCGTCTATAGAAATCAAGTCATTTATCGAGCAAACGTATCAAGCGATAGTTAGGCTCTATCCTAACAAGAACCCCTTGTTCAAGCTTGAGAAAAGCGAGGATTTCCCCGACATGATCGAAGCTGATACCGTTCGTCTGGAACGTTGCCTACGGAATTTGCTAGAGAACGCATTGAAATATTCGGATGACGATGTACGAATCACCGTAACGTTGACTATGAAAAACAACCATTACCGAATAGCCATAAAAGACACCGGTTGGGGAATCCCCAAGAAAGCCCAGAAGAAACTCGGACAACAATTCTTCCGGGTGAAACAAGCCGACAAGCCAGCGCAACCGGGATATGGATTAGGGTTGAGTAGCGTAATGCTAATGGCTAAAGAAATGGGCGGCTCCCTAACTTTTCAGAGCGAGAAAAATGTAGGTTCAACATTTTTCATTAACTTGCCGGCCGAAAACACATAACACGATATGGAAGATAAGCTGAAAGTGATCTTTATTGAAGATGACCCAAACCTTGGATTAATCATCGTATTGGCCTTGCAAAGTAAAGGATACGAGGTTTACTACGCCAACACGTTAAGCGGTATTCAAGACATGATAGAAAAAGACTACCCTAATATCCTGCTTCTCGATCTGGAAGTTGGCAATCAAAACGCATTGGATTATTTGCCTTTTATTCGTTCAAAGCATCCTTCATTGCCTGTACTGATAGCCTCTTCCCACAACGAAGGGGAGGAAATAACACGCTGCTATGAAGCCGGAGCTAATCATTACACCAAAAAACCGTATGATATACAAGAAATAGATTTCCTAATCCAAAGGTTTTGTAAAAAGGCCAGTCCGATATCAAATAGTATATCTATTGGAGATTACCAACTGGAACTCTCCACTCATAAATTATTCTATAAACAAGAACAGTCAAAAACATTAAGTCCTAAAGATTTCAAGTTATTCTATCTGTTATCCGAGCAATTAAATCAGCCAGTAAGCAGAGAAAAGCTTTTTCATGAAATATGGGATGGGCAAGAAGTTCATGATAGCCTAAACAACAGCATCTCGCGTTTGCGCAAATTATTGGAAAAAGATACCACACTTTCAATAGATGCCGTAAAAGGAGTTGGATATATATTATCAAAAAAAGACCAACTCTCCTCATCGTAATTAAGGGGGCTTATTGTAGATTTCTAGATACGCCCTTGTTCCCTATCACATGATTCGGGAAAAACACGTACGACTTTTTTGAAAAACACGTACGACTTTTCCCAAAAACACGTACATGTTTTGAGTAAAAGATCATCCTGTTTTTAGCATACTAACAATCAGTATATTATATAATTCTTTTCATTACCAAACTTATTGTTTGGAATTTATATCGATCCTATAGGGACGTAGCGTGCAGCGTTTGCTACCTAAAGAGTTTTCATTATCTTCGCGGAAAATTAATTGAGATGTGGACGTTCTTTATCATACTTCCAATCCTGTATCTTGCAGGGAATATTTACATTTATCTAAAGGGAAAACAGGCTTTGAAAAGCCAGTCTACCGGAGTTAAAGTGTTGTTATCCATTGTTTTTTGGGGAGGAGCTTTATCATTCTTCAGTAGTTTTCTATTCAGGAACCTAGATATGCCGGCTTCTTTCGCTCAAACAGTTTCTCAAGTAGGAACAGGATGGCTCGTGTTCACTTTATACATGGTATTGGCCCTGTTGGCATTTGATATCTTACGACTTTTCCACCTACGTTTCAAATACTCATTCTATTTATCCTTATTCTTAACACTCAGCTTATTAGGATATGGAAACTATAATTACCAACATCCTGATACACGAGTTATCAACATGGTTATCAACAAACCGGCCGATACCGATGGACAGTCGCTGAAGGTCGTAGCCATTAGCGACATACACTTAGGATACGCTACCAACAAGACGATGCTTGCCGGATATGTGGATATGATAAACGCCCAACGCCCGGACATCGTTCTTATCGGTGGAGACTTGATAGACAACAGTGTCGCACCTCTGCGATACGAGCATATGGAAGAGGAACTGTCCAAGATATACGCTCCATTAGGCGTTTATATGGTACCGGGTAACCATGAGTATATCAGTGGCATAGAGGAGAGCGAGAAATTCATAGCGCAGACGCCCATCGTACTTTTAAGGGATTCCGTGGCTATCTTGCCCAATCAGATCCAACTCGTAGGACGGGACGACCGGCATAACAAAGGACGGAAAACTTTAGGTCAGCTTACCGCGAACCTTGATAAAAGCAAACCTGTTATCTTACTAGACCATCAACCCTACGATTTAGAGAAAACGGAAGAGGCTGGCGTAGACTTACAGTTTAGCGGACATACACATCGAGGACAAGTATGGCCGATGAACTGGATCGTGGATCATCTGTTCGAATTAAGTTACGGGATTAAAAAAATCGGAAATAGTACGATTTATGTCTCATCCGGCTTATCTTTGTGGGGACCGCCTTTCCGTATCGGGACGGACAGCGAGATGGTGGTGTTCAATATTACATTCAAAGAGTAAAGATGAAAGTATTTATTCAATCGATCGTAGCGCAGCTATTACTAAATCCGTATATTTTCTGGAGAGGATATCAAGCGCTTCCTCCTAAGAAAAGTTGCCGGATTCCTTTTATCTTGTTTTTCGTACTCGAACTATCGCTTTATTTTTTCGGATTTATTTTTAGGAATGAACTACCTGATAACGTGATAATCACGATCCAATACATCTGTAACACTTGGTATATAGCGTCCA
This sequence comes from Parabacteroides sp. 20_3, assembly GCF_964238835.1. Lineage (NCBI taxonomy): Bacteria > Pseudomonadati > Bacteroidota > Bacteroidia > Bacteroidales > Tannerellaceae > Parabacteroides > Parabacteroides sp. 20_3. Next base: position 37,846 of record NZ_CAXSNO010000007.1, on the reverse strand, counting down.
TTTATATCACTTTATCTCTCTTGGTACTTGAGTTGATCAGGCTCTCCCAACGTATCAAGCCATGGTTCCCCAAATGGATGAAAGGGCATTGGCAACAAACCAAGCTAACCCTGTTTTTTCTTATCGTATTCGGTGTTACCGGTTTAATGATTCACGCATACCATACGGTAATGAATCCGATTGTTAAGAACGTATATATCACGTTGCCCAAAGCCGCGGGGGATCGGGATAGCCTGACTATTGTCATGATGAGCGACTTACATATCGGAGAGGTTATCGGGAAGGACTTGGTACAAAAATATGTGGCGCTCAGCAACGCACAGCATCCGGATATGGTGGTATTAGCGGGGGATATCATGGATTATGAATCCCGATTCGCGGAAAACGCCCACATCGAGGATGATTTAAAACAATTAAAAGCTCCGTTGGGCGTATATATCGTTTACGGGAATCATGAATACCGGGCAAACCGGAACGCGAAATATCGTTGGTTGCAAAAGACCGGAGGTACGCTACTAATAGACTCGGTGGTCCAACCGGACTCAACTTTTTATTTGATAGGGAGGGATGATTTCATCCATAAGAAACGAAAATCGCTTCATTCGTTAATGGAAGGGGTGGATACCGGCAAACCGATTATCGTTTTGGATCATCAACCTTGGTCGTTCGCCGAGATGAATATGAATGGGGTGGATTTGGGACTGCACGGACATACGCATAACGGGCAGTTATGGCCTTATCCCCTACTGATGAAACTTGTGTATGAATGCCCGTACGGATATTATAAGAAAGGACCTACGCAATTCTATGTATCTTCCGGCATTGGTATAGCAGGACCTCCTTATCGGGTGGGAACCGTCTCGGAATTGGTCGTATTGCATATCCGCTTCAAAGCCCCCAAACAGACTGGCGAAAGAGGGAAAAGCACGATGCCCATTCAAGGGAGCTGACAATGGGCATCGTAAGCTCGCTTGAATGGGCATTGTAAGGCCCTTTGAATGGGCATCGGCAGAAACCCGCCTATTCGGTACCCTTGGTGGCCGCTTCCAACTCAACCGGCACGCTCAATGTACGCCTGTATAAATCCGGATCGCCCAATACCTCCAACGCTTTCTCCAATACAAGATCATCTTTCAAGCTTTCTTGCAACTCTCCTCGTTGGTAATAATAACGTTTTACGATCTCAGCGGCCATTACTCGTTTCACCTCATCCTTGAAACGATCGAAATCTCTTTCCAGATTCGGAGTCAGCTTAGCCTCTAATTCCTTGAACGCAGTAGAATCCTCCTCCAGATACCCCTCGAACTCAGCCACTTCTTTCAAGTTCTTCAATACTTTCTCGCTTTGGCGGTCATACGTGAAATTCTTGGACTTGGCGTATTGCTTCAAAGCTTCGAAATCCTCATCGGAAACCGTAAATTCCTCGATGGGAGCGATTGTCTTATGCTTTTGTGCCCAATCCGTAACGAAGTCGAACAAGACCGTATCCGCCGCCAAATAATACATCATGGTAGGCACTTTCGGCTCCTTCACCTCAAACTCCGGACGTACGCCACCCCCATCACGAACCGGACGCTTCTTGGACGTATAGAATACGGAAGTCAAGCTATCCGGAATAGCCGCCACGCTACCATCCTCTTTCCGGTGCGAATAATCGATTTGCTGGATGCAACGACCACTCGGGATATAGTATTTACTCATCGTGATTTTCACTTTCCCATTATAAGGCAGGTCACGAGGAGCTTGCACCAACCCCTTACCAAACGAACGTTGTCCCACCAACACGGCACGATCCATATCCTGCAAAGATCCCGATACGATCTCAGCGGCGGAAGCCGTACCTCCATTGATCAATATAGCCAACGGCATTACCGTATCCAAAGGCTCCGTAGAGGTTCGGTACGTACGATCCCATTGCTTGATCTTTCCTTTCGTTGAAAGCACCTCGCTGCCTTTCGGTACGAACATACCTACGATTTGTACGGCACCTTCCAGCACGCCGCCGCCGTTACCGCGCAAATCCAGTACCAAAGACTTAATATTATGATTTTTCTTTAAATCCAAAAACGCCTCTTTCACCTCTTGAGCACTCTTGATAGTAAATGCCTTTAGATAAATATAACCGATACTGTCATTCTTAACCCCGTAGTAAGTAACTTGAGGTGTCGTGATCTGCTTACGGGTAATCTCGAACTTCCGGGGTTTCTTCTCGCCCGGACGTTGGATCGTCAAAACCATCTTCGTATTGGGAACACCTTTCAATAACTCGCTGACCCGGGAGTTTGTCGCCTTGGAAACATCGATCGTATCGATCGCCAAGATCAGATCGCCCGGCTTCAGACCCGCTAAATCGGCCGGCATTCCCTCGGTAGGCTCGGCAATCATCACGCCTCCCTCATTGTTACGCTGACGGATCAAGGAACCGATACCTCCGTATTCGCCGGTCGTCATCAGACTCAATTCCTCCGTTTTTTGCTCAGGATAGTATTCCGTATAAGGATCTAAACCAGCCAACATTGCCTCGATTCCCCGCTGAACGGTTTTATCCACATCCACTGAATCCACGTAGAACATCTCTACTTCTTTCAATAAAGAATTGAAAATGTCTAGGTTCTTACTCACCTCAAAGCGGTTATCTTTTTGCGCCCATCCCGGCACTACGCTACTTGCGACGAACAGCAAGCAAAATAAACCTATAATTCCTCTTCGTTGAACCAATCTGTACATACAATATTTAGTTAATTAACGGCATAAATGTAAGGAATAATACGCCGCCTAAGCCAATATCCCTTTTACTTTTAACTTTATTTGTTCCCATTTATCATACGGAATCTCCGGGCCAACCACGTCGATCACATAGCCTGCCAACATCGATCCGATGCGTGCGGATTGTACCAAAGACGCTCCTATGGATTGACCGTACAAGAATCCGGCGGCGAAGTTATCACCGGCGCCAGTCGTATCAACAGGCTTGCCCCCCTCAGCCGGGACAGAATAAAATTGACCATGACTACCGATCAAGGCACCTTCCTTTCCCAAAGTGACCAATGAGACCTCTACCAACTCAGACAAGGTATGTACGGCCTCAGCAGCCTTCTGCCCGGTAAAAGCCTCAGCCTCACTCTCATTAGAGAACAAAATATCCACATATTTAGGAATGATATCCTCCAGCATTCCTTTAAAAGCATTCACGATATTGAAGTTCGACAAATCCAGCGCTACTTTCAAGCCCAACTTTTTAGCCTTCTCCATCGTAGAACGAACCAACGGTTCGTTTACGAGCAAGTAACCTTCTATATAAATACATTGATATTTACTTAGCATCTCCTCGGTGATCTCATCCGGGGTTATTGTCGGGGCCGGGCCAAGGAAAGTCCCCATCGTACGTTCCCCATCCGGAGAAATCATCACCGTACAGCTACCTGTAAGTCCATCCGTCTTGATAAAATAGGAAGTGACACCCGCTTTTTCCAACGCATCCTCATAAAATCTGCCGATCGAATCATCCCCGATCTTACCGATAAAACCGGAATTCGCCCCTAAAGAAGACATCGAACGCATCGTGTTGCAGACAGATCCTCCCGGGGTTTGCGTACGTGGCAAGCCGGCTAAAGTTGTACGGATAGCGATCATTTGTTCCCTGTTAATCATATCCATAGCTCCTTTCTGTATCCCGATTTCCGATAGGACATCATCATTTTCAAGCCTCAATAAAACGTCAACCAAAGCGTTTCCTAAACCTATTGTATTCATTTTTTCGTAATTTTTTTCGCAAAGATATTGCATATTTCGAAAATACCCCGTACTTTTGCAGTGCAATTTCAGAAAGGGGTTACGGAATAACCTTTGAAAGAGCGAAAAAATTCTTCCTTAGCTCAGTTGGTTAGAGCATCTGACTGTTAATCAGAGGGTCCTTGGTTCAAGTCCAAGAGGAAGAGCGAAAAGACATCAGGAAAGACTGAAAAACATTCTTCTTTAGCTCAGTTGGTTAGAGCATCTGACTGTTAATCAGAGGGTCCTTGGTTCAAGTCCAAGAAGAAGAGCGAAAAGAGTTTTCATATAGAGATTAAAAAGTTAAAAACTGATTCTTCCTTAGCTCAGTTGGTTAGAGCATCTGACTGTTAATCAGAGGGTCCTTGGTTCAAGTCCAAGAGGAAGAGCAAAAAGAGAGAGATACCTATTAATAGGTATCTCTTTTTTCTTTTGTTCTTTTTCCGTTATTCACAGGGTTTTCAACAGGGTTATTAACAACCCTGTAATCCTCCTACCCTCTCCAAGCGATTAAAAATAAGTTCTTTAATTCTTCCGCAAGGACTCCACGACGCATATTGGGAAGATGAACGTTATCCCGCAAATCAGCGGGCATGTCTTTAATAAGTACATCCGACTCCTGCGAAGCCTTATAAATAAACTCCGTATCAAATAAAAAGCGATTCACCTGAGTTGAGGCCAAAAACGATTTTCCCCGCTGGTTAAAACCTTTCAAACCTCCTTGAGCATCCGTATGCGTTAATCCTAGAAGCGTAAAATTCAATATACGGGAAGCATAACTCATAATCTTTCTTCGAGTACTTAAATGGGTATAATAAGTATGATTCCGCACGGCGATAACGACATCATATCCCGATTCCAACCATTCTACCATCCGGCAGATAGAATCCGTCTCATACGGAAAATCATAATCCGTATATAAAGTAATGGATGAAGTGGAATGAGACAAGCCAGCCCTAACAGCGGCTCCTTTTCCCTTATTCGTATCATAACTTACGATCATCGTATCAGGGAGAGCCTCCAGAAGACGTCCCACCGCATCCTTCGTAAATCCTCTCTTCGAAGCGTCATTCACGACGATAAAACGAAGTGAGCGACCTTTAAGCATCTTTACCAATTCCGCATGTTTCTCGATCATCAAACGTTCCCAGCCTTCTTGTGGGTTATAACAAGGCAAGATAAGGTCGATCGCCTCCTCTTTACCCGGGAGAGTCTTCGGCCGATGAAGCGGCTCTGAAAAATCCAATGTCAATTGCTCCCATACGATCTTAAACCAGATCAACACACAAGGTAGTGCTTTCAACGCATAAGGAATAACATACGTTTTCCGGATATAACAGGGAAATATATCTGTTGGAGAAAGGGATGTAAGAATAAAACAGAAAACGAATAGTACCGTATTCAAGACAGGAGTCGTCTTACGGGTAGGCGTACCTATATACCAAAGGCAGACGGCTATCATGGCTCCCAAATATCCGCTATTCTCTGTTCCGGAGCTAAAAAGAACCATGAACAAAAGAGTAGAGCAAAGAAAATGCATGCGGAACCGCCGGTTATCATATTGATTTATCCTAAAATAAGGAGCAATAAATAAAAGTAGCCCGGGGATAACCAACCAGAGATCACTATACGTATTGACTCCCAAAATCTTACGACCCATCCCCAACAAAGAGATATTTGTATAAGGAGTAAATAAATTCTCTACATTCTTATCGAGAAGTACCTCATACCATTTCACGTATTGACTTGCCACATATTGAGGAGACGTATATAACATCGGAAGAACATACAAGACTATGCCCCAGAAAATAAGTCCTTTCAAAAAGGCGATCCGGCGTTTTGAGAATAGCAGGAAAGCAAGACCGACAATGCCATAAATCTTAGTCATCGTACCCAAGACAATCATTAGCGCCGCCCAAAACTCCTGTTTCCGCTCAATAAAAATAAACGAGAATAAAATCATGCCGGCTATGGCTATGTTAAATTGCTGCATAAGAACACACGTAAATAACTCATTCAAGCATACCCAAATGACAAACGCCTGTTTCCAATCCGCCAATCCGAGTTTACGGATAGCCATATAAAGCAGCAAGCTATTCGCGAGACACCATAGCAACATCCCGATATAAGGAGAGAAGAGGGAGAAAGGCGCTATTATAGCCGTAAAAGGGATCCCGTATAAAAACCGGTCGTGGTATTCATTCGGATAATATATATAAAGGTCTTTCAACTCTAACGCATAGAAAAAGGAAGCCCTATAAATCATAAAGTTATTATAAGTCCTTCCCACAGGTAATTTCAATAAGCAAGCGACAAGGGCCGTCGCAAACCAAACAAATCCGACAAACCTCGGATTCTTAAATATCGGGCATCTAAAAAATACTCTCAACATATCCTTTTTTATTCGTTACAACTCCACTTTCAAATAAAACTTCTGACAGCCTATATGTTCAAAAGACTCGCCAACGCATAAAAACCCCTATCTAAAACAGTAGAAAAAACGTAAAAAGCATTTTTTTAAGTATTATCTTCGCGACATGGGAAAGAATAAATTAGCTAAGTTTGACGATATGGCGGGCTATCCGCACGTATTCCAATACCCTTTCGCCGCCCTACAAGAAAAAGGGTTTGATATGAAAGGACAGTGGCATGAACGTTTTTTCAAGAACGACCATCCTATTGTTTTGGAATTGGGATGTGGAAAAGGGGAATATACCGTAGGTTTGGGAAAGCTTTTCCCAAATAAGAATTTTATTGGTGTCGATATCAAGGGAGCACGTATGTGGACCGGAGCGAAAGAATCGCTGGAAGCCGGGATGAATAACGTGGCTTTCCTACGTACCAGTATCGAATTGATTTCCTATTTCTTTGCTCCGGGCGAAGTAGCCGAGATCTGGATCACATTTCCGGACCCTCAAATGAAAAAGGTCAATAAGCGTCTGACCGGAACCCGTTTCATGAAAATGTATCGGGAAATCCTTTCCGGAGATGGTATTATCCATTTAAAAACGGATAGTAACTTTATGTATACCTATACGTGCGAGATGGTAAAAGCGAACCATTATCCCGTATTGTTCAGTACAGACGACCTATATCATTCCAATCTGGCGGATGAGATCTTATCCATCAAGACCTATTACGAGCAACAATGGCTGGATCGTGGATTAAACATCAAATACATCAAGTTTGTTTGTGAGGAAAGGGAACGATTGGTGGAACCTGACGTAGAAATAGAGTTAGATCCTTATCGTAGCTTTAATCGCAGTAAACGAAGCGCTTTGGCTTCCGGTAAATAAAAGAATGACTTAAAAAAATCAACAGATATGACAATCTATCCGAATCTGATTATTGAGGCGTTGAAGAACGTTCGTTACCCGGGTACCGGAAAGGACATCGTTTCCATGGGCCTCGTAGAAGACAACATTCGTATCGATGGTATGAATGTCACCTTCTCGTTATTATTCGAGAAACCGAATGATCCGTTTATCCGCTCCGTAGTAAAAGCTGCGGAGACAGCTATCTTAACCTATGTAAGCCCGGAGGTGAATATCAAGGGAAACATCACGGTAAAAGCCCGTCAGTTAGCTCGCCCGGAACCGGATAAATTATTACCGCAAGTAAAAAATATTATCGCCGTATCTTCCGGTAAAGGAGGAGTTGGTAAAAGTACCGTTGCCGCTAATCTAGCTGTCGCATTGGCCTTACAAGGATATAAGGTAGGATTGCTGGATGCCGATATATTCGGGCCGTCCCAACCCAAGATGTTCAACCTAGAAGAGGCTCGCCCTTATATGGAAGAGGTAGAGGGCAGGGAACTGATCAAGCCGGCCGAAAATTATGGTGTCAAGATGTTATCCATCGGCTTCTTCGTAAATAAAAACGACGCAGTCCTATGGCGTGGAGCAATGGCTAGCAACGCATTGAAGCAATTGATCGGCGACGCCAACTGGGGTGAGCTTGATTATTTCTTAATCGATTTACCTCCCGGAACGAGTGATATCCATTTGACAATGGTACAGACACTAGCGATAACCGGAGCCGTGGTGGTAAGTACGCCGCAAGAGGTTGCTTTAGCGGACGCTCGTAAGGGTATCAGCATGTTCACTGGAGATAAGGTTAATGTCCCTGTTTTAGGATTGATCGAGAATATGGCTTGGTTTACCCCAGCGGAATTACCGGAAAACAAATATTATATATTCGGAAAGGAAGGTTGTAAACGCCTAGCTGAGGAACTGAACGTGCCGTTACTGGGACAGATTCCTATCGTACAAAGTATCTGCGAAGGAGGAGATCAAGGTAAGCCGGTAGCGTTGAACCCGGACTCGATCACAGGTAAGGCATTCCAAGAATTGGCCGAGAATGTAGTCAAGCAGATAGACTATCGCAACGAGCATCTGGCTCCGACAGAGCGAGTGATTGTAACCAAGAAATAAAGATGATTTATACGTATATACGTGTGGTCTCGCACGTATATACGTATCGTCCTACACGTACGCTCGCATTGGCCTACGCCTATATACGTATCAGCCTATGCGAACGTACGTATAAATTCAGCCCACAATATACTTGGCTTTCTTACCGCAAATCTTTCTGATACCCAACACAATCAGCCAAGATACAGCGAATGCTACCACAGAAGCGGCAGGAATCTGTAAACCCAAAGGGATATTCAAGGCTCTCGCCAACAGCACGCTGGGTCCCGTAAAGAAATAATGTACCATATAGATTCCGAAACCACATACCGTTAAGTTCGCTAACATTCGTTTGATCGTGCCTGATTTCACATTCACCTTCTTCGCCAGCAAGAAGATAGGAATCGTCATCATCACCACATTGGGAGAACAATAGTAGAAGAATAACTCTAACTGTTCCTCCGTGTAAGCAGGCAAAGCTGTCGTATAGCGGAAACCGAAGAAAGTAATGGCATAGCCCACAACAAACATAGGAATGCCTATCCCAACGATCTTTCCTGACGACCAATCATGATTCCGCAGATAATGCCCCAATAGCAAGTAACCGTTAAACCCGGCGAAATAATAAAGCATACTGAATTCATTCCATGAGCATCCACCCCAAATATAAGGAGATACGAATTCCCGGTAATAAGGAATAAACAAAGTCACTCCCCAACCTGCCAGAAACCATAATTTCGCCTTATCCGAAACTTTCTCGACCCAAGCGGAGAAGATCGGCAAATAAAGATATAAACCTATCAGTAAATAGATATACCACATATGTACATCCAACAATGAGAAATTGAACGGTATCTGGGCGATATAGTCTAAAGATACGCTCAACGATTGACGAGTCACCTCTTCTCCCGAATAAGGGAAGAAATCAAGAATAAGTTCCGGCCTCAAACCAAGCAGTCCCGTAAACCAAGGAAATAAATTATAAATAACAGACCAAATCAAGAAAGGCCAGAATACACGCAATATCCTTTTCTTATAGAAAATAGAAGTCTCTTCCCGGACCGGTAGCAACAAGGCTCCCGTAATCATAACGAACAGAGGTACACAAGGACGAAGAAAAGCCCCATAGGCAGCTCCCCAAAACTTAATATCCCCAATAATCGGAGAATCTCCGGGATAGAAATTAAACGGGTCTGTACAATGACAGCAAACAACAGTAAACATGGCTATCAAGCGTACGACATCCAGCCAAACTACGTGTGTTTTCACGGTAGGATTTGTTACATTTTGCATAAAGTAGATCGATTGTGTTTAGATTGACGGCGAAAATACAAAATAATCCAGCCGAATAGGAGATTCAGCTGGATTTCTAACCTCTATTAACGATATTCATTAATATACAAAGTCTTTCCTACGAATAAACGCCACCGTACGATGTATTTCCGTGTACATAATAATATCCTCGTCGATAAATGGCACCTCTTTCCGGTAATCCTTCAAGAACTTCTCTAATACCGGAGAAGTCCTAGCCGGACGACGGAACTCGATTCCTTGTGCCGCATTCATCAGCTCGATCGCCAAGATATGATCCAAGTTGTCCATGATCTTAAACAATTTCGTCGCCGCATTCGCCCCCATACTCACATGATCCTCTTGTCCATTACTAGACACGATAGAATCGCTGCTCGCCGCATAGCAATACATCTTATTCTGGCTTACCATACTGGCGGCCGCATATTGAGGGATCATGAAACCGGAGTTCAAGCCGGGATTAGCGACCAAGAACTCAGGCAATCCCCGCAAACCCATGATCAATTGAGCGACACGACGTTCCGATATATTTCCTAACTCAGCCAAGGCAATCGCCAAGAAATCATAAGAAATCGCCAAGGGCTGACCGTGGAAATTACCGCCGGAAATAATCTTATCCTCCTCCGGGAAGATCGTCGGGTTATCCGTCACGGAATTTACTTCGGTAAGCAGGACATTCGCCACATAATTGATAGCGTCTTTCGTAGCCCCATGCACTTGAGGGATACAACGGAATGAATACGGGTCCTGAACATGTTCCTTTTTCCGGGCGATTAACTCACTTCCCTCCAATAGCCGTCGAAAAGCGGCCCCGGTCTCGATTTGTCCGGGATGCGGACGCATCTGCTGGATACAATCCATGAAAGGATCGATACGCCCATCGAAAGCCTCCAAGGATAAAGCGGCGATCAGATCCGCTTTCTTGGACAGGCTAAACGCACGCATCAAGGCGAATACGCCATTGGCGCTCATAAATTGCGTACCGTTCAATAAAGCTAACCCCTCCTTGCTTTTCAGCTTCACAGGCTTCCAAGCGAACTCGTCCAATACGCTGATCGCTTCCCGTTTGCGGCCCTTATAATAAACATCACCCACGCCGATCAGAGGCAGGAACAAATTCGCCAGAGGTGCCAAATCACCGGAAGCGCCTAAAGAGCCACGATCATACACGATCGGAAGCACGTCATTATTGAAAAAGTCCAGAATACGTTGTACGGTGATCACCTGTACGCCACTATGCCCCAACGAAAGGGCATGCGCCTTCAATAACATCATCAAACGGACGATCACCGGACTTACCTCATCCCCTACGCTACAGGCATGACTTTTCACCAAGTTCTCTTGCAAGGTGCTCAATTCGTCCGGAGAGATATTCTTATTACATAAGGACCCGAAACCGGTAGTAATCCCATACAAAGGCCCCTCCTGTTGCTCGATCTTATGATCCAAGTAATCCCGGCAACGCTGGATGCGCTCCTTCACCTCGGGTGAAAGCTCCAACTTCATATTTTGAGTAAGTATCCGTTCGATTCCCTCAAAAGAGAGAGGCTCGGAACCCACATAATAAACATTACTCATATGCTATAATTTAGTCTTCACCCAATCCAATAACTTTTGCTCTACACGGATAGCGTTCGCCTCCAGTTCATCCGCTTTCTTCCGCATCATTCCGACGAACACCTCGTCTTGGATGGACGTTAAGTTAATTCGGACATTCAATAAAGCCCCCAATACACAAGTACGGGCAGCCATCATCGCCACGCAAGCATCCGTGACGGCATTCTGATTACCTTTGTGAGCCACATAGATAATCGTCTCCATTACGGAACCGATCTCCTCCGCCACCCTCATCGGAACAATAGCCGCCTCTTTAGTAGCGCTCTGTATCGCATTCGTACGGATCACCTGTTCGTCAGGCGTTTCTTTCGGTAACTTAAAAGCGGAGAATACACGATCATAAGCCTCGCTGTCCTTATCGATATATTCAGTAAGACGCTCACGGATCAAAGCCGCCTCGGTAGCGATCGTCTTCATTTGTCCTTCCACTTCCGCATATTTCTTTTTGCCAACAGTCAGATGGGCCACCATCTCTGTCAAAGCTGCCGCTATAGCGCCATTCAAGGCAGATATACTTCCACCACCGGGAACGGGAGCACTACCCGCCGTTTCCGTCAAAAAATCTTTAATTGTCAAGTCTGCTAACATAGTATTTTGATTTAAATGATTCAACAATTCTTATCTTACATCATATAAAGTTCCCCATCCTTAATTACGGTATCCACGAGATTCATTCCCACATGATAAGGTAGGAACTTATAAGACGGGTATTTCAGCAAGATCACGTCCGCACGTTTTCCCACGCTGATACTTCCAATCTCGGAGGCACGTCCCACAGCTGCGGCTCCATTAATGGTCAATGCCGTTACCGCTTCTTCAGGGGTCATCTTCATATAGATACAGGCCAAGGCTATCATCATCGGGATCGAGGCGGAGAAACAACTTCCCGGATTTAGATCGGAAGCTAAAGCCACCGCGCAACCGGCATCTATCATTTTCCGGGCAGGCGCATACGGCTCATTCAAGGAAAAGGCAGTCAGCGGAAGTAAGGTAGCTACGACACCCGCTCTTGCCAGACGTTTGATGCCTGTATCCGATATATGTAATAAATGATCAGCACTTACACACTTCAAGGAGGCCGCCAGTTCCGCCCCTCCGAAAGGAACGATCTCATCCGCATGCATCTTCAATTTAAAACGATGATGACGGGCGGCACGAAGCAAGCGCTCACTCTGTTCTAACGAGAAAACGCCTTTCTCACAAAACACATCACAAAACGTAACCGTATGTTCGGCTCGTATGGCAGGAAGAACTTCCTCGATCATATAATCCACATAATCGTCCGTACGACCGGCAAATTCAGGAGGAACAGCATGAGCTCCCAAAAAGGTCGATACGACATCCATCGGATGAGACTCATTCAGGTCCGACATGACACGAAGCTGAACTAATTCTGTTTGCAAATCCAAACCATAACCACTTTTCCCCTCCACCGTGGTAACACCCATGGAGAATAACTCATCCAAACGTTCTTCCCCTCTGTCCCATAGTGTATCGAAATCACTTTCACGGGTAGCTTTCATCGTATTCACGATACCTCCACCACGCTCCATGATCGACATATAACTATCTCCCCGCAATCGCCAAGAGAACTCCTCCTCCCGGTAACCGCCAAAGATAAAATGCGTATGGCTATCTACAAATCCGGGTAACACCGCTTGGTTCTCCGCCCGAATCTCCAAATAATCCTCCGCATGGATGTTTCGAAGTACCTCCTCCGTAGGTCCTACATGCGTAATAACCCCATCAGACATCGCTACGGCTCCATCCTCGATAACGCCTAAATCAGACATCTCCGCTCCCCGTCGTGCCTTATCCCCATGACAAGTGACGATCTGGGCAGCATTCCTGATTAATATCTTGCTATTCTCCATACGCTATTCCATAATACGGGCTTCCAATACTTGATTCATAGAGAAGTCCTCTAATCCCAAATAGTAAGAGGCCGTATCGATCAACGCCTCCATAGGAACCAAGCCGATAATCTCGCTCCCCACCACCGGAACACCATATCTGCGAGCCTCGATACGAACTAACTCGAAGGCCCGGTACAAGGCCGTACGGGTATAATCGGTCATATTAATAGAGACCTGTACGATACCACGTTCCTTCAACTCAACCCCCATCGCTTTACAATAACGTAAACCTCCGCCGATGAAACGGATTTTCTTCGCTATATCCGTAGCGATCTGCAATTGATTCGTTCCTAAGTTCACATTATAGGCGACCAAAGGCATGCGGGCACCTATGGCGACCGTACCGGCTGTCGGATGTCTTTCGGCCGGACCAAAATCAGGTTTCCACTCCGGTTGATGGATTTTCTCTGCCATCCCTTCAAACTCTCCTTTACGGATCGCCGCCAGATTCTCCCGGTAAGGGGCGGAAGCCGATTTTTCATATAAGAAGACCGGCACGGCATAACGAGCGCCCACTTCCTCCCCTACTTCCTTAGACAAGGCGATCGCCTCTTCCATCGTACATCCGCGAATCGGTATAAAAGGAACCACATCTACGGCCCCCATTCGAGGATGTTGACCGCTATGCTTGTTTAAATCGATCAGCTCAACGGCAACTCCAATGGCCTCCAATACGGCTTGTTTTAAAGCGACTGGCTCCCCTACCACGGTAACAACCAAGCGATTGTGATCCTCATCATTACTATAGTCCAACAGTTTAACACCCGTCTTAGCCCGGAAAGGCGCTACGATCTTATCTATCTTCTCCAGATCCCGTCCTTCACTGAAGTTAGGGACACATTCCATAATCTTATTCCAAGTACTCATACCTTTTTATTTAATGATGTTTGTACGATTTCATGAATAAACGCCCTCTCCGGGATATACGGGAGGGTAATATGATACTGTTCGCCACGGTTCTCATTGAAAGTAGCGCTCGTACGCATCGCATTCGGGTTACGGGCCCATGAGCGACGAGCGACACCCCCCATCACGTCCCATATCATAGCAGAGCGAAGTATCTCGTCCACCCGCTCACTACCATCGAGAACCATACCGAAACCTCCGTTTATCGCCTTACCGATACCAACCCCTCCACCATTATGAAGAGCGACCAAGCTCATACCCCGGGCGGCATTTCCAGCGAAGCACTGCACCGCCATATCAGCCATCACATTGCTTCCGTCCCGTATATTAGAGGTCTCACGGAATGGAGAATCCGTACCGCTCACGTCATGATGGTCTCGTCCCAACATAATCGGGCCAACCTCCCCATCACGTACCATTCGGTTAAACTCAAGGGCGATCTTCAAGCGCCCCTCAGCGTCTTGATATAAGATCCGGGCTTGCGTACCCACCACCAAACGGTTCTTCTCCGCGTCACGTATCCAATTATAATTATCCATATCCTGCCCTCTTCGAGTCGGATCGATACACGCCATAGCCGCATGATCCGTGCGAATCAAATCTTCCGGCTTACCGCTTAAACATACCCAGCGGAAAGGACCGTACCCATAATCAAATAATTCCGGCCCCATGATATCTTCCACATAAGAAGGCCATATAAAACCATCTTTCTCGTCCACACCGTTACGGGAAATCTCATGTACACCGGCATCATAGATCGCTTTCATGAAGGAGTTCCCATAGTCAAAGAAATAGGTACCCCGGGCAACCAGACGCTTGATCACCTCGAAATGTCGTTTCAACGTTTTATCGACCAAAGCACAAAAATCTTCCCGGTGATGAGCCAATAATTCCGTACGTTCCTCAAACGTCACGCCTGCCGGACAATAACCACCTTCATAGACCGCATGACACGAGGTCTGGTCACTCAATAGGTCGATGGAAAGACCCTGTTTATCGGCATATTCCAATAAATCCACGATATTGCCATGAAAAGCGATAGAGATCGGTTCTTTCTTACGAATCGCCTCATCGGCTAAGGAGAAAGCTTTCCCCATATCATCCGTCACATGCTGGACCCATCCTTGGCATCGGCGTGTCTCGATACGGGAAGCGTCTACCTCGGCGATTATACTGGCAGCACCGGCAATCACGGCGGCTTTAGGTTGAGCGCCACTCATTCCTCCTAAACCGGAAGATACAAACAGATAGCCTCGCAAATCCTTATCTTGTGGAATCCCTAATTTCTTACGTCCGGCATTCAACAATGTATTAAACGTACCGTGTACAATACCTTGCGGGCCAATATACATCCAACCTCCGGCCGTCATCTGTCCATAATTAGCGACTCCCATCTGGGCGGCGACATGCCAATCCTTTTGGTTATCGAACATTCCCACCATCATGGAGTTCGTGATAATCACCCGTGGGGCATCCGGCTTGGAATGAAACAATCCCAGAGGATGCCCGGATTCGATCACCAAGGTCTGCTCCTCGGTCAGCTCCTCCAAATACTTCTTAATCAAACGATATTGCATCCAATTCTGGCAGACCTGCCCAGTCTCGCCATACGTAACCAACTCGTAAGGGTACAAAGCGATATCAAAGCAAAGGTTATTATCGATCATTACTTGAAAGGCCTTTCCCTCGATACATTTACCTTTATATTCAGAGATAGGCTTCGCTTTCAAGTCTCCCTGCGGACGGTAACGATAACCATAGATCCGTCCCCGGGTCAATAATTCCTCCATGAACTCAGGAGCTAGCTTCTCATGTAATTCAACAGGGATGTAACGAAGCGCATTCATCAATGCCGTTTCTGTTTGAGCGGGCGTAAGCGAATAGCCGCGATCGGGAGCACGGCGAATACCGGAAACGAAGGAAGGATATTCCGGCAAATAGTTATCAAGATGTATTTCCATAACGTGAATGATTTAGTAGGTGCTTACAATCTGCAAGGAATTTCACGGATTCAGCGCCGACAAGTTAGCGATTATCCAAATCCCAACCAATTATCATTCCATGTTTAGAAGCATAAAAAAGCCCCCGTCTCTCTCATCCTCCCTAAGGGAAAGAAAGACGGGGGCATAATTATAATTGTTCAGTAGTAGAAGTAGTTTCGTAAATACAATAGTCCGTTAGTTTTCACAAAAGAAATCAAAAATAAGTTTTGACAGCAAATTCAAATTGTTCTATGAATATCTTCTTGAAAGCGGCAATGTTATTCTGTTCATAGAATATCAGCATGGCTTTTTTGTAGTCTATGGAATCAACCGTTCTGAATGAGATTGGGCAATAACCATTGGCTATCAGTATGGCATTGCTTGTGATACGGGCAGTACGTTTGTTTCCATCCGAAAATGCCTGAATATAAGAAAGGAGAACCAGTGCAAGTAATGACTTCTCAAAGATATTGTCTTTGCCATTGATAAGTTTACAGGAATCTTCCAATGCCTCACGAATCTGGAACTCGTTATCAAGGGGACGATAGTTCGTACCTGTGATACCCACACGTCGGCGTCGTATGTTTCTTTCCACACCTAAGTCCTTGGTCAGTAAAGAATGGATGTCCTCTATGCGGTGGACGGATATTTCCTTAAGATAGTCGGGCACATTGAGAACAAAATCAAGCGCATCCTTGTGATTGAGCAGCATGATAGCTTCTTCCCTTGTCTTACCAGTAGCTTCCTGTCTTTCTTTCAGCAGGCGCTCCGTTTCTAGCAGGGAATAAGTATTGCCCTCGATTTGTGAAGATTTCCATGACAGGTCAACTCCCAGTCTTTCCATCTCCTTTTTGTAATCTGTTTCAGAAAGTTCTTCAAGGTGGGTTCTGAAAATGGACTGAGCTTTATCCAAACGTTTACATTCCTCTTCTGTGAAAAGTGAAACCTTTGGCAGAATCTGTTTTATGAGTTCGAAATTGAAATTTTCCTGCACAGTACGATCATCCATTTCATTCTTGAAATAGGTATCAATATCCAAAGGCATCGTTACCTGAGCTTGTGGAGTAAGCGAGTATTTGGTAGCAGGTCCTTTTCCATACACTTCTATAAGACCTTTGCTGACAGCATCAGCCAAGAGTCTTTTCATGGTGCTGTCGCTTGGTGCATTTACCAGCATGGAAGCTATCGCTCCTCTATTTGATAGCGGATGATAGTGCAATACCTGTAGGATTTCTGTTTCGATAGTCATAACATTCCTTTCACTAAATCGGCTCAAAAGTACTAATTTTCCTTCAACTATCGGCTCAAATTGAGCCGATATTCGTATCTTTACCGCAATATTTGAGCCGATTGCAATATTTTCCCAATACCCAATGCGTAGGAACACGATCCTAGCTCTCTCACACATGGTCATAAACTCCGCTCTCGAATAGAGTAAGACTTTGGGGCGAAGGAAAAGTTCAGCTAAAGAACACAAAAAGGGTACATCAAAAAATGACACACCCTCCTCGTAACAAAAATAAAATCTTTATGATTAGCCTTTACTTAGGCCTACACAGTAAAACGAATTTAGCTCATGAAAGCTGTTAAAATCAACGCTCAATCAAGCCCCTTATACCTCCAACGATATACTCAATATCCCGATCCGTTACATACGGGCCGGAAGGCAGGCACAACCCGACCTTAAACAAAGATTCGCTCACCCCATTCACGTAAGCCGGACAATCCTTATAGACAGGTTGCTTATGCATCGGTTTCCACAAAGGACGGGATTCTATACCCATCGCATCAAGTCCCACACGCATCGCCTCAACATTGGCATTCGGCTCGCAATCCGTATGTGCGTTAACCGCCGCGTGAGTCACACCGCCCGCACCACCAACAGCACCTTGTACCATTGCTTGATAAGCATCCTCCTGCCCTTTCACCCTCACTAAAGGATCCAAGACAATCGTATTCAACCAATAATTACTATCAAAACGACCGGAAGGATTCTCATGCAAGGTGATCCCTTTCACATCCTTCAACAGTTCCCGGTATAAATCACACGTATGCTTATGATGAGCCACATGAGCATCAGCCACCGTCATCTGACCACGCCCGATACCCGCACAAATATTCGACATCCGGTAATTATACCCGATCCGCTCATGCTGGTAATACGGATAAGCCTCCCGAGCCTGCGTAGCGTAGAACATGATCTCCCGCTTAGCCTCCCCGTCCGGACAAATCAACGCACCACCGCCACTGGTCGTAATCATCTTATTCCCATTGAACGACAGCACCCCATATTCTCCAAACGTACCCAACATACGTCCATCATAACGAGAGCCAAAACCCTCCGCCGCATCCTCAATGACCGGAATCCCATACCGATCAGCGACCGCCATAATCTCATCCACCTTATAAGGCATCCCATATAAGGCCACCGGTACAATCGCTTTCGGTGTTTTTCCCGTCTTCTCGATACGATCTTTAATAGCCTCTTCCAACAACACAGGATCCATATTCCAAGTATCCACCTCCGAATCCACGAATACAGGCGTAGCTCCCAAATACATGATCGGATGCGAGGAAGCACAGAAGGTAAAGCTCTGTACCAGCACCTCATCCCCCGGCTTCACGCCACAGGCAAGCAACGCCAAATGCACTGCGGCAGTACCGGCAGACAGAGCTACCACATGTTTACCTTCACCCACGAATTCCTCCAGATCTTTCTCGAATCCATTCACGTTCGGACCTAAAGGCACGACCCAGTTCGTATCAAAGGCTTCTTTGATATACATTTGTTCTTTGCCGCTCATGTGAGCAAGGCAAAGGTAAATTCGTTTATTCATTATTATTGTGATTTTAGAAAATACTTCGGATCAGCATAAAAGCCTCAGCTCTTTCTACGCTAATTGTAGCACCTCTATATTTCGCCAAAGCTTCCAAAGCCTCTAAAGAACGAGAACTAGGGAACCGCCTTAGTTGAGATTGATAACACTCCATCGCTCTCAATTTCATTTTCATTCCATCTTGACTACAAGGAATGAATACCGTGGGAATAAAAGCATCATCCGCATAAGGAGCAGCCCATTCCGTTTCAGATAACGTTTCATAGGTATAAACTCGCTTAACCGTATAATCTCCAACAGGACGACAAGCGACTAATACACTGTCAAAGACCATCCGATGATCTTTATGTATATCTCCTCTATGGGGAATAAACACTGTATCTATTTGATTTTCGGATATACATTTTGAAACTTCACGAGACATGATATAACCTGGATATTGATCTAATGCAGGAGCCGGAAAATCAAAGAAAAAGGTCTGTTTTACACCTAGTAAACGATGAGCCTCCAGTGCCTCTGTTCTAACACGCTGAATACCTTTTTCGGAAAAAATATTTGGATCAGATTTACTGGCATTTGTCATAATCAGCACATACACATTATGACCTTCTTGTATCATCTTATAAATAGTTGCCCCACAGCCCAATATTTCATCATCCGCATGAGGTGCGATAAACAAAACATTATTTTTCATTTTTCAACAACGTTAAATCTTGCTTTATCATTTCTATCTCATTCCGCAAACGGAAAATCTCATGTTGATCATAATAACCTAATCTAGAACCTACAACCAAATGCTCATCGACTGGTCTATCCAAATAATCAACCATGTTATATTTCACCAATTCAACATAACCATCAGCTGTTTGAACAACAGGATTATCATTATTGAAATTCACTACACGACCAATAACACCTTTCGCATATCCAGAAGCATAATAATTAGATTTCCATATCAGAACCTTATTATTACCATAGAAAGAGAAAGCCCCGGGATGAGGCGATGTACTAGCCTTTATCAAACGATCAATATCTTTCGCCGTGTTCGACCAATCTATACAACCATCCAAAGGAGCCCGCCTAGCATAGAAAGTAGCCGCCTTCCCATCTTGAGGAATCCCTTTTAATCCGACAGAAGACAAAGAAGGAAGCCAACGATCCAAAGCCCGTACCATAGCCTCCTTCAACTTGATGCCAATTGAAGAAGCATCATCCTTATCATCTATACAAAAAGGTTCCTGCACAAATATATCACCCTCATCAGCCTTCGTATCTATTTTAAAAAATGTAGCAGCGCCCTCTCCTCTATCAAGAATAAGCCATGCCATAGGAGCACGACCTCGTCCTTTCGGTAACTTTGTAGGATGAAAACCTACGCATCCAAACCTAGGCATTCTAATAATATCCTCATCTATCAACTGTGATAGACCAACCACAAAAAGAATATCTACCGAAGACTTTCTAATTTGTTCTTTAATATCGTTAGAATTTATTTTCACAAAAGGATAATAAGATATTTTATTATCCTCGGCCAACTTACGCATTGAGCAATACCCACTTACATTTAAAGTAGAATGAGGCTCATAGCCCCAAACTCCAACAATATTAAATGAATATTCAACCAGCTTTTGCAATGTCAACAAACTACTGCCTACACTGCCTATTACCCCAACTCTCATTTCTTTATAAATTTATCTTCTCCAAGTAAAACGATCGCAACTGTTTTAACTAAAATTCTCAAATCAAACATAAACGATATACGATCAACATATTCACTATCCAAAAGCAAACGCTTTTCCCAAGGTAAATAGATATTTCCATTCACTTGAGCCCATCCGGTCATCCCCGGCCTAACACAACACCGTTTATTTGCTAAGTCACCATACTTTTCATATAAACTAGGCAAAGCTGGACGAGGTCCAACCAATGACATATCCCCGACAAATACATTCCATATTTGAGGCAACTCATCAATTTTAAAACGTCTTAATAAACCACCTATCCTAGTTATATCAGGGTCATCCCAAAATGTTTGCTTAGCATTAGGATCTCTCTGCTTATTAGTCATAGTACGAAACTTATAGACCTTAAAAAGATGTCTATTTTTACCCACTCTACTTTGCAAATAGAAAATAGGTCCTTTTGAATCTATTTTTATCAAAAAGACAACTAATATCAAAAATGGGAATAAAAACAAAAGGATAACCAATGAGACCAAAACATCAATCAATCGTTTAAATATCAAATACATAATAAAATATAGATTGTAAGTACTCAATTTAGGGCATATCCCTTTGAAAGGACACTTTACCGTGCCCTAGATCGAGTTGTGTTAAAAACAAGTTCTTAATTCAATATTTGCGATGACGCAGCATGACACTGTAAATAAAAAAGCTCTAAGTCTTCGCTGCTTTACATTATATATACCCATTGACGGAATTCATTTTCAATCTGATTGCGCTGGTTTAGAGATTTGCGGTCAGCGTATTGGGGCTAGTGGTCAAATAAAATATTTGCCAATTCTGACGAACTTTTCATTGCTCTCCAGTGGCACTATATATGGTTTCCCAAGTGAATAACTTACGGCTTGGAAAGCCCTTTTTACAACTAGATTCACTACAAATGTAAAGCACTATGAACGAGACAGTAAAACGTAAAGGCTTTTTTAAATGCAGCTCATTCGATAGCACGGTAGTTCACAGGTTCCACAACCATCTTCTGGGTTCTCAACACCATAGTTCCCCATGTTAATCCTAAGCCAAAAGCAGAACATACCAATGTCAAAGAACGTGTAGTTAACTCTTCCTTAAGATTATATGTCATTAGCATTGGGATAGAGCAGCCACCTAAGTTGCCAAACTCCTGTAAATCATATGGAGTCTTTTCCAATGGTAGTTTCAACTTCTTCACTATTCTATCAACTATAAGCTTATTTGCTTGATGAATAAGAAAATAATCAACATTATCTGAGCTAAGGTCATATTCTTGCATCACTTTCTTAATACTTACAGGCGGTCTTGAAATAGCGAAAGCAAACACATCCATTCCGTTTATTAATGTATCTTTGGGAGCACGTATAATGCCATTACCAAAATCCTCATACTCGAAAGATTGAGGCGTAACAGGATGGCGGAATCCACCATGAGGTGTCATAAGAGCTTCATAGCCGGATCCTAACGTATTAAAATCTATTATGATATCCTCTGCTGTTGGGTCATACTCTAGCGCAAGAGCTGTTCCGCAGTCTCCAAATAATGGTACACGGCTCTTATCTGTAGGTGACCCCATTCTTGTTGCGGTATCACCCACAAGCAGCAATGCACGCTTGACATTCCCATTTGTCAACAAATTACCGGCAACATTAATAGCATAGATACAGCCACAACATCCCATAGGTATATCCATCACAAATGTTGATGCAGGTAAGCCTAAGCGATATTGCAAAATACCTGACGTAGGAGGAGTCCTATAATCAGGGCAGACTGATTCAAACAAGAGGACATCTACGCTATCCTTCTCCCACCCCAAGCTAACAAGCAAACGTTCTGCAGCATCATAACAAAGATCGCTGGCGCAAATGTCATCTGTCGCCACATAACGCTTTTTGATACCTACGGTATTATCAAACGTATCCGCCTCTTCCTGCGTAAAAAGGCCTAAATCCATTGTAGTCTTAGGATTATTAGGCACAGTGCCTGTCACCCCCCTAAGAGCTACATTCTTAATTTGCCATTGTGCCATTATAACTCAATCTCGTATTTAGAAAGCATGGATTTAGCAGCCTCATACGAATTACAGCTGATTATGTCTTCCGGATCCAACATGATATCGAAGGTGTCTTCAAGAGAAGAGGTCAAGGACAATTGGCGTACACTATCCCAACCATCCACACTGTCTTTATCAAACCCTTTTCCAAGAGCGGAACCATTCACATTAAACACCTCGCAAAAAATCTCGTTCAATTTATCTATATTAGCCATAACTATTTCTATTATTATTGATTTATAACCTTACCGGCCTCGTTTCTAAGAATTTTATCTACAATCTCCACTTGAACCCTCTGATAAAACAGACGTGTCTTTTCCTCTATAAAAGAAGGTATCCGACTGGCAATATTCGCATTGGTCAACTTAATCAGCAAATGCTCGTCATCGCCACTACAATAACAGTCCGTGTCGAAATTGCTCCGAATCAAGTTCTCTACCTCATCAAGCCCTATACGCAATCCGAAAATCTTCAGGAAACGCTTCAAGCGGCCTACGATAAAATAACAGCCATCCATATCTCTCCTTACTAAATCGCCAGTGTGCATGACCCCATGATTCTCATCACCTTTCAATAAATCCTCTTTGCAAGTAGCGTAACCTAACGTAACATTCTCCCCACGATACACCATCTCTCCGACAGCTTCCCCATCAAAGGTCTCATTGCCGTCATTGTCGATGATAGAGAGCTGTCCACCAGGCTCAGCCATACCAATACTACAGATTTTGGCAGAGGCTAATTCAGCTGGAAGATAAGCCATACGCGCCGTACACTCACTCTGACCATAGGTAGCAATAAACTTTTTACCCTTATCCTTCGCATAAGTTGCCAATTG
Organism: Parabacteroides sp. 20_3; assembly: GCF_964238835.1. Lineage (NCBI taxonomy): Bacteria > Pseudomonadati > Bacteroidota > Bacteroidia > Bacteroidales > Tannerellaceae > Parabacteroides > Parabacteroides sp. 20_3. The sequence continues at coordinate 14,494 of NZ_CAXSNO010000007.1, read as the reverse complement.
CATCCACATCTCTTCTGTTAATTTACCACCTCCCTGAGTCACGATCTTAAGATCTGGCAGATCCATACGGAAGAAACGCAATTTGGAAAGCAATTCAAAGCTATAAGGTACTCCCGTAAAACTGGTAGCCCCGTCTTTCAACATTTTCCAGAAACCAGGGTCAAGCAATGACTTGCCGCATAATAGCACGGTTGCCCCCGCATATAAGTGACTCGCTATGACCGAAAGTCCCATCGTATAGTGCATAGGAAGTACCGCCATCGCCCGTTCTGAGGATGTCAAGCCAAACAAATTCATGACATTTTCCGCATTAGCCTCGATATTACGATAACTATGACGGACAAGTTTAGGGCTTCCCGTACTGCCAGACGTAGGCAATAGTAATGAAAGGTCCTCATACAAAGCAGGAGTCACAAACCCTGTTCTAGTAAGCGAATAGCCGGAAGTCGAATAAATAACCTCCCGCAAATTATAATCCACTATCTTCGCCGTCGGAAGCCAAAGAAATTCCGGCTGATATCTCTCATAAAGGGCATCAAACAATGATTGCTCGGTATGACTGCTAATAATAAGCGGAACAATACCATTACTTAACGCAGAAGTATATCCTAAAAGCGATCCATTGCAATTCTCAGCAAGAATAAAAATAAGCGTCCGATAAGGAAGCACCTCCGAAAACTCTTTCGCCTTATCACATAAATCGCCATAGGTTAATCGTTCTCCGCTATCATCAACGATCGCTAAAGCACTCGGATCTTTCCTATCTAAATTCAAAAACATACGCAACAACATTAAATCGACGCACAACCATCCACTCCTAAAATATGACCGGATATATAACTCGCACGATCAGAAGCCAAGAAAGAGACGGCATCAGCCACATCCAGTGGAGTACCTAGCCGCCCTAACGCTATACGAGAGATACGCCCATCTATTTTATCCCCATCGCATTCATACAACTCCTTGAAGCGTTCAGTCGCAATAATACCGGGAGCCACAGCATTTACCCGGATATTCATAGGTGAGAGTTCCTTTGCCGCAGATTTCGTCAGAGCGATGACAGCACCTTTCGTAGAGCTGTAAGCCACCTGTCCGGGACTTCCCACGACTCCCGTTATAGAAGCGATATTCACAAAGCACCCCCCTCCATTACGAGCCATCAAGCGTGACGCAATCTGGAGCATATCGATTACGGCAAAAACATTGACCGAATACATTTTCTCCAGCAAAGGCTTCGTCACCATACCCAATTTCTGATTTGCTATGATAGCGGCATTATTAACAATACAATCAATGCGCCCCTCAGCCTTATATATAGACATCAAGCCAGCCTTTAAAGCGGCGGTATCCGTCACATCGAAACAAACAGGCACGACTTTACCCCCATTCCTTGAGGCGTATTCATCTACCCAGACCTGCATATCCCCTTCTTGCAGATCGTTGACATAAACGGTAGCGCCATCCTGGACGAACCGCTCGGCGATAACCCTGCCTATACCACGACCCGCACCAGTTATCAATGCAACTTTATTTTCTAATAATCTCATACCTTAACAATTTGATAAACAATTGCCTTATCCTGAAATCTCAACAGATGTAGATGTTACCCAAGCGCTTGCGTCAGACAAAAGATAGATAATAGCCCAAGCAATCTCTTCCGGCCTACCATATCTTTTCAATAAATACTTGGCCTTATCCCGCTCCAGGTCCTCTTCCGAAAGCGTACCGTTCAAAACAAGAGGCGTCTCCACCATCCCCGGCAATATCGCATTCGAACGAATCCCTTTAGCCGCAAACTCCAAAGCGCAAGAACGCGCGAAGGACTCTATAGCCGCTTTAGAAGCCGCATACATAGAATTACCGGGAGTCACGATTCTCGCAGCCTTAGAAGAGGTAAACACGATCGAGGCTCCTTTATTAAATTTCTTCGCCTTGGCCAACGCTTTCGTCAGCAAAATACTCGAGATCGTATTAATCTCGAACACCTCACGCAACTCATCTTCTTTAATGAAATGAATCGGTCTTCGCTTGGTAATGCCTGCATTACAAACAAAACCATCCAGCGCAGATACGGATCCAACCAACGAATCCATCTCCTCGCTCTTGGCCACATCCGCAATGACCATCGCATGGCCATCCCCCTCCAGAGCATCAAAAGTCTCACGCAACCGTTCTTCATTCCGGGCGGTTACAAACAATTTCGCCCCCAAGTACGAGCACTCGATTGCAGTCGCCCTCCCGATACCAGAAGAGGCACCGGTAACTAAGATCGTTTTTCCTTGAAGAGAAAAAGGATTATACCCAACCATCAAGACAACTTAGCTTGGACCATATTAAACAAATCTTGAATCGTAACAGCGGCACTCATCTCCGCCCCTTTCAACGTCACCCCATACTCCTCATCCACCATCGCAATAATAGAAAGAGCGACAATCGATGAATACTCCTCCAAATCATGAAAAACAGTCTCCGGAGTAAAAACACTAGTGTCAGTATCATCAAACTGATCCGCAAAATTCTGAATAAACTCTTGTATTTCCATTGCTGTAAAATTAATACTGAATATTATTGTTACTTAAATCAATTTTCTTGCGGGATTACCAAAAACTGTAGTTCCAAACTTCACTCGTCGAATAACAAAACTACATGCACCTACATTTGCCTCAGACTCGACTACAACATGATGACCAATAACAGCTGCCGTATGGATATTAACATGATTTTCTATTACAATACCACCAACACAAGTTACATGTGTATCAATACGATTCCAATCTCCTATTATGTCATCATGCCCGATAACCGTATAAGATTGAATCATATTGAAGTCACCAATTTTAGCATCATTTCCTATTACGGTATAAGCTCCTATAAAATTACCTACACCAATTTCCACATTGGTATAAAGACGAGCAGTTTGATGAATTAAATTTATAAACTTTCCTCCTTTTGCTCGAATTTTCTCAATACAATTCTTCCTTAATTTATCACCTATAGAACATATAAAAACATCATCTTCCATCGGTTCATAATCTTCAATTGTCCCAATAATAGCTGGATAATTTTGAAAATTACCCAATGATGGATAATCATTAATAAAACCTTTAATGACAAATTCATTACCATATCCTACACTCTCCAAAGCGTTAGAATAGAAAGTCCGTCCCATCCCTCCAGCTCCAACAATAACTAACTGTTTCATATCAACACAATAATTAACAAGACATTAAATCCAATCAATCAAAAAAAGTCGGCATATAATCCTCATAGAAAATCCGTGTATCTATAGCCATCTTCATGTTACGCAATTGCAGCTCCTGTGATAAAGGCTGAAGATCTTCAATACTATTCAAATCTCTTTCAAAAGAAAATACAATAAATCCTTTTTCCCGATAATAAGATAATAATGGATTTCCATCCCGAAGAAATACTTTTGTACCACTTTTCAACAATCTCATAATATTTCCTGCAGCTTCCTGACGAAGCGCACCAAATATTGCTACTGGTATTGAATCTAAAAACTTATTGTATTCATCTACTGGCAACAATTTTAAAAGAGGAACATATTTTAAGCCAAAATCACGTTTACCTTGCCTTAATACATTTTTCCTAATATATTTTGATCCATAGGATAATGGAGTACAAATCGTAAAATAATCTATACCTTTTAAGGATTTCAATTTATGAAACAATGTAATATGATTTCCTGTCAATGAAGCTTGATGATTAACCATAATCAAATCCTTTTTCTTAGAACAAAGAAATATTTTATCGTTTTTAACAGTATCTTTATATGGGGACAAATACTTAAAATACTTAAATTTCAAATTAGAATCAAAATATTTATTCAGCAATTCAAAATCATAAGAAAACCATGTACAGAAATAATCTATATACGGGAGTGATTTTTTCAAATATTCTGACCGCAAATTCTTTCCTAATACCTTCTTTACAATTCGACTTAATGGAGTCGGAACAATATAAGTCAACCAAGAAAATGGCGACATATTATCAATCAGTTTATATGCACCTATTTCCCCTAAAGCATTATAAAGTTCATACCCCCAAAAAATCCAAAACACTTGTCCATCATATAGTTTTTTTTCTTTCAGCTGTATTAATATAGGATAATACTGAAACACTAAAGCATGAATAACAACATGTTTTATTTTATACTCACAACATATATGTTGAATTTTCATTAGGATATCAGGATCATCCAGCTCATAACGGTAGAGAAAAACATCATCTATATATTTTCCTTTTTTTGAAGTATTGAACATTATGAAAAGGTTATCTTTTGGATAAAACCGTTCAAATGCATCGATGGCTTGCTGAATAAAATTGCCATCTAGACAAAGATGTAAGTTCATACTATAAGTAGATTTTAGAATTTATTTTCTTCAAGTTAGTCATTCATAAATTTTGTCAATTTGGCAATCTTCAAAATTGTTATACCAATCCCGTAAAAATAATATGCGAGGCATTTTTTTTATATGACACTGCTTAAACAGTACTTGCCTAACTGGACAATGATTTGCAATCTTATTTTGGTAATTTGTTATATCAGGAATCACACAATTGGAAAATTCAATCCAATTCGTTGTATTCAGTCGGATTGGTGCTGTAAATATGCAATTTGAAATTCGGGTCACAATCTTTCCATAATCATACAAATTGTTAAAAGTAGACGAAACATCATGTATGTTATTGATGAAACGACAATATCTCATTTGAACATTTACATTTCCTATTTCTGGAAATTGGCGTATTTCATCGGGTTCAAAATCGATTGCAGACTTAGGGGCTGTTCCATGGATAGAGTTAGTTCCACATCCTTCAAAAAACGTATTTTGAACAATAACATTGGTGGCCGCAACTGTCACTCCATTCCTACGTGCATACCTTATTTTCAAATTATCTATCAACAAATCATTTGCTACCCGGTTACGAATATTTTCATTTGAATAGTCTGCCGTATACGAAATACAATCTCCAAAAGCATATTCCAATGTTATACCCGAAAATTTAAAATTAGAACAAGCTTGACAACAAAAAATATACCCCCATTCTCCATAATACTTAGATCCCTTAACTATAGGAGAATTATAGATATGATTTTTAGCATCACCCGCAATACACCCCTTACCATCAATTGTAATATTCTGTTTTCCATATTCCCAAAAGATATAATAAACACCTTGATTCGTCGGAAGCATCTGAAAACGGTTATCTATTGTCAAATGAGTGTTGGAAGGAATTGTAAATATTCTCAGAAAAGAATATTCATTTTTATTTAGATCAGACCATTTCCGTTTCTTCTTATTACCAGACATCGTAAATGAAACCTTATCCCCAAAATTGGTTTCCCCTTTATAAGGTAACTCAAAATAGTAAGTTCTATCTGCCTGAAAATAAATATGACAGAAATGTTCTCCATCCGTCAATGATAAAATATTTTTAATAATATCATTTGACACAAAACTTGGAGATTTATCAAAGCAAAACCAACTATCAAATACAACTTGATTCTTCCATTCACCCAAAATGCGTAATTTACATCCTATAACAGGTTTATCTATATTTAAAACAGAAAGACTATTTCCTCTTCCTTGTATTATGCCATTATCTATTAATCCATTTTGCTCTATACATAATTCCGCACTAGCGGGTAATCGTAAACATTTACCTGCTAAATCACAAGTCTTATCCACGACAAGTTTTGAGTATTTTTTTGGCAGACGATCAATAATTAGCTCGTTACGTTCATTCAAGTAAGTACTTACAAAAATCGATGTTTCCTGAGCGTAAATATCACAAATAAAGCATAGTTTCACCAACAAAAACACTGATATATAACAAATAAAATAGGGCCTCATTAATACAACAATTACTTATCATTTAAACTCTCTATATATCCAACCTTATTTGAAGTATATAGAACTGTTATACCTAAAACAAATAAAAACATCCACATTAACCTATATGGATAATCACGTATCATATTGCAGATGATCACTACCAGAAAAAAGCCAAACCCTTGTTTAGATCGATATCGAAGATACAAGCATAAATACAACAAACAAATCAATACCGTTCCTATTATGCCATTGATAAAGAAAAATCTTTTAAAACTTGCACATCCATGTAAAATATTAGATGTTGCATTACCATCACCATAAGCCTTTCTACCATATCCATTAAATATATCCCCATGTTTAAGCCAATTATCATAATATTTATCAAAAACCATAGATGTTCTATTATCTCCTGATAACTCTCCATCTGTAATAATCAGTCGGCTTAGAATTTTTTCATTAATCACATTATTTCCTCGATTATAATTCAAACCTATATATGTAAATACACCCGCAAATACAGCAAGGATTAACAAATATTTAAATAGATCTTTACCTCTCAAATAAAAATATAAACATAAACCTATAAAAAAAAGACAGTAGGCCGCTAAAGAAAGCGAGAATATAATAGATAAAAGATAAATGTAATTGGATTTATTCTTAAAGTTAAACTTATTAATATACAACAACAAGCAACTAGTACTACCAACATGCCCTGGCTCCAAAAACATTCCACAAAATCGAGGAAGAATTTCAAACATATTATCAGCTCCCATAACAAAGAAATAATAAACATCATGAATGTAAAAATCACTAGTCTCTGAGCGATAATGAGGCAAATTTATTCCTACCAAATATAACAGCCATCCCAAAAGGGATATGCAACAAATAACTTTTATAAAGAAATCAAACGTATGATATAAATTGATCTTAAAAGAGGTTGTAGATACAAAAAAAGTGATTGTTATAAAAATCACACTTAATAGATTCAAATAGGCAAATAAAGAAAAATCAATTGTATTGTGAGTGAAATTATAGATCCAACACACTACAGATAAAAGACAGACCCCTATTGATAAATCCCACTTCCGAAGATTCATTAAATAAGGAAGTAAAACACAGGCACACATTATATTAACAAAAGATATAGGAAGCTTCCATGTAAAATACAATTCCATAGACGCACACATGGCCAAAAGAATACTATATATAGAGAACGTACTATACCTTAAACCTTTACTATGCATATCATCACTTACTTTTACAAAATTTTCTTACAAAGTTATTCGCAATACTTTTTATCTCTAAAAACTCATCAAGTCTCAACCAATTATAAATCAAATAAGCCAAAATGAAACCTGTTGAAAGCTGGATAATCAGCATGAGATAATAAGAAATGGATAACAATGAAATACTCCACATCAAAAATCCGACTCCTAGAGAAACTATAAATGAAGGGAATATGTCCTTAAGTTGCTCATACACTGAATAATTTATTAGACTTGCTGAATAATAAGCATTTAGAAAATAAGATATTACAGATATAATGACACTGCCCCAAAGCATCATTTCTATGCCTAGATACACACCTACCAGTATAGGGAAAATCGCTAATACTTTTTTAATCACCTCCAATTTAAGAAAGACATCTGAACGACCTTTTACTTTTAGAATATTCAAATTGATTGCATGCAATGGATAGAGCATATTAGAAAAACAAACTATTTGTAAGAAATAAACAGCCGGTAACCATTTATCACTTATCAAAAGAATTAAAAGAGGCTTTGCGATAGCAGCTAGTCCTAGCATACAAGCAAAAGAAACAAGCATTGTTGATTTAATAACTTTCCTATACGCCTCACGTAAACGGATTGAATCATCCTGAATACTGCTTAGTACTGGAAAACTTACCCGTTGGACAACCGTAGTCAGATTTGTCGAGAAGACCATACTAAATTGCTTAGCTCTAGTATATTGACCTAATATAGAAGATGAAAAACATCGCCCAATAACAATATAATAAATATCCTTATAGATTGTATCCAAAAGTCCTGACAATAGCAATTTCGACCCAAAACCAAACATTTCTTTAAATGCTGTCATTGAAAAGCTCACCGTAGGTTTCCAATGACAAAAGAACCATAAGAATAGTGTGTTCAGACATTGCCGACCCAATTGTTGCCCGACTAAACTCCAAACCCCTTGTCCAGAAAAAGCCATCCATACTCCGATGACACCACTCCCAACAGACGCTATCAAAGATATAATTGTTTGTGTCTTAAAATTTATTTCTCGAACAAAAATCGTGTATGGTATAATAGACAATGCATTGATAATCAAAATTAAGCCTATTACACGCATAACTTCACATAAAATAGGCTCTCTAAAAAATAAAGCTATGAAAGGAGATATAAAAAATAAACAAATATAAAGTAATATACTTATCAGTAAGTTAAAATAAAAAACCGTATTATATTCAATCGGCTTAACCTTCACCTTACGAATCAAAGCACTAGAGAAACCACTGTCAATGATAGAATTTGATATGGCTATGAATATAGAAACCATAGCCATAACTCCATATTCTTCCGGAGTCAAAAGACGGGCCAATATGATGCCTACAAAGAAGATAACACCACTACTTGACACATTATCTATTAGACTCCATATTACGCCATGAACTGTTTTCCCTTTTAATGAGCCTTGCATATTGATTTTGAAACAATATATCAACCTAAAGTTTTAAGGTATTGATTTTCAATATCCCTATTCCTTATTCTATATAAACTCGAATAATTACTATAAAAATTATCGCTTGATAATTTCTATAACACGATCTATATCAATTTCAGACATCTCATGGTGCATAGGTAGACAAATTACCCGATCTGCCATCTTATGAGCATTCGGCAAATTTTCTTTAACAGAAGAAGGGAGTCCCTTATATACTGAAAATTCCGATATCAACGGATAAAAATATCGACGCCCAAGGATATTTACTTCACGCATTTTAAAATATAATTCATTCCGTGTCATTCCATATAATTTCGCATCAACAAATATAGGAAAATAAGAATAATTGTGTTTTACACCTGTCATATCATCAAAAAATGTAATGCCTAGCACATTTCTCAATGCTTCCCGATAACGCATAGCAACTTGATGTCGAGCTTCAATCGCTTTATCTACTTGTCGCAAATTAAGCAATCCATAGGCGGCACGAACCTCATCCATTTTACTATTAATACCTGCCCCAACAACCGTTACTTCATTTGCAAAACCAAAGTTTTTCAAATAGTCAATTCGCTTTTTCGTCCGTTCATCTTGCATAATCAAAGCACCACCTTCAATCGTATTATAGACTTTTGTCGCATGAAAACTTAGGGTAGACATATCTCCTGCATTAAGAATACTTTTTCCATTGACTTCTACACCAAAAGCATGAGCCGCATCATAAATCACCTTTAAACCATATTGATCTGCGATTTCTTGAATACGTTGAGTTTCACATGGTTTTCCATAAACATGCACAGGCATAATTGCTGTTGTCCTAGGAGTTATAGCAGCCTCAATCCTATCAGGATCAAGGTTTCCTGTAGCAGGATCAATATCGACAAAAACAGGCTTACAACCATTCCACCAAATACAATGACTCGTAGCGACAAAACTATAGGGAGTAGTAATTACTTCACCTGTTATTCTCAAAGCCTGTAAAGCGATAAGTAAAGGAAGCGTACCATTCGTGAAAAGACTTACGTAAGGGACACCTAAATAATCAGCAAGCTCTTTTTCCAGTTGTTTATGGAATGAGCCATTATTAGTAATCCATTTACTCCCCCAAATCTGTTTTAATATTTCGTTGAATTCATTTAAATTTGGCAGTAACGGTGAAGTTACCGTAATCATTTTATTATCCATAATCAATTATTTATTTTCCTTTATACATGTTTTCATAATAGACTTTATAATCACCAGAAGTCACATTGTCCATCCAATCCTGATTGTCCAAGTACCATTTCACAGTCTTCTCTATCCCCTCCTCGAATTGCAAGGACGGTTCCCAACCGAGTTCTTTTTGTAATTTAGTGGAATCGATGGCATAGCGAGCATCGTGTCCTAATCGATCAGTCACATAGGTGATGAGATCCATATCCTCTCCCTCTCTACGCCCTAGCTGGCGATCCACTGTATTTATCACAAGCTTTATTATGTCAATGTTCTTCCACTCATTAAAACCACCGATATTATAGGTCTCCGCCACCTTTCCTTCATGAAAGATAACATCAATCGCTCGTGCATGATCTTCTACAAATAACCAGTCTCGTACATTTTCACCCTTACCATAGACAGGCAGTGGCTTACGGAAACGGATATTGTTGATAAAAAGCGGTATCAACTTCTCAGGGAACTGATACGGGCCATAATTGTTACTACAATTGGTCACAATGGTCGGCATTCCATAGGTATCATGATAAGCTCTCACAAAATGGTCACTGCTCGCCTTACTTGCCGAATAGGGCGAATGGGGATTGTATTTCGTCGTCTCATAGAAAAATTCATTTCCATAAGCCAAATGATGTTTATTGGAGGACGCTGTTGTCGTAAACGGAGGTTCTATTCCATCAAGGTGATTCATTACCAATGCCCCATAAACTTCGTCTGTGGAGATATGATAAAAACGTTTACCCTCATACTTTTCAGGTAAGCTCTCCCAATACAACTTGGCTGCTTGCAACAAAGCTAAAGTTCCCATCACATTCGTTCGAGCGAAAGTGAATGGATCCTTAATAGAACGATCGACATGGCTCTCTGCCGCCAAATGAATGATACCGTCAATCCGTTCCTCCTCCATTAGTTTATAGAACGCCTCAAAGTCACAGATATCCATCTTTACAAAATTATAGTTCGGTTTGTTTTCGATATCTTTCAGATTAGCTAAGTTTCCTGCATAGGTCAACTTGTCTAAATTGATAATCTTATACTCCGGATATTTGTTTACAAACAAGCGTACCACGTGACTGCCAATGAAGCCTGCTCCACCAGTTATTACAATATTTTGCTTTGTCATGATTCTGCTTTTCTTATTCTAAATTTGGTTTTCCTGTCCCTTTTAATTCCTCTATTACCTTTAGTAAATACTGGCCATATTGGTTCTTCAGCATCGGCTGCGCCAACTCTCGCATACGCTCCTCCGTTATCCAACCTTGACGATATGCGATCCCCTCCAGACAAGCCACTTTCAAGCCTTGACGCTTCTCCAATACCTCAATATAGGTAGATGCCTCGCTCAAGGAATCGTGCGTACCGGTATCCAGCCATGCGAAACCACGGCCTAAAGTCTGCACCTTCAGCTCCCCATCCTCCAAGAATTGTTGGTTGACCGTGGTAATCTCATACTCGCCACGAGCGGAGGGCCTGACATTACGAGCCACCTCTACCACCTTGTTCGGATAGAAATAGAGACCTACCACGGCGTAGTTACTCTTCGGCTGGGTCGGCTTCTCCTCGATGCTCAAGCAGTTACCCACCTGATCAAACTCGGCCACCCCATAACGCTCTGGATCACTCACCCAATAGCCGAATACCGTAGCCTTTCTCTCCTCCTCCACGGTACATACCGCCTCTCTCAGCATCGAGATAAATCCATTACCATGGAAGATATTATCGCCCAGCACCAAGCAAACGCTGTCATCGCCGATGAATTCGGCGCCAATGGTAAATGCCTGCGCCAATCCATTCGGCCAAGGTTGTTCGGCATACTCAAAACGCACTCCATAATCAGAACCATCCCCAAGCAGTCGCTTGAATCCCGGCAGATCGTATGGCGTTGATATAATCAAGATCTCCCTGATACCCGCCAACATTAATACGCTGATGGGATAATACACCATCGGCTTATCGAAGATAGGGAGCAACTGCTTGCTCACTCCCTTGGTGATCGGGTACAATCGGGTGCCCGAGCCACCGGCTAAAACGATTCCTTTCATATTATCTCTTTTATTTCTTCTTATCAACCGACTCAAAACCATAACTATAGCCATACCCGTAGCCATAGCCATAGCCATAGCCATAGCCCTTCCCATAGCCGTACTTCTTACCGAAACCGTAGCCATAGTTGTTCTTACGCTTACTCATGTCAAGGCCATTGATCACCGTGGCCAACTTAGAGAACTTATGTTCTCTCTGCAAGACATTGATGTAGCTAAAGCCGGTTTTCGGGGTCACGTCAGCACGACAGACATATACGCACATATCTGCTACACGACCGATGATCGCCGTATCCGTCACCATTCCGATCGGGGCTGTATCCAGGATGATATAATCATAATGATCCTTCAACAATGCGATGGTCTTATCCAGCACGTCACGAGCGACCAACTCCGTAGGATTAGGCGGTATCTGACCTCCCGGAAGGATATCGAGGTTGTCGCTGATATCTGATTTTTGAATCATGCTGAATAGATCGACATGATCTGGGTCGCTTAGGTAATTCGTTATACCTTCCATCTTACGGGAAATATTGAAGACGCGGTTCAAACCCGGCTTTCGGATGTCCATGCCCACCACAATCACCCTCTTTCCCAAAAAGGCTAGGCTGACCGCAGTATTACCTGCCACGAACGACTTTCCCTCACCGGGCTGGGTCGAGGAAAACATGATTACACGCTCATCCTTGCCCAGCATGAAAAGCAAGTTGGTGCGTAAGCCTCGGAAAGTCTCCTCCATGATATCGTTCTTATTCTCTCGTACCACGATGGCACCTTCACCCTTCTTCTTGACCAAGGGTAATTCCGCCAAAATCGGCACATTGGTTAGCGCCTCCACGTCATCCCGGTTCTCGATCTTATATTTCAATAGATCATGCAGGTAGACAGTTCCTATCGGAATGGCAAAGCCAAGAATTAGAGCCGCCAGCATAAAAAGGAACTTCCTCGGAGCCACAGGATGCTCATCCGCCTGCGGGTCTTCTATGATACGTCCGTTGTTAGCCGTGGCTGCCAAGGTGATGGCATTCTCCTCCCGCTTTTGCAATAACATGATATATAATGTGGCCTTAATCTCCTGCTGACGGGAAATGGTCATGAATTCTTTCTCCTGCCTCGGGGCATCGCTGATGCGGCTCTCGAACTTGCTCGCCTGGCGATCGATATCGGCCTTCGCAATCTGCAAGCCTTTTAGGACACTGTTCACCGTAGTTTTCACGTTGCGGCGCATCGCCTCAATACCGGCGTTCATGTTGATCACTGCTGGGTTGCTTTCCGAAGAGGTACGCAACAGACGTTTACGCTCAATTAGCATCGTATTATATTGATCGATGACGGAGGTCAGGTTTTGATCCTGCAAACCCACGTTCGCCGGAATCACTTCGTCCTCGTTCACCGGGTCATTCATGTAATTGCGAAGATACTGAACCAAGCTGATTTGCGTGGCGTTCTCCATACGCCGCTGCTCATAACGAGAGCTCTCCTGCAAAGCCATCTGGGCATCGCTTGTCAAATTAGTCAAGCCAGAGCGTTGCTTGAAAGCGGCCAGCTCGTTCTCTGTCGTTCCCAGCTCATTATTGATGATAGCTATTCGTTCCTCTATAAACTCAGCGGTCTTTTGAGCGACCTCATTCTTCTCGTCATTGGCATCTTGATTGTAAAAAGCGACTAGGCGATTCACGAAATCAGTTCCTCGTTGTTCCACCGTATTTTTTAATGCGATCTCTGCAATTGTCGTAGTTTTGGAAGAAGGTGTCACACTTAAGTCTTCTCCATATGCCTTCGCCGTAGCCGTGGGTGTATAGATTTGAGCTACCAAATCAATTTTCCCATCTTCTAACTCCGGTATTGAGTCTGAACTTGTAAAACTGAACACACCGACCGGTGTCGGTAGGATAGCTGGCAGACTTTCAAAAGACTGTTTTAACAATATCGCATCTCCCTTCTTTTCTATTTTATATTCTGCCTCAACCGTTAATTTTCCATCTTTAGTATAATGCATACTCAAAATTACAGGGCTAACCAAACGCTCCGCTTCTTCAGGCGTAATAAAGACATCCACAGGAGAGTTTTTATATAAAGGAGGATTAAAGCCCCAAATATTCTTCTGTTCCAAGCTTATATAAAGTCTCATATCGTTTACCACTTTTTTAATCAAGGTACGCGACTTCAAGATTTCTACTTCATTATCAAAATTATTGCTCATCGAGAACATTCCCAAATCCTGAATTGCTGCTAAACCATTTGCAGCAGCATTACCACCTTTCTTTTCATCTTCCTTTATTAATACGGAAGAAGTGATATTATAAACGGGAGTTTGATAACGCAAGAAAATATACATTCCTATACAGCAAACCAATACACTTGCTACAAACCATGGCCAATAAACCATATACTTGAAGAACAAAGCATATAAATTGATATCTTGTCCCTCGTTCTCTATCCCTGTGTTATTATTTCGTTCGTCTACCATCGTATTTTATATAGTTCATTATTTATCCGTTTATCAATAATCTTTAACTATCAACTGTCACCTGTCAACTATTATTTAAGTATGTTCACTAATAAACCGGCGATAGATACCAGAATCGAGAGTGAGCTTACCCAAAGGGTCGTGCTGTTACCGATATCGGAGTTCTTAGCCTTCGTCTT
>NZ_CAXSNO010000006.1:283138-361092 GCF_964238835.1 Parabacteroides sp. 20_3 | reverse complement strand
TTCCGAACAGAGAAGTTAAGCCTCGTCACGCCGATGGTACTGCGTAACAGTGGAAGAGTAGGTAGCCGCCGTCTTGAAGCAAGGCGACAGCCGATGGAGAGGAGTCAGTCCGTAAGGGGTGACTCCTTTTTTTGGTATATATCCTCTCTGCCTTTTTCTATTTTTAGGTGTACTTTGTTGTTCGGATGGATAAGAAATTGTAATTTTGTGCTTTTGTAATAGCTAAGAACCTCATATGGATACTGAAAAGAAAGAGAATAAAGAAGTAAATAAACTTTCGCTACTTATCGTAGCAGTTATAGTATTGGTACTGATTATTGCTGGTGCCGGTTATTATATTTATCATCAAAAGCAGCAAATGACTGATTTGGTGGAAACCTTTGATCTTGAGAAAGAATCTTTGGAGGATGAATATAATGAATTGTCTCTTCAATATGAAGGTTATAAGTTTAGCGTAGGCAATGATTCCCTTGTTGCCCTATTATCTACGGAGCAAGCAAAGGTACAACGTTTATTGGAAGAATTGCGTACGGTGAAGGCTACGAATGCGAAGGAAATAGCTCGCTTGAAAAAGGAATTGGATACCTTACGTAAAATCATGCGTAACTATGTTGTCCAAATCGATTCCTTGAATCGTGAGAATGAGCAATTGAAGGTTGAGAAGAAAGAGGCTGTTCAGAAATATCAGAGGGCTACTTCACAAGCTGCTACCTTGAAAAAGGAAAAAGAGAAATTGACGGAAAGAGTAACGTTAGCTAGTCGTTTGGATGCGACGGATATTAACGTGACTCCTGTGAACTCTCGAGGTAAACTAGCTAAGCGTATTAAGAAGATGCAGCAATTCGTCGTGACTTTCAAGATAGCGAAGAACATTACCGCTCCTGTCGGCGAAAAGATGGTATATGTACGGATCATGAAACCGGATGACGATATATTGGTGAAAAGCCGTGCGGATGTATTCGCTTTTGAAGGAAAGGAAATCAATTATTCTATGAAGAAAATGATAGAATATGAAGGTGAGGAGGTGGCTGTGACCATGTATTGGAATATCGAGGAATTCTTATCTCCGGGTACTTACCGTGTGGATATTTTCTCTGACGGTAATTTGATCGGACAGAAGAGATTTACCTTGGATGATTAACTATGAAATTATCTCCCGACTTTGAGAAGTTCCTAAGTTTTATTCCGGAGATTCTGTCTCGAGATGAATCTTTCCTAAAGGATTTGGAAAGTTGTACTCGAGGTGTGACAATCCGGAAAGGGGATTATTTGATTCGTACGGGCGAGTTGTGCCAAGATGCCTATTTTATTAATAAAGGGCTTTTTATCAATCAATATATTAATGAGAATGGGAATGAATGCGTAACCGGTTTCTCCTCGGATAGTATGTACCCATTTGTTTCTACAATCGGTTATTTTACACAAGTCCCTTCTGAGTTTGAGGTGAAAGCTATCGAGGATGGTGAATTACTTTGTTTCTCCCGGACGGATATCGAACGTTTGTCGTTGGGATATCCAGCTTTCGCTACCTGTTATCAGAATGTGATGCTGATGATTATTTCCAAGCTCTATTCAATGTTCGCTGTCCGTCAAACCTGTAAGGCGGAAGAATTCCTGAAATATCTTTATACGAACCACCAATGGATCGTAAGCCGGGTACCTGATAAATATATAGCTCAATATATGGGGGTTAGTGATTCTTGGTATTGTAAGTTGAAGAAACGTATCCTTTATTGAATTAGTTCAATTTTATATTCGCTTTAAACCTATACTTTTGTGCGGGTTTTTATATTTTTGTCACATAGGGAATATGATGGCATTATATAGGTAGGTTAAAACGATATAAAGATGAAACGAACTATCTTACTATTAACATTTGTAGTCACGGTGAGCTGTATGCACGCTCAGCGAATGTTGACATTGGAAGAGTGCCGGAATCTGGCGATCCAGAACAATAAGGAGCTACAAATCTCTGGCGAAAAGATCAAGATGGCGGATAACGAGAAGAAAGCCGCTTTTACCAAGTATTTTCCTCAATTATCGGCAAACGGTGCCTATATGTGGAACCAGAAGGATATAAACTTACTGGACATGGGCGCTTTGTCCTCATCCTTGAGCTCTTCTTTAGGTGGCTTGGCCCAATTACCGATGATCCAACATTTGATGAGTGGGGTGAACGATATGCAACATTTGGATGTGCAGAATATCTGGGTGGGTAATGTATCGTTGGTGCAGCCTGTATTCATGGGCGGGAAGATCGTTAATTATAACCAAATCACTAAGTTTGCCAAGCAATTAGCGGAGTCAATGAATAATTTACAGTTGCAGGACTTGATTTATAAGACTGACGAGACCTATTGGCAGGTCATATCTTTGGTGAATAAGAAGAAATTGGCGGACGCTTATGTGGATTTGCTCCGTAAGATGGATAGTGATGTGACCGCTATGATCTATGAGGGAGTCGCTACCGAGGCCGATGGTCTTTCTGTCAAGGTGAAACTGAATGAGGCAGAGATGGCTCAGACTAAGGTTGAGAATGGTCTGGCTTTAACCCGAATGCTTTTAGCGCAAATTTGTGGTCTGTCTTTAGAGGAGGATTTATCGCTTGCAGACGAGAAGCTGGATAATTTTCCGGTAGAGACAACACAAGCCTCGGCCGATCTGAATGAGGCTTTCATGAATCGTAATGAACTGAGAAGTTTGGATCTGGCAACGAAAATCTATAAGCGAAAAGAACGTATTGCTTTGGCAGAGATGTTGCCTAATGTCGCTTTAGCGGCGAATTACTTCGTCACGAATCCGAATGTTTTTAATGGTTTTAAAAATGATTTCGCCGGTATGTTTAATGTCGGAGTTATGGTAAAGGTACCCTTGTCCGGTTGGTGGGAAGGCACTTATAGGCGTAACTCGGCGAAAGCGGAAACGCGCATAAAAACACTGGAATGGCAGGATGCTCGTGAAAAGATCGAGTTGCAGGTAAATCAATCCGTTTATAAAGTGAATGAAGCGGGCAAAAAGTTGATCGCTTCTTCCCGTAATATGGAAAATGCGGAAGAGAATTTGCGGCGTGCGAATTTCGGTTTTGAGGAAGGGGTTATCCCGGCTTTGAACTTAATGGAGGCGCAGACAGCATGGGTTTCTGCTCGCTCTAGTTTGATTGATGCTCAAATCGAGGTGAAATTAACAGAAGTTTATCTAAGCAAGGCTTTGGGTAAACTGTCCGCAAATGAATAAGAGTAATAACAAATAAAAATATACACAGAGATGAACGAGAACAAGAAGTTTTCTATCAGTAACATGATGTTAGCTTTTATCACAGTATTGGTCGTGATCGGATTGGTAGCCTTGGCGGGTTTCTTTCTGCTTACACCGCCTGACGATATTATAATGGGGCAGGCCGAGGCCACCCAAGTTCGTATCTCCGGTAAGGTTCCCGGACGTATCGCTTCTTATCGTTTTGGCGAAGGCGATCAGGTAAAAGCCGGAGATACTTTGGTCTTTTTAGACACGCCCGAGGTTATGGCGAAGCTGAAACAAGCGGAGGCGGCTCGTGCGGCAGCGGAGGCGCAGAACGCTAAAGCGATTAAAGGAGCCCGTGAACAGGAAATCACGGCCGCTTATGAGATGTGGCAAAAGGCGCAAGCTGGATTAACTATCGCTAAGAAATCTTTCGATCGTATTCAGAATTTATACGAGAAAGGGGTGATGTCCGCTCAAAAAAGAGACGAGGTGGAGGCTAATTATAACGCTATGGTAGCGACAGAGAAGGCTGCCCGTTCTCAATATGAGATGGCAAAAGAAGGTGCCCGTAAGGAAGATAAGGCTGCCGCTGCCGCTATGGTCCAACGTGCGGAAGGTGCTATCGCCGAAGTGGAGTCGTATGTGGGCGAGAGCGCTTTGGTGGCTCCGATTGACGGGGAGGTTTCAGAACGGTTCCCGGAAGTCGGCGAGTTGGTTGGTACAGGCGCTCCGATCATGAATATCTCTGATTTAAATGATGTATGGGTAACTTTCAGTATTCGTGAGGATCTGTTGAAAGATATCAAGATTGGCTCGGAAGTAAATGCTTTTATTCCGGCGTTGGGGGACCTACCGGTGAAGTTAAAAGTCTATTATATGAAGGATATGGGCTCGTATGCCGCATGGAAAGCGACAAAGACGAATGGACAATATGACTCGAAGACTTTCGAGGTGCGTGCCCGTCCGTTGGAGAAAGTCGCTGATCTTCGTCCGGGAATGTCCGTGATCTTAAAGAAAAAAGGGAAAGAGATCGTATGACCTATAAAGAAAGTTTGCATAGAATCTGGCTTATCGCGAAGCGCGAGGTGCATCGGCTGGTGGCTCAACCGATTTACTTCTTTTGTATGCTGATCGCTCCGGCTATCTGTGTCATTTTCTTTGTATCGTTGATGCATGAGGGATTGCCGACCGATCTGCCGATAGCGGTGGTGGATATGGATAACTCTGCTACCTCGCGCAATTTGATTCGCCAGCTGGATGCCTTTGAGCAGACAGAGGTGTATATGAAAACCATGTCGTTTACCGAGGCTCGTCAGGAAATGCAGAAAGGGAATGTATATGGAATTTTTTACATTCCATCCGGTTTCGCCGTGGACGCCACATCTGGAAAGCAGCCCCGGTTGTCTTTTTATACGAATGGTACCTATTTGATCGCCGCTTCCTTGCTGTTTCGGGATATGAAAACGATGTCGGTATTGGCGGGGGCCGCTGTGGGTTTACAAACCGGACAAGCTAAAGGATATACCGAAGCGCAGATCATGGGACAGCTACAACCGATCGTGATCGATACGCATCCGATCGGCAATCCGTGGTTGAATTATTCGGTATATTTGAATAATACGGTTTTGCCGGGTATCATTCAGTTGATGGTATTTCTAGTGACGGTATTCAGCATTGGTACAGAAATTAAATATTCTACATCCCGTAAATGGTTGGATATGGGAGGGAGTTCTATCGCAGTTAGTTTGTTGGGAAAGTTATTGCCGCAGACGGCTATTTTTACGGTCGTAGGCTTTATGTATTGTGCGGTGTTGTATGGATTTAATTCTTTCCCGTTAAATAGCGGTTGGTTTCCGATGCTTTTGGCGATGTTTTTGCTGATTATATCCTCTCAGGCGGTAGGCGTATTTATGATCGGCGTATTACCTACTCCCCGTTTAGGGCTTAGCTTCGCCAGCCTGTTCGGAATGATCTCGTTCTCCATTGTCGGATTCTCGTTTCCGGTACAAGGTATGGACCCTACGTTGCAAGCGTTGGCTCGTTTGTTTCCTCTACGGCATTATTTCTTGATTTATGTCGATCAAGCCTTGAACGGGCGGGCACTATTCTATACGTTGGGCGAGTACGTTTGGTTGTTGGGATTTCTGATCTTGCCGTTCCTTATCGGGCGGAACTTGAAGAGGGCGTTGTTGGATTTCAAATATCTACCGTAAAAACTGTATGTGATGAAAAGAGAACATCGTTTACGATATATCATAAAGGAAGGTCTTCTGGATACGTTTTATATTTGGAAGGATGAATTGAGAAACGTGTTTAAAGATGCGGGGGTCATGATTTTCTTTTTCTTGGTGCCTTTCGTATATCCGCTGCTTTATTCATTTATATATAATAACGAGGTAGTACACGAGGCGAAGATGGTGGTGGTAGACCAAAGTGATTCCTATTTGAGTCGTGAGTTTACCAGACGGGTTAACGCCACGCCAGATGTGGAAGTAGTGGGTGTTTGTCCGGATATGGCGGAAGCCAAGAAGATGTTGGATGAGAAGAAGGCCTATGGAATTTTGCTCTTTCCCCCGGATTATAGTAAGGACCTGCATGAAGGGCGACAGACAACTGTCTCGTTGTATTGCGATATGAGCGCCTTATTGTTTTATAAGGCTTTCCTTTTGGCGACGACAGAGGTGTCATTGGATATGGGTAAGGAACTTCGGATGCATAATAATCCGTCGTCTACGGATAAGATGGACCAGATCACGGTAGACCCGATCCCGTATGAATCGGTAGCGTTGTTTAATTCCCAGAATGGCTTTGCCAGTTTCTTGGTACCGGCTATCTTGATCTTGGTATTGCAACAGACCTTGATATTGGGTATCGGAATGTTGGGAGGAACGGCCCGGGAAAAGAACCGCTTTCATAGTCTGGTGCCTATTTGCCGGCATTTTAATGGAACTTTGCGTATCGTGTTCGGCAAGTCGCTGACTTATCTTTTGCTGTATGTGGTGGTTTGCATCTGGGTATTGGCTATTGTCCCTAAGTTATTCTCCTTACCTCAGGTTGGTGAGCCACTGACTATTTTGTTGTTTTTACTGCCTTACCTGTTTGCCTGTATTTTTATGTCTATGACGCTATCTGGATTTATGACGAGTCGTGAGTCGCCTATGTTGGTATTCGTTTTCACGTCTGTCATCTTGTTATTTATCTCGGGTGTCTCTTGGCCGGAGGCGGCTATTCCTCCGTTTTGGAAAGTGGTGGGTTATTTGTTTCCTTCTACTCCGGGTATCCAGGGATTTATTCGTATCAATACGGCAGGCGCTTCCTTGCATGAGGTGGCGCATGAATATCGGGTATTATGGATTCAAGCGGGCGTATATTTCATCTTGTCTTGTATCATTTACCGTTATCAGATCATACGTAGCCGCAAGATGATTATTAAGCAATATCGGTATATGAAGATGCGACGGATGTTGCGAGAGAGAGAATAATCCCTCGTTTAGGTCTACCCTAATCGCTCATTTAGGGTGTCCCTAAACGGGGGATTAGGGTGAGGGTAATGTGTGATTAGATTTTAACTTTCGGTTTATACATATCCTCAGCCGTCAGGCCACATTCTTTCATCATGCGGATACTGTAAGACAGATCGCTGACGTTTGGTGTCACGTTGTTACTTCCAAACGTGAATTTAACGCCGGCGGCTTTCGCCTTCATAATGATCGCTTTATTTGGAATATTGTATAGTTCGTTGATCTCTAAAGCTTTTCCGCTTTTTGCCAATGCCTCGACGAAACGGTTCATGCGGGCCTCCGTCCAGAATTCGTCAAAACGCTTATCCATCGGAGATGGCAAGAAACAAGGATTTACATAGATATCTACCGGCTCTTCCAATACGGAGCAGATACGATCTACGATCATGTCCATATATTGCTCCTCATTCTCGATCCAAGTCTCTTCCGGAATCCATAGGCGGGTACGGCGACCTTTATTGTCCTTGAACGTCAAAGCGTCCGTAAACACATAGTCGAATTCTTTAAGAGTCTCGGGAGAGAATGTGGTTATCCATTCGCGTCCTTCCGCTTGCATACCAAGGATGAAAGGCTGTGAGCGCATCTCATTTAGGTAATCCATGACTTGTTGGTCGTTCGTGATCGGGAAACCGATGCCGCAGTTCGGTGCGATCGTATAATTGATACCGGTCTTGCGGGATTGCTTAGCGGCAACTTCCTTGGTTAATCCACCTTTTAAATGCACGTGATAATCCAATACAGGGAAATCCGATTGATGTAATTTAATGATCTCGTCATTTTGCTCATCGTTAGCTTCCGCCAATTGTGCGTTGATATCGATCGTGGATTCATCAATTACGTTCACGGTGATGTTCTTGATCTGGATCTCACCGCTACCATCACTCTCTATGCCAAATGTCCCTTCCGATAATAAGGCATAGGCGTTAGCGTCCGTACGATACGGTGCGGTCGGTTGGATATACTCTACAACCGGTTCGCCGTTTATATTTACATCGATCTCTTGTCCGGCTACCCGGATATCCATCTTGAACCATTGATCTTCTTTTACGAAGCTTTTGGTCAAATTCCTCACGGAAACAAGACTTCCTGTCATTTTCCACCAAACCTTATCAGCCCGGTCATTATTGATAGCGATACGATATCCTTTTTTCAATGTAGGGTCCGTATGGAACCAGACGGCGCCTTTGCCTCCCGGGGTAGTACGTAAATCAAGGGTCAGATCGAAGTTTTTGTATTTGCCGTTTTTCAGTATGGCCAGCGCATCCGTACCTTTCAAGGTCATTATGTCGTCTTGAACGGAGACATCGCCTGTCATTTTCCATTTGTTACTATCTTTGCCATCGAATAAGGTGCCACTGCCAGAAACACTACAGGCTGTGGTCAGGACAAAGAGAAGGCCCATCGCTAGAATTGATAATTTTTTCATGATATAAATGATTTAAGTAATAATATATCCTCCAAAGATAACGAAAATTAAAATACAATGTCCTTTTTGAAGATTTTAACTTCCATAAAGATATAAACCTAAGAATATAGTCTTACTTTTGTAAAAATTCTCAATCAAACTTAATTAATAGTACTATGCAGAACAGACGTAATTTTTTGAAGCAAGCCTCTTTGATGCTTGCGGGTGGGTTGGTAGCCCCGCAGTTATTATCTTCTTGTGGCGGTAAATCAGGACAAGCTGCCGCTACAGCATCGGAGTCTTCTAAATATATAGGGCTTCAATTGTATTCCTTAAGAGACCTTGTAAAAGAAGAAGGTATCCAGAAAGTATTGGAAACCGCCGCTAAGATGGGTTATAAGAATCTGGAGACAGCAAGCTATGATAACGGTAAGATTTACGGTTTAGCTCCCGCTGAATTTAAGAAAATGGTGAATGACCTAGGTATGAAGTGCACGAGCGCTCACCTTGGACAGGCCTTTACGAAAGAAAAAGAAGCCGAGGTTATGAGTTGGTGGGATCAGGCGATCGATGCTCATAATGAGTTAGGCGTTAAATATATGGTTCAACCGTGGATGCCGGTTAACGATAAGACTACATTGGATGACTTGAAGATGTACTGCGATTATTTCAACACGGTTGGTTATAAGACCGCTGCCGCTAGTATCGCATTCGGTTATCATAACCATGACTTCGAGTTCCGTAAGATTGACGATCAATTGATCTATGATTTCTTGCTGGATAACGTAAGCCCGAACCACGTATTCTTCGAGATGGATGTATACTGGGTAATGATGGGTGGCGGTGATCCTGTCGCTTACTTGAAGAACCGTCCGAGCCAGTTCAAGGCTATCCATATCAAGGATGAGAAAGAGATAGGTGCAAGCGGTAAGATGGATTTCAAGCCTGTCTTCGATCAAATGTACGCTAATAACGTAAAGGATTGGTATGTTGAAGTGGAACAATATACTAACAATGATCCGGTTGCCAGCGTTCAGCAAAGCTATGATTTCTTGAATAAGGCTGATTATGTGAAATAATCCGTTCGATGATAAAAAAGAAGAGGCTACTTCATTATCGGGTAGCCTCTTTTTTTATGTTCGCTTATTTGGAATACTCGTTCAATCGGGTGGATTTCGCAAGCTCGATGATTTGTTTCCAATCTTTAGCTAAGTTTTCCATATCCGGATATAGTAAATCCGCTCCGGCATCTAATAAAACTTGATCGGGGAGAGGTCCGGTGTTTACGGCTATCGTAAAGATATTGGCTGCCACGGCAGCTTCTACTCCCATGGGAGCGTTCTCTACCACAAAAGTTTCATTAGGCTTCGCATGCGCTTTTTGAAGTCCCATTAAATAAGGTTCGGGGTGTGGCTTGCCATATTTCACGTCGAAAGCCGTAACCATTTTCTCTCGGTTGAAATGTCCCGGATAGGTATGGTTTAGCTTATCGATCAAGCTATGTTGGCCAGAACCGGTGACAACCAATCGTTGCAGTCCGGATGCTTCCACTTCTTTTAGAACCTCTGCGGCGCCGGTCATGGGGGCACCGTCATTATAGGTATTGAATAGATCCGCTTTCTCTTTATAGATCGTTTGCTTCTCCTCGGCGGTAGCGTCTCGTTGGAAAGTGCGTTGGTATAGCTCGTTGATCGTGCTTTCCCCAGTACGTCCTTCGAACATATAAAAGTCTTCCGGCCGAGAAGTTAGCTGATGGAGGGTCGCTACCTCATGCCATGCCCGTGCATGAAAACGCATAGAGTCATATAATACACCATCCATATCGAAAAGAACAGCTTTGGGAGAAAGGGATTCCTGCCTGTGTTTACGCAGATATCGGATAATCGCTTCTTGAATCATGTTATAACCTTCTTAAAAACCAATACAAAGGTACGTAATAAATCGGAATTAACAGAAATGGGAGGAAAGCTTCTTGAAATTAAATAAATATGATATATAATGGAATTTCATTTTATGAAACAAAAATGGTTTAAATGGGTGCTTACTTTTGATCCACCTACATGTACACCCTAACCGGATTGATAAATTCTATAATTATCTGGATGAGTTGATAGATGTATTGAAAAATAAGGGATATAAATTTATTTCGTTGAGATAATTAATCAATAAATTATGACGTAGTTCGGTGAGAACTCTAGTAAACGCATTAATAACGAATTTTCAAAGGCTATAACTTGCTATGAATAAGTGATATCATAATACTGTATACTATTTCTTATTAATTATATTTCTACCAAAGTCTCACTTGTCTATCTGAAAGGGGTTCAATTATACCTACATTTAGGTATATAATATTTCTGTATGCATTGATTTTTAATATATGTTATTTTGATATTCCCCAAATATTCATATATTTGCAATGATTAAACAACTAAGTTCTCACCGGACTCTTTTCTGGTGAAGAATGGTATATTTATTATCTAGTATGAATAGAGGAGAATTAGTACAATCTCTTGTGGAAGAAACAGGATTGCCGAAAAATGTTGTTAGAACCGTAGTGAATGCGTTACCGACTGTTGTGGCGAAAGGAATACGGGAAGGAGAATCTATTTCCATGAAAGGATTTGGATCTTTTGTACCTTGGCAACAATCCGAGCGATTGGCACGTAATCCGAAAACAGGGGAGGAAGTAATGATTACTCCACGTGTCTCGGTCAAATTCAAGGCCGGGAGCGATTTACTTAAAGAATTAAATGAGTAATAAAAACTATTCAAACGAAAAAACGGTTTCCTCGTGATGAGAAAACCGTTTTTTTATGGGGTAAATCGTATTATAAACGTGCTTTGATAGCTTCGCTTTCTTTCTCGTATCCCGGCTTATTCAACAGGGCGAACATATTCTTCTTATAAGCCTCGACACCCGGTTGATTGAATGGGTTAACGCCCAACATATAACCACTGATGCCACAAGCTTTCTCGAAGAAATAGAACAACTGACCAATATAGAACGCACTTACTTCCGGCATAGTTACCTTGATATTAGGAACGCCACCATCTACGTGAGCTAACTGAGTACCTAACTCAGCCATCTTGTTTACCTCGTCTACATGCTTGCCTGCCAAGAAGTTCAATCCATCCAAATCAGCCTCGTCTGTAGGAACCAATACGCTATGATCTGTAGCTTCCACGGAGATAACCGTTTCGAAAATCGTACGCTCACCGTCTTGAATCCATTGACCCATGGAATGCAAATCGGTTGTCAAATCTACAGATGCGGGGAAAATACCTTTACCGTCTTTACCTTCGCTCTCTCCATAAAGTTGTTTCCACCATTCTGCGATATAATGCAATTTCGGATGGAAGTTAGCCAAGATCTCAATCTTTTTACCGCTCTTATACAACTCGTTACGAGTAGCGGCATAGATAGCGGCCATATTATCAGCGAAAGGAACGCTCGCGTCTGTAGCTTTTTCCATGGAAACAGCTCCAGCAACCAAGTCGCGGATGCTGATACCTGCCACGGCGATCGGAAGCAAACCTACCGGAGTCAAAACTGAGAAACGTCCACCTACGTTATCAGGGATGATGAAAGTCTTGTAACCTTCTTGATCCGCCAAGGTACGCAAAGCGCCTCTCTTAGCGTCCGTGATAGCTACGATACGATGTTTAGCCTCTTCCTTGCCAACAGCATCTTCCAATTGTTTCTTCAAGATACGGAAAGCCAAAGCCGGCTCTGTAGTCGTACCAGACTTGGAGATATTGATAATACCGAATTGCTTACCTTTCAAAACTTCGCTTAATTCATAAAGATAATCCTCTCCGATATTGTGTCCGGCGTATAACATAACCGGGTTTTTACGGTCGTTTTGCAACCAGTCGAAGCTGTTGTTTAACGCTTCTACTACCGCTTTGGTACCCAAATAGCTACCACCGATACCAATGGCTACGACCACTTCACATTTAGAACGAAGCACGTTCGCCGTATTCTCGATGTCGGCCAACTCTGCGTCCGTAATAGAAGAGGGGAGATGCAACCAACCCAAAAAGTCGTTACCTGCTCCGTTACCGTTATGTAATGTGGCAATACATTCCATTGCCTTGGCCTCTTGAGCGTAAACCTGTTCCTTGGAGACAGTGCCCAGAGCCTTGTCGATGTTTAAACTGATGTTTTTCATATGCTATTTTATTTAAACGTTTCCGTTAATTGACGAATGACCGTTGTCGGCGATTTCTTCTCGTACAATATATCATAAACAGCGTCCAGTATCGGCATGTTCACTTTATATTTCTCGTTGATCTCACGCATACACTTGGTTCCATAATATCCCTCGGCGATCATTTCCATCTCCAGCTGCGCTGTCTTCACGGAATATCCTTTACCGATCATGGTTCCGAAAGTACGGTTACGGCTGAACCGGGAATAAGCGGTAACCAGCAAATCGCCAAGGTAGACGGAGTCGGTGATATCCCGCTCCAGCCCGTGTACGGCGTCCACGAAATTACGCATCTCCTCAATAGCGTTCGAGATAAATACGGCTTGGAAGTTATCGCCATATTTCATCCCATGGCAAATACCGGCGGCGATAGCGTACACGTTCTTCAGTACGGCGGCGTATTCGATACCGGTGACATCCTTACAGAAGGAATTCTTTAAGTATTGATTCTTGAAAACGGGGGATATCGTACGGACCTTCTCGATGTCGGAACAAGCCAACGTAATGTACGAGAGCCGCTCCAGAGCGATCTCTTCCGCATGACAGGGACCACCGATAACTGCTATATTTTCTGTCGGAACCTTGTAATACTCTGCGAAGTAATCCGTAATCAACATATTCTCATCCGGTACGATACCCTTGATCGCCGAGATGATAAACTTATCTTTCAAAGAGGTCTTCACCTTCTTCAAATGTTGTTTCAAGAAAGGGGAAGGCGTAGCGAAGATCAAGGTATCCGAGTCCTTGATCGCTTGGTTGATATTGGAATAGAAGTTTATCTTGTTCGTGTCGAATTTCACGGCGGTGAGGTAACACGGGTTGTGTCCCAACTGCTTGAACTCCTCGATACGATCGGGCCTACGCATGTACCAGTTGATACTATCTTGAGTTGAAAGTACGATCTTGGCTAAGGCGGTAGCCCAGCTACCACCTCCCATTATCGCGATTTTTCCGGGCAAATCCATCGTATCACGCTTTTATTCTCCTACATTGGCTATCCAAGCTTCTATTTCTTGGATCGTAGGATTTTGCAGTTCTAACTTATATTTTTTATTAAGCTCACAAAGCTCTTGTCTTAATTTGTTGGCGTTCGCTTCTTTCAGCGTGTCAACCGTCAGGTAGCCGGCTTTCTGCAAAGCGGGAACCCACTCCTCGGAAATACCCAAGGCTACGTATTTGTCGGCGTTATCTTTCTTTGCGGTTTTCTCCGGACGCATTTGCGGGAAAAGCAATACCTCTTGGATCGTTGTCTGTCCGGTCATCAACATAACCAGACGGTCGATACCGATACCGATACCCGACGTAGGAGGCATACCGAATTGAAGGGCGCGTAAGAAATCTTGATCGATGAACATCGCCTCGTCGTCCCCTTTCTCGCTCAAGCGTAATTGCTCCTTGAAACGTTCTTCTTGGTCGATCGGATCGTTTAGCTCGCTATAAGCGTTCGCCAATTCCTTCCCGTTTACCATCAACTCGAAGCGTTCGGTCAATCCCGGTTTGCTACGGTGCATCTTAGTCAGCGGGCTCATCTCAACCGGATAGTCGATGATGAAGGTCGGCTGGATAAACGTACCCTCGCAGAACTCCCCGAAGATCTCGTCGATCAATTTACCTTTACCCATCGTATCGTCGATCTCCATCTTCAATTCCTTGCAGATCGTACGGATCTCGTCCTCGCTCTTACCTTCCAAGTCGTAACCCGTCTTTTCCTTGATCGCCTCCAAGATCGGCAAACGGCGGAAAGGAGCCTTGAAGCTGATTGTCTTACCGTCGATCGTGCTCTCGCTCGTACCGTTCACGGCGATACAGATACGCTCCAACAGCTTCTCAGTGAAGCTCATCATCCAGTTATAGTCTTTGTATTGGACATAAAGTTCCATACAAGTGAACTCCGGGTTGTGCGTACGGTCCATACCCTCGTTACGGAAATTCTTACCGATCTCGTATACACCCTCGAATCCACCGACGATCAATCGTTTCAAATACAACTCGGTAGCGATACGTAAATATAAATCGATGTCCAAGGAGTTATGATGTGTCGTGAACGGACGTGCGCTAGCTCCTCCGGCGATAGATTGCAGGATCGGAGTCTCTACCTCCGTATATCCGGCCTCATCCAAAGCGGTACGCATGGTCTTGATGATAGCCGCACGTTTCATGAAAATATCTTTTACGCCATCGTTTACTACCAAATCCACGTAACGTTGACGGTAGCGAAGCTCCGGGTCATTAAAACCGTCGTAAGCGACACCGTCCTTATATTTAACGACCGGTAGCGGACGAAGTGATTTAGACAAAACTGTCAATTCTTGAGCATGAACGGAAATTTCTCCCATCTGAGTACGGAAAACGAATCCCTTGATCCCGACGAAATCACCGATATCCAGTAATTTCTTGAAAACGACATTGTAGGTGTCCTTATTCTCATCCGGACAAATATCGTCACGGGAGATATAGACCTGTATTCTGCCCTCGGAATCCTGCAATTCCATGAAGGAAGCCTTACCCATGATACGACGGCTCATGATACGGCCGGCGATACTTACCGGGCGTGGCTCAGCGTCGTCTTTGAATGTCTCTTTTATTTCTTTGGAAAATGCGTTCGCTACATACTCAGCTGCGGGATAAGGCTCTATCCCCATCTGACGCAACTGCTCCATGCTATTACGTCTTATTATTTCCTGTTCACTCAGTTCTAATAGATTCATTATGCTATTATTTTGTATAATACGGCGCAAAAGTACAAAATATTTCTGATTTATGCTGACTTATGTGGTAAAAGGTTGAGGTCACCGATCTTGTTTGTTCATGGATAAAGTATCTTAGGTTCATCGGTAAAGTATCTTAGGATCCTTGGTGAAGTATCTTAGGTTTGTAGGCCAATGAACTTAAGACCCAATAATTTTATCTTTACATCCTGTTTTGATCCCGGGGATGAGACAAATGGAATAAACAGCCCTCACTCCGATAAATCCGGTAGCCAAAACTCAACCAACGGTAATGTCTTTCTCCGTCCTCCAAGCCCCAGCCATAGAAATCCTCATTTTCCATACCCGCTTGCAGGTATTTGTTCGTTTGGACAAAAATCGCTCCTCCGACTGCCCCAATTACTCCTTCCACCATATACAAAGAGTTCATTTTTCTTTGGTGTTTTTTTAGGAAGTCAATGTCTCTATGTGTCCAGTAGTGTTCCCTCAATATATTTGAAGTGTCCAAAGCATTCCCATCGTATGGATAAGCTACCTCGTATGTCTTAGATCTTGTCAAGTCTATTCGCATAAATATCTTTGCTTAATGTTCAACAATGCCAATATCACACCGGGGAAACCATTCAGTAATCCTCGGTGTAACCGTTAGTTATTCACTTGACAAGGCTCAAATTATATATTTGGATACTCCAAAAAGATTATCGAGTGAGCCTGTTTTGATGTTACGGGGATCATCTTTAACGGCTGTGCTGTAAAACATGTTTTAATGGGAATTTTGGCAGATTGCCCTAAGATGGCAAAGCTGTAAATAATCACGGTATAACTTCCCTTCTCGAAGAATATATACTTCAAGTGGCATAGGATATATACTTCATAGCCCAAGTAAGTATATCTTCTATCGCAGGTATGTCACTGATTTGCTACTGACCCGAAATAAGGCCGCACTCCTTCCGGCAGGAAGAAACGGATATCCTTGCCGGTTTGGTAAGCGTTACGGATAAATGTGGAGGAGATTTCCATCAAGGGAGCGTCTACCTTTTTCACGTTCGGATAAATGGTTGGGATCGAGATATCGAATCCTAGGCGGGGATAAATCAGCAGTTTGTAGTTTTGGAGTATTTTTTCATATTCTTTCCATCGGGGAAAAAGCTGCCAGTTATCGGCTCCCATGATAAAATAAAAGTCCCTATCCGGATAGTTGCTGGATAAGGCTCGCAAGGTATCAATGGAATAAGAAGGTTTCGGCAGGTGGAACTCAATATCGCAGACCTTGAATTTCGGATATCCGTCAATGGCGGCTTGGACCATTTCCAACCGTAGTGAGTCATCTAGCAAGTCATCCTTTTTCTTCAGCGGATTATGAGGCGTGACCACGAACCACACCTCATTCAGTCCCTCGAACTCACATAGCCAGTTCGCCAAGGCGAGATGGCCTATGTGAATGGGATTGAACGATCCACTGTAGATGCCGGTCTTGAGTCTCATCCGATTTATACTTACCCCTTCTTTTGCCAACCCTTATAGTTGATAAAACAAATGAATATATTAAATATCAGGGCACCCCCGATGATATACTCCTTATAATACAGGCTGATACCACCTAATACGAGGCTCGCTATCCCACAAACGATAGAAAGCCCCATCATAAAACGGGTATTCTTGAATATATTAGGCATAGACTATTTGTTTAAGAACTCACGAATGATCTTCAACGCGTCTTTTTGGGCAGTCTCCAGATCATCGTTTATGACAACCTTATCAAACTGTCCCGTGAACCCTAATTCATACTCAGCCTTGGCGATACGGCTTTCGATAACTTCCGGGCTGTCTGTTCCCCGTCCTTCCAATCGCTTCCGTAGGTCATCGATGCAAGGAGGTTGGATAAAGACAGACAGGGCACGGTCTCCATAGAATTTCTTGATATTGCATCCGCCTACCACATCCACATCGAAAATCACGTTGTCCCCTTCATTCAAGATACGCTCTACCTCGCTTTTTAACGTACCGTAATATTTATCGGTATACACCTCCTCATATTCCAAGAAGTCTCCATTAGCGATACGACTGCGGAACTCTTCCGGCGTAAGGAAATAATATTCCACACCATTCTTCTCGGTTCCCCGCGGAGCCCGGCTGGTAGCCGAGATGGAGAAACGAAGGTGTAAATCTTGTTTCAAAAGATAATTAATAATGGTTGATTTTCCGGAACCCGAGGGTGCGGAGAAGATAATTAATTTGCCAGCCATTCTCGTTAATCTTATTATAATACGTTTAGTACCTGTTCCTTGATTTGTTCCAACTCGTCTTTCATCTGGACCACGATCTTCTGCATCTCGGCGTGGTTGCTCTTTGATCCGAGCGTATTGATCTCACGCCCCATTTCCTGAGCGATAAAACCGAGCTTCTTGCCTTGGCCGTGACCGGATTCCATGGTTGAGATAAAATATTTCAAGTGGTTGTCCAGACGGTTCTTTTCCTCGTTGACATCCAGCTTCTCTATGTAATAGATCATCTCCTGCTCGAAACGATTCTTGTCGTAGTCCTTCTCGGCTATCTTTTGCAGGTTATCCATGATACGAGCCTTGATCTTCTCGATACGTTCCCCCTCGTATTTCTCCACTTCTTTCAACAGAGTGGCGATATTGGCTATCTTTTGCTCGAAAAGCTTTTGAAGCATGGCTCCTTCTTGGATACGGAAATCACACAGGTGCTTGATAGCGTCCTTTACCGTTTCTAAAACCACCTCCCATTCGGATTCGTCCGGTTCTACGGTCTCAGACTTGATTGCGTCCGGCATCCGGAGCAAGGTCTGGAACCAATCGTTCGGAACGCTGATATTCAGTTTCTCTGCGATCTCCTTGATTTGGTTGTAATAATTCTCTACGGCGGCAAGATTGATCTGTGTAGGAGTATCTTTGCCTATATATTCTATAAAGATATTGAACTCAACTTTTCCCCGCTCCAAAGATTGAAGTAACAGGCTCCGAAGCTCCATTTCCTTATCCTTGTATATGGAAGGGATACGGGTGGACAAATCCAATTGCTTACTGTTTAAAGCCTTTATCTCTACGGTTACTTTTTTTGAAGGGAGCTCGGCAGTAACCTTACCGAACCCAGTCATTGATTGTATCATTTTTCTCAAAAGTTTGCGCAAAGATAGTGGTTTCCTTTTAGATTTGATGTTTATTTTCTCATAAATAGATGTTTCTCATAGGGCTGCCTTGATAGTATAATGAATTTTTGTATACCTTCGTAGCCTAATCAGATTGAAGGTTTGAGATTGTTTGTTCGTTCAATTATCAATTGTTAATAGTTAATTATTATGTCATTGATCTTAAATATCGAGACATCCACTTCCGTATGTTCAGTAGCCCTGTCGGAAGGGGAGGAGGTGGTCTTTGAGAAGGCTTCCTTCGAGGGGCCGTCTCATGCGGCGTTATTGGGCGTTTATATGGAAGAGGCATTAGAAGCCGCGAAGTCGAAAGGGATAAAACTGGATGCCGTGGCGGTAAGTAGCGGACCCGGATCTTATACGGGGTTACGCATCGGGGTGTCTGTGGCTAAAGGATTATGCTTTGGGTATGGTATTCCTTTGATCGGTATTCATACGCTGGATATTTTAGCGTCTGCCGCTATCCGGAAAAATAAGGAGGAGGCCGATTGCTTGTATTGCGCTATGTTGGATGCCCGTCGTATGGAAGTCTACTCTTCGATTTATGATTCCCATCTCAACACGATACGTGCCACGACTGCTGATATCGTAGATGCTGATTCGTATGCTTCTTTTTTAGAGAACGGTAAGGTTTGTTTCTTTGGAGACGGTGCCGCTAAATGTGAGACGGTAATCACTTCTCCGAACGCCTGTTTTATAGATGGTATCTATCCATTAGCTGTAAATATGGCATCCTTGTCGCAGAAAGCATATGATGATGGCCGTTTTGAGAATGTGGCTTATTTTGAGCCTTTCTATTTGAAAGAATTCCAAGCAACGATCGCTAAGAACAAAGTGCTGAACGAGGCGTTAGGGAAAAACAAATAAGAGTAAGGGTACACAACCAAATTCATGTTCCGGCTGTTTATTCTAAAATGAATAAATCAGTTAAAGACATGAGAAAGAAAAGTGTGAATACGCTATTGGTATTTGGTGTGGTTGTCGCTATAATCCTTTTGATGATCTGGTTGTTCCTCGGGACAACGTTGGTGGAGGATACGAGTACGGAGATTACTCCGGTTCCTATAGAGCAAACTAACTGAGAACAATAACATAAAAAGGCGGGATCCTTTCGGACCTCGCCTTTTTTAATATAGATAGTTGTTTTATTAACCAAGGAATCCTAGCAAGATACCGGCAGCTACAGCGGAACCGATTACACCTGCTACGTTCGGACCCATAGCGTGCATCAACAAGTAGTTGGTCGGGTCATATTCCAAACCTACAACTTGTGAGATACGAGCTGAGTCAGGAACGGCGGATACACCGGCGTTACCGATAAGCGGATTGATCTTATTGCCGTCTTTCAATATTAAATTGAATAACTTAACGAACAATACACCGGCGCAAGTAGCGATCACGAATGATAACGCACCTAGACCGAATATCTTGATAGAGTTCAATGTCAAGAACTGTGTAGCTTGGGTAGAAGCACCTACCGTGATACCCAATAAGATCGTGATTGTATCGATCAGCGGACCACGAGCAGTCTCTGCCAAACGACGAGTCACGCCACTTTCTTTCAATAAGTTTCCGAAGAATAGCATACCTAACAATGGTAAACCGGACGGAACCAAGAAGCAAGTAAGCAACAAACCAACGATCGGGAAGATAATTTTTTCCGTGGAAGAAACGGCTCTCGGCGGTTTCATACGGATCAAACGCTCTTTCTTAGTCGTAAGCAATCTCATGAACGGCGGTTGGATAATAGGAACCAACGCCATGTATGAGTAAGCGGATACCGCGATCGCACCCATTAAGTTTGGCGCTAACTTAGAAGAAAGGAAGATAGCCGTCGGACCGTCAGCACCACCGATAATACCGATAGCACCTGCTTGGTTCGGCTCAAATCCCATTTGAAGAGCAATCGTATAAGCACCAAAGATACCGAACTGAGCCGCTGCACCGATCAACATCAACTTAGGATTGGAGATCAATGCGGAGAAGTCGGTCATGGCCCCGATACCGAGGAAGATCAATGGCGGATACCATCCAGAGGTCACACCCTGATAGAGGATGTTCAGTACAGACCCTTGCTCATAAATACCTACCTGAAGACCTGCGTCCTTGAAAGGGATATTACCGATCAAGATACCAAATCCGATAGGGATCAAAAGCATCGGTTCAAACTCATATTTAATCGCCAGGAATATAAACAACAGACCTACCAGAATCATGATGAGATGTCCCGGAGTAGCGTTGTATACACCTGTATAGGTAAGGAACAGTTGTAAGTTCTCACCTAAGAATGTTAAAAAGCTCTCTTGCATAGTCTTATCCGATTACTACGAGATCAGCACCTTCTAGCACAGAGTCTCCCTTGTGTACTTTAATTTCTATAATCTTACCGTCACGGTCTGCGTTGATGTTGTTCTCCATCTTCATAGCCTCAAGGATAATCAATGTTTGACCTCTCTTCACGGTATCACCTACGTTGCACTTAACCTGCAAGATAACACCTGGCAGCGGAGTCTTAACAGCGCCTTGTGTAGTAGAGGCTGCCGGACGAGTAACTACAGGGTCGCCACTTGCTGTTGTCGGTGCTTGAGCCGGACGTTTCAATGTAACCATTTGTTTCTTCGCCGGTTTCTCTAATTTTACTTGATAAGGTGTACCATTTACTTCAACATCTGCGATGTCATCCACTACAGAATTGATGTGTACTTTATATACGTTACCGTTAATGGTATATTTAAAACTTTTCATTCTTTGTTCGTTTTTAGATAATTACTTATGTGGGGTTTGACGCAAACCGTAGAGTTTTGAACTCCAAGGAGAATAAGTCCTTTGTACCTTGTGGATCGTAAGAACCGTGTGCTCGATGTCATGATTGTCATCACTCATCTCGTACAAAGCGGTAGCGATAGCGGCAAAGATCTCACCAGACTCTTGTCCGGCGTCAACCGATACACTTGTTGTTCCCGCAGCTTTTTGAGCGTTACGTTTGCTCGCGGATATAGACAATCTACCGATCTGCTTAAAGATGATGTATAACAAAAATAATCCCAAGAACACTACAGCCATAGCGGTAATGGTCATACCGATACCTAAAGAGTCATTCTGTTTGAAATTATCGATTTTCTCATTAGAATCCAATGTTAGGTTATTCGTACTGGGAGTAACTTTCTTCAGCTGTGCCCATTCATCTTTACCATCGATCACTCTACCGTAACTGATATCAGCCATTTGTCCGGCAGGGATCGTAACTTCGTCGATCAATGTTTTACCATCTGCATCATACAGAGCTATATAATTCTCCTTAGAGGGATCTAATACGAAGTTAACGTGGAATGTACCTCTGCCCGGCTGTCCGTCAGCCCAAAATAGTGTGTGCTGGCGGGGTTGGATCTGAGTCAATACGTCTCCCTTCGGGATCGGATATTTCATGGGATTGTTTTTGTCGTCTGTCAAATAACATCCCGCAATATTTACCGTTCCGGCCGAAGTGTTGAACAACTCAATCCAGCCATGACGTTTGCCATAGTCATCAACGAAGTTATCCTCGTTGATAACCAATACTTCATTAATACGCATGGAGGTTGCGCGCTGTGCCTTTGCCCCGAATGAAATGAGCAAAGCGAACAGTAGCAATACCCCTATTTTCTTATTTATCATATTCATCTCCTGTTTTACGGATTATAGAGGCAGGTTATCATGTTTCTTAGCAGGATTGCTTAACTTCTTAGTCTGCAATTGCTGCAAAGCACGAATAATACGGAAACGAGTGTTACGCGGTTCGATAACATCGTCGATATAACCGTATTGAGCTGCGTTATAAGGATTAGCGAATGCTTTCTTATATTCAGCTTCTTTCTCTGCTGCGCATGCTTTCGGATCTTCAGCGGCTGCTACTTCCTTGGCGAAGATAACCTCTACGGCACCGCTCGGGCCCATAACGGCGATCTCGGCTGTCGGCCATGCGTAATTCATATCACCACGTAAATGTTTAGAACTCATCACGCAATAAGCTCCACCGTAAGACTTACGCAATGTAACGGTAATCTTAGGAACGGTAGCCTCACCATAAGCGTAAAGCAATTTAGCGCCGTGAAGGATTACACCGTTGTATTCCTGACCTGTACCCGGAAGGAATCCCGGAACGTCAACCAATGTTACCAAAGGAATATTGAAAGCGTCGCAGAAACGAACGAAGCGACCTGCTTTACGAGATGCGTTGCTATCCAAGCATCCTGCCATAACCTTCGGCTGGTTAGCTACGATACCGACGGATTGTCCGTTGAAACGAGCGAAACCTACGATGATATTCTTAGCGTAGTCCGCATGGACCTCTAGGAACTCGTTGTTATCGACGATCGTACCGATAACCTCATACATATCGTAAGATTGGTTGGCGTTATCGGGAATGATATCGTTCAATACATCATCCAGACGATCGATCGGGTCTTTGCACTCAACTAACGGCGTTTCCTCTAAGTTGTTCTGAGGTAAGAAACTGAGCAATTTACGAATCAATTGCAAACCATCTTCTTCTGTATCGACAGCGAAATGGGCTACACCCGATTTGGTAGTGTGTACGCTGGCTCCACCCAACTGCTCTTGGGTTACATCCTCACCTGTTACGGTTTTTACGACTTTCGGGCCAGTCAAGAACATGTAGCTGGTACCACGTGTCATGATGTTGAAGTCTGTCAAAGCCGGAGAATAAACGGCTCCACCGGCGCAAGGGCCGAAGATACCGGAAATCTGGGGAACAACACCGGAAGCCAAGATGTTACGTTGGAAAATCTCAGCGTATCCTGCCAAGGCATTTACTCCTTCTTGGATACGAGCTCCACCGGAGTCGTTCAAACCGATAACGGGAGCGCCCATCTTCATGGCTTGATCCATTACTTTACAGATCTTCATAGCCAAAGCCTCAGACAAGGCTCCACCGAATACGGTGAAATCTTGAGCGAAGATATATACCAAACGTCCGTCGATCGTACCATAACCTGTTACGATACCATCGCCTAAATATTTAGTTTTCTCGATACCGAAGTTTGTACAACGGTGTTGAACAAACATGTCGAATTCCTCGAAACTACCTTCGTCAAGCAACATGGCGATACGCTCACGAGCGGTATATTTGCCTTTTTTGTGCTGTGATTCGATTCTTTTCTCTCCTCCACCCAAGCGAGCTTGCTCACGAAGTGCGATGAGCTCTTTTACTTTTTCAAGCTGGTTACTCATTGTATTTTGATTTGTTGTTAGAAATGAACGGATTAATTATTTGTTGCCCGGCATGCAAAGCTCTGTCAATACGCTGCAAGTTGATTTCGGGTGAAGGAAAGCGATGTTCAAGCCTTCTGCGCCACCACGGGGAGCTTTATCGATTAATTTAACGCCTTTTTCCTCAGCCTCGTTCAAAGCTGCCTGTACATCAGGTACCGCGAATGCGATATGGTGGATACCTTCACCTTTTTTCTCGATAAATTTTGCGATCGTGCTATCTTCGCTGGTCGGCTCTAGTAATTCAATCTTAGTCTGTCCTACCTTGAAAAATGCGGTTTTTACTTTTTGGTCTGCTACTACTTCGATATTGTAGCATTTTAATCCAAGAACGCCTTCATAATAGGGTAAACAAGCCTCGATACTCTTCACTGCGATACCTAAATGTTCGATATGTGTAAGTTCCATGTCAATAATAATTTAAAGATTTAGTAAATGTTTGTTTCTATTGTGTGCAAATGTACACTACTTTTTATGAATGAGGAAATAATTTTTTGTTTTTATCTCCCAGTAAATGTGTTTAAAGATACATTTTATTAAAAATCGACAATCAGACGAACGTTCAATTGACGTCCGGTCAGATAGTTTGGAACTGCGTATTGGACATTATATACATCTGTTATCCAATAGTAGGAACTAACGTTTTTGATGTCTAATATGTTAAATACATCCAGACCTAGCCAAATGTTTTTCAAATGGCGGAAGAAGCCCCTGTCCATGATAGCGTCCGTGCCTCCTGCCAATTGATAGGAGAGGCCGATATCTACACGTTTGTAGGCGGGCGTACGGAAATAGCCGGCTTCGTATCCTTTGCCCGGGATTGTCTGGGGAAGTCCTCCGGATAGAACTCCTTTCAGATTTAGCTTGACTCGTTTATAGCCCGGGAAATAATCTTGGAAGAAGAGTGAGATGTTGTAGCCTTGGCTATTGGCCATAGGTACGGTCGTTGTTTCCCGGATGGTTTGCTGGGCTTTCATCAAGGAGAAGCTGATCCATGAGTCGGTACCCGGTACGAATTCTCCGAAGAATTTGACATCGAGTCCCATGGCGTAACCTTTGGCGCAGTTCTCACCGTAATAGCGGATCTTGACGTTATCTACGGTGTAGGGAT
Source organism: Parabacteroides sp. 20_3 (assembly GCF_964238835.1). Classification (NCBI taxonomy): domain Bacteria; kingdom Pseudomonadati; phylum Bacteroidota; class Bacteroidia; order Bacteroidales; family Tannerellaceae; genus Parabacteroides; species Parabacteroides sp. 20_3. Next base: position 336,453 of record NZ_CAXSNO010000006.1, on the reverse strand, counting down.
TCAGATTGTCCAGCTTTTTATAGTACATCTCGGCGGTCACCTTGAAATTCCGGTCTACGGCACGGAACGTATAATCTCCTCCCAATATGAAATGGATGGAGCGTTGTGACTTTAGATCTTTGTTCAATACCGTGATATTATTGCCGTTCTTATCTTTGTCTACTCTACGTAATTCCTTGTAGAAGGGCGATTGATAATACAGTCCGGTGGCGAAACGGAGCGTCAAGTCTTGGTCGAAGTTCGGGATAAAGCCCAATGAGGCACGGGGACTGAAAAGGAACTCCTTATTATAAGTCCAATAACTACCTCTAACCCCTGCGACTAACGTGAACAGACCTTGCTTGGTCCTGAATTTGAATGCGTCTTGCGCATAAGCGGAAAAGCGTGTGCTTTCTATCTGATTATCAGAAAAGAGGTTCGAATATACACTTACGTTATTACCGGTTTGGGGCAAAGAATAACCTGAGGAATCCCTTTTTTCCCATTCACTGATCTTATCATTGATTTTCTCCATTTGTACCGTGGCTCCCCATTTCAACGTATTGTTTAAAAGGCGGGCCATCCCATAGTGCCCGACATTCATGACGGTGGAGTTCAAACGGTTTCGTGCGTGCTCGTGATAACGGCCTACGGACATGGCGGCTGACGCGTCGTCATCCGGATTTTCCGCTCCGTTCTCGCTCAGCCAATATTCTCCGGCGATATCGTATCCCTCTTCTTCCTTGCTTTTGAAAGCGGAGGCTTGAAGTCCCAACTCTGTGTTCTCATTGGGGTTGTGTTTCAATGTAAGCGCACCGAATAAGGTTTGGAAACGGTCTCTTTCCCTTCCGTCGAAATAGACTTTGAAGTTCTTGGGATGCTCGGCTGTACCGAAAGAGGTTTCCCGGCTATAAGGGGTGAATTTATAATTATTGTTAGCGAGGTTTCCTAAGAAATTGATTTCCCATTTAGGGGCCAATTGGTACGTGATGTAAGTTTGCAGATCGATAAATTTAGGGTCGTATTCAGCGTCTGTATCCATGGTACCCAAAATAGACCGACCGCTTTTAAAGCGGAAACCCGTTACTTGGGTAAATTTACCGATAGAACTGCCTACATAAGCATTCGCTCCCAACAAGCTCGCGGAAGCCGAGCCTTCGAATATCTTAGGCTTTTTATAGGTAATATCCAGCACGGAACTCATCTTGTCTCCGTAACGAGCCTCGAAGCCACCGGCGGCGAAATTGACCGCCTCCGTCAGGTCCGGATTGATAAAACTAAGGCCCTCTTGTTGTCCCGAGCGAATCAGAAGCGGACGGAATACCTCGATCCCATTCACATAAACGATATTTTCATCATAACTACCTCCACGTACGGAATACTGGGAACTTAGCTCGTTATTGGACGATACGCCGGCAAACGTAACGACCAAGCTCTCTATACTACCTCCGGAGGGATCGGGCAATAATTTAATTCTGTCCGCATTTAAGGACTCCATGGTCGTGGTCTGCTTGCGGATGGCAGTAACGGATACTTCCCCTAAATCAAATGAGGTATTGTTCATCTGTACGTTCAGGCGCATGTCGGCTTGTGCCGAGGGAATGATACGCTCGGCTTTATTATATCCCAGACAGGAGTAAATAATGGAGATAGAGTCTCCCGGCGATATGGAAAAGGAATAATATCCCTTCTCGTTGGTCATGGAGCCGATCAACGTGTTCTTAACCCGGACATTCACTAATTCCAGAGGGTTACCGTCGGCGTCACGGACATAACCAGTGATTTTTATGCGGCCCTCGCCAAAGGCACTCACGGAAATAAGTATAAATAGCAGCGCGGCTATCGCACGAATCTTCATAATCTATTGTTCAATTATAAAAATACTAACGAGAAAAAAGAACGATACGTATATATGGGTGCAAAAAATTATATTTATATTTGCGAATCTTAATATTAAAAGAGTACAAAGAACGAAAAAAATGGAGAGTTTTGCAACACTTATACAAAATAGAAGAAGTACACGTAAGTTTACCGAACAACTACTTTCACCCGAGCAGGTAGAACTGATCTTGAAAGCGGCGTTGATGGCTCCGGCCTCAAAACGTAGTAATCCTTGGCAGTTCGTGGTCGTGGAAGATAAGGAAATGTTGAAGAAACTTGCCGGGTGTAAGAAAAATGGTTCCGCTTTTCTGGAGGGTTGTGCCTTGGCCGTGGTTGTCTTGGCGAATGTGATGGAAAGCGATGTTTGGATCGAGGACGCTTCGGTCGCTTCTATTTATATGCAATTGCAAGCAGAGGATTTGGGATTGGGCAGTTGCTGGTGTCAGATCCGGAACCGGGTAACAGAGGACGAGGCGGATTCGAATAATTATGTTCGTTCGTTGCTGGATATCCCTTATCAATTGGATGTCTTGTCTATCATTGGTATCGGTTATAAGGATCAGGTTCGTAAGCCTTTTGATGAATCCCATTTACAATGGGAGAAGATACATATAGGAAAGTTCTCTCTTCCGGAAGAAAATAAAGAGACGGGAGAATGAGAGTCGTATTTGTTGGTGCCGGAAACTTAGCTACCCGGCTTTCGTTGGAAATGCGTAAGTCCGGAATGAGTATCGGGCAAGTGTATAGTCACACAAGTGAGCATGCTAAGATTTTAGCCGATGAATTGGGATGTGGGTGGACTGTTGTCCCGGAAGAGATTGTGGAAGATGCCGACTTGTATGTTTTCTCTTTGAAAGATGCCGTGCTCCAAGATGTTATCGCCCGTGTAAAACCGAATAACGGTTTGTGGGTGCATACGGCAGGGTGTATGCCAATCTCTGTATTTGAAGGTCTTACGGCTAGATATGGGGTGGTTTATCCGTTACAAACGTTTAGTAAGAGTAGGGAGGTGGATTTCAAGAAAATACCGTTCTTTTTAGAGGCGAACTCGTCTGAAGATGAGAAGGTGCTGGGCGAGGTGGCTAGGGCGCTCTCCAGTGATGTCCGTTTCCTCTCCTCCGAGAAGCGAAAGAACTTACATTTAGCGGCGGTTTTCGCTTGTAATTTTACGAATCATATGTATGCGCTAGCTGAAAAGATCTTGGAAGAACAGCAAATACAGGGAGAGGTCTTGTTACCTTTGATAGACGAGACAGCCGCTAAGGTACATGTAATGTCGCCGGCGCAAGCCCAAACGGGACCAGCTATACGATATGACGAGAATGTGATAAACAAACATATGGCTATGCTTAAAGATCCGGATATGCGAAATCTATATGAGCTGATTAGCCGAAGTATACATAAGGAGGCTCGACATGAGTAGTATAAACTATGATTTGAGAAAAATAAAGGCTTTTGTCTTTGATGTAGACGGGGTGCTATCCTGCGATGTGATTCCGCTTCACCCGAATGGCGATCCGATGCGTACGGTCAATATCAAGGATGGCTATGCCTTGCAATTGGCCGTGAAGAAAGGTTATGAGGTCGCTATAATTACGGGCGGATATACGGAAGCCGTACAGATTCGCTTTTCTCGTTTGGGTATACAGCATATTTATATGCGTAGCGCTGTAAAGGTGCATGACTTTAAGGATTTCATGGAAAAAACGGGCTTGTCTCCTGAGCAAATCATGTATGCGGGTGATGATATTCCTGATTATGAGGTAATGACGCGAGTCGGATTGCCGGTGGCACCTGCGGATGCGGCTCCGGAGATCAAGGAGGTAGCGAAATATATATCCTCCCGGCGAGGTGGCGAAGGCGTAGCTAGGGACGTGATCGAGCAAACGATGCGGGCGCAAGGACACTGGTTCGGCGAGGAGGCTTTTGGGTGGTAAAATTTTGGTGAATGTGTAACGCTTAATCGAATAGGTTATGTTAGAGAATTTAAAAAAGTACAAGATCGTCTTAGCCTCTAATTCTCCGAGACGACGGAATTTGTTATCTGGTCTGGATATCGACTTCGAGGTGAGGGTAATTTCGGATATTGACGAGTCTTACCCGGATTCTATTGACTCCATGGAGATCCCTTTATATATTGCCCGTTCGAAAGCGGAGGCCTATAAACCGACTATGGCGGATGATGAATTGCTAATCACGGCAGATACGATCGTTTGGACGTTTGACGGGGTTATGGGAAAGCCTGCGAATCGAGAGGAAGCTTATGCTATGCTTCATGCTTTGTCGGATCATGTACATCAGGTAATAACCGGTGTTTGTATCATGACGAAGGACAAAAATGTAGGCTTTTCCGTCGAATCTGCGGTTTGTTTCGCTAAATTGGGTGATGAAGAGATTAATTATTATTTGGATAAATATAAACCTTATGATAAGGCGGGAGGGTATGGCATTCAGGAGTGGATCGGTTATATTGGGGTAGAGGCTATCAATGGTAGCTTTTATAACGTGATGGGATTACCTGTGCAAAAGCTTTATCAGGAATTGAAACATTTTTAATCTCAATTCAAGGTAAAGTATTTATCCTTCATATAATATTCTATCTGATTTAATGTGTGCGCTAAGGCTGGGGGAATCGGTAAGACGACCGGTTTCTCCACATTCCATTCCGGGTCATTTATGATCATGTCGGATAGACTGCCCGCATGTATTAAGATAAGGCGGGTAGGGGCTGAGGCTATAACCTTATGATTGGTGTTTTGCGCAAGTAGCATGAAATGATCTTTTGCCACTTCCGCTATATGTGTCCCTTCTTGGCTGTAAATAATAAGTTTTCCCGAAAATACGAAGATTAATAGGTTATCCGTGGTTGTGGTATTAAACAGGGAATCTCCGGCTCTCAGTATTTTGCATTCAAGTTGATTTAGATAACGCTTCATGTAGGAACTTAAGGATTTTCGAGGATAGCCAATGTTTTTCTGTTAGGAAGGTATTCCAACATACCTTTTGAGTAGGTGACTTTCTGTTGTCCGTTGTTGTCCGCATAAATAATGAAATACTCTATTTGGGGGATGGATTGTGCCAGTAGCTTCGCTTTCTCGACTCCCAAAACCATGAAAGTCGTAGCGTAAGCGTCTGCTGTCATACAATCTTCCGCCACGATGGTCGCGCTAAGAATATTTTGTCCAGCGGGATAACCGTTCGCCGGATTGATCGTATGGGCATATTTCTTACCATCCTTGATGTAGAAGTTTCGGTAGTCGCCAGAAGTAGCCACACCCCCTTTTTGGCATAATTGTACGATCTCTTCAACATCATTTGTTACGCCACTTGTCCCTATTTCCGGCTTGTTGATGCCGACTCGCCAACAGTCACCTTGTTGATTTACGCCTTTCATGGTGACCTCACCACCTATTTCTACCATGTAGTTCTTTACGCCTTCCTTTTCCAGCAGGCGGGCGATAACATCGCAAGCATAACCTTTTGCTATGGACGAACAATTCAATAGAATCCGGGGATCTTCTTTGATGATTTTCTTTCCTTCCAATCTTACTTTTTGATAACCGACGAAAGCCTTGATGCTATCGATCATCTGCGGGGTTACGCTGTCCATCTTACTGAATCCGAATCCCCATAGATTAATTAATGGAGCGCAAGTAATATCAAAAGCTCCTCCTGATTTTTTGGAGATTTCTTCCGCCTTATTGAATACTTCGGTAAACCATTCGTCTACCTCCACATCCTCGTTATTATTGACTTTCGCGATCGTGGAGTTGGGGTTGAAAGGATTTAAGGAGAGGTTAAAACGTTGCAGCTCGCTGTCGATCTTATCGGTTAGGATTTGCTTGGCCTTGTATTTGATGTGGTAACTTGTATGAAAAACAGAACCACTCTCTTCGAAATATTGGCCCTTGTCCGAGCAAGCCGTATGCGATAAGATCAACAGGCTGACTAATATGGTAATATTCTTGCGCATCATTATGAAATTTTATGTCGCGAACTTACATAAAAAATTCCATATATGCCCCTTTCATGGGGGAGACGCTATTGTGTGTATAAATATCAAGGATTCCTTTTTTATATTGTGACTCTGGTTTTATCCAATGTGCACGCCTTTCGGATAGGATCTTTTCTATCTCTTCCACGCTTCTCTCAATACTGTCGGTACCGATTATATCCAATGTTCTCGCTGGAATATCGATACGGATCAAGTCATCGTTTTCGACCAAGGCGATTGGTCCCCCCTCGGAAGCCTCCGGGGATACATGTCCGATCGCCGGGCCTCGGGTCGCTCCGGAGAAACGACCGTCGGTGATCAATGCGATGGTCTCTACCAACTCAGGATCGGAGGCGATCGCTTCTGTCGTATAAAACATTTCTGGCATTCCACTTCCTTTCGGTCCTTCATAACGGATAAATACCGCTTCTCCCGGATGGATTTTCTTTTGTAATACCGCCTCAATAGCGTTCTCCTCACAATCGAATACCCTCGCTTTCAGGGTGACTTGCATCAAGCGGGGTGAAATCGCCGAATGTTTTACGACTGCCCCTTCGGGCGCTAAATTTCCTTTCAATATAGCGATGGCTCCTTGTGCCTTGATCGGTGTATGAAGAGGTTTGATAATATCGCCAACCTTTACTCCTAGGGCAGGAAGATATTTATGGCAATTCTTATAGAAGCCGTTGAGTTGTAAATCTTTTAAGTTTTCTTCCAATGTTTTGCCGGTAACAGTCATGACGTCGAGATGGAGGAATTCTTTGATTTCTTCCATGATCGCCGGTACGCCTCCCGCATACCAGAAATATTCGCCGGGCCAAAAACCGCTGGGACGTATATTTAAAAGGTAGGGGATCTTACGATGTATCTTGTCGAACAAATCCGGTGATAACTGGATTCCCAGTTCGTGGGCGATAGCTGGAAGATGAAGCAGGCTGTTGCTGGAACCCGCTATGGCGGCATGTACCATGATCGCATTTTCAAACGCTTGTATCGTCATGATATCGGAGGGTTTTAACTCTTCTTTCGCTAGTCCGAGTGCATGTTCTCCGGCTTTACGGGCGGTTTCTTTTAACTCGGGTAAATGGGCGGGGATCAAGGCGGAGCCCGGTAAAGCGATGCCAAGCGCTTCTGCCATTACTTGCATCGTAGAGGCGGTACCCATGAAAGAGCAAGCTCCACAATCCGGACATGCGTCACGCTTATAAACCATGAATTGTTCTTCCGTTATTTCTTTTCGCTCGTATTGGGCGCTATAGGTACCGATTTGTTCTAACGTGAGTAGGTTGGGACCGGCTTTCATTATACCACCGGGCATGAATATAGCAGGCATATCTAGCCGGGCTATCGCCATCAAATGCGCAGGGACGGATTTGTCGCAACTGGCTATAAAGACACCAGCGTCGAAAGGAGTCGCTTTTACATGAATCTCCATCATGGCGGCCATGATATCACGGGAGACTAATGAGTAGTTCATACCATCGTGTCCCTGCGCCTCTCCATCACAAATATCAGTGACGAAGTAGTTTGCGGCACGTCCCCCCTTTTCCTTTATACCGATTCCTGCCTCGTCCACCAATTTATCCAGATGGGCGCTTCCCGGATGGCTATGTCCGTAACTGCTTTCTACAATGATTTGCGGTTTACTCAATTCGTCGATTTTCCAACCGCTGCCTAGCCGGAGTGAATCCAGCTCCGGCGCTAGTTTTCGTAATTGCTGGCTTTTCATGTCTATTAATTAATGTATAAGGTTATTTATTCAATAAGGTATCCCTAGCTAAAGAATACATGCTCTATCAAAATCTTTGTACCGATACCGATTAAGATTAAACCTCCGATGAGGTCCAGCTTCAAGTCGATTCTCTTGCCGAATCGGTTACCGAAATAGACACCGAAGGCAGAGATAGCGAAGGTGACAACACCGATAGTCGAGGCTTGCAGCAAGAGCGGTGATTTTAAGATCGCCAGAGAGATTCCTACGGCGAGGGCATCGATACTTGTCGCTATTCCCAATCCGCATAATGTCCGGTTACATAGAGGATCGAATTTCCCGTCTTCCTCCTCTTCCTTCGTGCTATCGTATATCATTTTTCCACCTAAGTAAAGCAAGAGGGTAAATGCGATCCAATGGTCGAAGGCGCAAATGTATTTTTCGAATCCTAATCCCATCGTATAACCGATCACGGTCATTCCGGCTTGGAATATACCGAGCACGCTCGCTATCTTTATAATATTACCGGCGGTGCAGTTGTTCTTAAGAACTGCGCCGCCGGTAACTGATACTGCTAGGCTATCCATGGATAAGCCGATCGCTAGTAGCAGAACTTCAATGTATAACATACTAGAATGATTCCCGTTTAATAATTTCTTCTATGGGCTTACGTTTCTTTGGAGTCTCATCGAATAATGCCGGGTCGGAAGGATAGCCGAACGGTATCAATACAACAGGCTCGATCGTTTCCGGAATTTTAAAATGTTTACGGCAAAGCTCCGTGTCGAAATTGCAAACCCAACAAGTTCCCAATCCTTGTTCGGTAGCGGCTAAACAAATGTGTTCCGTAGCGATAGCCGTATCGATATCCATATGATCCTTATGATCGCCCCGTTTCCAAGATTGCTGATGATCTCCGCAAACGATCAAGTAATAAGGCGCTTGCTTGAACCATTCCCGGGGATAGCATTCTTGTAATTTAGCTTTTCCTTCCGCACTTTGAACCCATACAAAATACCAAGGTTGATAATTTACCGCCGAAGGGGCCAAACGAGCTGCTTCTAGGATATAATCAATCTTTTCTTGCTCTACGTTTTTGGGGGCATACTTTCGGATAGAGCAACGTTTTCTCGCTAATTCTAGGAAACTCATATCTCATCCTCTATTTTATAGTTATTGCGATTCGGAGAATTACGGGAAATCAACTCCCCGATAAAGCCCGCTAGGAACATCTGGGTTCCCAGAATCATCGCTGTCAATGAAATATAGAAATAAGGGGAACTTGTAACCAAAGGTCTTAGATCTCCAGAGTACATCGAGATCAATTTCATGCTGAGTACGATTACTAGAGCGATAAAACCAATGAAGAACATAGCGCTTCCCCATAAACCGAAGAAGTGCATCGGTTTCTTTCCGAATTTGGAAGTAAACCAAAGCGTGATCAAATCAAGATAACCGTTCACGAAGCGATCCAACCCGAATTTAGTAGTTCCGTACTTGCGGGCTTGATGTTTCACTACTTTCTCGCCAATCTTGTGAAATCCGGCAATCTTAGCTAAATAAGGTATGTAACGGTGCATATCGTTATACACCTCTATATTTTTAATGACAACATTCTTATACGCTTTCAATCCGCAGTTGAAATCGTGTAAGTTCTTTATTCCCGAGAATTTACGAGCTGTCGCGTTGAATAATTTCGTGGGGATCGTTTTAGACAACGGGTCATATCTTTTCTTTTTCCAACCGGATACCAGATCGTACCCGTCTTCGGTGATCATCCGGTAAAGTTCGGGTATCTCATCCGGGCTGTCCTGTAGATCGGCGTCCATGGTAATGACTACGTCACCTTTAGCCCGCTGGAATCCGCAGTGCAATCCCGGCGACTTGCCGTAGTTGCGACGGAACTTGATTCCCCGGATATGTGGAGAACGTTGTTTCAACTCCTCGATCACTTCCCAAGAATTATCCGTACTACCGTCATTCACGAAAATGACTTCGTAGGTATAATTATGTTCTTTCATCACCCGCTCTATCCACGAGAATAACTCGGGTAAAGACTCGGCTTCGTTATACAACGGGATAACAACTGATATGTCCATTATTTGTCTGTAATTAACTTTTTAGCGGTTTTCAGTGATGGAACCAGTCGAATTGTTCCTGCACAAGAGAGCCGCTACCGGTATAGAAAGTATGATGCCGTAAAATACGTTATTAAATATTCCTTGTATGGCCATATGGATTGGCGAGATGCGAATATTGCTGAGCGAGTCGAGCATATCCGAGTTAACTTGGCTATCTTTTAATGCAGTCGTTAATTGCCCGATCGCATTTGCCACGAAATCAGGTGGGGCGATGAACTGATAAAAGACAAAGTATTCAAGCGAGACGATCAATGCGGCGAAAAAATACAACATCGTGCCGAATCTCCATGCATGAAAGAAACTGATCCTTCCACCGATGTCGTGCCGATATCTTTTCGTCATGTAGTAGGCGATGAAAGGGACGGCGAGCGTCAATAGCCAATAGACAAGACTCAAGGAGGGGACTGAAACGCTGAAGATGAAAAAGATGTATTTCACTACCCAATATATACCCATGGCCAAACCATAAGTCATAGCGCCTTTTAAAAGTAAATTCTTATTCTCTTCCATGATGTTGCTGTTTTGAATTCTTATCAGCAAAGTTAATATATTAATGCAAATGCGCAACTATATTATGTCTAAAATAGAAAAAAGGAAGCCTACGTATAAGCTTCCTTTTAAGTTGTGTTTTATCTGAGCCTCTTGTCGGATTCGAACCAACGACCCCGAGATTACAAATCACGTGCTCTGGCCAACTGAGCTAAAGAGGCAGGTGGGTAAGCTTACTACATCGCGCCGCTACAACCAAGTACCCTTGCTGCGGTCAAGCCCTGGGGGATTCCGAGGGAGCATGCCGTGTAGGACTTACCCGGGTGCAAAAGTAGATATTATTTTTTACTTTGCAAGCGTTTTCTTACTCTTGGGATGATAATTGTTTATAAAGAATTGAAAACCTTATGCTTTTGGTAGTGTTAAAGAATGTTTTATGTGTTGTGGCCGATGGTTTATCAAAGAATGTTGATTTTTTCATTGTGAGGAAAAAACATTTTCATCATGAAGAAAAAGTATTTTCACCGTGAAGAAAAAGTATTTTCATCACGATGAAAAAACAGTTTACTTGGAAGAGGTTCCGCTTTCCAATATGCTGACGATGGAGAACAACGTAAAGCAGATCGCTCCCAGTCCGGCCAATACCCGTGCGGGAATGGCATAATAACTATGCTCGGCCGCCATCTCGAAAAGGAAAGCGGAGAGGAAAAGGCAGAATAAAGCCGTGAATATAGGAATCAATGGAATCCGGTTGGCAAGCTTGAATTCTTCCCTCCATATTTTAGACAGCAAGATCACCTTGCTGGAGATACTATAGCAAACTAATCCAAGGCCGATCATGATATATCCGGTTGAGGCATTAGCCGGGTCGCTATCTCCTAATACGAAGAGACCCCATATCAGACTGATAGATCCCATCAGGATGACAAAACGGTGCCATAGCCTTTTTTCCAATCGGGAATATGTGTTTCTTATTTGTCGGGCGATCGTGGCGACTAAAGCGATTAAGCTGCTGCAAATACATGCTAGTCCGGCCATCACGTGCCCGGCGACAAAGTATTGGGAATGCTCGTCGCTATGCGCTAGCAACCGGTAAGCCCAAATCCATGCGACTATGGATATAAATGATGCTACAAGGATCAAGAATATCCCTTGCCAAAAGTTGAACGCTTTGTCTGGTATTCTGGGATCGTCGCTTTTGGCGTTCATTTGTATTAAGGTGAATCGGGTAGAGGCGGTAGCCGTTGTCGCTACGCATGCAGTTATAAGGCCCACCCCGCAAATGACATGGCCCGCGACAAAGTCTGCTGGCGTCGGTGAGGACATGAGTAAGATAAAGCCCGCCAGAAAAGTGATGGTTGCCGAGAGATATCCAAGGATAGGCAAAGCGAATCTGGCTACATTATTATATGTATGGATAATTTGACGAATAATGGTCGCTGCCGTAGCGAACAAAGCTATACAAATAAAGCCAAGAGAGAATACGACAGGTCCGGCGACGAATCTGCTGGAGTCCACTCCATAGTTAAAGACAAAAAATCCATAACCGAAACAAAAGAGGGCCATTAGCAATGGAATCGCCCTGAATAAGACACTAATCCCGTAATTCATAACTTGTTTTTTATTTAGATTTTTCTTCAAACAGAGATGCGATCCTTTTTGTTCAAGAAGAATTTTAGAGGTTATACGATGTTTTTGCGTGTTATTTCATCATTTTTGTTTTTCTTTGCGGAAAATATCAGAGAAGTGAATCTTATTATAGAACAAGGTAACACGTCATCAAAGGTCGCTGTGTATAAAAATGGGCATATAGAGGCTTCTTTTGTATACAAGCAATTCGGTGTATCTGTGGTCGCTGCTCTTTTTGAGAAGTACGCTTTTACGCAAGGCATTTTATCGACGGTGATAGATACGGACGATGAGTTGATCGCTTATCTAAAAAATAAGCTTCAGCGTTTTGTCTTTCTGGATGAACATGTAGCTTTACCGATCAAGGTGGAATATGGGACGCCGAAAACGCTAGGCAAGGACCGTTTGGCCGCTGTCGTGGGGGCGAATTATTTGCGGCCGGGAAAAAATCTGCTGGTTATCGATGCCGGTACCGCTATCACGTATGAGGTGATAGAAGCGCCGGGTATCTTTCTGGGGGGGAATATCTCTCCGGGGATGACTACTCGTTTTCGAGCGTTGAACCAGTTTACGAAGAAGCTGCCTTTGGTAACGGAAGAGGGTGATATACCGCTTATCGGGAGAAGTACGGAAACGGCTATCCAAGCGGGTGTGGTGAATGGGATTGTTTACGAGATGGACGGATATATTGACGAGCTGAAAGTAAAATATCCGGATCTTTTGGTTTTTTTAACAGGCGGTCATTCGTTTTATTTTGAAAGACGGCTAAAAAACTCCATCTTTGCAGACATTAATTTAGTGTTGACAGGATTAAACAGAATCTTAGAGTATAATGTTGAAAATTAATAAGGTAGTAATAATAAGTTTTCTTATCTTTACACAATTGCCATTGTGGGCTCAAAATAACACGAACTCGCCTTATACGCGATTTGGATATGGAGAGTTGGCGGATCGATCTTTTGGTGCCGGAAGGGCGATGGGTGGAGTCGGTTATGGATTAAGGTCCTCTAAACAGATAAATCCATTAAATCCAGCATCTTATAGTTGCATGGACTCGTTGACATTCCTTTTTGATTTTGGTGCGTCCGGTCAGGTGTCTTGGTTCTATGACGGTACGAACAAGCAACGACAGATGAATGGAAACGTGGAGTATATCGCCATGCAATTTCCGATCACCCGGCGTTTAGCGATGAGTATTGGTTTATTACCTTATTCATATGTAGGATATGATTTCGGCGAGAGCCGTACCGAGGGCGGTTTAAGTTGGGGAGAAAGCTTTAGTGGCGAAGGTGGCTTAAGCGATGCCTATTTAGGGCTCTCCTATGATATTTGGAAGAAGCGTCTTTCCATTGGTGTAAACGCCGGATTTTTATTTGGAAATATTACACATTCCCGTAACTTGATTTTTCCCAGCTCGACAGGGGCGGACAATGTGTATAGAAACCAACGTTATGAGATTCGTGATTTAAAGTTAGATTTTGGTATTCAATATACGCATCCTTTGAGTAAGACGGAGCATGTCACGGTAGGTTTCGTTTACTCTCCCGGAAAAAAGTTGAATACGACTGTGTATGATACTCAGCTTGTCGGTTCTTCGGCTACATCCGGATATACAAGGAACGATACAATTAAGAATTATCGGTTTGATATGCCGAACTCTTACGGAGCGGGTATCTCCTATGTGAAAGAGAATCGGTTGACATTAGCCGCAGACTTCTTATATGAGGACTGGGCGAACGCTTATTTTGATAACGAGAAAGGTCAATTCAAGAATCGTACACGTGTAGCGGCTGGTGCCGAATTTATTCCTCGTTATGATAATCGTAATTATCTGGGACGTATCAGATACCGTGCCGGTTTTCATTATAGCAATTCGTACTTAAGAGTCAGTCGCTCCGAGGAGAATGGTTATAAAGGACATGGTTATAATGAATATGGGGCGAGTGTCGGTTTTGGGCTTCCATTGATCGATAACCGTTCATTAGTGAACCTGTCATTTGAATACGTGAAGATCCGTCCGGAATTACGTACAATGATTGATGAGCAGTATTTCCGGTTTACGGTGAACTATACATTTAACGAATTATGGTTTTTTAAACGAAAAGTGGATTAAACCGGGAATGGCCGAAAGGGTCTAATGAGTATGATACTTTTTTGAAGGAATATAAATATTATAGCTAACTTTAATAGAAAGAGATATGAAGATCAAAGTTTTATTACTAGCGCTTGGATGTACTATGGGTACGTTAGGCGCTTATGCGCAGAAAGGAGTAGATAATGGTACACAGTTCGGTTCCGGTGAGGATAGCGTGCGTTGTATTACCAATATCAGCTTGTTCGTTCCTTATGCGAAAGCCGGAAACTTCAAAGACGCCTTTGATTTCTGGAAGATCGTGTACGATGAGTGTCCTGCCGCTACAAAAGATATCTATTTGTACGGTGTGAAAATTATGGGCTGGAAGATCGCCCAAGAGAAAGATCCCGCTAAGAAGAAAGCTCTTATTGATGATTTGATGGGAGTTTACGACAAGCGTGTGAAATATTTTGGAAATGATCGCCGGTATGGAAAAGACTGGATCGTTGCTCGAAAAGTGCAAGATTATTTAGCGCAAACTGGCGATAATGCCGACTATAATCAGGCCTATACTTGGTTGAAGGAGATCGTTGATGAGAAAGGTGCTGATACGGAGGCTCTAGGTCTCTCCTTGTTTAGTTTCTCTTCTATGAAGAAAATGGTTAACGATCCGAACTTCAAAGAACAGTATATTCAAGATTATTTGAAGGTTTCTGGTGGCTTGGATGCTCAATTAAAAGCTGCGCAGGCTGCAAACAATCAAAAAGAAGTGAATGCCTTGACCGCATATAAGAGTGGTGTTGATAATGCCTTTGCGAATAGTGGTGCTGCCGATTGCGAGACTTTGCAGAATTTGTATGCTGCTAAGATCGAGGAGAATAAGGACAACTTACCTTATTTGAAAGAGACTATATCCTTGTTGAGAAGAACAGGTTGCCAAGAAATCGAGGCTTACTTTTTGGCATCAGACTATGCTTATCGTCAAGAACCTAGTGCCGAGGCAGCTGTTGGGCTAGGAAAGAAAGCCGTTAAGATAAAGGATTATGATACGGCTATTAAATACTTTGATGAGGCCGCAAATTTAGAAACGGACGCGACTTCAAAAGCTGATGATTATTATATGATCGCATTGTTGCTGTTTGAGCAAAATGCTTATTCAAAGGCTAGACAATATTGCCAGAAAGCTTTGGAGGCAAATCCTAATTATGGCAATGCCTATTTATTGATCGGTAAGATGTATGCCGCTACTTCCAAGTCTGTTTTCCCGAACGACGGAGTATTGGCAAGAGCTGCTTATAATGCCGCTATCGATAAATTTGAGAAAGCGAAACAGGTAGATCCGAGTGTTGCTGAAGAGGCTAATACTTTGATATCATCTTATCGTGCTCACCTTCCTTCTACGGAGGAGATCTTCATGCACCCGGATTTGGAGAAGGGCAAACCTTTCACTGTCGGTGGTTGGATCGGAGAGCGTACAACGATTCGGTAATTATGATAGGAAATCGTTTTCATTGTAAAACGGAAAATATGGGCATAACAACTACCTTCGTGGTGGTTGTTATGCTTCTTTTGTTTTCTGCCTCTTGCAGTAAGGAGCATAAGGAGGTGGTTGATGTTGAGTTTGACCCGGACAAGACTTATACGATGAAGGCTACGGATGTGTCATCCTTGATCTCCGATTCTGGTATCACGAGATATCGCTTGAAAGCGAAAGAGTGGCAGATTTATGGGAAGGCGGCGGAACCCCATTGGTATTTCCCTGAGGGGATCTACGTGGAGAAGTTCGATACCTTATTCCAGACAGAAGCGAGTATTAAGGCGGATACAGCCTATTATTATGATAAAAAAGGGCTTTGGGAGCTGATCGGTAATGTAGAGGTGGAAAGTCTGCAAGGGGAGCATTTTGAGACTTCCCAATTGTTCTGGGACCAGAAGCAAGAGAAGGTTTATTCTGATAAGTTTATGCGTATCGAGCAAGAAGATAAGATCATAACAGGTATAGGTTTTGAGTCGAACCAAGATATGACTCAGTATAAGATATTTAACTCACAGGGTATTTTCCCGGTGAGCGATGCTCCGGCCGATACGACACGGACAGCTCAGGGGGATAGTGCCCGGGTAGATGTGTCACAAATAGATTCAATAAAAAGTAATTAAGGTGGGGACGCTGACTTATATTTTAATTTCCCTCGCATTTTCCGCATTCTTTTCCGGGATGGAGATCGCTTTTATCTCCTCCAATAAGCTTCGTTTCGAGCTGGATAAGAAGGAACGTAGTCTATCCAGTAAGATACTGGGTGTTTTCTATCGTAATCCAAATTTGTTTATCTCTACCATGTTGGTAGGAAATAATATTGCGTTGGTCGTTTATGGTCTTCAGATGGCAATCGTATTGGAGCCGTTTATAGCCAAGGTGGTTGCGAATGAGGCATTGATCGTTTTTATCCAATCCGTGATATCTACGATCTTGATCTTGTTTGCCGGGGAGTTTATTCCCAAGACCATATTTAAGTTGAATCCTAATTTATCACTCAATATATTTGCGATACCATTATTTATCATATATATCATCCTGTATCCGGTCTCCAAGTTCTCATCCTTGCTATCTTTTTTGATTTTGAAGTTAGGGGGCGTGAAGAACTTGAAAAGTTCACCTCAGGCATTAGGCAAGGTAGACTTGGATTATTTTATACAGCAAAGTCTGGAAGATGCTCCGCAAAATTCGGATATGGATACGGAAGTTAAGATTTTCCAAAACGCCTTAGACTTCTCGAATGTCCGTTTGAGGGATTGTATCGTGCCCCGGACGGAGATTGTAGCCTGTGATACGTCGGCTACGATAGAGGAATTGCGTTCTAAGTTTATCGAGACAGGACTTTCGAAGATATTGGTGTATAACGAGAATATTGACGATATTATCGGGTATATCCATTCTTCCGAGCTTTTCAAGAATCCGGAGGATTGGACCCAGCATATCCGTAGCGTATCGATCGTTCCGGAGACGATGGCGGCGAATAAACTGATGAAACTGCTGATGCAAGAGAAGAAGAGCTTGGCTGTTGTCGTGGATGAGTTTGGCGGTACGTCGGGTATCGTGACACTTGAGGATTTGGTGGAGGAGATTTTCGGAGAGATTGAGGACGAGCACGATATGAAGTCGCATGTGGCTAAAAAAGTATCGGACAATGAGTATTTGCTGTCGGGTAGAATGGAGATTGATACCTTGAACGAAATGTTCGGGTTGGATCTTCCGGAGTCGGATGATTATGTCACCATCGCCGGTTTTATCTTGCACTTCTATCAAAAATTCCCGAAATTGAACGAGACTGTCCAGATCGATAAATATTCGTTTAAGATAATCAAAGTAACGGCTACGAAGATCGAACTTGTACGTATGAAAGTAGGGATTTGATAAAAAAAAGGATTATATGCTGTGGAATTTCCTTTTTTTCATATCTTTGTGCCCTTAAAATGTGAAATAATAAACTTTAAAAAATAATAAAGATAAATGGCTACGCTGGAAAAAATTAGAAGCAAAGCAGGACTGCTGGTACTCGTGGTGGGTTTGGCATTGTTCGCTTTTATCATTGGAGACTTTTTAAACTCTGGTTCTACTTATTTTAGGCAATCACAGGAACGGATCGCCGAGATTGATGGAGAGGTTGTAAAAATTCAAGATTATCAAGGTCGCGTTGATGAGATGGCCGAGATGTATAAGATGCAATCCGGTTCAGCCAGCCTGCCCGAGGAATATATGACACAGATTCGCCAGTCCGTATTCGATGCGATGGTACAAGAGGTTGTGTTGGACGAGGCTACTGCTAAATTAGGTATGGGAGTAAGTCCGGAAGAATTGTTCGATATGGTTCAAGGTGAGAATATCTCTCCGTTGATCCAACAAATGCAAATGTTTACGAATCCTCAGACTGGTGCTTTTGATAAGGCCGCTTTGTTGAATTTCTTGAAACAAATCGATTCCGATAATATCGCTAGCTATCCGGCAGATCAACAGGCACAGCTGATTCAAGCTAAGAACTTCTGGTTGTTCTGGGAGAAGAACATCAAACGTCAACGTTTGGAGCAAAAATATACGACATTATTGAGCAAGGCTATTTCCGCGAACTCATTGGACGCTAAGGAAGCTTATAATGATAATGCCGAGAATTCGGATATCATTTACGCTATGCAATCATATGCTACGATTCCGGATTCAACGATTGAGGTAAGCAAGAGCGAGATCGAGAAATTGTATAACCAACGCAAGGAGCTTTATAAACAAAAAGAATCTAAGGTAATTAAATATATCGCCGTAGATATCCGTCCGAGTAAAGAGGATTATGATAAGGCACAGGCCGAGATCGAGAGCTTGAAAGAGGAGCTGGCTACGTCTGAAAGAGTGGCTGATGTAGTAAACGAGAACTCTGAGGTTCCTTATGTTGACGCTTTCTTCACGGAGAAGGCTTTGGATCCGGAGATGAAACAATTCGCTACGACTTCTGAGGTTGGCGCTGTTTATGGTCCTGTATTCGAGAATGACAAATACAGAATGTTTAAGCTAGTCGATAAGACGGTTGCTCCGGACTCAGTAAAAGTTAGCCACATCATGTTGGCCGGTAAATCTGAGGCTGAGACAACTGCTTTGGCTGATAGCTTGATGGGGGCGTTGAAAGGTGGCGCTAATTTCGCTGAATTAGCTAAGAAATACTCAGCAGACCAAGCCGCCGAGAATGGTGGTGAACTAGGTTGGTTTACAGAGGTTACCGCTTTGAGAGGTGTGAATGATGATTTTAAGAAGGCTGTCTTCTCAACTCCATTGAATGAGGTAGCGGTTGTGAAATCTTTATATGGTACTCACCTTGTAAAAGTAACAGAGAAAACAGGAAATGTTGAAAAATATAAGATTGCAGATATCGACATGACTGTATCTCCTAGCTCTAAGACCTATAGCAACATCTACAATGAGTTGAATCAGTTCGTATCGAAGAACAACTCTATGGCTAAATTGGAGGAGAATGCGAAGGAAGCCGGTTATAACTTGATTTCAGGTGCAACGGTTACTACGGATGATCAGTTGTTAGGTTCTATCAAGAATTCACGTCCGGTAATTCGTTGGGCGTTCCAGAACGATAAAGGTTCTATCTCTGAGATCTTCGAGTGTAGTGATAAATTTGTCGTGGCTGCTGTAGAAGGAAGTATTTCCGAGGGGTATCGTCCGGTTGATATGGTCGCTCCGGCTTTGAGAGCTGAATTGGCTGCCCAGAAGAAAGGCGATAAGATCGCTCAGGAATTGGCTGCTAAGAATTTAACTTCAGTTGAGGCATATGCTGAAACGATGGGTTCTTCTGTAGACTCTGTAAAGTTCGTGAACTTTGGTACTCGCCGTATCGCTGGTATCGGTATCGAACCGAACTTGAACGCTATGGTTTCTATGGCTCAAGTTGACCAAGTAAGTGCTCCGGTTAAAGGTAACAACGGTGTATATGTGTTCAAGGTATACGCAAGAAATAAAGATGGTAAGGAGTTCAACGAGGCTGAGGAAATCCGTGCGTTGGATGCTTCGAACGCATATCGTGTAGGATTCCAAGCTATCCAATCTATGGTCAACAACGCTAAGGTGGAAGACAACCGTATCCGTTTCTATTAATAAAGAGTATTTATACTTAAGATAAAAAAGATCCCCTGTTTTGTCGTCAAGATATATTTATTTTGACGGCAAAATAGGGGATCTTTATTTTGTGGAATATTTCTCGTACTTTCGCGAATAAGAAAATATCGATAGCATGGTTGACAAAAGACAATTATTAGGGATGACCTTGGAGGAACTGAAAGGTGTAGCGTCTGAGGTGGGTCTTCCCGCATATGCGGCTAAGCAAATGGCCGATTGGATTTATAAGAAGAAAATAACCCGGATTTCGGAGATGACGAATATAGCGGTAGCCAAACGTGCTTTATTAGAGGATTCATTCGAGATCGGGGCTTATCCGCCATCTGAGTATCAAAAGTCGAAAGACGGTACGATCAAATATCTATATGCTGCCGGACCGGGGCGTTTTGTTGAGTCTGTTTATATTCCTACGGATGATCGGGCGACTCTTTGCGTCTCTTCTCAAGTCGGATGCAAAATGAATTGCTTGTTTTGTATGACGGGAAAACAAGGTTTCACGGCAAACCTGACAGCGAACCAAATATTGAACCAGATCCAGTCCTTGCCGGAAAACGATTCATTGACGAATATCGTTTTCATGGGAATGGGGGAGCCACTGGATAACGTAGACGAGCTTTTCAAGGTTTTGGAAATACTCACGGCCCCGTATGGATATGCGTGGAGCCCGAAGCGTATCACGGTTTCAACCATCGGTGTGACGAAAGGCTTGAAACGCTTTTTAGAGGAGAGCGAATGTCATCTGGCCGTAAGTCTGCACTCGCCCTATCCTATGGAACGTCTTTCCTTGATGCCGGTTGAAAAGGCATTCCCAGCGAGGGAGGTGATCGATTTAATCAAACAATATGATTTTTCGCATCAACGACGTGTCTCTTTTGAGTACATTGTTTTTAAAAATTTGAACGATAGCTTGAAACATGCCGAAGCTTTGAGTTGTTTATTAGGTGGAATTCCTTGTCGGGTAAACTTGATCCGTTTTCATGCGATACCGAATGTGTCTTTAGAGACTTCCGATATCGTTAAAATGGAGGCGTTTCGGGATTTCTTAAACGCCAAAGGAGTTGTATGTACGATAAGGGCATCACGTGGGGAGGATATTTTCGCCGCTTGTGGAATGCTTTCTACCGCGAAAAATGTTACATTTGTATAATATAAAACACACAGGTATGAAAACACGTTCTTTATTCATCGGTATGTTGCTGCTTCTTGTTTTGATGGGAGCATGTAATTCAGGTTCTGTGATGACTCAAGCTACGGGCTTCGCATATGAGGTTGTCGTGGTTATGGATCAAAAGGATTGGAAAGGCCCTGCGGGAGAAGCCATAAAGTCTGAGTTGGCCTCTTCGGTGCCCGGACTTCCGCAAGCCGAGCCTTCTTTGAAGATTACCTACGTACAACCAAAGGATTTTACAGGTCTGTTACGGTATGTAAGGAATATATTAGTGGTTACGATAGACCCCACCGCTTATACGAAAGTTTCTGTAGGCTACGAGAATAATGTCTGGGCTAGAGGGCAGGTGGTTGTTTCGCTGAAAGCTCCTAATACGGAGTCGATCGTCGAGTATTCAAAGACCCATGAGAAGGCGTTGGTCGATTTCTTCGTAAAGGTGGAGATGAATCGTGCGATAGAGCAATTACAAAAGGAATATAGTATGGTGGTTATGGATAACCTGAAAAGCGACCTGAACGTGATGTTAAACGCTCCGGCAAACTTCACGTACTATAAGGATACGACAGATTTCTTCTGGTCTTCCAATAACGCTAACACAGGCCGTATGGACTTAATCGTATATACTTTCCCTTATACTGATCCGAATACGTTTACGGAGGAATATCTGGTCGCTAAACGAGATTCTGTATTGAAGGCGAATCTGCCGGGTTCGTTCCCGGGTTCCTATATGCAAACAGAAACGCGTGCGGGAGTGGAGTATACGCCAATAACCTTAAATGGTAAATATTGCGGCGTGATGCGCGGTTTGTGGAGAATGCAAGGCGATATGATGGGAGGCCCGTTCGTAAGCCACACCCGCTTGGATGAAAAGAATCATCGTGTGGTTGTAGCCGAGGGATTTGTGTATGCTCCGGAGACAGACAAGCGTAATTTCATGCGTAGAATAGAAGCTGCCTTATTTACGTTACGTTTGCCGGGTGAATTTGATGAACCGGTAACTGAGACATTAGATATCCCAAAAGAGAAAAAGTAATAAACAAACAAAATATATGGAAGAACGACTGATTAAAGTGGGGATCACCCACGGAGATATAAATGGTATCGGCTATGAGGTGATATTAAAGACCTTTTCCGATACCCGCATGGCGGAGCTTTGCACGCCGATTATCTATGGCTCGTCCAAGATAGCCGCTTATCACCGGAAGGCATTGGAGCTTCCTCCTATCAATATGAATATTATTTCACATGCGGAGGATGCGGGAGTAAACCGGGTGAACATTATTAACTGCGTGGAGGACGAGACCAAGGTGGAGTTGTCGAAATCTACGCCGGTTGCCGGTGAGTCGGCTTTCAAGGCGTTGGAAGCGGCTGTTACGGATATGAAGCGGGGAGTAGTGGATGTACTGCTTACCGCCCCGATCAATAAACATAATATCCAGAACGAGGATTTTCATTTTCCCGGGCATACTGAGTATTTGGAGAAATGCTTCGGTGGCTTGGATAAAAAAGCCTTGATGATCTTGATGAAAGATGATCTTCGTGTCGCTTTGGTGACGGGGCATATTCCATTGTCGCAAGTTGCGTCTTCCATCAACGTGGGCGATATCGTGAATAAGCTGCGTATTTTCAATCAGTCGTTAAAGCAAGACTTCGGTATTGTGAAGCCACGTATCGCGGTTCTTTCCTTAAACCCTCATGCCGGTGATGCCGGATTGCTGGGTACGGAAGAGGAGACGATTATCATACCGGCAATGCAAGAGGCGGAGAAAAAAGGCGTAATGTCATTTGGCCCTTATGCGGCTGACGGTTTCTTTGGTTCGCAGATGTATGATAAATTTGATGGTGTCTTAGCGATGTATCATGATCAAGGGCTCGCTCCTTTCAAGACGTTGGCGATGGATGACGGGGTGAACTATACGGCAGGATTGCCGATCGTGCGGACTTCTCCGGCACACGGAACAGCTTATGACATAGCCGGGCAGAACGTGGCTTCGGAAGAGTCGTTCCGCCAAGCCTTATATGCGGCGTTGGATATCTTCCGGAACCGATTGCGTTATCAAGAGGCTACCGCCAACCCATTGCGTAAGCAATATTTCGATAGGGGGGGAGATAATGAGAAACTGGACTTGACAAAAGAGGACGATACGGACGGATTATAGTATATCTTTCCTGACAAGTTTCAATAAATACATAAAATGTCATGTTAATAACGAATGGATGTTATTGACATGACATTTTTGTATGGGGCGTGGGACGCTTTTTGGTTTTAAACTTTTAAGATAGGAAAAGTTTGCGTAAGTTTGCGGTTTAAAACGAAAATTACGATTATGTTTAAAGACAAAACGATAGTATATACATCCGGGACGTTTGATATGTTCCATTATAATCATCTTAGGATGATCAATTACGCCCGTAGTTTGGCGGATATATTGATCGTCGGGGTTAGTACAGATGAGTTGGTCTCTTCTTATAAAGCGAAGCCGATCATTCCGTTCCATGAACGTTTGCAGATCATCGAGGCGTTGAAGACTCCCGATATCGTTATACCACAACATTCCTTGGATCATACGGAAATCGTGAAGAAGCTGAATATCGACGCTTTCGTGGTAGGTGATGACTGGTTCGGAAAGTACGACTATCTGAAGGATTTAGGCGTTCAGGTATTTTATTTCCCTTACGGAACGGGGGTTTCCTCCTCGAATCTGAAAAAAACGATACATGATTCTTATGAGGCGAATCTGACAACCCAACGTCAGGCGAAGCCGGAAACAGTGAAAGGATCTGCCGCTAAATAACGATCAGTTTCATGGATAAATTTATTTTAATTACCGGTGGGACAAAAGGGATAGGAAAGGCGGTAGCGTCCTGTTTAGGAAAGGCCGGATATAACCTTATACTGACTTATGCTTCCGACCAAGCGGCGGCCGAGGAGGTACGTAGCGAGTTGGTGGGGCGTTTCGATATACAGGTTTCTATTCTGCGGGCCGATATCTCGGATCGGAATACGATCGGGGTTATCGATTCTTTCTTGGAGGAGAATAGGCTACGTTTGGACGGCCTTGTGTTCAATGCGGGAATGACCTGTCGGGATCCTTTTGAGGAACTTTCATTCGAGGATTGGGAACGGGTTTTCTTTGCTAATATCCATTTCCCGGTCTTCCTTTTACAGAAGATTGTTGGACGGATTAATAAGGGGGGAAGTATCGTGTTTACGGGTTCCTTGATGGGAATACAGCCTCATTCGGTATCCTTGGCATATGGGGTGACGAAAAGTGCTGTTCATGCGCTGGTCAAAAACATGGTGAAGTTCTTAGTTCCCTATGAACTGCGTGTGAATGCCGTGGCTCCCGGTTTTGTCGATACGGAATGGCAGAAAACAAAGCCTGCCGAGATCCGTCGGAATATAGAGAACAAGGTCTCTTTGGGACGGTTTTGCGACCCGGATGAATTGGCGGAAGTTTATAAAATGTTGATAGAGAATAGTTATTTTAATGGCGAGGTAGTCGTTGTGGATGGCGGTTACTCGTATAAATAAGAAACAAATGAGCGAGTTGGATAAGGAATACGAAGCATCGTTAAAGTCGATAGAAACAGAAAATAAGATAGACCGAATTTTTTATCGTCCGATAGGATTTCGTATTGCTCGTATGTTGCGAGGCACGGGGATTACCCCGAATATGATTACGGTTATCTCGATCTTCGTGGGTGCGGCGGTCGGATTTATGTTTTATCACGATAATTTGACATATAATATCTGCGGTATATTATTGTTGGTATTTGCCAATATCCTCGACTGCGTGGATGGGCAGCTGGCACGTCTTACAGGGATCAAGTCCGCTATCGGGCGTATCTTGGACGGATTCGCCGGGGATATCTGGTTCGCTTCGATCTATATCGGATTCGCTCTTCGTCTGTCTCATGATTACGGTACGGATTGGTTCTTTGCCTTGGCGGTCTTATCCGGTCTGTCTCATTTAGTCCAAGCGAATATCACGGATTATTATAAGACGCTTCACCTTTATTTTATCAGTAAGGATAAAGGCTCGGAGTTTCAGTCTTTGGAGCAGGTGGAGGCGAAACATAAGGAGATGAAGTATGGCATTAACAAGTTTTTCTACTTCTTATATCGTTGGTATACGATGTTGCAAGTGAAAGCTACGCCTACCTTACAGAGTATGTTACAAAATTTGCACGCGAAGTATGGGGATAATATTCCGGAGAATATCCGTGTGGACTTTCGTAAACAGAGTCGTCATTTAATGCGTTACATAGACTTGTTGACCTTTAATGGCCGGACGATGGTTATGTTTGTGATCGTACTAACGGGACAGGTCTGGGCTTATTACCTATACGAGATCATCGTGTTGAACATCGTACTAGCGATAGTGATGAGGAAACACGAGAAGATGTGTGCCTCGTTTTTAGGATAAAGTATGAAGAAGAGTGTTGTTGACATTTACGATTTGCAAGAGATGGCCCCGTTCTTCAAGGGGCGAGTGGGGACATGGTTGGGTAAGTTGCTGATAAAGTGTTTACGTGTGGATCTGGTTAATAAGGTACATGCCCGGAATTGTCATTTACGGGGCGCTGAGTTTACTTCCGCTTTATTGCATGACCCCATTATCGATCTCAGCTATGAGGTTCATAATAAAGAGATTTTAGATCATCTGCCGGAAGGGGCTTTTGTTACCGTTTCCAACCATCCGATCGGGTCGTTGGATGGAATCATGCTGATTGATATTTTCGCTTCCCGCCGTCCGGACTTTAAGGTGATGGTGAACGGCATCTTGACGAAGATCGGGGCGATGGAGGATAATTTCATATCCGTGGTGCCCGATTCCCACAAGCGAGGGGCGAATCCGGCGAATGTCAATGGCGTGCGACTATCCCTGCAACGCCTGAAAGAAGGTCATCCGATGGGTTTCTTCCCTGCTGGAGCGATCTCATTTTATAATAAAAAAGAGAAACAGGTACGGGATTTATCGTGGGCGCATAGCGTGATCCGCTTAGTTCGTAAGGCGAAAGCACCGGTATACCCTGTTTATTTTGATTTGCAAAATACCCATTTTTTCTATTGGCTAGGGAATATCAGCTGGCAAATACGTACCTTGCGTATTCCTGCAGAGGCTTTCAATAAGCGTGGAAAGAAAGCGGATGTATATATTGGTGAGCCTATCTCGCCGGAAGAGATCGCCGCCATCCCGGAAGACAAGGATCTTGCCGAGTTCTTGTATAAACGTACATATGGTGCTAAAAAATAAGAAACGACCGATAGAATCTGTTATCAATAGTGGTAGTTTGAATTAAGATTTGTAATTTTGGCAGAGTAACTGAAATAATTACAGATTTTAAAAGTGAAAGAGTGATGAAGGTTGATGTACAACAGATAAAACAGCGTTTTGGGATTATTGGTAATAACCCCGGATTAAATCGTGCGATCGATGTTGCGCTCCAGGTAGCGCCAACCGACTTATCTGTTCTTATTACAGGAGAGAGTGGAGTAGGAAAGGAGACTTTCCCGCAAATTATTCACCAGAACAGTCAGCGTAAGCATGGACAATATATAGCCGTAAACTGTGGCGCCATTCCGGAAGGGACGATAGACTCGGAGCTTTTCGGGCACGAGAAAGGTTCTTTTACCGGGGCGTTGGCCGACCGTAAAGGGTATTTCGAGGTAGCGGACGGTGGAACGATCTTCTTGGATGAGGTAGGAGAGCTGCCAACTCCTACGCAAGCACGCTTGCTTCGTGTGTTGGAGACGGGTGAGTTTATCAAGGTCGGTTCCTCCAAGGTACAGAAGACGAACGTTCGTATCGTTGCCGCTACGAACGTGAATTTAGTGCAGGCGGTTTCGGAAGGTAAATTCCGGGAGGATTTGTACTATCGTTTGAATACGGTGCCTATTCAAGTGCCTCCCTTGCGGGAGCGTCCGGAAGATATCGTCTTATTATTTCGTAAGTTCGCCAGTGATTGCGCCGAGAAATACCGGATGCCGCCGATCCGCTTGGATGATGAGGCCCGTCAATTATTGGTTTCTTACCGTTGGCCGGGTAACGTGCGTGAGTTGAAAAACATCACGGAACGTATCTCCGTGATCGAGGAGACACGGGATATAACGGCGGATGTCCTGCGCCTTTATCTGCCGAACGTGAACGTTGAGAAATATCCGGTATTGGTGAAGCAAGATCCGGATCAAAAGATATTTAACAGCGAGCGGGAGATCCTTTATCAAGTCTTGTTCGATATGAAAAAGGACGTGAACGAGCTAAAGAAATTAGTGCATGATATCATGGGAGGGAATATCCCGATGCCAACGGTGGCGGACGATACCCCTTATGCGCATCCGATCCATCCGGCGGCGGTTCATGCCATGCACCCGACGATCCAAGATGCCGAGGATGTGGAAGAGGAGACTTTATCCTTGGAAGAGGTGGAGAAGGAGATGATCCGTAAGGCTTTGGAGAAGCATAACGGGCGACGGAAGAACGCGGCAGCCGACTTGAAGATATCGGAGCGTACGTTATATCGAAAAATCAAGGAATACAATTTGGAATAAAAATATGCTAAAGAAGATTGTCAACATACGTTTGTCGGCAGCCAATTGGCTTATACTCTCATTTTTGACGGTATTGGCTACGGCTTGCTCTATTTCCTATAAGTTTAATGGAGCCTCTATTGATTATACGAAGGTGAAGACCATTACGATTCGTGACTTCACGAACCAAGCTCCCTACGTGAATCCGACCCTTGCGCCGCAGTTTACGGAGGATTTGAAGGATATTTACATCCGTCAGACTCGTCTGCAACTGGTTCCGAGCAATGGCGACCTTGAGTTGGAGGGTGAGATCACTGGTTACGATTTCGCTCCAATGGCCGTGAAGGAGGATGCTATCGCCTCGCAGACGAGGTTGACGATCACGGTGCGGGTTCGTTACTCCAACCGGGTTAACCCGGATGAGGATTTTGAGCAGTCGTTCTCCGCTTACCGCGAGTTCGACAGTAACTTGATGCCGCAGCAGGTAGAGGGAACATTATGCGAGGAGATCATAGAGGAAATAGTAGACCAAATCTATAACGCTACGGTTGCCAATTGGTAGAATGAGGGCGGAGGATTTATATCGTTTGATGGAGGAACCTTCGGAATTGACCGAGGGGACTCTTCTTGAGTTGCGACGAATCGTGGAGGATTACCCGTATTTTCAAGTGGCACGGATGTTGTATCTAAAGAATCTGGCCGTATTAAATGATATGAGTTTTACCTCGGAGCTGGAGAAGATGGCGATATTCTTGCCGGACCGGAAAATGCTGTTCCAACTGATAGAGGGAGATAAATATGGCTTGAACTCCCGTGTGGAGCATGAGCCGGATATGCGAAAAGAGGATACTTTCTCCTTGATAGACGCATTCCTCTCTAACGGTAACGAGGAACCGGAGCCTAAGAAAGAAGCCCCGTTCCTGTTCCAGCCATCGGTATCGTCAGATTATATGTTTTGGTCATTATCGAAAGAGGAAGAAGAGAAGCCATCTGGAGAGGATGCGGAGAATAGGCTTCGACATCACGACTTGATCGATTCGTTCATTAAAAATGACCAACAGCGTATGCCGGGTAGTGGGCTGGAAATCCGTGAGGAAACCAGCCGTGCGGAGACTCCAGAGTCGGTGAAAGATTTGGATGATGAGCAGTCCAAATCGCTGGAAGACTCGTGCCTTACGGAAACTTTAGCCCGGATTTATATAAAACAGAAGCGATATGATAAGGCTTTGCAAATTATTAAAAACTTAAGCTTGAAATATCCAGAAAAAAATGTTTACTTTGCAGACCAAATCAGATTTTTGGAAAAGTTGATTATTAACACTAAAAAATAAAACTAAGATGTACGTATTTATTTCTATCTTAATCCTGATTGCCTCTATACTATTAATCTTGATCGTGTTGATCCAGAACTCAAAAGGTGGAGGTTTGGCTTCAGGATTCTCTTCTTCTAACCAAATCATGGGTGTACGTAAGACCACAGACTTTTTGGAGAAAGCTACTTGGAGTTTGGCGGGTGCCGTAATCGTACTGAGTATCGTGATTACCGCATTTATCCCCAGAACTGAGCATGCTGCTCAATCAGAGATCAAGCAACAAGTGAACGACGCTGTCTCTATCGATCCTAACACGATCGCTCCGGACTTTGGTACAGCGCAACAACCGGCAGTTCCGGCAGAGGAAACTCCCGCTACTACTACACCTGCGGAGGAAAGCAACAGATAAGAATCTTATTTGAAAACAATATAGAAGTCATGTCCACTAACAATGGATGTGACTTTTTTTTGTGCTACTTTAAGTGGAAGCTTCTTTATCTCTTAATCTTTTCACCTATGTGAAAAGATCGTATCACAAGGGTGAAAAGATCGTATCACGTATATGAAAAGATCGTTTCATCTTTGTGAGACGATTATTGCGAATAGGGGCTTCTATCTCTTCATAGAAAGAAATGATCAGTTAAGTGGAATATTGTTCGTATATTTGTTACATATAATAGTAATAAGTATAAATACTCAGATATGGATATGATAAATTTTGATGGGTTGTTGATCGGTATCGTTACATTTTTGATTATCGGTCTGTTTCATCCGGTAGTCGTGAAGGCCGAGTATTATTGGGGGACGAAATGCTGGTGGATATTCCTTGTCTTGGGGATTTTAGGAGTGATAGCCTCCCTGTTTATAGACAGCGTGTTTGTGTCCGCTATTTGCGGCGTATTCGCCTTCTCATCGTTCTGGACGATCAAGGAGATTTTCGAGCAGGAGGAGCGTGTGCAGAAAGGTTGGTTCCCTAGAAATCCGAAAAGAAAATACCCTTGGGACGATAGTGAGGTGAAATGAATTCTTTTCGTATCTTTGCGCTCGTGAAAGCGATATAAAAGCAATAAAGCTATGAAGACAAAGAGAAAAAAGCAAGATCCGTTAGTCGAGTACATAAAGGCTAACCGGAAAGGCAGTCGTGAGGCCGAGTTAGAAAACCACGGCAGGCCGGTCAGTCATAACCGGATTCATGTATCGAAGAAAGTTTATAATCGTAAAAGAATGAAGGCAGATGCCCAGAGGCATCTGCCTTATTTGTTTTTAGTGGCCTAAAAGGAGACCTTAGTTCGCTGTATTGTTATTGATCGGTGTCTTTTCCTTGAACCACTCCACTAGTATCCCATTCTTGAAGCTTAGGATGTAGTAGCCTTCAGAGTAGTCGGCTATCGTCATGGTTACCGTCTTATAACTGATACTCTCTATCGGGCCGTCGGGGGTTATCCGTGCGCCAGCCGACTCAAAATCCTTTCCTAGTATCGATATAACCTTTTGCTTGGTCATCCCTAGCTCTATCTTATGCATCCGGTTGTCCATTTTATAAGGATTCATTACCGTAGCGCATCCCATCAATAGGAACATTGTCAGCAACACGTATATCCCTTTCACCATCTTCATCTCTCTTTTTGTTATTTGTTGTATTGGGGGCTAAAGTAGACATTATCCCGGATATATAGTAATACGAGGATATAAAAAAAGAGGAAAACCTTTCGATTTTCCTCTTTTCCTAGAGCGGAAGACGGGACTCAAACCCGCGACCCTCAGCTTGGAAGGCTAATGCTCTATCAACTGAGCTACTTCCGCAATAATTTGTTGCGAATTAAAAAGGTGGGCAGTGATGGATTCGAACCACCGAAGGCGAAAGCCAGCTGAGTTACAGTCAGCCCCATTTGGCCACTCTGGTAACTGCCCCCTTGTTCTTAATTGCAGTGCAAAGGTACGATTTATTTTGAAACCTGCAAGCGTTTAGGCAGAAAAATTTACCATTTTTATTGCGGTAACCGCTGCCTCGTCCCCTTTATTGCCATATCTACCTCCCGCACGATCCTCGGATTGCTGCATGGTGTCGGTAGTTAACAGGCCGAAAATGAAAGGAATATCGTACATTAAATTCAATTCTGTAATGCCTTGCGTAACGCCGGAACAAACGTAATCAAAATGTGGCGTATCGCCTCTTACGACGCATCCCAGAACGATCACGGCGTCTAATTCTTTAGTCTCGGCCAATCTTTTGGCTCCAAAAGTCAGTTCAAAACTACCCGGAACTCGTTTAACTACGATGTTTTCCGGTTTCACCCCGTGCTTTTCAAGCGTGTTGCAAGCACCTTCCAATAACTTCTCGGTAATGTTCTTGTTCCATTCAGCAACTACGATGCCGATGTTCATCTCTGAAGCATCAGGTACGCTGTTGAAGTCGTACTCGGATAAATTCTGATAAGCTGTAGCCATACTTGTCTCTTTAAAAGAAGAGGATGCCTTGTTTGACCGAGACATCCTCTGTTATACTATATAATATACTGTTTATTTATTTTCCTGCCGAAGCACGGGTGATATACTTATCGATATCGGATGCCTCCATGGAAGTGTAATACTTGTCCTTGATAGTCGTGTAAGCCTTTACAGCCTTGTCATACTCTTTCAAGTTCTCGTAAGCGATACCGGCCTTCTTCAAGTAAATCGGGCTGATTACCTCGTTGTCGGCCTCCTTAGCGGCTTTCTCGAAATAGCTGATTCCTTCTTTCGTATTACCCATGTTCACGTAGCAATCACCGATCAAGCCTGTAACCGCCGGAGATACCATTTGGTCCTTTCCGCTGAAAGATTTCAATAAATCGAGCGCCTTCTGTGTATCGCCCATCTTGTAGTAACAGATACCTGCGTAAGCCTTCGCCAAGTTTCCGGCGTCCGTGCTTCCATATTGGTCGATGATAGCCTCGAAACCTTCATAGTCAGCTCCATTGCCGTTTAAAGCCAAGGCGAAAGAATCTCTGGCGAAGTATTGCTCGCCCTTGAACATGGCGGCGGCGGCTTTTTTCTCCTGAGGAACTAAATAACCATGCTTGATTCCCAAAACAGCTCCAACAACGAGTGCGACAGCTATTATACCGTAAATAATCTTCTTTGAATTGTTTTCAATGAATTGCTCCGATTTGGAGACAATCTCTTCTACTTCTAACTCCTTGTTGGTGTCCTTTTCTTTAGTAGCCATAATGTGTTATAGTTATTTATTAATTTTATCGCTGATTTTAAGCCATACCATACGGTTGGCGATTCAAAGCGCAAAAGTAGTTTTTTTTGCTGATATAATCTATACTTAGAAGTATATTTTTTAATTTTGTACGATTAATACGGTTTAGATGATACTAAAGAAGCTTTCTGTTCTCAATTACAAAAATATACTTCAGTCCGAGGTTATTTTCTCGCCCAAGATGAATTGCTTTTTCGGCAATAACGGGATGGGGAAGACGAATCTATTGGATGCCATTCATTATCTCTCGTTTTGCAAGAGTCATGTCAATACGCCTGATAGCCAGATAATAAACAGTGATCAATATCTTTGCGTGGTGCAGGGTAACTATGATTATGAGGGACGTGAGGAGGAGATTTTCTGTGCCATGCGGCGTAGGCAACGCAAACAGTTCAAACGGAATAAGAAGGAGTACGACAAGCTGTCCGAGCATATCGGCCTATTACCGTTGGTCATGGTCTCTCCGGCTGATGCCGACTTGATCCGAGGGGGGAGCGATGAGCGACGCCGTTTTTTGGACTTAATCATCTCGCAGCAGGACAAGCCTTATCTGCATGCGCTTATCCAATATAATAAAGCGTTGCTCCAACGGAATACGTTGCTGAAAGATCAGAGCATGGATGCCTCTCTTTATGAGGTATTGGAGATGCAGCTGGGTATGTACGGCCAAATCGTTTACGAGAAGCGGAAAAAACTGGTGGAGGATTTTACCCCGATCTTTAATGAGTACTACCAGACGATCTGCGGCTCTGCCGAGGAGGTAGGGCTACATTATATCTCGCAATTGGAGGAAACGGAGCTTGCCGGTAAATTGGCGATGAGCCGGGAACGGGATCGTATATTGGGCTATACCTCTTCCGGTATCCATAAGGATGAGCTGGAAATGACGTTGGGCGGGTACCTGATTCGCCGGGTTGGTTCGCAAGGACAGAATAAGACGTATCTGATCGCCTTGAAACTCGCTCAGTTCGCTTTCCTAAATAAACGGGGACAGACTACACCTATTTTGCTGTTGGATGATATTTTCGATAAGCTGGACGCTAGCCGTGTGGAGCAGATCATCAAACTGGTCAGCGAGAATGGCTTCGGGCAGATTTTTATTACGGATACGAACCGGAAGTATCTGGATGAGATCTTATTGGCTATGAATCATGACTATGCCCTCTTCCGTGTGGAACGTGGCGAGGTACAACCTATGGAGGAATAAGGATGCAGAGAAGAAATACACAGACATTGGGTGAGGTGCTTCGTGACTTTTTCGAGGATAATACCGAGTTGTACGAGAAAATGATGGAGATCCGGGTTCTGCGTGCGTGGGGAGAAGTTTTAGGGCCTACGATCATGCAGTACACACGTAATATATATGTACGTGATAAGGTGCTTCATGTCTCATTGACTTCCTCCGTACTTCGTAGCGAGTTGACGCTTTGCCGGGAACGGTTGGTGAAAAGCTTGAATGATTACGCGGGTGCCTCGGTCATTACCAACATCGTTTTTCATTGAGTGTGGCTTTACCATTCGCAATATTACTTACTGGGTCAAGTAACATATACTGCCCAGCCCCGGTAAGTATATATGGCTTGACCCAGTAAGTATATATTCTGCGGAGAGATCAATAGATGGTGTCTTCTGTTATTACGTAATCCATTTTCTTGTCGAGTGGCTCTACCGGGACTTGCGGTATCATCTGGAACCCGAAGCATATGCCAACCTTGGGAGCGTTGAGCGTGGAAAGAAGGCGGTCGTAGAATCCCCTTCCTCGTCCCATGCGGTTCTTGTCTTTATCAAAGGCGACTCCGGGCACGATAATCAAGTCGATCTCATTCTTTGGAACTTCTATACCGTCCGCCTTAGGCTCTAATATCCCGAAAGGTCCGGGTTTTAGGGATTCCGGTCCTTCGTAAAGAAGCAATCTCAAATCATCACCAACTATCAAGGGCAACAGAAGCTTTTTCTTTTGGTACCATTTCTCGATAAAGCCAGCGGTCTGTACTTCTCCCGCTATAGCGTGATAAAGGGCGATACAAGAAGCCGCTTGGAACAGTTCCGTCTGTTCCAAGTGGTTCATGATCTTATCCGATAGCTCGCACAAGGTAATCCTCGAATATTCTTTCTTTCGAGAGGCCATATCTTTTCGTAGGGCCTGCTTGGCTGTGTAAGTCTCCATTCGCTGATTGTTTTAATAGTTCCGCATTCGGCACGGATTTTCCCTCTTGCAAGATCTTGATCGCACGTAATAAGGTAACGTCATCTTTTAGGAAAATGGGGTAGAAGCCCGCCTCGTCGAAGAAATTCCTTACGATATACGCTTGCAATTGGTTCTCGATTAACTTGCCGGATATATTAATTAATGTGGGACGTCTCTTGATGCCCTTGGTAGCCGCGAAGTTCACGAAGTCGGAAAGGAGCGGTTGTTGCTGCAAGTAATTATATAATTCCTCCCAAGTCTTGAATGAGCCTAGTTTCTCCCGATGGCGGTCTGAGTACTCGAGCGCATACAGGTAAAGCACGCCGCTATTTACCACATTAGAGTAGTAAGAGGTAACGCCACTCGTGTCACGAGGGATAAAGATATCTGGCATGATACCGCCCCCGCCGTATACGGTACGTCCGCCTACGGTCTGGTATTTTAAGGAATCATCCATCTTGATGCTATCGGCCGAGTCAAACTCGCCGTGCATATATCGGTTATAGATATCTTGGTCGTAAGCGTCCGTATTACCCATCTCATATTTCTTCTGGATGCAGCGACCGGACGGCGTGTAATAACGGGCGATGGTCAATCGCATCTCTGAACCGTCGCTCAATGACATTTGAGTTTGTACCAGACCCTTGCCATACGTTCTTCGTCCGATAATCGTACCACGGTCGTTATCTTGGATCGCTCCGGAGAATATCTCACTGGCGGAAGCCGAGATCTCATCGGTCAATACTACGATCGGGGCGTCTTTACAAGTTCCGGTTCCGTTCGCATATACGTCGGAACGAGGGAATGACTTACCTTCCGTGTAGACGATCAAGCGTCCTTCCGGCATAAACTCGTTAATCATATTGATAGCGGCATCCATATATCCGCCGGTATTACCCCGTAAGTCGATCACGAAAGAGGTACAGCCCGCTTGTTTCAGCTTGGCGATCGCCGTGATGAACTCATTATAAGTATTCCGGGCGAATTTGCTAACCTTGATGTAACCTATACCTTTAGCCGCTTCGAAAGAAACATCGACCGAATTAACAGGGACATCTCCACGGGTTACGTCAAAATAGAGCAACTCAGGAGAATTTCCTCGCTGTACGCCTAGTTTCACCGTACTGTTCTTTGCGCCCCGGAGTGTCTTCATGATCTCTCCTTGGTTCTTTTTCTTACCGGAGAAAATAGAATCATTGATCGAGATGATCCGGTCGAAGGGCAGTAAACCTGCTTTCTCTGCGGGACCACCGCTAATTACGCTGATCACTAGGATCGTATCGGTTTGCATATTAAATGATACGCCAATACCACTGAAAGAACCTTCCAGCTCCTCATTCACCACGGAAGCGTCTTCGGCGGGGATATATACGGAGTGAGGGTCTAATTCACTGAATATTTTCGGGATCGTACTCTCTACCAGCTTAGACATGCTAACCGTGTCAACATATTGCTCGTCGATAATGTCCAAGATGGCATTTATCTTGTTACCGCTGGAGTAGGACCGTTTTTTTCCTTGACTGATAGATAAATAATGGTTCCCAATAAAGATACCTAAAGCGATACTAGCCGCGATGATAACCGGGAGCCATACGGTCAGTCTTTTGTTTTTATCCATAAAAACGTTTTATTTATTCGTTCAAATCTATATAATCTACTATGATACCGGCACGCTTCAATAATTCACAGCCGTCTGCTATTCGATAATTCTCGGAATAGACCACTCGCTTGATCCCGGATTGTATGATTAATTTCGCGCATTCAATGCAAGGGGAGGAGGTAACATAAATGGTCGCTCCTTTACTGCTGTTCGATGAGGCTGCCACTTTTGTGATGGCGTTAGCCTCCGCATGTAGAACATAAGGCTTGGTGACATTATTCTCGTCTTCGCAAACATTTTCAAAACCGGCGGGTGTTCCATTGTATCCGTCGGATATGATCATTTTATCTTTTACTAATAATGCGCCCACTTGGCGTCGTTTACAGTACGAATTCTCGGCCCAGATAGCGGCCATTCGCAGGTAACGTTTATCTAATTCGTGCTGTTTTTCTGTTTTCTCGCACATTTGTTTACTCTTTTGTCTTTTAATCCAGACACAAAGGTAGTGATTATTTAGATTTACCGGGCGATAAGCCCGGTAAATTATTACTTCTTAATACCATTACGGATTAATAAGGCGTCTATCGTAGGCTCTTGTCCACGGAAACGCTTGTATAACACGGCGGGATCTTCTGTACCACCTTTGGATAAGATATTGTCACGGAAAGATTTAGCGACCTCTTTGTTGAAGATTCCTTTCGATTTGAAAACGGAGAAAGCATCGGCATCTAATACCTCGGCCCATTTATATCCGTAATAGCCTGCCGCATATCCTCCGGAGAAGATATGTCCGAAGCTTGTGCCCATCAAGGCTTCCGGTACTTCCGGCATGATTACGGTCGGAGCCCAAGCTTTTTTCTCGAATGCCGCTACGTCACCGTCGAAAGGTTGCTCCAACGTATGCCATGCCATATCCAGCAAGCCAAAGCTTAATTGGCGGCAGCAAAGGTAGCCGGCGTTGAAGTTAGAGGCGTTTACCAAGCTTTGTATCATCTCTTGCGGGATTTTCTCTCCGGTCTGGTAATGAACGGCGATCTGATCTAAGAACTCTTTTTCAGTCAACCAGTTCTCCATGATCTGGGAAGGTAATTCTACGAAATCACGATAAACGCTGGTTCCCGAAAGGCTGGAATATGTTCCTTGCGCTAGCATGCCGTGCAAGGAGTGCCCGAACTCATGCAAGAGCGTGTTCACCTCGTCGAAACTTAACAAAGAGGGCTTCGTGTCTGTCGGACGGGTAAAGTTCATCACGATAACGATCTGAGGACGGCTATCTTTTCCGTCTTTATCTTTGTATTGAGCCTTGATATTGTTCATCCAAGCGCCGGATTGTTTTCCGTCACGAGGGAAGAAGTCCGTGTAAAGGATCGCTAGAAACTTGCCATCAGCATCGTATACCTCGTAAGCGTCTACTTCCGGATGATAAACCGGGATTTTCTTGTTTTCCTTAAAGGTGATACCGTAGAGCTGGGTAGCTAATCCGAATACGCCTTTCTTTACGTTGCTTAACTCGAAATAAGGGCGAGTCATCTCGTCGTTTACCTTGAAGCGGATATCCCGTAACTTCTCGGAATAATAACTCCAGTCCCAAGGCATAACGGTGATATTCTCTTTCTCTGTACCTAATGCGAATCCTTCTACTGCATTGTATTCATTGATCGCTATCGGTTTATAAGCTTCGAGTAACTGATTCAATAATTTGTATACGTTCGCTGAGTTTTTAGCCATCGTGTGTTCCAGCGCATATTCGGCGTAATTCTTGAATCCCATCAACTGGGCGATCTCTAGGCGGATATTAACGATCTTTTTGATAATGTCCTTATTGTCGAACTCATCCCCTTTATTTCCTACGCTCATGTATTCACGATACATTTTTTCTCGCAAATCACGCTTGTCGGAATAACGCATAAATGGAATGTAACTCGGAGC
This sequence comes from Parabacteroides sp. 20_3, assembly GCF_964238835.1. Classification (NCBI taxonomy): domain Bacteria; kingdom Pseudomonadati; phylum Bacteroidota; class Bacteroidia; order Bacteroidales; family Tannerellaceae; genus Parabacteroides; species Parabacteroides sp. 20_3. The sequence goes on along the minus strand of NZ_CAXSNO010000006.1, from coordinate 298,910 downwards.
CGAGAGATTGAATAACCATCCGTTTTTATCTTTACTTTTGGCTAACATGGCCGCTGCGTCACGAGCACTTTCGGGTAAGCCGGATAGTTCGTTCTCGTCCGTTATTAGTAATTCGAACCGGTTTTTATCTTTCAAGGCGTTTTGATCGAACTGCAAGGTTAACATGCTTAGGTCCATACTTAGCTTGCGGTATTTTTCCTTGTCATCTTTATTTAACGTAGCCCCATTCGCTTTAAACGACTCGTAAAGGTCTTCCAGCAATTTAGCATCCTCGGTAGAAAGGTTCAATTGTTCTTTTTTATCATAGATTGATTTGACCCGAGCAAGTAGCTTCTCATTTAAGAAGATGTTATTGGATGTCTGGGATAACTTCGGGGAGACACGTTGCGAGATTTCCATCATTTCGTCGTTAGCCTCTGCCCCTAATACATTAAAAAAAACAGAAGAGACTGTTTCTAATAATTTGCCGCTACGTTCCAGAGCTACTACCGTATTCTCAAAAGTAGCCGGTTGCGGGTTATTGGCGATCTCTTGCACCTCTTTTTCCATTTGCTTGATTCCTTCGTCGAAAGCGGGCTCATAATGCTCGATCTTGATCTTATCGAAAGGAGGGGTCTCGAACGGTGTTTTAAACTTCCCGAAGAAAGGGTTATTTGCTGCGTGTGTCATTTGAATTGCGCTTAATAAAATTACTACATTATATAATAACTTCCTCATATTAAAAATTGTTTGAAAATTTCCGCAAAGGTAGGCATTTTAATCACAGGAACATTATAGGCATCTGTTTTTATATTCAGATTGATTTAAAATGAAAAATAGAACATTTCCTATGACTAAACCGAGGCTTGTTTTCGGGGGGCTGTACCTTGATTTTGAGCTTTGATGAATATGATAATAGGATTGATTTAACAAAAATTTATATGTTTGAAAACACTCCTTTAGAGCACCTTTCTTTTTAAAGCCTTGATCTATAAGTTTATCGTAGAAGAAGGATGCCTTTTTTTCTAAATAAATATAAAAGACAGTTTGTTTTTTTAGTTATTAAATAATACTTTTGATTCTCAGAAACGAAAATAATTTCATTTTGATATTAAAGAAAGTAACTTAAAACCCAAATACACATATGAGTTATCTTAAATTTGACAAAACAGTAATGATAAACCTGGAAGAGTCGCTGACTCGTGAGGTGCTTCGAACCAACCGTTTGGGAGCCTATCACTGCACTACTGTTGTTGATTGTAATACCAGGAAATACCACGGACTACTCGTTATGCCTGTGCCTGCGATTGATGATGACAACCATGTGTTACTGTCTTCTTTTGATGAGACGGTAATTCAACATGGTGCCGAATTTAATCTTGGGTTGCATAAATATGCAGGCGATAATTTCAGTCCCAAGGGACATAAGTACATCCGCGAGTATAGCTCAGAGACAGTACCTCGTACGCTTTACCGTGTAGGAGGTGTGATCTTCTCGAAAGAGAAAGTGTTTTCCATGTACGAGAATCGTATCATGATTAAGTATACGTTGGAAGATGCTCATTCCGCTACGACCTTACGTTTCCGTCCTTTCCTCGCTTTCCGTAGCGTGAAGAACTTAACGCAAGCCAATGGTAACGTGAACCAATCTTACGAGGAAGTCACAAACGGAATCAAGACATGTATGTATCCCGGTTATCCGGAACTGTATATGCAATTTAACAAGAAAGTTAAATTTGTGTATGAGCCGTATTGGTACAATGGCATCGAGTATCCGAAAGAACAAGAGAGGGGATATCCTTATCAGGAGGATTTGTATGTTCCCGGATATTTCGAGGTCCCTATCAAAAAAGGGGAGACTATTATTTTCAGCGCTGGCGATAGTGCAGTGGCAACTACCCGCTTGAAGGCACTGTATGAGAATGAGGTCGTAGCTCGTACACCTCGTACTAGCTTCTTCAATTGCTTGAAGAATTCCGCTCAGCAATTTTATTTTCGTCCCAAGGAAGACGACGCTTATCTATTAGCGGGCTATCCATGGTTTAAAGTACGTGCGAGAGATTTGTTCGTAGCTCTTCCGGGTAGTACGTTGTCTATCGATGATCCGGTTCGTTTTGAGAAGATCATGCATACGGCGATGCCGGCGATGCGGGCGTATATGGCGAATGGGCGTTTCGATGCGGTAATTCGTGAGATCGAGCATCCGGATGTCTTTTTATGGGCGATCTGGGCGATCCAACAGTATGCTAAACATGAGGGCGTTGAAAAGGCACGTGAGCTATACGGCGATTTCGTGAAAGAGGTTATCGATTATATACGGGACCAGAAACATCCCGATATGAAATTGATGGAGAATGGTTTACTTTTCGCTAATGGAAAAGATAAGGCGATTACTTGGATGAATTCTACCGTAAACGGAAAACCTGTCGTAACTCGTTCCGGTTATATAGTGGAATTTAACGCTCTTTGGTATAATGCTCTTTGTTTCTATACGGAATTGATGGGGGGAGTACCTGTCGAGGGTATTGATCCGATTATCAAGTCGATGGATAAATCGTTCCCGGAAACCTTTGTGAACGGGTATAATTATTTGTTCGATTCCGTGAATGGTTCTACGGTAGATTGGAGCGTACGGCCTAATATGATTTTCGCTGTGGCATTGCCTTATTCCCCATTGACGAGGATGCAGAAACGTGCCGTGGTGGATATCGTGACGAAAGAGTTGCTTACCCCGAAGGGTTTGCGTTCCTTGAGTCCGAAGAGCGAAGGATATCGCCCGTATTATGTAGGGCCGCAATATGAACGTGATTTGGCTTATCACCAAGGTACTGCTTGGCCGTGGTTGTTAGGCGCCTATTTAGAAGCTTATTTGCGTGTATTTGGAAAGAGTGGCGTTGCTTTTGCTGAACGTATGTTGATAAGCTTAGAGGAGGAGATGTCATTGCATTGTATAGGAACGATCCCGGAATTGTTTGATGGTAACCCGCCGTTTACCGGACGTGGAGCTGTCTCATTTGCGATGAACGTTGCTGCTATCCTCCGTGTTGTGGATTTGTTGAAGAAGTATAACGCCGAATAAAACTAAGTACCATTATGAAAGCATTAATGTTTGGATGGGAATTTCCTCCTCATATCTTGGGCGGTTTAGGAACGGCCAGTTTCGGTTTGACACGAGGCATGGCAATGCAGCCCGATATGGATATTACTTTTTGTATACCGAAGCCCTGGGGCGATGAAGACCAGAGCTTTCTAAAGATAGTGGGTGTCAACCAAGTTCCGATTGTTTGGAAGGATGTTGACCGTGAATATGTGCAGCAACGGGTTTCCAAAGCGGGAATGAACGCTGACCAGTATTATAAGTACAGGGATCATATTTATGCGGATTTCAGTTATCGTCATGTGACTGATTTAGGGTGCCTTGAGTTCTCCGGACGTTATCCGGATAACTTGCTGGAAGAGATTAATAACTATTCGATCGTGGCAGGCGTGATCGCTCGTACGGAAGAGTATGATATCATCCATGCGCACGACTGGTTAACTTATCCGGCGGGTATTCACGCTAAAAATGTGAGTGGTAAGCCTTTGGTCATCCATGTTCATGCTACGGATTATGATCGTAGTCGTGGTAATGTGAATCCGGATGTCTATGCGATTGAGAAGAATGGTATGGACAATGCAGACCATATCATAACGGTGAGTAATTTGACTCGTCAGACGGTGATTGAGAAATATCATCAAGATCCCTCTAAGGTAACGACCGTACATAACGCCGTAGAGCCTTTAAGTCCTGAGATTTTAGCGATCCCAGATAAAAAGGGTGTAAAGGATAAGGTTATTACATTCTTAGGTCGTATCACGATGCAGAAAGGGCCGGAATATTTCGTTGAGGCTGCCGCCAAGGTTTTGGCTAAGGCTCCTTATGCACGTTTCGTGATGGCTGGTAGTGGTGATATGATGGATCAAATGATTCGTTTGGCCGCAGCACGTAATATTTCAGATCGTTTCCACTTTACCGGATTTATGAAGGGCAAGCAGGTCTATGAGGTGTTGAAAGCCAGTGACGTATATGTGATGCCTTCGGTTTCTGAGCCTTTTGGTATCTCTCCGTTGGAAGCCATGCAATGTGGTGTACCCTCTATCATTTCTAAACAATCCGGTTGCGCCGAGATCTTGGATTATGCGATTAAGGTGGATTATTGGGATATTGAGGCGTTAGCGGATGCCATGTATTCTATTATTACTTATCCTGCCATGCATGAGTTCTTGAAAGTGGAAGGTAAGAAAGAGGTGGATAATATCAAATGGGAATATGCCGGACAAAAGGTTCGTCGTATTTACGACAATGTGATAGGTAACAAATAAATTAACGACAAGACAAAAATAAAACAAACAATATTATGAAAACGATCTGCTTTTATTTTCAAATACATCAGCCGTTCCGTTTAAAAAGATATCGCTTCTTCGATATAGGTAACGACCATTACTATTACGATGATTTCCAGAATGAGGAGATTATCCATCGTATAGCTGAACAGTGTTACTTGCCGGCTAACCGGACTATTTTGGAGATGATTAAGACCAGTGGTGGTAAGTTTAAGGTAGCGTTCTCTATTTCCGGCGTAGCGTTGGAGCAGATGGAGATTTATACTCCGGAAGTGATCGATAGCTTTAAGGAATTGGCGGCTACGGGGAATGTGGAATTCTTGTCTGAGACTTATGCTCATTCTCTTTCTTCCTTGGGAGATCCGGAGGAGTTCAAGCATCAAGTAAAGAAACAAGAAGATAAGATCAAGACTTTATTCGGGGTTAAACCGAAAGTGTTCCGTAATACGGAGTTGATTTACTCGGATGATATTTCCGCTATGGTTTCTGAGATGGGCTATAAGGGAATGTTGACGGAGGGTGCTAAGCATATCTTAGGTTGGAAGAGTCCGAACTATATGTATTCTTCTTGCGTAGCTCCGAAGTTGAGCTTATTATTGAAGAATGACCGTTTCAGCGAGGATTTATCGAACCGTTTCAGTGATTATAGTTGGAATGAATATCCTTTGACAGCCGATAAGTATATGTCATGGATTGCTGCTACTCCGGATTCAGAGCAAATCATTAATTTGTTTATGAATTATGAGGTGCTGGGATCTTTGCATCCAGCTTCAACCGGTATTTTTGAGTTCTTCAAGGCTTTGCCTCGTTTTGCCGCGGATAAGGGGATTAGTTTCTCTACTCCATCGGAAGTATTTACATTGATCAAGCCGGTAGACTCTATCTCCGTTCCTTATCCGATCTCTTGGGTAGATGAGGAGAGAGATTGTAGTTCTTGGTTAGGAAATGTATTGCAGCAGGAAGCGTTCCGTAAGATTAACGAGATCGGTGAACGTGTTCGTTTGTCTCAGACTCGTCGTATCCGTCAGGACTGGTACTATCTGCAGAGCAGTGACCATTTCTATTATATGAGTACAAAGCATATGGGACAGGGAGGCTTTAGCCCTTACGATAATCCGTATGACGCATTTAATAACTATATGAATGTTCTTTCCGATTTCATTGTTCGTGTGAATGCGGAATTCCCGGAGAATATAGAGAATGAGGAATTGAATTCATTGCTTTCTACGATTAAGAATCAAGGAGAGGAAATCGAGAGTCTACAGAAAGAATTAGATAAATTAAAAAAGAAGGCGGCGAAGAAATAAGTCGTTAATTGATTTGACTAGACTATTTTTGGAGAGTGACGGGTCCTTTTAGGGACCCGTTATTTTTTGCCTTAGAGATACGGATATAAAAAAAGCGAGATGAAAAACATCTCGCTTTTTTATTATATAGATTCTTTGCTATCTGACATATTTACATGATGTAATACCAATTTTCATCACCTCTTCATCCTTTCGTATCTTTACACCTGAGGGAGCTAGATAATTCGTGATGGCTGTTGTAACAACTGTACTTTGACCGTAACTGTTGCCTGTGGTCGTTGTCCGTTGAACAGGGATAAGAAGTAAACTCAAATCTTTGTCCGGATTATTCTCCATCTGATATTTTAATAAATTGGCAAGATTCGGGAATGAGTACGTACGAGTAGTCGCATCGTAAGCATTGGATAGAAACGAGGTTACATTATTGTCAATCTGACTACCCTCAAAGAAACTTTTTACCGAATCCTCTGGCAATATTAATAGATAAGGAGGAGGAGCCAATGCATATTGCCAATCTTCTTGCGGCATCGCTTTTAACTCGAGTGGTAAATTATTCACGATACGCTCTTTCATGATCGGAGTGATTTCCTTTGTCGGAAGAACAATGCGTGTACAAACGCCGGCAGGAGTCTTAAAGAATGCATAGCTGTCGTTCGGTTGTAGCAATTGACTCATATCCGTATTTTTGAAACGACTTAGCTGAATGACCTCTTTAGTGACGGAGAAAGCTTCCCACGTGGTTATTAAAGAGTCTTTTCCTGCTGTGCTTTTAACCGCATAATTATAATATATCTTAAGGACAGAGCTAGCCACGGACAATATATTACCACTACCGAAGGTAGTTGTTACATAAAGCCCCGGGAAAAACTCATTGAAAGTTTCTTGATTCTTGAATGTACCCGGATTATTAATCGTTTCATCATAAAATTTTTGTCCGAACTCAGTAGGCATTTTAATGCTTACATGAGGGCTGTAACCATCAGAGTTTCTAAGGGAGTCGGATATACTTGTGTTATAAGCTGTATAAGCTTGAGCACCCATTGACTCTTGCATATTGCAATATTGCTTAGGGTCAATATTTGTATAAAAATTCTTTTGTAACGGACTTGTAATTTTAAAGATCTCCGCACGCATAGGCGCCAAGGAGTCTCCTACCCATACACCGTTTTTATTGGAACCATTATAATATATATTGAATTCCACCGAATCAATTTTTCCCTCATAAGGTGTATGCGCAAATTGAAAATCACTCGGACAATAGAATTGGCACATATAATCCGATACAAGGTTACCATACAGCGGATCGTAGAGTTCACCCAACTGGGCGCTAGTAGACCTTGCGTAAATAGAATCTAATTGCACCGTAGTGGCTTGTATCTGGAACGTGTCCATATATACCGCAATTGTATCGTCGCCTGGCTGAATACTTGTTCCTATCGAACTAAAATCATCATTACACCCGGCCAAAATGCTAGCACCAAGGCCAAGTCCAAGTATTAAAAGCTTGATTTTCATTACTACATTTATTATTTCGTGTTAGAATCCAATACCACGTCGTAGAACTTATTGAACTCGTCCATATAAGTTTCCGGTGACTGATAGGGAAGGAAAGGAGTATCTTTCTTGGCAGAGATATAATCAAGGACTTCTTGATTGATCGTCTCGCTACCTTGGATTACACCATCAGCGAAATCAATCGCTAATTTGGTTAGGCCCACAAAACTTGTATCTGCCTTGATTAACTTCAAGTCAGCTTCTTTGGCTCCGTCCGCCTTCAGTTTTGTCGCGAAATCTTTGTTTAGCGGGTTCTTGAAGTCATCGTTGTAGATCGAATAAACGATTTTCGCGTTACGCAGGCACGGGTCATCGGCATACATTCTCTTGATGTAAAGAGCCGTTAACGCTGACATCCAGCCATGGCAATGGATTACATCAGGAATCCAACGCAATTTTTTTACGGTTTCCAATACTCCGCGTACATAGAAGATCGAACGATCGTCATTATCTTCATACTCATTTCCATTCTCATCGCTGACCGTGGATTTCCGTTGGAAGAAATCCTCGTTGTCAATAAAGTAAACCTGCATCCGGGCCGATTGAATGGATGCTACCTTAATGATCAGAGGATGGTCCGTGTCGTCAATAATAAGATTCATACCAGACAGACGGATAACCTCGTGCAACTGATTGCGGCGCTCGTTGATATTTCCGAATTTTGGCATGAATGTCCTGATTTCGCGACCACGCTCCTGAATTCCTTGCGGCAAATTTCTACATATTGTCGCGATCTCGGATTCGGGAAGGTAGGGAGTGATTTCTTGGGCTATAAACAAGATTTTTTTTGCATCCATTCTGTAAACTAGTTTTATAAAGACGCTACAAAGATACGAAAAATCTTTTATTTACGGTAATTATTTAGTTGCTTTGCACCGTCAATTAAGCATCTATCTGATGAAAATAGTAAATAGTATTAAAGATTTGAAGGCTTATCTTGCTGAGGCAAAGCAGGATAATAAGAAAATTGGCTTTGTTCCTACCATGGGAGCACTGCATAATGGACATCTTAGCTTGGTACAACATTGCGTGAAAAACAATGATGTATGTGTAGTCAGTGTTTTTGTAAATCCAACCCAATTTAATGACAAACACGACTTGGAAACGTATCCCCGTACGTTGGAGGCTGATTGTGCGTTATTAGAATCTGCCGGTTGTGACTATGTATTCGCTCCCTCTGTAGAAGAGATGTATCCGGAGCCAGATACCCGTACGTTTGATTTGGGAACGGTATCTGAGGTAATGGAAGGCGCTAAGCGTCCGGGGCATTTTAACGGTGTAGCGCAGGTAGTAAGTAAGTTGTTCTATATCGTAGAGCCGGATAACGCTTATTTCGGGGAAAAGGATTTCCAGCAGATCGCTGTGATCCGGGCGATGGTGAGACAATTGAATATCCCTGTAACGATCAATGCTTGCCCGATCGTTCGTGAGGGCGATGGCTTGGCCTTGAGTAGCCGGAATACCCGTTTGACACCGGAACAACGTCAAAAAGCTCCGTTAATTGCTCGTACGTTAAAAGAAAGTACTACCTTTGTGCCCGAAAAAAGCGTACAAGAGGTGATTGACTATGTTGTCAATACGATTAATAGCGATCCTGTCATGGAAGTTGAGTACTACGAGATCGTAGATGGCAATACGTTAGAGTCTATCAAGAACTGGTCGGATACCGATTATCCGGTAGGTTGCATCACGGTATATTGCGGAGAGGTACGTTTGATCGACAATATCAAATACTAATTATAAGTCATACATGTTTATAGAGGTAGTAAAGTCAAAAATTCACCGGGTAACGGTAACGGAAGCTAACTTAAACTATATCGGTAGCATCACTATCGACGAGGATTTGTTGGACGCCGCTAATTTGATCGCGAACGAGAAGGTCTCGATCGTGAATAATAATAACGGAGAACGTTTTGAGACGTATATTATCAAGGGCGAACGTGGCTCGGGAGTAGTTTGCTTGAACGGAGCGGCTGCCCGTAAGGCTCAACCCGGAGATATTATTATCGTTATGTCGTATGCCATGATGGATTTCGAGGAGGCGAAAACATTCAAGCCTTCCGTGGTATTTCCCGATACGGCGACAAATAAGTTGATATAGTAGACACTAGACTTTGTAGAGATCTCTAATCATAAGAAAAGCTCGTCGGGATGCGGCGGGCTTTTTTTATCTTCATAAATTTAAGTAATAAGCGAGTTATGTACACGAACAGGAATATATGGAATGTTAGCTACCCGATCTTTTTGAGCTTGTTGGCGCAAAACGTGATAAACGTGACTGATACGGCTTTTCTAGGTAGGGTTGGTGAAGTCGAGTTGGGGGCTTCCGCTATGGGAGGACTTTATTATATCTGCGCTTTTACGATCGCCTTCGGTTTTAGTACGGGATCTCAAATCGTGATTGGCCGTAGAAACGGAGAGGGACGTTATGACCAGATAGGGCCTGTCATGATACAAGGCGTTTTCTTCCTATTGTCGCTGGCTGCTATATTGTTCTTGTTTTCTCGTTTTTTCGCGGGAGACGTGATGCGTGTATTGATTTCTTCGGACGCTATCTTGAATGCCACGGAGGAATTTTTGGATTGGCGTGTGTTTGGCTTCTTCTTCTCTTTCGTGAACGTGATGTTCCGAGCTCTTTTTATTGGTATTACCCGTACAAAGGTGTTGACATTGAACGCTGTCTTGATGGCAATGACGAATGTCTTACTGGATTATCTTTTGATTTTCGGACATGCCGGATTTCCAAAGATGGGTATTCAAGGGGCGGCTATCGCTTCCGTCATAGCCGAGGCGGTATCGATTCTCTTTTTCGTGGTTTACACGAGACTTACCGTAGATATACGTAAATATGCGCTTAATCAGATTCGTTCTTTCGATTTTGGCTTGTTGAAACGGGTGCTGGATATTTCCGTGTTCACGATGCTGCAATATTTCTTGTCTATCGCTACTTGGTTTATGTTCTTTATCGCTGTGGAGCATTTGGGGCAACGGGAGTTGGCGGTGGCGAATATCGTACGTAGTATTTACGTCGTGATGTTGATTCCCGTTAATTCCTTGGCGACCACGACAAACACGTTCGTGAGTAATAGTATCGGGGCGGGAGCGATCAATCAAGTTATACCGACTATCTGGAAGATCTGTAAGTTATCGTTGGGCATTATGGTCGTGTTTGCCGCTATTGTCAGTTTGATGCCGGGATGGGTCGTGTCTGTTTATACGAATGACGCTTCATTAGTGGCGGCCTCGGTTCCATCCGTCTACGTGATTGTCGGTTCTTTATTGATCGGATCGGTTGCTAATGTGGCGTTCAACGGGGTGTCGGGTACGGGAAATACACGTTCTGCGCTTTTTATGGAAGCGGTGGTATTGATTCTGTATGTGCTTTTTGTATATGTCGCGGGGATGCGTTTGCGTTTGCCGGTAGCCGTATGCTTCTTGACAGAGGCTATTTACTATAGTGGATTGCTCGTCGCTAGCGTAATCTATTTAAAGAAAGCCTCTTGGCAAAATAAAAGAATATAAGTATATGAGGGGAAAAAACACGTACGTCTTTTTTCGAAAACACGTACGTGAATTCTGAAAAACATGTACGTGTTTTTTTGAACTGTGAATATTGGGAAATTGTTCGTATTTTTGTATTGTAATCAAATAAGAAAGGTAACTCATGTCCACGAAGCAATGTGAAGATATGTTGGTAGGAAAAGGAGTACGGCCTACTGCCGCACGGATCCTTGTCTTGCAAAAATTATCAGAACGAACCAGCCCGGCTTCCCTGTTCGAATTGGAGGCGGAGTTGGAGACGTTGGATAAATCGACCATTTCCCGTTCATTGGCCTTGTTATTGGAACATCATGCGATCCATTCTTTCGAAGATGGTAGTGGCTCTATAAAATATGAGATATGCCAGAGCCGTTCGGAGACATGCCCAGTGGGTGATAGGCATATTCATTTTTTCTGCGAGGTATGCCGTAAAACCTCTTGTTTAAATAATATCAAGATCCCGGTCGCTCAATTGCCGGAAGGATATATAATGGATACCATTAATTATACGGTAAAGGGTGTTTGCCCATTGTGTAATAAGCGACGTTTTCAGAAACCCTGATAATTTGCAATCAAGTTGCAACTCCCTTCTCTTACCTTTGTACCGTAATCAAGAAGTAAATAATTAAAATAGATAAGATTATGAGTACAACATGTGGATGCGAACATTGCCATTCGCACGGAAGTTCCGGTTTATGGATGCCGACGGTTTCTTTCGTTTTGTTGGTGATAGGACTTATCGGGAAGTACTCGGGGATAAGTTGGTTTGCTGAGTCTTGGATAGAGGCCATTTGGTTTCTGGTCGCTTTTTTGCCGGTAGGACTTCCTGTTATGCGAGAAGCTTGGGAAGCGGCTTTGCGGAAAGACTTTTTTAGTGAGTTCTCGTTAATGGCGATCGCCTCGATCGGGGCGTTTTGTATTGGGGAGTATCCCGAGGCCGTAGCCGTGATGCTTTTCTATACGGTAGGAGAGAGGTTGCAACTTCTAGCCGTGAATAAAGCCTCGAAGAATATCAGTGACTTATTAGATGTCCGGCCGGAACGAACGGATGTATGGCGGACGGGTACATATATGAATGTATCTCCGAAGGATGTGAAAGTAGGCGAGCGGATCGAGGTGAAGCCCGGCGGACGTGTGCCTTTGGATGGCGTTTTATTGGAAGCCGAGGCACAGTTCGATACCTCGGCATTAACCGGGGAAAGTATGCCTCGTTCTATCCGTGAGGGTGAGGAGGTGCTTGCCGGAATGATCGTGCAGGGGCAGGCGGTACGTATACAAGTGAATCGGCCGTACGAGCAAAGTGCCTTGGCCCGTATTTTGGCTTTGGTGAAAGATGCCTCGGAGCGGAAAGCGCCGGCGGAATTGTTTATTCGGCGTTTCGCACGGATTTATACCCCAATCGTGATTCTTCTGTCGTTTCTAATCGTGTCGGTTCCTGCTTTGGTAGGGATGGTGACGCCTTCTTTCCTGTATGTTTTCTCGGATTGGTTATATAGGGGATTGGTTTTCTTGGTTATTTCTTGTCCTTGTGCCTTGGTTATAAGTGTTCCGCTCGGGTATTTCGGTGGTATAGGCGCCGCTTCTCGTGCCGGGATATTATTTAAGGGCGGTAATTATTTAGATGCGATCACACGGGTAAATACGGTAGCGTTCGATAAGACCGGTACATTGACTACCGGGCGTTTTGAGGTCACAACGGTGGAAAGCACGGAGATCCCGGTTTCTGATCTTTTGAGTATTTTGTTATCAGTAGAGCGGAAAAGTACCCATCCGGTAGCGCAGGCTGTAGTTCGCTATGCGGAAAAACAAGATAGCGTGCCGATGGAAATCACTGACATGCGGGAATTGGCAGGGCATGGTGTCGAGGCTATCGTGAACGGTCGGCAGGTGCTTGTCGGTAACATTCGTTTATTGGCCGAACGTGATATTCCTGTCCCGAAGGAATTATCCGATAGTGTTTCTACCGTGGTGGTTTGTGCGATCGATGGGAAATATGCGGGGCATCTTCTCCTTTCGGATACCTTGAAGAAGGATGCCGTGGATGCGATTCGTCGGTTAAAGGATCTGGATGTTAAAGATATTTGCTTGTTGTCCGGGGATAAGCAAGAGATCGTGAATCAATTCGCTGAGCGTTTGGGTGTCGATAAAGCGTATGGTAATCTGCTGCCGGAGGATAAAGCCGCTTATATAGAGCGATTAACGGCGGAGCCGGATAAGTCGGTTGCCTTTGTGGGCGATGGGATGAACGATGCGCCGGTACTGGCTTTAAGTGATGTCGGTATTGCGATGGGTGGATTGGGATCGGATGCGGCCATCGAGAGCGCGGACGTGGTTATCCAAACGGACCAGCCCTCTAAAGTAGCGGAAGCTATTTCTATCGGACGTGCTACCCGGAATATCGTCCGTCAGAATATCGTGGGATCTATTGGCGTGAAGGTGATAGTCCTTGTGGCGGGAGCCTTCGGTTTTGCCACGCTTTGGGAAGCTGTTTTCGCGGATGTAGGCGTATCTTTGCTGGCGGTTCTTAATTCGATCCGTATACTAAAACGTTGAGAAGTGAAGAATTTCGAGATCGCTTTCATCGCATACTCATCTCTTTTTCGTACCTTTGCCCCTTAATCCAGTAGAAAATAATATAAATACACATACGAATTATGTTTGAGAACTTAAGCGAAAGGTTAGACAGATCGTTTAAACTGTTGAAGGGCGAAGGCAAGATTACCGAGATCAATGTGGCGGAAACATTGAAGGATGTGCGTAAAGCGTTGTTGGATGCCGACGTCAATTATAAGGTTGCCAAGAGTTTTACGGATACGGTAAAAGAGAAGGCTTTAGGACAGAACGTGCTTACATCGGTTAAGCCTAGTCAGTTGATGGTTAAGATTGTTCACGATGAGTTGGCCAGCTTGATGGGAGGTACGGCAGTCGACGTGAATTTGCAGGGAAATCCCGCCATTATATTGATGTCCGGTTTGCAAGGTTCGGGTAAGACTACTTTCACTGGTAAACTAGCGTCTTTATTAAAGACCAAGAAAAATAAGAAACCATTATTAGCCGCTTGCGACGTGTATCGTCCGGCAGCTATCGAGCAGTTGCGTGTAGTCGGAGAGCAGGTAGGTGTTCCGGTATACATGGAATTGGAGAATAAGAATCCGGTGGAGATCGCTATGAACGCTATCCGCGAGGCACGGGCTAAAGGCAATGACGTCGTGATCGTGGATACCGCCGGTCGTTTGGCTATCGATGAGCAGATGATGAACGAGATCGCCGCTATCAAGAGCGCTATCCAGCCGGATGAGACCTTGTTCGTGGTAGATGCCATGACGGGTCAGGATGCCGTGAATACCGCGAGGGAATTTAATGAGCGGCTGAACTTCGACGGCGTCGTACTTACGAAGTTGGATGGTGATACCCGTGGTGGTGCCGCTTTGTCGATCCGTACGGTTGTTGATAAGCCGATTAAGTTTGTCGGTACGGGCGAGAAGATGGATGCCTTGGATATTTTCCACCCAGAACGTATGGCGGATCGAATCTTAGGCATGGGTGATATCGTGTCTTTGGTGGAACGTGCGCAAGAGCAATATGACGAGGAAGAAGCGAAACGTTTGCAGAAGAAGATCGCTAAGAACCAGTTCGATTTTAACGACTTTATCTCCCAGATCCAACAGATCAAGAAGATGGGTAACTTGAAAGAGTTGGCATCCATGATCCCGGGTGTAGGAAAGGCATTGAAAGATGTGGATATCGATGATAACGCGTTCAAGAGTATCGAGGCTATCATTTATTCGATGACTCCGGATGAGCGCAGCAACCCGGCTATCTTGAATGGCTCACGCCGTCAGCGTATCGCTAAAGGTAGCGGTACGAGCATCCAGGAGGTGAACAAGCTGATCAAGCAATTTGATGAGACCCGTAAGATGATGCGTATGCTTACTTCCGCAAAGTCGGGGAAGATGAAGCTACCTTCGATGAAGCCTTCGTTCAGACGTTAATTAACAGGAGACAATCAATAATATGGAAGAACAACATTATCAATTGCTGGATGGTAAGGCCGTTTCCGCTCAGATGAAGAAGGAGATGGCTGAGGAGGTAGCCCAGATCAAGGCTGCCGGAGGTAAGATCCCTCACTTGGCTGCTATTTTGGTGGGCCATGACGGTGGTAGCGAGACTTATGTGGCTAGTAAAGTCAAGACTTGTCAGGAGATTGGTTTTAAGTCTACCTTAATTCGCTTTGAGGAGGATGTTACGGAGGAAGAATTGCTTCGTAAGGTCGATGAGTTAAATAATGATCCGGATGTGGATGGCTTTATCGTACAGCTTCCGCTTCCGAAACATATATCCGAGCAGAAGGTGATTGAGGCGATCGATTATCGTAAAGACGTGGACGGTTTCCATCCGATTAACGTGGGACGTATGTCTATCGGTTTGCCTTGTTTCGTATCGGCTACGCCTGCCGGTATCTTGGAATTATTGAAGCGTTATCATATCGAGACGCAAGGAAAGCATTGCGTGGTTTTGGGACGCAGCAATATTGTCGGCAAGCCGATGGCTACCTTGATGATGCAGAAATCTTATCCGGGCGATTGTACGGTGACCGTATGCCATAGCCGTTCTAAGAACTTGAAGGAGATGTGCTTGTCTGCTGATATTATTATCGTGGCTTTAGGTGTTCCTGAATTCTTGAAAGGGGATATGGTGAAGGAAGGCGCCGTGATCGTTGACGTGGGAACAACCCGTATGCCAAGCAGCGTAACCAAGAGCGGATTTAAGTTAACGGGAGATGTCTTGTTTAACGAGGTCGCTCCTAAATGTTCCTATATCACTCCGGTTCCGGGTGGCGTAGGGCCTATGACAATCATTTCTTTGATGCGTAACACATTGTTAGCGGGAAAGAAAGCGATCTATAAGTAAGTGGATGGATAAAAAAGTTCGCAAAAGGTTTGTGTAATCAGAATTTATACCTATCTTTGCGCCGTCTTAAAGGGAGAATCCTTTGAAAGGCGGATATG